>JAMOUW010000063.1 GCA_027067955.1 Thermaceae bacterium
AGTTACAGGCGGATAAGCATCACACTTTTTGGAGCGGGTGAGTGTCTAAGATTGGGGGCGCAGTTCCGGATACGGACAAAAGCAGGAGGTAGGGGGTGGGGTGTGGGAGGTGGGTTTTTGAAAAACGACGCAAAACAAGCCGAGGACTGCTTGGCAGGTGATAAAAACAGTGTTTCCTGCGTCCCGCTCCCGATACCGAACGCGAAGGCAAAGACGCCCGTACCCATCATTGAGTGACAGCACCGTCTATACTGGCAGCTTTACCAGCCATGACGTACTGGACGTTTCCAGCTTTCATCACCGTCGCATAGACCGCGGCAAAGGCTTTGCTGGTGGAGAAGAGAACAAACACCACATCAACGCCACCCTAAAACTTCTGGAACCGGGCGAAGCGACACCTACGCAGATACAACGGCATCCCGCGCAAGCACTTCTACTACTTCCTCGGGGGAATGCAATGCGAATGGCGCTTCAACGGAGGGAACCGCAAAGAGCTTTACCGCCAGCTGTTGGGGTGGGCCAGGAGGGAGGGGTTGGTTAAGCAGGCCAGCCCCCATTTTCTTTACAAAACCCTACCTACGGGCGGCTTGAAAATCAACAGGTCCGATGTGCGGCCCGGTTTTCCTTTCGCTTCCTCCGGCTCCACCCCAATAATCCGCGCTCCCAACAAGCGGGCCTGGGGAGCTGGTGCCAGGTTGTAGACTTAGCTACCATGAAGCCATGAAGCGCAAGCTCATCCGTATCGACGACTCGCGGGGCGTCGCGCTGCCGCCAGATATTCTGGACCTCCTAGGTCTTAATCCTGGCGGAGAGGTAGAGATTCTGGTGGTGGGGAGCACCATGATAATGGCCGCCAGTGACGCTGATCCGGCGGAGCTGGAAGCAGCGCTTGCCTATCTAAAGTCCAAACGCGAGCGCGAAGCGCTATACCGCAGGCTGACCGATGCCTAGGTATGTCACCCGGCGGCTGGCGCTGGCCATTCACCATGACCTAATCGAAACCTTCGGCGGTGGGCGCGGACTGCGCGATCCAGGAAGGCTGGAGGCCGCAATCGAGGCGCCCAGGGCCGCCTTTGGAGATGAGGAGCTCTACCCGGATCTGGCCGACAAGGCGGCGGCATACCTGATGAGTCTGTCTCGCGGTCACCCTTTCGTAGACGGAAACAAGCGCACCGCCTTTGCTGTTGCAGACGTGTTCTTGCGCTTGAACGGCAGGAGGCTGGCGCTCGGTGACGACGACCTCTTTGAGCTGGTGCTGGCTGTGGCCCAGGGTAAAGCGGACGTTCCCGAGGTGGCAAGGATTTTTCGGGCAGCTTGCGAGCTGTGCGATTAGGCTGTTTCGGTATACTGTCCCCAACGCGAAAGGAGGCGGTCGGTCATGAGGTTGGGTTTCACCATTCTCTTCGCGCGCGATCTCGGTCCGCTGCTGGCGTTCTACAAGGACAGCGTGGGGCTGCCCGCCAGCGCCGAGCACCCCGGCTGGGTAGAGTTCGATACCGGCAGCGCCAAGCTGGCGTTGCACCGGACCGGGACCGATGGTGTGGAAACCAGGGGTATGGGACTATTCTTCACAGTTGACAACGTTGACGCCCTGGTGCGGCGACTGGCCGAGCGGGGCCTGCAACCGAAGGCGCCACCGGTGGGCCAGGATTTCGGCTTTCGCACCGTCGCCTACACCGACCCCCTGGGTAACCAGGTGGAGTTTGGCGAACCGCTCGCGCCGTAGCCGGGAGAGACCATGCACCGTGGACTGGCGTTTGCGATCTTGCTGGTCGGCTGGGTGCTAGCCCAGCATGCCACCACCCTCAGCCGCATAGAGTTTCACCCGGCCGCCTACGCCGGTCGCGAGGTAGTGCTGGTGGGCTATATGTGGAGCTGGTACGACCCGCAGCTGCCGGCCGTTTGCGAAGGGCTGCCGTTGCCGGCCGGCAACCTGATGCGCACCCGCTCCGACGGTAGCTTTTGCGACGGAACCCGCATAGCCTTCCTGCCGCCCGGAGGCGACGCAAGAATACCCGGCCATGGCAGTCCTGCGCAGGTGGTGCAGCTGGTGGCCCGGGTGCATATCGGGCTCGAGGGCTGGTGGCTGGAGCCGCTGGAGATCAGGTACTAGAAAAGCGGGGTACGTGCTCGCGACCGCAACCGGCAGCGAGGGTCGTCCGCGCACGCCCTAAAGCGCGCGGGTTTCCCATCTGGGGCTGGACGGCCGATAGGGGCCCTGACCCACCACTCTCCTGTACGCCTGATCCGCCAGCGCCGTGACGGGCGTCCCGGCTACGTTCCGGGCGGAATCCGCGGGCGGCGGCCGGATCACCCGGCCCTTTTTCCGGGGAACCGGCCGTCACGAACCGGGGCCCGGGTACGCGCCGGCGCCCCGGGAGACCGGCCGGGAGTCGGCAGGCTTGTCCTGAGCGGCAGAACGGGTGTTGCAGGCTGCCCTCCCGTGCCCGTCTAGATAGACCAGGGCCTGCTCGAGTGGCATGGCGGGCGCAAACAGGAAGCCCTGCGAGTAGTCCACGCCAATTTCGCACAGGTGCGCCAGTTGCCTGCGTTCCTCCACACCCTCGGCCACCACCTGGGTGCCGATGCCGTGACATATCTCGACGATCTTCCTGCTTACCAGCCGCCCCTTGCTGTTGCCGATTTCGGAAACCAGGCCGCGATCCATTTTGAGCTCGTAAAACTGATGCCTGACTATGGTGTCCAGGCTGGAGTAGCCGGTGCCAAAATCGTCTATCGAAATGTGAAAACCAACCTCGTTGAGTCGGTGGAGGTTCACCAGGGCTCTATGCCCCGCGAGGAAGCTTTTTTCGACGATCTCAAAGATTACTTCATAGCCGCGGAGCGTCTGGATTATTACCGTTACCGCTTCGTCGTTTACCAGGGTGTCCGGGTGCAGGTTGATCCTGACCGGCGGCGGTTGCCGTAGTTCTCGCAGCCGCTCCAGATCCTGCTGCACCTTCTTGCAGACCCAGATATCTATGAGAGGCGCCATGCCGGCATCCTCCACCAGCCCCAGAAAGCTGGGTGCGCGGGTTTCGCTTTCCTCGCGGTAACGGAGCAGCGACTCCAGGCCGGCGCGTTTCTCCCCGGTCATGGGCAGAACCGGCTGGTAGTAAACGGCCAGACTTTCTTCGCGCAAGCCCTGTAGCAACTGGTCTAGTTTGGCATGAGCCTTGATTACCTTGGTGTGGGCCACGAAGGCGTTCAGGCCGCCCTTGCCTTCTAGTTCGCCCAGCAAACGGAGACTGCTTTTTAGGCGGCGGAAGTGCTTTTCTGTAGACTGGACGCGCAGATACCAGCTTATGAAGTAGTAGTACACGGCGGTGTTGGCTGCCACCAGCAGCATTTGAAAGGCGACCAGGCGCCAGTCACCGCCGGTCTTCAGGTACCCGTTAAGAAAAGCAGGAGTATTCCAGGGAATGTAGTGATCGGTAAATTTAATCCCGGCGGTGTGTATGAATACGTAAGCTGCTGAAAAGTTTAGTAGTGGCAACATGACGAAGGGAAAGAGAAGATAGCGATTGAAGACCACGATGGCATAGATGATCAGCGTATTTATGTTAAAGATGACGAAAGGAGCTGAAACTAAGGCGATGTAACGCATGGTTCTGTTCTTCGCGTGCAGCAGCAGGGCCAGCAACATACTCAGTCCGATTCCCGATCCGCCCAGAACCACAAAGAGCCGGTTGAACTCGGCAAAGGAAAGATTGGGAACAATGGGGACATCCAGTATTGCCGTACCCATCAAGGAGTTGACGACGCGGGGGCCGTGGATTCCCAGGAACCAGAAGAGCGGCACCAGGAAGTCGTAAAGGGCGAGCAGCGTGTTTTCGGGAACGTGCAGCAGCCCGCCGCTGAACAGCCGGGCCAGCCCGGGCGCCAGGTGGTTTCCGCCAAGGAGCAGCAGGATGGTGGTGGCCGCATAGGCAAATACGAACACGAAAAGATAGTTCAGGTGCCGGTAAATGTGCCCCTTGCCGCCATCTTCCGGGAGCTGCAGGGTCAGACGCGGGGAAAACAGTTTCAGCAGATAGGTTGCCAGAACGGGGACCACCAGGGTAACCGGGGCGAACCCGTAGGGGAATGTAATTGTGTCCTCGGGGCTCCTCAGGGCCAGGTAGGTTACCAGTGCGGTAATCGACAGAACGGTGGAAACCATCGGTGAGGCGCTGATACGGCGGGCGTAGAAATAGGCGATGGTAGCCACCGCCATGAATGATGAAAACCGGTAGAGCGCATTCTGCAGCTGCCAGAGCTGCTGCCCGTCGAGAACGTATATCTGAAGGTGATACTGGCCCACCAGGAACCGCGTCAGGGAAACCAGCGAAGTGAGGAAGAAAAAGGGAACCGTAGCCGCAAACGCTTCTTGCAGGGCGACGATCAACAGCGTTGCTCCCTTGCCGCGCAACATCCTCCACACGCCCGTATCCTCCCCAGGAAGCTGCTTGCTGCGATGAAGCGCTCTCTCCTTTGCCTTTGCGGCCGCGCAAAAACGCAAGGCGTGGTCGTTGGCAGAGCTATCCGGCAGCAGAGAAGCAATTGCAGCGTAACGGCACCTGGTCTGAGCTGGTGAATTGCCGCTTTCAAAATCGCAGCTTCGTATCAATGTATATTGTAGCATTAATTTCCTTTACATGCTGGTTTTCTATGAATGATTGCATTCTCCTTTGCATCTATGGTCATCGCGAAAAGTACAGGTGCCAGGGCTGGGCCGGACGCCCGGCCAGGAAAAGGGCCCGTGGGTGCGGTGGAATGGCTAACCCTGCTCCAGGCGCCGCGAGGGTATTCTGGAGGACAGTGTCATGACCGGTACTAAAAAGCCTGCCCCTACGCAGGCGCTTGCTTGGAACGTCGCCCGGGCGCTCGAGTTGCTTTGGGGTGTGAGCCCCGCGGGTGTGGGCGTTCTGGCGCTGTTGATCGCCATGCAAGGGGCACTGCCGGTGGCGACAATCGTTATCAGCCAGCGGTTGATCGACGAGTTGGCGGGGGGCGGCCAAAACCCGCTCTTCTGGGTGGCCGCCTGGGCGGGCGTGCAGCTCCTGGGCGGTTTGCTGGGTCCCCTAGACCGTATGCTGCGCGGCGAACTGGCCGACCGCTTTACCGCGACCGTCAATCTGCGCCTGATGGAGAAAGCCGGCGAGCTTGCCGGGCTGGGCATAGTCGAAAACCCGGCCTACCACGACGACCTGGAAGTTCTCAGCCAGGGCGCGCGCAGCTACCCGCTCAACCTGATTGTCAACCTGGTCTTTCTTGCCCGCGATGCCGTCACGCTGATCGCGCTGGCGCTTTTACTGGCCGTTTACGCGCCCTGGATGCCCTTCTTGCTCCTCGCGGCGGCGCTGCCCCTGGCGCGCTCGCTGGTGGCGCAGCGTGAGGCCAGCTACCGGGCTTTGGTGGGGGCCAGCCCCGACGCACGCGAGATGAACTACCACGGCCGGGTGGCGCTGGGGCTCGAGCACGCCGCCGAGGTGCGGCTTTGGAACCTGGCGGGCTGGCTGGCGGACCGCTACCGCCAGCGCTTCGGGCGCGTCTTCGCGCGCATGCAGCGGGTGCGGCGCGAGGCGCTCTGGCGTTCGCTGCTCCCGCTCGCGCTTTTTTACCTGGCCGCCGGCTTCTCCCTCGGCTGGGCGGTGCGGGCGGCCGCCGCCGGAGCACTCAGCGTGGGCGCGGTGGTGCTGGTGCTCCAGGGCATCGCCCGCATGCAAAACAGCGCCCAGGGGGTGGTCGAGTCGCTGGGCTACCTCTTCGAGCGCTCGCTCTTCTTCGGTCACCTTTTCCGCTTCCTCGAGGCCGAGCCGCAGGTGCGACCGCCGGCACGCTCCCGGCCGGTGCCCGAGCGTCCGGAGATCGTCTTCGAAAACGTTGGTTTCGTTTACCCGGGTGGCCTGCGGGCGCTCGAAGGCGTTAGTTTTCGCATTCCCTACGGCCAGACCGTGGCCCTGGTGGGCGAGAACGGTGCTGGCAAGACCACGCTGGTCAAGCTGCTGTTACGCTTTTACGACCCCGGCGAGGGCCGGATCCTGGTCGGCGGGGTGGACCTGCGCGAGCTCGACTTAGCCGACTGGAGGCGGCGGGTGGGCGCGGTATTCCAGAACTTCGGCCACTACGCCTTCACCCTGGGCGAGAACGTCGGCCTGGCGGACCTGGCGCGGCTGGACGACGAAAAAGCGATAACCGAAGCGGCCAGGGCCGCCGGGCTCGGCGAGCTGCTGGACCACCTGCCCGCAGGGCTGAAGACTCCCCTGGGCCGTGAGTTTGGCGGCGGCGAGCTTTCGGGCGGCGAGTGGCAGAAGCTGGCCATTGCCCGGGCGCTCTTTCGCCGGGCGGAGGTGCTGGTGCTCGACGAACCGACCGCCGCCCTCGACGCCCGCGCCGAACACCGGCTCTTCAGCAGCTTTGCCAAGCTAGCCCGCGGCCGCACGGCGCTGCTCATCAGCCACCGCCTGGCCTCGGTGCGCGAGGCTGACCGGATCCTCGTCCTCAAGGCCGGCCGCCTGGTCGAGGGCGGCAGCCACGACGAGCTCCTCGCCAAAGGCGGCGAATACGCCGAGCTGTGGCGGTTGCAGGCAGAGCGTTACGGGGAGTAAAAGTGGCCTGCTAAATTACCGGTGGAATCCTCGGGCTTTCAACCTCCGCCTGACAAAAACTTTCCCACACCTACGCCAGCCCGAAAAGCCTGCTTCCAGTCAATTTCGGGAGGTAAAGTTTTTATATCAGGCGCACCATCGGGCTGAAGCTCAACCTTAACTTCTGCCGGCAGCAAGTGGTCGACCTGGAAGCTGGCTGAATACTCACCCGATTCACTAAAGCCCAGCTCTGTTTGCCGCAAGTCCTTTGGCGTGCGAACTTGCAACAAAATTACGCCATCTTTAGGCAGCTCAGCCTTTACGTGCACTTCAACTCCATGGGGGTTACGAAACGCTTCCCAGGAAACCAGGCGCGGCGTAAATCGCAGCGGCACTCTTTCAATTTCGAACGCGTCCCCTTGGTAAACATAATCAATTAACAAAGTGTCATTTGAGTTTGGTACTAAATCGTCAAGGCTTTTACTGGCGTCTTCTTGGGACACTAAACGAAACTGTAAGTAACCAGCTTGTAAACCACGAGTTTTCTTCGCGCTGAACCGGCTTCGTTCGGTCCATTCAAGAATATCCTGGTAGCCATTAAGCTCTAGGTGGAGCACATTTTTAGGCAGAAGCTCAAACTCAACGCGTACTTCATCGTCCCCTAACCCCAGCGATACTCCTTCATCCTCGGGGCGAACCCAAACCGGCCCACCATTTTCGTCAAGCTTGGGCTTCCATCTAAAACGGTCCCGCGCGCCAGAAGCCAAACGAGCCTCACCAGTAACCCAACGGTTTTCTAGCAATACAGTTCTGTGTTTTATATCAGGTATTATTTCCAAGCCTTCCAAGCCAGAAAGTCTAGTTAGACTTTCCTGGGACACTAAACGCACTTTTACACGCCTGCGCCTAGTAGCGTGTTTAGGTTTTTTCTCGCGCACCTTTGAGATTGTTTCATAGCTTCCAAACCCTACGTAAGACGTTAAGAGATCGCGCAACAATTTCTCTGACTTTTTGCGGAGATATCTGAATGGATGCGGTTTCGAGAAGAATAACCCCATGCTTTGCAATTCACCTATAAACTCCTCTTCACTTGTTTTTTCTCTTAAATATCTCCAAGCAAGGTCAGGCTCATCTTTCAAAGCTGATAACAGGTTGTATACCCCCTCGAAGATGCGTTTATACGTTTCTGAGTGGTGAGCCACATGCCGATATTCAGATTTTGCTGCAAACATTGCCCATGCATCGGGCTCCCTACCCGATTCCCGCTCCCGCAAGTACTCGCTGAGCAGTTCAGCCAATGCTTTTGCCCGTAGCCCTTTAACGCCCCATATATTGTTTATAGTTTCTACAAGCATACGGTTGTTATTCTTTTCTACTAGATATTTCCTAGTTTCAGGATGCGTGCTAAAAGCTTCCCACAACTCATCGAAACAAAATGGGTTTGGTTGTGTTTGTTTTACATTTAATTCAGAAAAGAATGGACCCCAAAACTCCTTGGGATTTTCTGGCACTTCGCGATATAGCGTGTAACCCCTTAAATAGCCGAGTGCAACAAGACGCTCGTCATCGCTCCATGACTTACAACCATCTTTAAGCCAAAGTCTTTTAAAGACGCTTTTTAAATACGCATATTCATCTTCATTGACAAAAAAATTGATCGGACCGTGGGTTTTCAATCGTCGTATCACCACATGCCACATTATTATTCTCCGTCAAATCTTGCAATTATTTCTTCGAGTCTGACCCAATGCCACAAGGCGATGAGATAAATTTCCGCTTTTTTTCTTTCTTCTCCACCAAGATGCAGACTTAATAGCTGATATAACTTGTATGCCCATTCATGCACCAATTTAACAGAGTCTTCAAGCTCGCTCTGGCGGCTGCTTTGGGCTTCTGTACCCAATAAGTCATGAAACTCGCTCAAAGACTTTGCCAATGGATACAACGCATTCTCGATCCAGACGTTGGGGTGTCTGATATATTTTTTAAATGCTAGCAGTTCCTTGCACTCTTTTTTTAATCTGTTAATTTGTTCATATGCCTCTTCTAATTCAAGGCGACAGGCGTCATACTTTTTGCGTATGTAGGCGTCCTCGTTTAACCTCCTTTCCGCATCGCTTAGGTGGTCGTTGCATTCATCAAAACGGGTTTTGAGTTTCTCCCACTCCTTTTCAGCATGCCTCAGGCTTTCCTGGCAGCCCTGTTTATTCATCGCCTCTCTCCAGTAATGGCTTTGTGTTCTCATTTACAAGCTTGCGAAGCCTGTAAAGGTAAGTTTCTGTATCAAAAAGTGATGTTTCAACCCAGCGTGCAAGGGGAATGCTTATCATGTCGTGCAAGAGTTTGTCAATATCTGTCAAGATGACGCCTGAAGGCCTACCTGCCAAACTTGCCCAGTTTGTTTTGCTTAGCATTGGTTCGTCTTTATCTGTCAAAGCTGCTTCATACAGCCTAATTAATGCAACCAGCCGGCGCTTTGGCTCCTCAGCAAGTGATGCATAGGGCACAATCCAAACGCCGCTTAGCTCTTCTGGCTTAAAGGGCAATTGCAGCTCAGCCCTTTTCGGTACCGGTTGGGGCGGCGGTATTTTTGGGCAGGGTTCTCTTGCCTCCTTTTGCGTTTGCTTGAGTAACATCTGGCAATCAATGAGCTTATTGTGTAAGTTAATGATTTTCGCTTCGAGCTTCGCGAGTCTCCGAGTCGAACTTGCAAGGCGTTGTTTTGCGTTCTCGTATTCGATATCACGGACTGCTTTTGTACGTCGCATGGATTCAAGATGTTGCGTTTGATTTTTTAGCTCTTGTCGCAGTTTTTTAATCTGTCCTCGATCCACCTCGTTAGTAGCCCGCTCCCTGCGAAGGGTTTCTTTGCACGCCTGAAATTCGCGGCGCAATTTCTCAACTTCCCGCTTTAGCGCTTTATTTTGCTGCCTAAAAACGCCCTCTTCAGACTCAGGGGTGCTGCCGACCCGATGCGGCTCCACAGCTTGGGCAAACCACTCCCAGCGAGGCAACGCTTTTGCTCTCTCTAAAAACAACGAAGCTGCTTCCCACCACTTTTTGTGAGGGATGGGCCGCTTAGTAAATGGCCAGCTTCCTTCCGCCAACTGCCGTAAATATTCTTCGGACGATTCTAGCCATGTTTTGGCTATACCCCGAATCACCTCAGGGCGTTCTTTAAATATATTTTCTAATCTTTCCAGAATCCTCTCATCTGTTAGGTCAGCCAACTTCGCCACCACCAAACGAGCAGCGATTTTACTGTGACGCGGAAAGTGTGTTATATATTGCCTAGCCAGTTCGTCGGGCTCAAGAAATCCAGAGAGCACTATGCGCAGGCTCGCTATATCTCCCTCGGCAATAATTTGGCCTAA
Source organism: Thermaceae bacterium (assembly GCA_027067955.1). Taxonomy (GTDB): domain Bacteria; phylum Deinococcota; class Deinococci; order Deinococcales; family Marinithermaceae; genus Oceanithermus. The sequence continues at coordinate 9,944 of JAMOUW010000063.1, forward strand.
CACCTCGTCAAAATTCAGCTTGATCACTCCCTAGCGGCTCTTCTTGTAAGCCGTGACAGCTCCCTCCGCCCAGTTTCATTGATGCGATATACATATCCGGACAAGTAACTTTCCGCGTCGATCAGACCGGCTTTGGCCAGCTCTTCAAGCTGTTTCTTTATTTCCTTCCACGTAACGAATGCCAGCCTGCCAAAAAAACGGTTGTTCATGAGCCATTTGGGAACAGTTCGCTGCTCACTGCCCGACCAGAACTTTTGTTTGCCTATAAGCGCGTTGGCTATAACAGCAGAACCGTAGCCGTTAAAGCGCTTTTCTTCGCCGCGCTGTTCCTGCCACGCCTCGAAAGCGTCTTGCATCCACTGTAAAAAATCAAGAATAACCTCTTTAGGCCTATACGCATCGCGGATTATGTTAATATTTAATTTTTCAACTGCCCACCAAGGTGGGTCGCCGTCATGGTATCCACAACCAGAGCATTGCCCTAACTCGGCATCTTGATAGTGAAGTAAATACTTACGAAAACACCCAGGGTGTTCGGCATATTTCCTAACCTGTCTTACTCGTTCTTCAGCCAACTTATGCTGCTTTCGTGTTTGATTGCGTAGACGAATACTGCTGCGGCGATTGATCAACTGAATTCGCAATGCGGGTTGATACGAGCGAAAAACGCGTAAATACCCCGATCTCCATTTGTCGTATAACCAATCATATTTGCGCGCCGCCTCGATAAAATCTTTTAAACTAGCAAAGTCCAGCAAACACCGATCGCCTTCAACCTTTGCAATGCCCGGACATTCAACTTCAACTATGCCACAGTCATCTGCAAGCATGGCTGCTTTACCTGGAAAGTGCTCGTAAGTTAACACATCTAAACTGGCAGCTCTGCTTAGAATTAGCTTCAGGTCATTTTCGCCGATATCCCCATAGCCATCTTCGTCGCCCCCTTCATTTGCTAGAGCATTTATTTCCTTAACAAGATCTTCGGCATAACCCAGCCAATCCTCATCACTAGCCAAGATTTCCAGGAGTGCTGTAACGTGATTTTCGTCATACGACCAACGTGTAGCCATCCACTCAAGCAGTTTCCAATCACTGGGTGAATGGCTCAAAAGAGCATATGCCTCCTTTCCGTCTCGGCCAGCGCGGCCTGAGCCCTGTAGGTAAGCCTCTAGGCTTTCGGGTGGCTCAAAATGAACTACTGCCCGCACATTGGACTTGTCGATCCCCATCCCGAAAGCTTTGGTTGCCACGACAATTGGTGTTTCACCCTCCTCAAAGCGCGATTGTACCTCAGCTCTAACAAGGTCTCCCAACCCAGCATGATAGGCTTCGGCCTTGAACCCCAATCTGCCTAGAGCCCAAGCAAGTCGTTCTGATTGCCGCTTGGTAAGTACGTAAGCAATAACACTCCAAGCACCTTCTTCATACTGGTTGCTCAAATGAGACAGGAGTTGTGTTAGTTCACTGAGTTTTTGAATGGGCGCGGCTTCTCCGCGGGCCTTATGTACGTAATATTTAATTTCGGGGCGATCTGGATGCGCTTCAATAACCTCAACGTCCTCGTCCGAGAGCCCGAATATCTCATAGAGCTCGCTACGCACCCTAGGAATAGCCGTTGCAGTTAGAGCAGTAATCGGAACACCAGGAGCCAGCTCGCTGCGAATGAGTTTAACAGCGTCTAGATAGTCTGGCCGAAAGTCGTGCCCCCATTCCGAAACGCTGTGGGCTTCGTCAAACACAAAGCGCTTCAAATGTTTGCTGATAATCTTTTCTTTGATTAGCGAGCGGAGATTGAGGTCGCGGACTATCCTCTCCGGGCTCAGGTAAAGAAGGTTTATGTTCCCCTTGCGCACTTCTTCATATACGGCCCCGCGCGCCGCAGCGAACATAGAAGAATCAACCTTGGCCGCCGGCAGGCCGCGGTCTTGCAACCCGCTGACTTGATCGGCCATCAGCGCTTTGAGTGGGGAAACGACAATGGTAAGCCCTTCCTCGACAAAGGCGGGGAGCTGAAAGACCAGGCTCTTTCCGTAGCCCGTTGGCAGGAAAACGAAAACGTTTTGCCCAGAAAAAGCGGCGCTCATAGCCTCGCGTTGTTTTTTCTCGCGCTCGGCCTCTTTTGCCAAGTCAATGCCCTCCCAGAAAACTCGGGCAATTTCAACGGCCTTTTCAAGTGGCCCAGTCTCAGACTCCCTAATTTCGTAAAGGCGTCTAAGGGCACCGTCCAGGAGCTCCTCACTCGGTAGTTCTTTGCGCTCAACATCCAGAATCGGCGCTAGCGCGTTATAGAATTCTTCTCGAGTCTTGGGAAAGTGTTTATTTACACCTTTGGGTAAAGCATCAAGAAACCTGGTTTGGTAAAAAGCGTTTACGATGCGTTTATCCCACAGAACAAATACGCCTTCACCTGCTCCGACCCTGCTATCGCGAATGAGGCGGCCAAAGGCCTGCACGAAAAAAAGGGTTGCCTTGGGCATGTACACGTCTTCCCAGAGATTGAGGCCCTGCAGTTCGGCCAGCTGGCCACGCGCCTCGAGCAGGCGGTTAGGTACCGGAAAAGGTATACGTTCTAGCCCAACCAGTTTTAAGTTGGGCAGGTCAACACCCTCCATAAACGAGCGCGAGCCAAAAGTATGCCCCGGTGCCTCGGGTTGCGCTCGCATTCGCTGTACGGCGTCTTCCCGCTCCTTGCGAGTTAACGGAAGAAGTATATCGCTGCTGAGCTCCTTTGACTTTTTCAGCTTCGAACCGGCTTCTTTGAGGCGCGCGGTAGAGGTAAAAAGATTCAGGCTACGCTTGGCGTAGGGGAGAATCTGCTTTAGCTCTTCGTGCAAAAGGCGCGAAAACCGCTTTTGTAAGTCGCCACGCGCCTCCGGCAGGTGACCCGGAACGATCAAATGCGCCTTGTTGTACGGCAAAACCCCTGGCAGCTTTTTGGCAGCAACTTTCTTGAACGTTTCTTCTACACCCAGCGCACGCTTGATATAGGCAAAATCGTCCCCTAGGTCTAGGGTTGCACTGGTAAAAACGGCCCCTCTAGTTTTCCGCCAGAGCGGCGCCAGGTGTTCTACTAAGTCCACCGGCTGGGCCAGAATAGTCCAAGCATCGCTCGCGTACACGAGCTCCGCTACCCACTCCTTTTCGTCTAAGCGGCCGCCTACAGCTTGTTGCATTAATCTGGTAAGTTCGAGAAAGCGGTCTAGGGCGTCAAAAAGCGGGTCGAGCCTATAGTACAGGCGGCTGTCTTCCGGAATGACTTCTCTTAATTTATTGAGCAGTTGTATCACCTGGTTACGGACCGACCCAACGGTGCCCGCGATTTGCGGCCACTCTTTTTTGCTGTTTGCTACTGGCATCAAGTCGAGCCGAATGTCGTACCTCGGATCGCCGTGTCCGTAGTTTTTCGCTAAAAATATCAAACCTTTATCTAGCTCTTTTAAAGCGGCCAATAGCTTGGGTGCGTAGTCTTCACGTAATTTCTTAGAGAATTGAAGCAGCGGTTCTGATGGCTCACTCCCCAGAAGCTTGGTTAAGCGGCCACGATCGCGAAAAAGGCCTATGCCCCGTTTTGGGTCATAAAGTCGCCTTATCCGAGCCGACAGCTCTTCGCCCGAAACTTGGCGCGCAAAACTAGCCGTAGCCTGACCCTCGAGATTGTGTGCCTCATCTACAACCAAACTGCAGCAGGCATCTTCTTCGCTTTGCGTGAAGGCGGCTTGATGGGCGAGCAACCATGCTTGGTTAGTAACCCAAACCTTAGCCCTCTTTTTGCGGCTTGTGACCCGAGTGAAGGCACAATGGCGATGCTCCAGCCCCTGACCGCAACGCTTGGCATTCGTTTCTACGCGGTAAAGTACCTCACGAAAGCCGGGGCGGCTACGCCAGTATGCCGGTAAAGACTCAAGGTCATAGCCCCCTATGGAAGCATAGTAAATTAGCGCGCCCGTAACCGCGCGCCCATCTTCGCTCAGATGTTCGCGTTCGTTAAAGGCTTCTTTTAGGGCATCGAGGCATAGATAGTCGCGCGGGCTCTTAAGATTGACGGCGCTGACAGCGTAGCCTTCGTCGGCGATCTTTTGTAACTCCTCGATGGCTTGTGTTTGCAACACCTTGGTATGCGTGGCGACTATATACGGCTTGCTTTGCGGCTTTTCTTTGGAGGCCTTGTGGAGTATCGGGAAAAGGTAGCCGCGCGTTTTGCCGGTACCGGTGGGCGCTTCGATAAGCAGGGCATGACCCTTTTCTCCAAGGGTTTCGAATACAAGCTTCATCATTTCAAGCTGGGCTTCGCGCTTGTCTCCTAGCAAATTTGCGTGCTCATCGGGATTTGACCATGTTGCTGGGAAAGGCTTCCCTTCCGAGTGCACCCAAGGGATGTTTGCATCCCTACCCAAAGTTTTTTGTAGAGCTTCAATTAGCTGTTCTGGTTTCTTGGGTGTTTGCAGCCCTAAAAATTCTGCTTCTTCAATCTCCAACGCTGACCAGACGGTGGTTACATTGGGATCTACCTTCCCGGCCGCATCCTTTAGGTATTTGGCCACCTCAATATTTGTACGCACGTCTGCTAGTGCCTCATGGGCAGACGCCGGTTTTTGTCGAGAAAAGAACTGATATAAGTCCGAAAGCCCATACCCAATCAAGTTATGCGGGGGCGTCGGAAGAATAAGATGAGCGAGGCGCAGCGTATCTAAAGCACGGTTATCCAACCGCTTCAATTCGTGCATCTTTAGCTGGCGGTTAATGACTGGTAGATCAAAACCTAGGATGTTGTGACCTGCTAGAGCCTCGCTGCCTACATAATTTAGGAATTCTTGGAGAACGACTTTGGCGTCTCTGGCGTTATTGATATAGGTGTTATGGCTAAAACCAACTAATTCCCAAAACTCATCATCTTCGGTTGGGAGGCTTTCGACGCTCAAGAAGGCATTGAAGGGTTCTCGGTTTTTGGCGGCGGCAGCTATCTGCAGGATCTCCGCCTCTTCTGGGTTGGCGGAGGTCGCTTCTAGATCGAAAAAGATGTATATGCTCACCCCGAGCTCCATTTGCAATGTAGAGTTGCTGCTAACGGGCACTGACCACTTTGAATCATATTGACGTATGGGCGATGTTAGGAAATCTATCTAAATAATACTACTAAAGTTTTGGTTTGTCAGCACCGTGCGCTTGCTGACCTCGCTGGCACGGTGCCCCCTGTGAGCGCCCGGCCTGTAGAGCCGCGGGGCGATTTGGAAGGTTACCAGTGGGTGCGGGCCGCTTTGGGTGGAGCCGTGTATGGCGAGAGGGTTCGGTTTGCCCACGGTCGCTGGCACACGCGCCACCAGGGCCGCTACCTGATCTACGCTGCGGAGCATCCAGCGCTGGTGCTCTGTGGGCTGCTGGTTCACGACGACGGGCTGGCCGAGGTGGTGCTGGTCGGTTTTGTGCTGCGTGCGCCGGGTTTGGACGAAATACCCCGCCGGCAGAACTTTTTAATCAGGCCACACGACCTGCTGGTTTCGCTTCGCGTGGTTAGCAAAGAGCGCATCTAGGTGGACGAGCGGCTGTGCTGTACCTGAGCTGACTTCTCCCCAAAGCGCACACCGGCCCCGTGGGGCCGGTGTTGCGTTGAATAGTCGGAAGCCTACTTGGCGTAGTCCACCGCCCGGGTTTCGCGCACCACGGTTACCTGCACCTGGCCGGGGTAGTCCATGTCGCGCTCGATGCGCTGGGCGATCTCGCGGGCCAATAGGGTGGCCTTGGCGTCGTTGACCTTGCCTGGCTTGACCAGCACCCGCACTTCGCGGCCGGCCTGGACGGCGAAGGCCTGCTCCACGCCGGGGAAGCTGGTGGCGATCTGCTCGAGCTGCTCCAGCCGCTTGATGTAGTCTTCCATGCTTTCGCGGCGCGCGCCCGGGCGGGCGGCGCTGATGGCATCGGCGGCGGCCACCAACACGGCGTAGGTGGTCTCGGCGTTCTCCGGGTCGTGGTGGTGGGCGATGGCGTCGAGCACCTCGGGCGGCTCGCCGAAGCGCTTGGCCAGGGCGATGCCGATGTCGACGTGGGTGCCCTCGATCTCGCGGTCCACGCTCTTGCCGATGTCGTGCATCAGCCCGGCCCGGCGCGCCAGGTTGACGTCGAGGCCCAGCTCGGCGGCCAGGATGCCCGAGAGGTGGGCCACCTGGATCGAGTGTTTGAGCACGTTCTGACCGTAGCTGCTGCGGAAATGCAGCCGGCCCAAAAGCTGCACCAGGCCGGGCTTGAGCCCCACCACGCCGGCCTCGAGGGCGGCCTCCTCGCCGCGCTCGTAAAGGTAGTGCTTCATCTCCTCCTTGGCCTTTTCCACCACCTCTTCGATACGGCTGGGGTGGATGCGGCCGTCGGTGACGAGCTGCTCGAGCGCCATCTTGGCGATCTCGCGGCGCACCGGGTTGAAGGAGCTGAGGATGACCGCTTCGGGGGTGTCGTCGATGATCAGGTCCACCCCGGTCAGCGACTCGAAGGTGCGGATGTTGCGCCCTTCGCGGCCGATTATCCGGCCCTTCATTGCGTCGGAGGGAATGGGCACCACGCTTACCGCCAGCTGGGCGGCGGTTTCCGAGGCCTGGCGCTGGACCGCCTGGGCGATCAGGTGAGCAGCCTGCTTTTTGGCGTCAAGCCGGGCCCGCTCCAGAGCGGCCTTGACGTGGATAGCCTTCTCTTCTTCCAGCTCTTCGTCGAGTCGCGAGAGTAACAGTTGCCTGGCCTCCTCGCGGGTCAGGCCGGCTATCTCTTCCAGTTTGAGGTCTATCTCGCGGACCCGCTTTTCCAGACTTTCGGCCAGTTGCGCCAGGCGGCGCTCCTCGGCCACCAGCTTTTTTTCCTGTTCATCCAGGCGGGAGGCGCGGGCATCGAGCTGCTCGCCGCGGCGGGCCAGGCGCTCGTCCTGCCTTTTGAGCTCCTCGCGCTCACGGCGAATGGCTTCCAGGTCGCGCTCAATGCGTTCGCGTTCGCGGCCCAGGTCGGCTTCGAGTCGCTGGCGCTCCTCGGCCAGGCGACTTTTCATCTCGGCTTCCAGCTTGGCGCGCAGGCGATCGGTTTCGGCTTCGGCGCGCTCGCGCAGCTGCCGCGCCTCGGCGCGGGCCTCCTCCAGCTCGCGGCGGGCCTGCTCGCTGATACGGGCCGCCTCCTCGCGGGCGCTGGCGCGAAGCGCTTCCGCCTCGCGCTGCGTTTCCTCGATCAAGCGACGGCGCTCGGCCTGCAAGCGACGGCGTTCCTCCTCGGCGGTCTGGCGCAGCTTTTCGATCTCTTCGATCAGCGGTGCGCTTCCCGCGTCGCCAGCGCGGCGGCTGGCCAGCAGCGCGCCGCCACCAGCGAGAAGGGCGGTGAGGACAATGATGACGATGGTTTCCATGGAGCCCTCCTCTAGGCTTTGGTATCTTCTGTGGTTTCCAGACTCAGCACCCGGTTACGGATCTCGTCTATCATTTCGGGGTTCGCGCGCAGGTAGTCGGCGGCCTTTTCCTTACCCTGGCCCAGGCGGATGTCGTTGTACGAGAACCAGGATCCCGATTTCTTTATCACGCCCCGGTCCACCGCTGCGGTTACCAGATCGGCTACCGGGTCGATGCCGCGCCCGAAGTAGAGCTCCAGCTCCGCCTCGCGAAAGGGGGGCGCCAGCTTGTTCTTGGTCACCTTGACCCGCACCACGTTGGCTATGGGCTGATCACCTTTCTTAATGGGCTGTCCCTTGCGGCGCACGTCCAGGCGGATCGAACTGTAAAACTTCAGGGCCCGGCCGCCGGTGGTCACCTCGGGGTTGCCGTACATGACGCCCACCTTCTCGCGAATCTGATTTATGAAGATGGCCGAGGTGTTGCTCTTAGACAGCACGCCGGTCAGCTTGCGCAGCGCCTGGCTCATAAGCCGCGCCTGCAGCCCCACATGGGCGTCGCCCATGTCGCCTTCGATTTCCGCCCGCGGCACCAGCGCCGCCACCGAGTCGACCACGATCACGTCCACCGCCCCCGAACGCACCAGCAGTTCGACTATCTCGAGCGCCTGCTCACCGGTATCGGGCTGGCTGAGCAGCAGGTTGTCTACGTCCACACCCAGCTGGCGCGCGTAGACCGGGTCCAGGGCGTGCTCGGCGTCTACAAAAGCCGCCACGCCCCCGGCCTTTTGCGCCTGGGCGATGACGTGCAGCGCCAGGGTGGTCTTGCCGCCCGACTCGGGGCCGTATATTTCAGTGATGCGCCCCCTGGGGATGCCGCCGATACCCAGGGCCAGATCCAGCGCCAGGCTGCCGGTGGGGATTACCTCCACCTCCTGACGGGGGCGTTCGCCGAGGCGCATAATGGCGCCGGTTCCAAAGCGCTTTTCAATCTGCTTCAGGGTACTTTGCAAGGCCTTTTGCCGTTCGCTGTTCTCCACGTTTGCCACGCTCCTTTAGGGAAAAGGTGTCTAAAACCGTGTAGCGGGGGCCTGCGGGCGCAAGCCGGCTCTCGACGAGCGCGAAGGCCTCCACGGGGAACTCGATGTCGAAGACCACCGGCGCAACGCGGGGTGCGGGCCCCTTGCGCCGGGCCAGGGTGAGGTGGGCCTTGAAGGGTCGTTCTTCGTCCAAAAATTCGGGAAGTTCCTCACGCAGTGCCCGGGCGATGGGTTCGAACCCCGCGCCCTCGGCACGGGCGAACCATACGCGCGGCCGCCCTTCGTTTGGAAAAAATCCGGTACCGCGCACCCGCGCCAGGAAGGGTCCGCTGGCGCCCGCAGCGCTACGGGCGGCGGCGCGCACCCGGTCCAGCTCGCGGCCGGGAACCTCGCCCAAAAATCCCAGGGTAACGTGGATCTGGTCTTCCCGCACGGGTTTCCAGTGTCCGCGCAAAGACTGTTGCGCCGCAGCCAGCGCGCGCTGGACGGAGCGTGGTGGGAAAACCGCGAAAAAAAGTCTCATTGCAATTGGCTCCAAAATAGCGCCAGAGCCGCGTAAGCGGCGCGCAGACGCACAGCCTCGCGCCCCAGCGGGGGAAAGCGGTGGAGCTTCGTTCGGGTGCCCTCCGGGCCGGCCAGCCCGACGTAAACGGTGCCGACCGGGTGTCCCTCCAGTTCGTCAGGTCCGGCCACACCGGTGGTGGCCAGGCCGTAAGTGGCGTTTAGCTCGCGCCGGGCGGCTTGCGCCATGGCGGCGGCGGTCCCGGCGGATACGGCCCCCTGGGCCGTGAGGGTATCGGCAGGCACGCCAAAACGAGCCTTTGCGCCCATGGAATAGGATACCATGCCCCCCAGGAAGCTCTGGCTGGAGCCGGGGAGGGTGGTCAGCAAAGAGGCCAGCAACCCGCCGGTCAGCGATTCCATGGCGGCCACGGTGGCCGCCCGCCGCTGCAGACGATCCTGAACCAGCCCCGGAAGGGTGTCGGCGTCGTAGCCCCATACGTATTCCGCCAGGCGGTGTGACACCTCCGCTATCCAGCGGTTCACGGGTTCGGGGTGGCCCGCCGCGGTCAGGTATACCCCGTCGGGGTGTGCGTAGATGCCGCTCGTCACACCCTCGTTCCAAATACCGGCTATCCGCTCCATTATCTGCGATTCGCCCAGACCGAAGGTCTTGATCTGTCGGCGCACCTTGCCGCTTTCGGGCAGGTCCAGTTGCGGCAGCAGCCGTTCCCACATCGGCTTCCACTCGGCGGGCGGACCGGGGAGCACCACCAGATCGCGTCCTTCTTCGCGCAGCCACCAGCCGGGGGCGGTGCCGCGGGGGTTATCCAGCCAGCGGGCGCGATCTGGCTTTTGGGCCTGTTTGCGGTTGTGGTCGTTCATTCGCCGGCCCAGCCGTTCGAAGCGGCGGGCGATCCGGGCCAGCATTTGCGGGTCTTCTGCAAGCTCCAGCCCGAGCCCGCCGGCCACCGCAGCGGTGGTTACGTCGTCGGGGGTGGGCCCCAGGCCGCCCAAAAAAACCAGCAGGCGGGTGTCCGCCCACAGTTCGCGGGCGGTTTCGGCGATGCGGTCTGGGTTGTCGGCCACGCGCAGCGTGCGCCAGACATCGAGCGCGTAGGGGCGCAGGCTGCGGGCCACATCAGCGGTGTTGGTGTCGAGCGTCTCGCCGCTGATCAGCTCGCTGCCGACGCCGACAATTTCGGCGGTATCCATCCGTCCCTTCCCCTTTGGGGGCGGCCCCCCGCATTCAGTCTACCGGCTCGAGCTGGAACCGGATGGGCATGCAGCCGCTGGGAAGGCGGGCACAAAGCGTGCCGCCGGGCCGTCGTTTTGCCAGAGGCCGGTTCAACAATCCGGCCGCCGCCTTGCAAACCCTCCGGCGGGGCGAATGACACCCGCCGGTTCGCCCGTGAACCTGCGAAAAGGCGTTTTTTGGGTCGCTTACGATTCGAGCCGGTTTGCGATCTTCCGGTGGCCGGGCGAGGAAAGGTGCAGCGTGGAACGAGCCCGGGCGGTTGCGGCATGTTCGCCGGGGCTTCTATTCGGGTCCGCTCGAAAAATCGGGACCCGGATGAGCGTCTGCGGTTACGGATCCGCGGATCTGGGCGGCAGCGGGGATGACGGCCGGACTAGCTCATCTCCTCCAGCCAGGCCACCACCGCCTCCGCCGCGGCCAGGTTGGTGGCCAGGGGAACTTCGTGCACATCGCAGATGCGCATGAGGGCGCTTACGTCGGGTTCGTGCGGCTGGGCTGTTAAGGGGTCGCGGAAGAAGATGACGGCCAGAATGCGGTCTTCGGCGATGCGAGCGCCGATTTGCAGGTCGCCGCCGAGCGGGCCCGACTGCACCCGCTCCACCTCGAGCCCCGCCTTTTGTTCCAGCATCCTGCCGGTCGTTCCGGTGGCAATGATGGGAAAGCGCGAGAGCAGCTCCCGGTGGTCCTTGGCGAAGGCGATCAGATCGGCCTTCTTCTTGTCGTGGGCGATCAGGGCCAGCGCCTTTTTCATTCTCCCAGCTTACCCGCCTATACTGGGGGCGATGAAAACGGAACTGAACCTTAACTTCTTCGAGGAGCTCCTGGGAGCAGTGGGGCCGAGCGGCTTCGAGGACGAGGCCGCCCGCATCTGGGTGCGGGAGGCGGAGGGCTTCGCCTCCGAGGTCTGGCGCGACGCCCATGGCAACAGTTACGCGCGCATCCGCCCCGGCGGCAGGCCGCGCATCATGCTAGCCGGACACATAGACGAAATAGGCCTGATAGCCACCTACGTATCCGATGAGGGCTTCGTGTACGTCGAACCCCTCGGGGGGTGGGATCCGCAGGTTCTCGTGGGCCAGCGGGTACGTTTCCTGGGCAAGAAGGGGCACGTGCTGGGGGTGGCCGGGCGCAAGCCCATCCACGCCATGGAAGAGGGCGACCGCGAGAAGGCGGTGAAGATCAAGGACGTGTGGGTGGACATCGGCGCCGCCGACAAGCAGGAGGCCTTGGAGGTGCTGGAGCCGGGCAGCGTGGGCGTGATCGACCAGCCGTTGCGTTACCTGCGGGGCCGCCGGGTCGTGAGCCGCGCCATTGACAACCGCATCGGCGCTTTCATAGCCCTGGAGGCGCTGCGCCTGGCGCAGGAGCTGGGCGGCGAGGCCGAAGTGGTTGCCGTGGCTACGGTGCAGGAAGAGATAGGCGCCTGGGGCGCGCGCACGGCCGCTTTCCAGATAGAACCCGACACCGCCCTGGTTGTGGACGTGACTCACTGCACCAAGCAGCCCGGGGTGGACCCGAAGCAACACGGCGAGGTGGCGCTGGGCCGGGGCCCGAGCCTGGCGGTGGGGCCCTACGTTCATCCGGGGGTGCTGGCCCGTCTGCGCGCCCTGGCTGAGGAGCACGGGATCCCCTACGAGCTCGAGGCCCACGGCCGCACTTCGGGCACCGACGCCGACGAGATCGCCGTAACCCGTGCGGGTATCCCGGCGGCGGTGGTGGGCGTCCCCAACCGCTACATGCACTCGCCTTCCGAGATGATCGACCTCGGCGACGTGGAGAAGATAGTGGAGCTGATGGCCCGCTACGCCGCGGCCCCGCTGGCGGAGCTGGTGCGCAGGTGAACCTTACCCTGCGGGAGGCCCAGGAGCGGGTGCACGCCTGGATCAGCCGCTTCGAGGAAGGTTACTTTCCGCCGCTGCTCATGCTGGCGCGCCTGACCGAAGAGACGGGCGAGGTGGCGCGGGTGGTTTCCCATGCCCACGGCAAGACGCCCAAGGCAGGCGAGGGCGAAGGCGAGCTCGCGGAGGAGCTGGCTGACCTGCTCTTTGTGCTCATCAGCATGGCCAACAGCCACGGAATAGATCTGGAAGAAGCGTTTTTGGCGGCGCTGGCCAAGTACGAGGCGCGCGACGCGCACCGCTGGACTCCCAGAAAGCCTTGAAACTGCTGCGATCGAGCCTGATTACCGCCCCCCACGGGTTTACCTCCCGTGGGGGCGGCGTGAGCACCGGCCCCTTCGCGGCGCTCAACCTTTCCGCCGCTACCGGCGACGATCCGGAACTGGTGGCGGAGAACCGCCGCCGCGTGCTCGGGGTTTTTGGTGACCCGCCGCTGGCCAGGCTCGATCAGGTGCACGGCACGGTGGTGCACATCGTCAGCGGTCCCGGCGTCCGGGAGGGCGACGGGCTGCTGAGCGCCGAGCCGGGCCTGCTGCTCGCCGTGAGCGTAGCGGACTGCTACCCGCTCTTGCTGGAAGAGCCCGGGGCAGGAGCGGTGGCGGCGCTGCATGCCGGTTGGCGGGGGGTGCTGGGCAACATTCTGGCCGTTGCGGTGGAGCGCATGGAGGCCGCTTTCGCCGCCGCGCCGGAGCGGTTGCGCCTGGCGGTGGGTCCGGGCATCGCGGCGGACAGTTACCAGGTGGGCGAGGATCTGGCCGCGCGGTTCGCGGACGCCGGGTACGAAGCGGCGGTGCTGCCCGACCCCGAGCCGGGCAGGGCCCGGCTGGACCTGCCGGCGGTGATCCGGCGGCAGGCGCTGGATCTGGGCATCCCGCTGCAGCACATTGAGTTTGCGGGCCTGGACACCTACACCCATCCGGAGCTGTTTTCATATCGTCGCGATGGTTCCAAAAGCGGGCGCATGTGGGGGCTCATACAGTTGCCACCGTTTGCGGGGTAATCTGGGGTCTATGATGGTCCTTCGCCCGCGGGAGCGCGTGCGGCGTATAACCGAGCTGACCCCCGAATGGCTGGCGCGGCGGGGGTTGCGGGGGCTGGTGGTGGACCTCGACAACACCCTGGTGCCCTACGGCGTGAAGCCGCCCGCCCCCGACGAGCTGGACGCCTGGAACCGGGAGCTGGCGGCCGCCGGGGTGCCGGTGGTCATCGTGTCCAACGCCCGGACCGGGCGTACCCGTTCCTGGGCGAAATCGCTGGGTTTGACGGGGTGGGGGCTCGCGGGCAAACCCTTTCCCTGGGGTTTGCGGCGCGCTTTTGTGCAGATGGGGCTGCCGGCCAAAGAGGTGGCCGTTGCGGGAGACCAGCTTTTCACGGACGTTTTCGGGGCAAATTTGGTGGGCGCTTACTCGGTTCTGGTGGAACCCCTGGAGCCCAAGAAGGGGCTGCCCCACACGCGCTGGGTGCGGGCGCTGGAGCGGCGCATCCTGGAGCGGATACCGGCACCCCAAAACGGGGGTGCACAATTTCCGGGATCAGGTGAATAATATATGAACGCAGCGGAAACGGGCGTCTATACTAATGCAGGGGAGTATGAAGTCGACCCGATTCGGCTGGAGGAAAACAAATGAGCGTATTAACGATAGGCGATAAGCGGCTAGGCGCCGCCTTAATTGAACTTGGCCACTTAAAGGACGAAGATTTACAGCGCGCCCTGGAGCGCCACCGCGAGATAGGGGGATCGCTCGCCGAGGTCATCGTGGACATGGGGCTGCTCTCCGAGCAACGCATGGCCCAGGTGATCGAGGGAGCTTTCGGGATTCCCCTGGTGAACCTGCACGAGGTGGAGATCCCGCCCGACGTACGCGCCAAGCTGCCCGCAGAGAAGGCGCGGGAGCTCGAGGCCATCCCCTTTGCGGTGGAGAGCGACACGTTGCGGGTGGCCTTTACCAACCCCCTGGACACGCTGCGCGTGGACGAGGTGGAGGACATCACCGAGATGCTGGTGGAACCCTACCAGGTCCTCAGGCCCTCTTTTGAGTACGCGCTGGCGCAGAACTATCCGGAGCTGGGACTCGAGCCCCCGCCCCCGCCCGAGCCGGTCGTGGACCACGATATGCGCCTGGGCGAGCTGCTTTTGCAAAAGGGCCTGGTAAGGAAGAAGGATCTCGAAAAGGCCATTATCGAGCACGAGCAGACGGGCGAGTTGCTGGGTCGCGTACTTATCAATAACGGCTGGGTAGACGAGAAAAAACTTTATGAAGCACTCGCCGAGCAGGAGGGCGCCGAGTTCGTCGCCCGAACCGACGATATTAAACTGGACCGCGATGCCGCGAACCTTTTCCTGCGCACCGATGCACTGCGCTATCACGCCATCCCCGTAGCCCAGAGCCGTAAGACCGTACGGGTCGTCGTTTCCGATCTGCGCCACAAGCAGTCCATAGAAGAAATGCTCGGCAAGAGGGTGAAGTTCGTCCTCACCACCCCGGACGAATGGGACAAGCTCTTCAACCGCGCCTACCCGGGCGCGGGGCGCCTGGGCGAGTCGCTGGTCCAGGAGGGAAAGCTCGACCGCGACAGCTTGAGGCAGGCGCTCAAGGTTCAGGAACGCCTGGGCAAGGCGCGCCCGCTGGGTGAGGTGCTCGTTGAGCTCGGCTACGTTTCCGCCGAGGACGTGGAGGACGCCCTCAAGAAGCAGCGGGCCGGCGGCGGGCGGCTTGAGGACACGCTGGTACAGTCGGGCAAGATTAACCCCGAGATGCTGGCCCAGAGCCTGGCCATCCAGCTTGGTTACGATTACATCGACCCCATCGAGTCGCCCCCTGATCCAAGCGTGGTCCACCTGGTGGGTGAAAATACGGTCCGCCGCTACACGGTGTTCCCGCACCACCTCGAGGGTGATTCCCTGGTCGTGCTAATGAAGGACCCGCGCAACATCTGGGCGATAGACGACCTGCGCGTCTTCACCAAGCGCGAGATCGTTCCCGCGGTGGCGGCCGAGGAACAGATCATCAAGCTGATAGAGCGCTTCTACGGGTCGCGCGGGGATCTCGACGAGCTTACCAAGGAGTTCGCCCAGAAGACCCGCGACGAAGAAGCCACCACCGTAGGTGGCGAGCTCGACGACAACGCGGTGGTGCGGCTCGTCAACACCATCATCCGTGAAGCCTATCTGCAGGACGCTTCGGACATCCACGTAGAGCCCCGCGAAACCGACGTGGTCGTGCGCATCCGCATCGATGGCGCCTTGCGCGAGCACATGCGCCTCCCCAAGGGTGCGGGCCCGGCCATTGCCAGCCGCATCAAGATCATGGGTAACCTGGACATCGCCGAGCGCCGCCTGCCGCAAGACGGCCGCGTGCGCTTCAAGGACCGCAGCATCGACCTTGACCTCCGTCTCTCCACGCTGCCTACGGTCTACGGTGAAAAATCGGTGATGCGTCTCTTGCGTAAAGCCACCGACATTCCCGAGATCGAGGGTCTGGGTTTCGCTCCCGATGTTTTCGAACGCTTCCAGGACGTTATCAGCAAGCCCTATGGCATTTTCCTGATCACCGGTCCCACCGGTTCCGGTAAGTCGTTTACCACGTTCTCGATCCTTAAGCGGGTGGCCACCCCGGACAAGAACACCACCACGATTGAAGACCCGGTCGAATACGAGATCCCGGGCATCAACCAGACCCAGGTGAACGTGGCCGCGGGCCTAGACTTCGCCCGGGCGCTCAGATCCTTCATGCGTCAGGACCCGGACATCATAATGGTCGGTGAGATTCGTGACTCGGAAACCGCGCAGATCGCGACCGAGGCGGCGCTCACCGGTCACCTGGTCGTCGCCACGCTGCACACCAACGACGCCGCCGGGGCCATTACCCGCCTCGACGAGATGGGCGTCGAACTCTTTAACATCTCCGCCTCGCTGGTCGGGGTTTTGGCCCAGCGCCTGGTGCGCCGGGTTTGCGATCACTGCAAGGTCGAGGTGGAGCCGGATCCCTCGGTGCTACGCCGGCTCAATTTGAAAGAGGAGGATTTCAAAGACGTCACGCTGTACCGCGGTGTGGGTTGCGAGCGCTGCAACGGCACCGGCTACAAGGGTCGCTATGCGATCCACGAGCTCATGGTCATCGACGACGATATTCGCCGCGCCATTGTTGAAGGTAAATCGGCCACCGACATTAAGGAACTTGCGCGCAAGAAGGGCATGAAGACGCTCCGCGAAGATGGTATCTACAAGGCCATGCAGGGTATCACTACGCTGGAAGAAGTCATGGCCCGCACAAATGAGTAAGGGAGGCACAGATGCAAAAGATTCCAGATATTGTTGATCTTCTCAAGCTCGCTGTTGAGCGGGATGCTTCGGACTTGGTCATAACCGTGGCACTGCCGCCCATGATCAAGATTGACGGTGATTTTCATCCCACCGAATACGAAAAGCTCACCCCTCAGGACACCCGCAAGTTGATGTACGCCCTGATGGACGAAAAGCAGCAGCGCCATTTTGAAGAATCTAAGGAGCTCGACTTTTCCTTCAGCCTTCCGGGAAGCGGGCGCTTTCGTGTGAACGTTTTCTTCCAGCGCGGATCTGTGGGCGGTGTGCTGCGTGTAGTGCCTACGGTTATCAAGTCCTTTGATGACCTGGGGTTACCCAAGAATATCGGCGAGCTGGCGCTTACCCCCCGTGGCCTGCTGCTGGTGACCGGGCCTACGGGCTCCGGTAAGTCGACCACGCTGGCCTCTATGCTCGACTACATAAACGACAACCGCCGTGCTCACGTGGTTACCATCGAGGACCCGATCGAATTCTTCCACAAGCACAAGATGTCGATCATCAACCAGCGCGAAGTCGGGGTAGATACGCAGGGGTTCCACGAAGCGTTGCGCAGTGTGCTGCGCCAGGCGCCGGACGTGATTCTGGTGGGCGAAATGCGTGACTACGAAACCATTTCTGCGGCCATTACGGCTGCAGAAACGGGGCACCTGGTCATGGGCACCCTGCACACCAACTCGGCTCCGGAAACCATTGACCGTATCATCGACGTCTTCCCCCAGAATCAGCAGGAGCAGGTACGGGTGCAGCTTTCCAACAACCTCGTGGCCGTGCTTACCCAGCAGCTGCTTCCAAAGGCCTTTGGTGATGGCCGGGCGCTGGCCTACGAGCTCATGGTCGCCACGCCCGCGGTGCGGGCACTGATTCGCGAGGGTAAGAGCCACCAGCTCACCAGCGTCATCCAAACCGGCGGTCAGTTCGGCATGATCACCATGGACGCCCATCTGGCAGGGCTTTACCGCCGCAAGGTCATCACCTACGAACTGGCGCTGTCCCGTTCGGTGGACCCCAAGGAGTTCACGCGTCTTGCCGGCATGGCGCCGGGCAGCGATACCCCCGGCGGCGCCCAGCGGCCCAACCGCCGTTAGCTGTACCTGGTGCAGATAATCAGCCCGGGTTGACGGGCCGGAGGGCTGCGGGAATAATTAGGCCATCCGGCGTTGCCGGTGGCGGCTTATGACTGAGCCTGACGCGCTGCTCACGCTAAAAAACGTTACCAAGCGCTTTCCCGGCGTGGTAGCAGTGGATGGCGTCAACCTGGAGATTCTGCCCGGCGAGGTGCACGCCCTGCTGGGCGAGAACGGCGCCGGCAAAACGACCCTCGTAAACATCCTTTACGGCCTTTATCCCCCCGACGCGGGGGATATTTACTGGCAGGGGCGACCCGTCAGGATCCGCTCGCCGCAGGAGGCGATCCGTCTGGGGATAGGGCTGGTGCCGCAGCATCCGCTGCTGGTGCGAGCGCATACCGTACTCGAGAACCTGGCCCTGGGCATGCCCCGGGGCTTCCTCTTGCCCACCCGCGGGCTCGCGGCCCGAATTGCCGAGCTTACCCGCCATTATGGTTTCCGCTTTGACCCCCGCGCGCCCGTTTGGCAGCTATCAGAAGGGGAAAAGCAGCGGGTGGAGATCGTGCGCGCCCTGCTTCAGGGTGCCAGGTTGCTGGTGCTCGACGAGCCAACATCGGTACTCACCCCTCAGGAGGCGCGCGAGCTTTTCAAGGTGATCAGGCGCATGCGCTCCGAGGGGGAGGCGGTGATCTTCATAAGCCACAAGCTGGACGAGGTGCTCGAGGTGGCCGACCGCATCAGCGTGCTGCGCAAGGGCAGGTTGGTGGGTCAGGTAACCCGCGCCGAGGCCGACAAGGCTGAGCTCGCGCGGATGATGGTGGGCAGGCAGGTAAGCTTTGAGCGCCGCAAGCCCCCGGTACGGCCCGGGGCGGTGGTGCTCGAACTTAAGGACATACATGCCCGCAGCGATCGGGGCCTGCCCGCCCTGCAGGGGGTGAGCCTGCGGGTGCGCGCGGGGGAGATACTGGGCTTGGCGGGTGTGGCGGGTAGCGGCCAGCGCGAGTTGATCGAGGTGGTTACCGGGCTGCGCCGTCCCGAGCGCGGTCTGGTGCGGGTGCTGGGGGCGGCGCCCTGGAGCGGCAAGCGCCCCCGCATCGCCCACATTCCCGAGGACCGTCGCCGCCAGGGGGTGGCCGGCGGTCTGGATTTGGCGGAGAACCTGCTGCTGCATGACTATGCCCGCCCCCCCTTCGCCCGCGGGCCCCTGATGGACCGGCGCGCCGTGTATGCCTTTGCTCGCGAGCAGATCGCTCGCTACCGCATCGACCCGCCCGACCCCCGCACGCCGGCGCGGTTGCTTTCGGGGGGTAATTTGCAGAAGTTGATCCTGGCCCGCGAACTTCACGGCGACCCGCCCCTGATAGTCGCCGCGCACCCCACCTACGGGCTGGATGTGGGTGCTACCGAGCTGGTGCACGAGCTGCTCATCGAGCGCGGCCGTACCGGTGCGGCGGTGTTGCTGGTGTCCGAGGACCTGGACGAGGTGCTGGCCCTCGCCGACCGGGTGGCGGTGATCCATGGCGGCCGCATAGTGGGAGAGGTACCGGTGGAGAAGGCCGATCGCGAGCAGATTGGATTGTGGATGGCGGGGGTGGAGGCTTGAGACGGATCGGCCCCTTCCTCATCGAAAAAGATCTCGTGGCCCCGCCCATCAGGGTGTTGCTGGTTTCGGCGGCCGCACTGGCGCTGGCCTTTCTGACTGCCGCGCTGGTCTTCTGGGCCTACGGCGTTGACCCTGTACTGGCCTACCGCACGATATTCGTGGAAACCCTGCTGAGCTCCGGCGGCTTCGCCGAGGGAGTGCGGCGGGCGATTCCGCTGCTGCTTGCGGGCGTGGGGCTGGTGCTCGCTTTCCGGGCGCAGTTTTGGAACATCGGCGCCGAGGGCCAGTTGCTGCTTGGAGCGGTGGCCGCCGCCGGGGTAGCGCTTTTCGCGCCCCTGCCCGCCGCGCTGCTACTGCCCGCCATGTTCCTGGCTGGATTCGTGGCGGGTGGGTTGTGGGCGGTGCTCCCGGCGCTTCTGAAGCTGCGGCTGGGTGTTAATGACGTACTCACCACCCTGATGCTCAATTACGTCGCGGTCTATCTGGTGGAGTGGTTGATCCACGGACCCTGGCGCGGCCGCACCGCCTTCGGTTTCGCCTACAGCGACCGCTTCCCGGAGCCCGCTATGCTGCCTTTGATACCCGGAACCTACGTGCACTGGCCAACGCTGCTGCTGGCCCTCGCCGGCGCCCTGGCCGCCTGGTTCGTGCTCACGCACACCACCTGGGGGTACCCGGTGCGGGTCACCGGCGACAACCCCGAAGCGGCGCGTTACGCCCACATGCCCGTGTTCCGGGTGGTGTTCGCGGTCGCGCTGGCTTCGGGAGGCTTTGCCGGTCTGGCGGGTGTGGGTGAAGTGGCGGGGGTGCACGGCCGCCTGCTTGAGGCGTACCAGATTTCTCTCGGTTACGGCTACACCGCCATCATCGTGGCCTGGTTGGCTCGTGGGAATCCGCTGGGGGCGATGCTCACCGCGCTCTTCATGGGTCTGATCTTCGCCAGCGGCGATGTTATGAAAATCTCCCTGCAGATGCCCTTCCGGGTGACCGACGTCTTTAACGGGCTGATTCTCTTCTTCTTAATATCCAGCGAGCGGCTGCTCTACTACCGGGTGCGCTGGGCGCCTGTGCGAAAGGGGGATTGATGGACGACCTGGTGTTGGCGATGCTGGTACGTGCGCTGGCCTTCGGCACCCCGATACTGCTCGCCGGTCTGGGTGAGATCTATGCAGAGCGCAGCGGGGTTGTGAACCTGGGGGTGGAAGGCATGATGGCCGTGGGTGCACTGGCGGCCTTTGCGGTTGCGCAGTCCAGCGGCAGTCCCTACCTGGGGGTGCTGGCGGCGCTGCTGGCGGCGGCGCTTGTATCCTTGCCGTTTGCGCTGGCTTCCATTACCCTGCGTGCGAATCAGTACGTGGCCGGGCTGGCGCTGACCATGCTCGGCCTCGGTGTTTCGGGATTGCTGGGTAAGCCTTACGAGGGTGCGCCGCTGGCGCACCCTCTTCCCGAAGCTGGCTTCATCGTTACGGCGCTGTTGCTGGCCGTGCTGTTGTGGTTTTTCCTGCAGCACACCTACGGCGGCCTGGTGCTCAGGAGTGCCGGGGAGAACCCCGAAACCGTCGACGCCATGGGTATAGACGTTTACCGGGTGCGTTACGCCGCGGTTATCTTTGGCGGCGCCATGTCCGGGCTCGCGGGGGCCTTTCTTTCTCTCGCCTACCGGCCCAGCTGGGCCGACGGCATCACCTCGGGCCTGGGCTGGATAGCGGTGGCCCTGGCCATTTTTGCAGCCTGGCATCCGCTCAAAGCGGTGGGCGCAGCGCTCCTTTTCGGCGCGCTGTACCACCTTTCCTACCGGTTGCAGGCGGCCGTTTCGCCCGAGTTCCTGAAGGCGATGCCCTACCTGTTCGTGGTCGTGGTTCTGTCCCTGAGCGCGCTTCGTAAGGGTCCTTCGGGGGCCCCGGAGTCGTTGGGAATACCCTATGTACGGGGGGAACGCAGGTAGCAGGGGAGGTAAGGTATATGCGGAAAGGTTTGCTGGCGGTGCTGTTGGTGCTTCTGGTGGCGGCAGGGTTCGCCCAGGGAGACAAGCTCAAGGCGTGCTGGATCTACGTGGGACCGGTGGGCGACTACGGGTGGAGTCACGCCCACGACCAGGGCCGCATCGCAGCGGAAAAGGCGTTACCCTGGCTG
This sequence comes from Thermaceae bacterium, assembly GCA_027067955.1. GTDB lineage: Bacteria > Deinococcota > Deinococci > Deinococcales > Marinithermaceae > Oceanithermus. The sequence continues at coordinate 31,116 of JAMOUW010000063.1, forward strand.
GAAACGCAGTACGTGGAGAGCGTACCTGAGGCGCAGGCGGAGGCCTACATAGACCGGCTGGTCAAGCAGGGGTGTGAGGTGGTTTTCGCCACCAGCTTCGGTTACATGGACAGCGTGCTGGCGGCGGCGCGCAAGCATCCGGACGTAATATTCGCCCACGCCACCGGGTTCAAGCGCGCTCCCAACGTGGCCACTTACATGGCCGATTTCTACCAGCTTTACTACCTGAACGGCCTGATGGCCGGGGCGCTCACCAAGAGCGGCAAGGTGGGTTACGTGGCGGCATTCCCCATACCCGAGCTGAAGCGTCACATCAGTGCTTTCGCCCTAGGCGTGCGCGCGGTGAACCCCGACGCCGAGGTGCTGGTGCGTTGGATCTACGAGTGGTACAACCCCGCCGCCGCCAAGGAGGCCACCGAGGCATTGATCGCCGAAGGAGCCGATGTCTTTGCATTCACCGAGGATACCCCCACGGTTATCCAGGTAGCGGCCAAGAAGGGGCTGCCCAGCTTCAGCCACTACTCGCCGATGAAGCGCTTCGCCCCCGAACTGGTAGTCAGCGGGCAGCTGGTTCACTGGGAGAAGGTTTACATCGATTTCCTGGCCAAGGTCTACGCCGGGGTTTATACCAGCAAGAACCTTCAAGACGTGGACTACTGGTGGCTGCTGTCACAGGGCGCGGTGGAACTGGGCGGCGAGTATGGCGAGCCCGTCAATCCCAGGTTTGTGTCCGCGCTCAAGGCCAGGAAGGTGAACCACCCCGTTTTTGGCAAGGTCAGCGTCTACGACCTGGTCGTGAAGGAACTGGCGCTCATGCGCGACGTGGAGCTTGCCTTCGACCCATTCCAGGGGCCGATCAAGGATCGCCGCGGCAAGATGCGCGTGCCCGCGGGGCTGCGGCTCACCAAGCACGAACTGGAAACCATGGAGTGGGCGGCGCCGGGGATCAAGGGCCCCTGGCCCAACGAGCCCAAGTAGCGACTTCCTGTTTCGCCGAGGCCGGGCGCTGCCCGGCCTTTTTGTGGACAGCTGGCTGCGTGATTGCCTATACTTAGGCTTGCTGCGCGCCAGCGTAGCTCAGCGGTAGAGCAACCGCCTCGTAAGCGGTAGGTCGCCGGTTCAAATCCGGCCGCTGGCTCCAAAGCAAAACATGCTCGCCCCCTTGACGTTGTGAGAGGGCGAGCATGTTTTTGCTGTTCGCTCACGGCGACGATAAATTCCGTTGATCTCAGCAATCTTAGTAGCCGTGAGTGCTAGGTAGGCTACGTGAGCAAGGCAAAGTTTCGTGCGGTCTGTGGGGCACAGTTGTCTTTCAAAAGCGTAGGTGCTCCCAGCACGTAATACTCATATTTACAAAGTTACAAAAATATAATAGTGTACGATACACTTTAAGCATAAAAGTTTGGAGGGGAGTGTATGAATGAGCGGGGCAGAAAAGCGCACCAATGGACGGCAGACAAACTTGAATTCATCGAGAAATACATTCCTGCATTCGTCAAAGCTACGAAAGGCGCCACCAAGAGGTATTACGTAGATGGATTTGCAGGTCCGGGGATCAATGAGTTCGAGGACGGGTCTAAGATGCGCGGATCTCCTTTGATCGCCCTCGAGCAAAACGAGTTCACACATCTTTACTTCGTCGAGAAAGACCTCGATGCATTTAAGGCACTCAAACAGATAGTTCAGCAGCACCCGAATAAAGACAAGGCCACCCTCTATAACGCCGATTTCAACGAAATTCTGCCTGAGATACTTGTACAGATTGAAGAAAGATCACCAACTGTTTTCTTGCTCGATCCAGAAGGTCTCGAACTCGAGTGGCGATCTATAGAAGCCATTGCCAAAAGGGAAAAGGCGGACCTTTTCATTTTGGTATCCGCAAGTGGCGTTCTTCGCAACCTGGAAAATAATTTTGCCTACGATGCGTTAACCGCTTTCTTCGGTGACACCAGCTGGATGGAGATCGACAAGTACAAGAAGGTGGGGATGGACCGCTACCACGCCATCGTCGATTTGTATCTTGACAAACTAAAAGGCCTTGGATTGACCGTAGCAAGGCATAACATTACTGCACGGACAAGTAAAAAAGTAAAGCTTCATTCACTTGTGTTTGCCGCAAAAAATGACGTGGCTATCAAGATCGCAGAAGATGTTTTAAGAAGATTACAACCTCCTCCCGATAAACGCGGCATGACCCCGTTGTTTTAAATGTTGATGGTGTCGATTTGGCATCTCATCCCACGTCCTCCCCTCCAGCAGTCGCCCTCCAGCCTTGGGCGTGTACCCGCCCCACTGCTTGAAGAAGAACGCAACCCCCTGGGCGAGTGCCTCGTCTCTAAGTTCGATCACCCACTCCTCGCGGATCGGCCGCCTGCCAGGCCCCGACTCCCCGCCCACGATGATCCAGTGGATGCCTCCGAGATCGACCTTTCCTACAGGTCCAATCAAGGGCTCGAAGGAGATGAAGCGCACGACCGCGGGGACCTGCCGCAGGTAGTCGATGCGGTGCTTGTAGTCGGCGTTCTCTACCGACACCCCAATCCAGACGTTCTCCGGCCACGGGCTCAGCTCCTGCGCCAGCTCGGCCAGGCGCTCGTGGCGCTTCGTGAGCACCTGGTAGACGTGCCGCGGCGTCTCGCGCATCACCTCGAAGACCTGCTTCAGGAAGTCGAGCGGCATTTCTTCGTGGAAGAGGTCGCTCATCGAGTTGACGAAGATCAGGCTCGGTTTGCGCCAGCGCCGAGGCTCGTTCAGGCGGTCCGGGTGCAGGGTGAAAGCGAAGCCGTTGGGGAAGTGTCCAGGGAAACGCTTGGTGATCCGCTCGGCGTAGCAGTTCTTGCAGCCCTGGCTGATCTTCGTACACCCCGTGGTGGGATTCCAGGTCTTTTCGGTCCACTCGATGGACGTGTTGGCGCTGGCCATAGGCACCCCCTTGTGGGCAGTTTACCCTACCGTAGAATTGGCAGAAAGAAATCCAAATTGCATAATCCCAATGTGCTTACGCGCAGCAAAAATAGGTTGATTGGCGAGCTTTAAGCGGGTAGAGAAATCCCTGTCAAGATGTGTATGTGAAACCCACGGTGCGCATCCTCGTGCTCTGTACCCACAACTCCGCCCGGAGCCAGATGATGGAGGGCTGGCTGCGGCGGGACCTGGCCGGGGCGGGGGTGGCGGCCGAGGTTTGGTCGGCGGGCACCGAGCGCACCCGGGTCAAGTCCGAGGCGGTGCGGGTGATGGCCGAGGCGGGCGTGGACCTCACCGGCCACCGCTCCAAGGCGCTCTTCGAGCTGCCCGACCCCTGGAACTTCGACCTGGTGCTCACCGTCTGCGACGCCGCCGCGGAGGTCTGCCCCGCCTACCCGGCGCGCACGCGGCGGCTGCACGTGGGCCTGCCCGACCCGTCGGGCCGGGAGCTGGACGAGTGGCGGCGGGTGCGCGACGCCGTGGGGCGCGTGAGCGCTGCGCTGGCGCGGGCGCTGGCGGCGGGGCGCTGGCCCGAAGAGGCCGAGCTGCGGCGCGCGGCGGGCGTAGAATAGGTGGGAGGATCCGCTACCGTGCACCAGGACCCGCTGTTTCCCGAGTGGAACCCGGCGCCGCGTGAGGATGAAGAGCGTCTGGCGGAGTTGCGCGCTTTCGACCAGCTGGGCCGCCTTGCCGAGCGTTACCGCTCGAGTCCCGACTTCGGAGCTTTGCTCGATTTCGTGATCCGGATGCGCAGCCTTTCCCCGTACAACGCAGCTTTATTGCATCTGCAAAAACCGGAGGCGAAGCAGGTTCTTACCGCCGCCGAATGGCGCGAGCGGGGCCGGCGGGTGCTGCCGGGAGCGCGCCCGGCGTTTTTGCTTCACCCTGGCGGTCCCCTGCGTTTCGTTTTCGACGTCGGCGAGACCGAGGGGGCCCCCTGGTCCGCCGGCGCCGGGAATGTGCCGCCGGCGACGGTCATGCTGGCTAACTTGATGCAGCGGGCGCGGCAGGCCGGGGTGGCGGTAATGGGGCCGCTTTTCGGCCCCGAGCCGGCCGGGCGGCTGCGCCGCGGCGATGGCCCGGCGACCTTCGCCATCCGCCTGGAGGGAGCGGATGATGCGGAGCGCTATGCCATGCTCGTTTACGAACTGGCCCGCTTCTTTTTGGGCCACCTCGGCGGGTGCGACGGTTGTGGCCGGGAAGACCGCCCCCCGCCGGACGAGATCAGCGGCCGTTTCGAGGCGGGGTCGGTGACGGCCATCGTCTGCGGCCGAGCTGGCGTTCCCGCCGAGGAGGGGGAGTTCGTGCGCGGCTACCTTCATAACTTCGGCGAGGCGCCCGAATTGAGTCTGGACCGGGTGTTGCGGGCGGCGGGCCGGATAGAGCGCCTGAGCAGGTAATGGCTAATCGAGTTTTTTCAGCAATTCACGCGCCTTTTCCTGGTTAGCGCGGTCCACCCAGGTTTTTGCGGGCAGAGCCAGCGCCTTCTCGAGCTGGACCCGCGCCACATCCGGCTTCTTCAGGCGGATCAGGGCGCCGCCGTACTCGAGCCGGTGGGCGATGGCCTCGGGATTGATCTTGATAGCCTGCTCGAAGAGCGGCTCCACCCGTTTGAGGCTGGCGCCGTACATCCAGCCCACGCCCTTCTGGGCCAGTTCCAGGTTCCAAAGAGCCAGCGCCACCAGGGCGGCGTCATGTTTGGGGTCGATACTGAGCGCTTTCTTGAGATTGTCGCGCACCGAACTGGCCAGATTGAGACTGGCGAGGATTCCCCGGAACTGTGAAAGCCGCCCCTGGGCGCGCGCCAGCTCGAAGTACCCCTCCGGATAATCGGGGTCGGCCTCGATGGCCTTTTTGGCTGCAGCTTCCGCCTTGGAGTACCAGACTTCCTTTTCTTTGGCCTGGGCGGCCTTGAAACCGGCGTAGTAGCTGGCTGCCTGGGCGGCGAGGGCGTAACCAGCGGCGGTTTCCAGGGAAAGGGCCTCCTCGTAGGCCTCCTGGAAGCGGCCCGCGTCGATGAGAGCGCCGGGGCTAGCCCAGGCGAGGGTGGCTATGAGCGCAATAATGACAAGTGGTTTTTTCATAGGGGGCCTCCGTGTATGGCACGAACGGTTTTATTGTACAGGTTGTACAGGCGAGTATACGGGTGTGCGTGAGGGGGGCATGCTAAAGTTAATAGTATGCGTTGGTTCCTTGGATTTGCGGGGCTGTTTCTTTCCCTTGCCTTGGCGCAGTTCAACCCCGGTACCGCGGAATACTATGCACAATGCCGTGCACTTTACGAAAAACAGGCGCTAGCGGGGGCGCGCGACGCCTGCGAACTTTCGCTGGTTGCCAATCCCAACTACGTTCCCGCCTTGAAGCTGCTGGCGCGGGTGCATCTGGACGAGGGCAACTATGACAACGCCCTGGAGCTGATAGAGCGCCTCAAGCAGCTTGCCCCCGACGATCTCATCACCCGCACTCTTGAGGCACGCTACCTGCTGTATGAGGAGAAGCCGGCGGAGGCGCTGAGTCTGGTCATGCACGTGCCCGGAGCCGAGGCGGCCTGGGTGCGGGGCCGCGCCCTGGAGGCCCTGGGGCGTTTTCAGGAGGCGCTCGAGGCCTATCGCGAGGCGGCGATTCTGGGTGAAGAACGGGCGCTGATAGATGCGGCGGTCCTGCTCGAGCGCATGGGCAAACCCGAGCTCGCCCTCAAACTCCTCAGGGGCAAGAGCGACCCCCACCTGCTCCCCTTGCAGGGTCGGCTGCTGTGGAGTGCCGGGAGGCTCCAGGAGGCGGCCATCACCCTGGAGCGGGCGCTCAAGTTGCTGCCCCGGAACGACCCCCATTACACCGAGGCCCTGCGCATCCTCACGCGCGTCTACTACGGCATGGGTGACACCCGCCGGGGTGCACGCGCCCTCCAGCAGTTGTCGGGCAGGGTGAACCTGGCCGCGGAGATGCTGCGCGCAGGGTGGCTGTGGCTTTTGGGTTTGGTGGCCTTCGTGGGACTGCACCTGTTTGGCGAAAGCCGCATTGAGCCGATAAGCACGCTCGAAATACGCACCGGTAACGCCTGGGGGCTGGGCCGCGTGTATGGAGCGATGCTGCTTGCCTGGCTGGTGGGCGCGGTCGTCGCCGTGCAGCTGGGGTTGCACCTGTACCATAACTGGTTAGCGGCGTTCACGCCGGTCCAGGCGCAGGTGGTGCGGCCGGCGTTTTTCATTGCGGCGGCCCTGACCCTCGGGGTGCTGGGCCGCAGCTCGCTGAAGCCCGAAAAGAATGGGGGGTCGGTTCTGGGTCGCCCCGAGAGCTGGGCGGAGGGGCTTTGGGTGGGGGTGTTGCTGGCGGCGCTGCTGATTGGCTACGCCTGGTTCAGCGGACGAACCGAGTGGCTCGAGCCGGTGCCCTTCAGCCCGCTGCGCCCGCTCGGGGCCGCTGCCCTGGCTTCGCTGGCGCTCATGGAGCCGATTTTGCGTGTGCGCCTACCCGATTCGCTGCGACTGCGCTATGGAAATGAGATGGTGCCCTTCTTCGCTACGGTGGTGGCGGGGATGTTCCTGATTTCGCCGGTGTTGCTCTGGTGGGTTGCCAGCGCGGTACTGCTGGCCGTCTTTTTCCGTCTGCGCGGGCTTTTGCCTCTGATGACCAGCTGGGTGGTCATGGCCGCTTTGCTGTTGGGGGCCGGGTACTTCCCTCTGGCACGCGCGCTCTTCTGACGATGCCGATCTACTTCTTATCCGATTTCGGGTCCGCCGACGTTTACGCCGGGGTGGTACGCGCCGTGCTCCGCCGCCGGGCGCCTGACGTGACCGTGGTGGACCTGGCGCACGACCTGCCCCCCGGCGACGTCCGCCACGCCGCCTTGCAGCTCTACGCTGCGGTGCCGTACCTGGAGGAGGGGGGCGTGGTGCTCGCGGTCGTGGATCCCGGGGTGGGGTCGCAGCGACGCGCTCTGGCGCTGCGGGGCAAGCGCCTTTGGTACGTGCTGCCCGACAATGGAATCTTCACCCTGGTTCGCGAGCTCGACCCGCCGCGGGCCGCCTGGGAGCTGGATCCCGCGCTCTACGCGCCGGGGCCGGTGAGCGCCACCTTCCATGGTCGCGACGTCTTTGCGCCCGCGGCGGCGCACCTGGCGCAGGGGCTGCCCCCGGCCGCCCTGGGTGAGGAAATAGACGTCGAGAGTCCGTTCCGGCTGCCGCTTTGGACGGTCGAGGGCAGTGAAGGGGAGGTCATAGGTTTCGACCGCTTCGGCAACGCCATTACCAACCTGCGCCCGCGGGAGCGGCCCGAGGCGGTTCACGTAGTGGGGCGCCGGGTGCCTTTCAAGAACACCTATGCCGACGTGTCCGAGGGCGAGGCGGTGGCTTATCTGGGATCGTCGGGGCTGGTGGAGATAGCCATAAGAGGCGGCTCGCTGCGCGAGAAGTTCCGTCTCCACGAAGGCGCGGCGGCGCACTTGCACGGGCAGGAAACCGAACCGCCGCCGCTCGAGCTCGACTAGGTCCGTTCAAACGCGCGCCGCAGTTCCGGCATGAAATCGTGCGCCGCCAGATCCAGGCTGATGGGCGTGATCGAGGTATACCCCTGGCGTACCGCCCAGAGGTCGGTGCCCGGGTCCTCGCTGCCCGTAGGTTTGCCGGCGATCCAGTAATAGGGCACGCCGTTCGGGTCTAGGCGCTCGACCACCGAGTCTTCGTAGTGATGGGTGGAGAGCTCGGTGATGCGCACCCCCCGGGGTTCCTTTGCGGGGAAATTGACGTTCAGGAACACTTTCTCGGGCAGACCGTGTTCCACCGCCCAGCGGGCTATGCTCACCGCCGCCTGCGCTCCGGGGCCGAAGTCCATTTCTTCGCGGCTGCCCACGTCGAGGCTGAAGGCGAGCGAGGGGATGCCTATTGAGGTGCCCTCGATGGCCCCCGCCACCGTGCCCGAGTGGGTGAGGTCGAGACCCAGATTTACCCCGATGTTTATGCCGCTTACCACCAGGTCGGGGCGGCCCAGCAGGTGCACGCCCAGCACCACGCAGTCGGCGGGCGTGCCGTCTACGCGGTAGGCGGGGATGGGGTCCAGTCCTGCAGCAGCGGTGTGCTTGAAACGCAGCGGTCTGCGCACGGTGATGCCGTGCCCCACCGCCGACTGCTCCACGTCCGGGGCCACCACGTATACCTCCCCCAGCGCGCTCATGGCCCGGGCCAGGGCCTTTATTCCCGGGGAAAATATGCCGTCGTCGTTGGTGACGAGAATCTTCATACCCCTAAGCCTACACCCGGGGTAAGCTCGGTACATGTTTCCACTGGGCGACGTGAACCGGCCGTTGCGGCCCCCCGTAGTGGTCAAAGCGCTGGTGGTGGTGAACGCGGCGGTGTTCTTGATCGAGCTGCTCGCGAGCCCCCGGGCGCGGGAGCTGATGTTCAGCAGCTACGGGTTCATCCCCAGCGTTTTTTGGGACGACCCCCTGGGTGAGGGGTACCGGCTCGTTACCAGCCAGTTCCTGCACGGGGGGTTCGGGCACGTCCTCGGAAACCTCTGGTTTCTCTGGGTATTCGGTGACAACGTGGAGGACAGGCTGGGGCGCGTCCGCTTCCTGCTCTTCTACCTGGTGGGCGGGGTCATCGCCGCGCTTGCCCAGGGCGCTTTCAACGCCGACTCCACGGCTCCCATGATTGGTGCTTCGGGCGCCATCTCCGCGGTAATGGGGGCTTACTGGCTGATGTTCCCGGGCGCGCAGGTGCTTACCCTGGCCTGGTTTGTTCTCCCGCTCACTTTTTACCTGCCCGCCGGGTTCTACCTTGGTTACTGGGCTTTGATCCAGCTCGTTTCCGCCCTTTTCGGCGGCGGGCACGTCGCATTCTGGGCGCATCTGGGAGGGTTCGTATGGGGATGGGCAGCGGTAAAATATGGACTGTTCTCCCCCGTCGCGCCCCCCTGGCGGCGCCGCTAGCCGCCGGAATGACCGAATCTTGATGGAGGCCGGTGCTAGTCTAAAGTTTGCGAGGTAGACCTGGTGAGCGAACCGCTGTACCAACGCCAACTGATGGAGTACGCCCAGGACCTGGCGCGCGCCTACCGGGAGATACGCGAGTCCCGCGACGACTTCCTGAAGCTCCTGGTCACCCTGGTGGAGCTCAAGGCGCCCGCGGTGCGCGGCCATGCCCGGCGGGTGGCGTTCTGGTCGCTACGCCTCAACGAAGCGCTGGGTCGCCCGCTCGAGCCCGCAGCCCTCAAGGCGGCGGCGCTCGCCCACGACGTGGGCAAGCTGGGCCTGCCCGACCGGCTCATTTCCTCGTGGGTGGGGGAGGGTGATGAAGACCGCGAGCTGATCGAAGCGCACCCGCTGCTGGGGGCTTCGCTGCTCGAGCACGTGGCGGCATTTTCGACCTGGATTCCCTGGGTGCGGCATCACCACGAGCGCTGGGACGGCCGGGGCTTCCCGGCCCACCTGGCGGGCGAAGCGGTTCCCCTGGGGGCGCGCATGATAGCGATAGCCAATGGTTTCGATCACCGCATGCACGGTTACGGTGGCGAGCCGGCTTACACCCTGGCGGGAACCACCGCCTGGATGGAGCAGAATTCCGGGGCTGGTTTTGACCCCGAACTGGTGCGGACCTTCCTGTCCATGCCGCTGGAGGCGCTGTGGGCTAATCGCCTCTGGCTCGAGGAGGTGCAGGGATGAAGGTCTTGCTCATTGAAGACGAACCCGACATGGTGGCGTTGCTGGAGGCCACGCTCACCCCGGCGGGTTTCGAAGTTCACGCCGAGCGCAGCGGCGACGACATCGAGGCGCTGCTGGAACGCCACGACCCCCAGGTGGTGATCGTGGACGTGATGCTGTTTGGCAGCCGCGCCGACGGTTTCGAGGTGGTGGAGCGGATCCGGCGCGTGGCGGGGCACGAGCGCACGCTGGTAGTGGTGCTGACGGCCCTGGCCGGGGACGTCTACGCCCGCAAGGCGGAGGCCGCGGGGGCCGACCTTTACCTGAGCAAACCCTTCAGCCCGCTGGAGCTGCTGGGGCAGCTACAGAGCGCCGAATTGCTCGCCGATTAATCCTGCAAACAGGGCAGCTCGAACCAGAACACCTGGCCCGGGGGGCGGGCTTCCCAGCCGATACTGCCGCCCAGCTGGGAGATCACTTCCCGTGCCACCGCCAGACCCAGTCCGTAGCCCTCGTGATGGCGGTGGCGCGTCAGCCGCGCCCAGGGGCGGAAGACCGCTTCCGCTTCGGCGGCGCTGAGCGGGGGGCCGCCGTCCTCGACCTCCAGGCGGGCGATGCCGTCCCGACAGGACAGGCGCACCAGCACCGGGGCGTCTGCGGGCCCGTACTTCGCGGCATTGCTGAGCAGGTTCAGGATGGTGGAAAAGAGGCGACCCTCGTCGCCCTCGACGTGCACGTCCTCCCCTCCTGTTTCTATCTGGATCCGATTGGGGTACTGCACCTGCAGCATTGCCACCGCCTCTTCTATGAGCGGGCGCAGGAGCACCGGTCTACGGGAGAGTTCGAGCGGCTTTCCCGACTCGAGCCGGTAGAGATCCAGATAGGTAGCAAGTGTTTCCCCCAGGCGCCGCGCGGCGCTGCGGATGCGCGCCAGGTAGGACTCGCGGTTGGCCGCGGGCCCGCTAAGCAGTTCACTGAAGCCGACGATGGTGGCGACGGGGGTGCGCAATTCGTGGGCTATCATTCCCAGCAGGCGGGTTTTGAAGTCTCCCTCGCTTTCCAGGTCGGCTATGCGGCGGCGCTGGCCCAGAACCTCCCTGGTCTGGTAGTACAGATAGGCGAAGGCGAATATCATGACCAGCGCGAAGCCGAGGAGGATGTTGCGGCGGTACTCCCGCAGCTGGACGAGCAGGTTGGAGCGCACGGTGCTGGAAACCCTGGTGGCGGCGATGACCACCGGGTGCACCCGGTCGGCCCAGCCTTCCAGGCTTTTGCAAGGCCAGGTCCGCGGCGGGCTCTGCTCCAGCTGCTGCATGAGCAGGCTGAGGATTCGACGGTGGCGCTTTTCCAGCAGGGGGAAACTGTAGCTTTCGCTGGCCAGCCGGGCCCGCTGTTCCAGGTTGGCTTCGCGCACCGGCGTGAACTCGCCGCGCTGGCAGAGCAGCGCCGCCTTGAGCAGATCGCGCTCCAGCTGCGAGTACTGATAAGCGGAGTTGGCGGCGCGCACGTTGGCGATGGTCGTCTCCAGCAGCGCTTGCTCATAGAAGAGCTGCCCCGCAAGCAGCAGCAGGGCCACTATCAGCCCGACCGCCAGCAGGCTGGTGTTCAGTAGTGGAACTCGATCACGCGGACCTGCCACACCCACAGGGCATTGTACCGGGTAGGGTCGGGTCGCAGGCGCTCGTAGGGCAGGACCACCCGAACCGGACCGTAATTTTTCACCGTGAGCGGGCTGCCGTCCTGCACCAGGGCCAGCACCGGCTCGAGCGGAGCCAGCTCCGCCCAGGGGCGGTCTATGCGGTAGTCGTCCAGGGCCGTGAAGCGAACCAGCAGGCCGTCCGTGTCGATGCCGAGCTCCCGAACTAGCTGGGAAAGCAACACCCCTTCGAAGACGGCCGGAGGGTCGTTTTCGCGGGGGTGATGGCGGGTGATGCGGCGCACCCAGGTGAGGCGTTCGATGCCGGCGCGGTCGAGGTCGTAGCTTTGGCCGCCGGGCGCAATCAGTGTGAGCAGTACCGCGGCCGCGGGCGCTGGGGGCGTTCCGCCCCAGCCGCCCTCGCGGATCACGCTGTAGCTGGCGCGCTCCCGGCAGCCGGCGAGTAGCGCGGCGACCACCAGGATGGGGGCGAGGAGGCGCATCACCTGCATTCTAGTAGCCCGCGAGCCGCGGCCGGATATTACTTTACAGTTATATTTGTTGAGCATATAATACTCAATGTGGAGGTGGGCATGTTACCGGGATTTTCCGCCAAACGCAAAGGTGAAGAGATCGAACTAACGCTTTCCGACGGCGTTTCCGAGGAGCGCCTGCGCATGCCGGCGCTGGAGCTGGCGGAGGCGCTGGCCCGCCTCGAGGCCCCCGGTTATCCGACCATGGACCCCGAGGAGCTGGAAGACGAGCCCGATGACGCGCCCAACTACACCACCGCCACGGTGGAGCTGAGCGAGCCCGAGGGCCTGCTCACGCTGCGCAAGGTGCGGGTGCCGGGTCCCGATCTGCTCGAGCTCACCACCCCCGCGGGCAGCGTTTACGAGTTCGAGTGGCGCCGGGCGCTTGACTACCTGGAGCCCCTGCTTCCGCGCTAGGAGCCTTCCAGGTCCTCCGGGAGTACCCGCACCGGAATGGGCAGCGGGCTGGCAAGCTCGGTGCGGCGCACGAAGGCGAGCATGAAGTTGCCGATCAGCCGCAGCTGCGAGGCGTGGGCGCGGGTTGCGTCCAGCTTGCGCTGGATCCAGGCGTCCCTGAGATCGAGCCTGTGCCAGGGCAGGCGCCGCCCCCGGGGTGCCGGGTATAGCGGCAGGCGCGGATGCAGACCCTTGGGCAGGGGATACTCGTAGCCACCGTGGATTATGTAGTAGCGCAACTGCTCCTCGCGGCCCAGCTTTCCCATGATGCGCATCGCGAAGTATGCCGTTGCCTGGTGGTCGGGATGGGCGTCCAGGGGGCTTGGCGCCAGGATGCGGGTGGGGTCGAAACCGCGCACCACCGATTCCAGATCTGCCTCCAGCTCGCGGCCGGTGTAGGCGGCCCCCGGCCGCAGGCTGCCCGGATAGCTCACCGCAGAGAGCCGCGTGTGCGGGCTGGTGTAGGGCAGGTAGTAGTGGGTGAGGAATAGCCGCAGCAGCCCCTGGTCGGGGTAGCCCAAAAAGACGCGGTCCTCCTCCTGTAGCCCCAGCAGATTCGTGGCCGCGCGCGCCTCCTCCATGCGTTTGCGGGCCAGCTCGCGCATGGCCTCGGGTTTCGGCACGGGCCGGCCCGAAGCCAGGTCGAAGGCGTCGCCGGCGGTGAGCCAGACCACGCGCACTGCCGCTCCCGCCTCCCGTGCCTGCAGTATCTGCCCCGCCGCGGCCAGCGTTTCGTCGTCGGGGTGGGGGGCCAGCACCAGCAGACGATCGTTCCCGCCCAGCTCTGCGAGCGCGGGCAGGCGCCGGCTCAACAGCGCGGCGCGCAGGGCGTGGAGGTGGGCAAATATCCAGCGGCCGTTGATGAACGCCCAGACCGCCAGCGCCAGCAGGGTGGCCAGCAGACGCTCGAGCAGATCCAGCCGCCACCACAACCGCAGCGCCTCGCCCAGCCCCACGAAGACTACCAGCAGCGCCGCCAGCCAGATCCACCGCGGAGAGGGGTTCACGGACCTATACTAAGCTTGGAAAGCGCCATGACCCAAGAGTCTCCCAAGCTCCGCCCCGCCCGCCTCGACGACCTGGAGGAGATCGGGTACATTTCCCACCAGACCGGGCTCCTTGGCGACCCCATCGGCCGTTTCTTCCCCGACCAGGCGCTCTGGGCCGATGTTTTCATTCGCCCCTACCTGGAGGCGGGTTGTTGCAATTTCGTAATCGAAAACAAAGGGCACGTCGCCGGTTATATCATCGGCTCCTGCAGTCCCGGGGAACTGCCGCGCTGGCTCGTAACCCGGCTGCCCGCCGTTTTGCTGGACGGTTTTAGACAGGGCCGCTACTCCCGCCTGGCCGGCTGCCTTCCCTACCTGGCGCGGTTCCTGGTGCGCGGCGGGGCACGCGCCCCTGGAACGGACTACCCGGCGGAGCTGCACATCGGCGCACTGCCCGGTGCCCGGGGCAGGGGACTGGGAGCCGCCCTGATGGGGCGTTTCCTCGACTGTTTGCACGAGCGCGGCGTGCGCGGGGTGCAGCTGGCCACCAGCGAGCGCAACGCCGCGGCGTTGCGGCTCTACGAACGTTTTGGATTCCGGGTGTACGCCCGCTGGCGCTCGCGGTTCTGGGAGCCCTACCTGGGCATACCCGTGGAGCATCTGCGCTTGGTGAAGGAGCTCGCCTAGTCCTCGATTTCCAGCAGACCTGCGGGGGCGCGGAAGCCCGTGCGCTTGTGAGTGCCGTCGCAAAAGGGCTTGTTGCCCGAAAGACCGCAGCGGCAGAGGGCCAGCTTGGGGCGCTCGAGCTCGTGTTCTTCGCCGTTCAGCACGAAATGGCTGCCGGCGGGCAGGTCGATGACCAGAGGACCGTCTTCGCGGAAACGCAGCTTCACCGTTCACCTCCCAGGGACGTCAGGAACTCGCGCAGGCGCGCGGCGTACTCGGGGTGACGCCAGGCGGAAACGTGGGGGTAACCCTCCAGCAGCCAGTAACGGGCCTCGGGGTATGCCGTGTGGATCCGCCGGGCATGATCTACGGGCACGGTGCGGTCGGCGGTCCCGTGCAACAGGTAGAGGGGGGTGCCGGTCGTGCGCAGCCGGGCCGCCGCCTTTTCCGGGGCCAGCGTCGCCGGATCCACGCCCAGCAGCCAGTGGCTGGCCAGTGCCGCGCCGGGATAGAGCCAGGGCCCTACCCGCTGGCGCAACAGGTAGCTTAGGCGGGCGTATCCCGAATCGGCCACCAGCGCCCGCGGCGGTTCTTGGGCGGCGGCGCGCAGCACGGTGGCCGCGCCCATGCTCCAGCCGTGCAGCACCACCCTCTCGCGCGGATGGCCGTGCGCGGCAAGCCAGTCGAGCCCGCCCAGCACGTCGTTCACCTCGCGTGCGCCCAGGGTGGTGCGCGTCCCCGGGGAAGCGCCGTGGGCGCGCAGGTCCAGGAGCAGCACGTCGTAGCCCAGGCCGGCGTATACCGGCAGTGCCGGGAGCACGTAGGGGCTGGCCTTGCTGGCGTTCAGCCCGTGCACCAGCAGCGCCGCCCGTGCCCCGCTGCCGGGAACCCACCAGGCGGCCAGCTCCAGGCCGTCGCGGCTCGTCACGGTCGTATCCGTGAAATCGAGGCCGTAGAGAGCAGGTGTGAGACCGGTATTTTCGCGCCCCGGGCGGCTCTGGCGCCAGACGAGCTGCAGCGACGAGCCCAGATAACCGAGCAGCAGCGCCGCGATCCCGAGCAGATCTGCGCCGCTCACACTTCCACTCCCGCGCGCCGGAGCTCGGCGGCCAGATCTTCATAGCCGGGGCGGCCCAGCAGCGCGTAGGTGTAACGCTTGCCCAGTTCCACTCCGGGCTGGTCGAAGGCGTTTACGTTGAAGAGCTCGCCCAGGAACGCGGTCTGCCACATCAGGTGTTGCAGCAGCCAGCCGAGGTTGTAGGCGTCGAGGCGCTCGAGCCAGATCGTGTAGCTGGGGCGGCGTGCTTCTGCCAGGGCGTGGGCGGTGGCGGCCGCCTCGGCGCTGAGGAGCCGGAAGAGACTCTTGCCGAAGAGGTAGCCGAGTTCTTCGAGCTCGTCTTCCGCGGGCAGGACGAGGTCGCGGTCGCTTTCGCGGTGGCGCACGAAGACCACGACCTTGTCGTGGGGCCCTTCGCGGAAGAGCTGCACCTGGGAATGCTGGTCGCTGGCTCCCACCGCCGGCAGAGGGGTGGGCCCGACGTGGACGCGGCTGCCCGCGCGGTCGCGCGCCTTGCCCAGGCTCTCGGCGTGAAGCTGCACGAACCAGGCGGGCAGGAGCGAGAGGCGGCTCGAGTAGGGCATGAGCACGCTTATGTGCCGCCCTTCGCGCCAGGCCAGATATTGCGCCAGCGCCGTTTGCGCCGGTGTGTTAGCGGCGATTTCGTCTGCGGCGGCCGCGTTGGCCTTGCGCGCCCCTGCGAGCAGGGCCTCCACCTCGACGCCGGCAAGAGCCAGCGGCACCAGCCCGACCGGGCTGAAGACGCTGAAGCGCCCGCCCACGTCGGGCGGGATTTCGAACGCGGTGAGGCCGTGCCGCGCGGCGAACGGGCGCAGCAGGCCCGCGCTGGGATCGGTGGTGACTACCGTCCGCCGCCGCCAGTCCTCCCCCAGGCTGCGGCGCAGCCAGCCCAGGGCCAGCAGGAAGGCGGCCATGGTTTCGGCGGTGGTGCCCGA
The DNA here is from genome assembly GCA_027067955.1 of Thermaceae bacterium. Classification (GTDB taxonomy): domain Bacteria; phylum Deinococcota; class Deinococci; order Deinococcales; family Marinithermaceae; genus Oceanithermus. The sequence continues at coordinate 47,010 of JAMOUW010000063.1, forward strand.
CTTGCTGATCACGTTTACCAGGGTGGTGCGGGGGTCGAGCCGGTCCAGGAGCGCCGCCACCGGCTCGGGCTCCACGTTGTCTATGAAGTGAAGCCGCGCGCCCGCCCCGCCCAGCGCTGCGTCCAGCGCCCGGGCACCCAGCGCGGAGCCGCCTATGCCGAGCACCAGCACGTCCGTCACGTCGGAACGCTGCGTTGCGAACCGCTGGATGGTGCGCAGTATGTCGGTGGCCTCGGGCAGGCTCACCCAGCCGAGCATCGCAGCGGGATCGCCGGCTCGCTGCCAGAGGGAGTCGCGCGCGGCGGCCAGTTTGGGTGCGGCCGCCTCCAGCTCCCGCTCCCACTCCACGCCCCGGTCGGGGCCGATGCGGGCGACGTCGATGTTGGTGAAGTCCACCTGAAGCATGTTTCCATGCTAAACCCCCGCCGGCGCAGCGGCGGGGGCATTGCGCACGGCGCTCAGTGGCAGCCGGCGTTTTTACCCAGCTCGAGGCGCAACTTTTGTGCTTCGGCGATCTCCAGTATGTCCCCCGGAGCCCCCGTGCCGATGTAGCAACCGGGTTTCAAGTCCTTGCCGTTGAGGCGGACGGCGCCGGACGAGAAGCGGAGCGAGTAGCGAACCCTGCGGTTGAAGGTGTAATGGCCGTTACGGGCACGCCCGGCGGCAACCACGTAAACGTCTCCCGCCGGTCCTTCGTAGCAGAACGAACAGATGCCGGCGGAGCCGCTGACGGGGGTGTCTAAGTTTCCGCTTATTATCTCTGCCACGCCGGTTGTGCCGAAAGACTCATACGAGTTCCAGGCGTCGGCGATTGTGAAACCGGCCCAGACCAGCGCCATGCTCACCACGAGATAGCGGGCGGTGGGGCTCTTGCTGCGGGTCCAGCCCAGCCAGGCGCCCCAGAGCGCCAGCGCCACCAGCACCGCATAAAAGACTGCAATTGGGAAGAAGATACTCATGCCCACTCCACCTCCTCCCAAAGGTGGGCGGCGACCAGGAAGAGCGCCACCGTCAGCAGCAGCCCCACGAAGGCTGGCGCCGTAGGGATGCCGTCTATTATGGTCTGCAGAGCCGCTGTCAGGTCAATGTCGCCCCTGGCGAGGCCCAGGTAAGGGGCGATCTCTGCGGGAACGTTCACCCGCGGGATGGGCAGCTGCGGCAAAAAGGCCAGGTATTCACCGGCCCGCCAGGTAAGCCAGCCCCAAATCTTGAACAGACCAAAAGCCGCCGACACCGCCACGATCTGGCCCCCGCGGCCCGGCCGGTAGGCCGCCACCACCAAGCCGTAGACGATGCCCGCCAGGACCGCCGGCGCCGCCCAGGCGGCCAGGAAGTAGGCCCAGGCCGCGAGCGGCAGCCAGACGTCGTATTTGACTCCTACGCTGCTGGCGACCCAGGAGCTCATGCCCACCAGAACCGCGTAATAGATTGCCAGTGTCGCCAGGGCGACGCCGAAGCGGGCGGCAACGTGAGCGAGGCCGCGGCGGGGGCTGGTGAGCAAGAACGCCAGCGGCCCGGTCGCCTCGCCACTAAGGGTGCGGGCCAGGACTACGGGCACCAGCAGTCCCACCGGCGCCAGCGCGAAGAGGAAGCCGATGTTGATCGCCAGGGTGACCAGCGGTTCGCTGGCCAGCAGCTGCCGGGCCATCCAGGCCGCCCACAGGAATGCCACCAGCAGCATTCCCCCGATCAAGACCCGGTGTTTGCGTAGCTCCAGAGCGAACAGGCTCATGCCAGCACCTCCCGGAACGCCTGGGCCACGCTCTGGCCGCGCTCGCGCAGCTCCTCGGCCGAGGCGCTGAGCACCACCCGCCCCTCCTTCATAAAGACGGCGCGGTCGAAAATGCCTTCGGCCTCGGCCACCTCGTGGGTCGAGAGCAGGTAGGTGGCGTCTTCGCGCCACTCGCTGGCCAAAGCCGCCAGTATGCGGTCGCGGGTAATCAGGTCAACCCCGCCCAGCGGTTCGTCTAACAGGTAGAGCCGCGCCTTGCGGGCCAGCGTAGCGGCGAGCAAAAAGCGCGCCCGCTGCCCCTTGGACATCTGGTTGAGGGCCCGGTTCGGCACCTCCAGCTGTTCCAGTAGCTCGAAGAAGCGCCGCGGCCGGAAGTTCGGGTACAGGGTCGAGAACAAACCGGCTGCCCCTTTGGGGTCGAGCCAGTCGTACATCTGCCCGCGCTCGGGCAAAAACGCTAGCTGTCCACGGGTGACCCGCGGCGGCCGACCGTTCAGGCGCACCACGCCGGCGTCGGGGTAGAGCAGACCGGCCATAAGCTTGAGGGTGGTCGACTTTCCGGCGCCGTTGGTGCCGAGGAGCCCCACCACCTCGCCCGACGGCAGCTCCAGCGAAAGTCCGTCGACCGCTACGGTCCTGCCAAAGCGGCGGGTTACCTCCCTGAGTTCAACCAGCATCACTGACCTCCTCAAGCGCCTTCTTTGCTTCTTCGAGCCTCATCCCCAGCGCCCGCACTGCCCGGGCGTAGTCACGCGCGGCCTTCTCCAGCAGCGCCCGCCGGACGGCGGTTACGTCTACGTCTTCGCGAACAAAGGTGCCGAGCCCGCGGCGGGTTTCGGTTATGCCCTCGCGTTCCAGCTCGGCGTAAGCGTGCACCACCGTGTTGGGGTTGACCAGCGCCTCCTCGGCCAGCGCCCGAGCCGAGGGCAGCTTGCCGCCCGGGGCCAGCTCACCGCGGGCCAGCATGCGCTTTACCTCCGCGGCTATCTGGGCGTAAATCGGTCCCTTTTCCGGTTCTATCTTCCACAAGTAGCTCACCTCGCATTCCGAGTGTACTAAAACACTAGTTAACCATGTAACCTCTTTTTGATCCCGGGCGCTAAACTTGGGTATGTCCGCAAAGAAGATTCCGCTGGAGGTTCTGTTCGGCGACCCGGAGCTGAGCCAGGTACAGGTTTCCCCTGACGGAAACCGGATAGCCTTCGTTTCCCCATGGGAAGGGGTCAAGAATCTTTGGCTTGAAGACCTGGAAACCGGCGAGCGCCGCCGCCTGACCGCCGATCGCGGTCGCGGCGTCATGGGTTACGGCTGGCTGCCTTCGGGGTTGCTGGTTTACCTGCAAGACACCGGCGGCGACGAAAACTGGCGTTTTTACTCCCTGGATCCGGCAGGCGGCGAGCCCAGGTTGCTAACGCCGGGCGAGGGGGTGCAGGCGCAGTTTTTGGCCGCCCACCCCGACTATCCCGACGAGATGCTGCTCCTGCTCAATGACCGCGACCCGGCGCTGCACGACGCCTGGCGCGTCAACGCCCGCACGGGCGAAAGGCGGCGGGTAGTTGAAAACCCCGGATACCTGCAGCTCTTCGCCGACGACAAGCTGCAGGTGCGGGCCGGCCTGCGCCAGACCGATGCCGGCGGTGCCGAACTGCACCTTTACCAAAACGGCGAGTGGCGGCCCTTCATGAGCTGGGGCCTGGAAGACAGCCTGGGCACCATGCCCTTGCAGATCCGTGGCGACACCCTCTACATGCTTTCGTCCATCGGGCGCAACACCGCCGCTTTGGTGGCGGTGGACCTGAAATCGGGCTCGCAGGAGGTGCTGGCCGCCGACCCGGGCTACGACCTCGACAGCTCTTCGCTGCTCTTCCATCACCAGGCCAAGGAGCCGGAGGCGATCGGGGTAATGCGCGACCGGATGGGCTGGATCGTGCTAGACGACAGTCTAAAACCCGACTTCGAACGCCTGGGAGAACTGGAGGGCGATGTCTACGTCACGAGCCGCGACCTGGCCGACCGCGTCTGGGTGATTCACGAAGACCTGGACCTGGCCGGCCCCCGCTTCTGGCTCTACAACCGCCAAAGCGGCGAGCTGGGGCTGGTGGGCGAGGCCATCCCGGCGCTGGCCGAATACACCCTGGCTCCAATGCAGCCGGTGCGCTACAGCGCCCGCGACGGACTGGAGATCGAGGCCTACCTGACGCTGCCGCCGGATCGCGAGCCGCGCGGCCTGCCGGCGGTCATCCTGCCCCACGGCGGCCCCTGGAGCCGCGACACCTGGGGCTACAACCCCTGGGCGCAGTGGCTGGCCAACCGTGGCTACACCGTGTTGCAGCCGAACTTTCGCGGCTCGACCGGTTACGGCAAGGCGTTGCTGAACGCTGGCAACAAAGAATGGGGGCGGGCGATGCAAGATGACCTGACAGACGCCGTGCAATGGCTGGTGGAGCGGGGAATCGCCGACCCCGAGCGGGTGGCTATCATGGGTGGTTCCTACGGAGGCTACGCCACCCTGGCCGGGCTGGCCTTTACTCCCGACCTCTACGCCGCCGGGGTCGACATCGTTGGGCCTTCCAACCTGTTTACCCTGCTGGAAACGATACCCCCCTACTGGAAACCGATGGTCGCCCTCTTCCACACCCGTATGGGCCATCCCGAGCACGACGCCGAGTTGCTCAGGGCTGCCTCGCCCCTCTTCAGCGCCGACAAGATCCGCGCCCCGCTGCTGATCGGCCAGGGCGCCAACGATCCGCGGGTCAAACGAGCCGAAAGCCTGCAGATAGTCGAGGCTCTGCGTGAAAAGGGCAAGCCGGTGGAGTACGTCGAATACGCCGACGAGGGCCACGGTTTCATGAAACCGGAAAACCGGCTCGACTTCTTCGGCAGGGCCGAGGAGTTTTTGGAGCGACATCTGCACCCCTAGGAGGCGGTCATGGCGAACGCGGCACTGCAAGAGATTTACGAAGCACTGGGAGAAGACGGACTGCGCAAGGCCCGCTGGCAGGAGAAGATGCACATAGCGGCCATGATTACGCAGATACTCTGGACCGCGGTCTTCGCACTGGCGATGATCCCCACCGGCTGGGCGGCGGCGCTGCGCGACGCCCTGGGGGGCGACACCACCTTTGGGGCGCTGCTGGTAATACTGGCGATAATGCTGCTGAACAGCGTCTTTATGCTGCCCCACGCCTGGTTTTTCGGCTACCGGGTCGAGCAGATTCTGGGCACCAACCGGCAGTCGCTGGCCGGCTGGCTGCTCGACTACTTCAAGCAAGGGCTGATCAGTCTCGTCATTTTTGGTTTCTTCTTCTGGGGCGTATACCTGGTCTTCCGCGCCTGGCCTGTCGCCTGGCTGCCGGCGCTGGTAGCGGTGGTGGCGCTCTTGGCGCTCGCCATCTACCTAGCGCAGCCGCTAATGATCCGGGCCCAGGTGGGGGTCGGACCGCTTGAAGACGACGAGCTGAACTCGCGGCTGGCGCGGATCTTCGAAAAGGCCGGTTTCCCCTTCGGGGGCGTGGGCGTTCTCAAGGCCGGCGAGAAGACCTCCAAGGGCAACGCCATGCTCTCGCCCAAAGGAGGCAAGCTGGAGGTGCTGATCTTCGACACCCTGCTGGAAGAAGTAGACCCCGAAGGCATCGAGTTCGTCGTCGCCCACGAGCTGGGCCACCGGGCCCACAGGGACTGGCCGGCGATGCTGGGGCTCATCAGTCTGCTCTTCGTCGTCGGCATCGCCCTGGCGCACGCGGTGCTGGTGTGGGCGGACGGCCGCTGGGGGCTTGCCGGTCCTGGCGATCCCGCCACGCTGCCGATCCTGATGCTGGTGCTGAGCTTCTGGATGCTGGCGGGGCAGGTGGTCACCAACACCTTCATGCGCTCGCGCGAGTATGCCGCCGACCGCTACGCGCTGGAGCTGACCGGCAACCTGCCCGCCTTCGAGCGCGCCTTCGTGGTGCTGGCCAAACAAAACCTCGCAGACCCCGAGCCGCCGGAGTGGGTGGAGTTCTGGCTGCACAATCATCCCTCGATTGCCCGGCGGCTGGAGGCGGCAAGGAGAGTGGTTGAGGAAAAGGGCTAAGCCAAAGCCCGTAATGTATGTAGTAAACGGACCGGTAGGGGGTGAGTCGTGGGGTGCGGCGACGATAAGCCGAAGAGTGAGGCCGTGAACCCGGTTCAGTCCTTCTACGATGCCAACGCCGAGGCCGAGTGGGTGCGGCTGGAGCGCCACCGGACCGAGTTCGCGGTGACGCTGCGGGCGCTGGAGGACCACCTGCCCCCGCCCCCGGCGGCGGTGCTCGACGTGGGCGGGGGGCCCGGGCGCTACGCCATCGAGCTGGCGCGACGGGGTTACCGGGTCACGCTGGTGGACCTTTCCGCGGCCAGCCTTCAGCTGGCCCGCCGCAAGGCGGAGGAGGCGAGCGTCCGGCTCGAAGGCGCGGTCCGGGCGAACGCCCTCGACCTCGGCCGCCTTCCCGACGCCGCCTACGACGCCGTTCTCCTCATGGGCCCTCTCTACCACCTCACGGACGAGGATGCCCGCCGGCGGGCGGTCCGCCAGGCCGCGCGCAAGCTGCGCGCGGGCGGCGTGATCTTCGCCGCCTTCATCACCCGCTTCGCGCCCCTGCGCGACCTGGCGGCGCGCGACCCCGGCTGGGCGGAGGGGCGCTGGGACTATCTGGAGCGCCTTTTGCAGACCGGCGTGCACGACTCCGGCGAGGGCTTCACCGTGGCCTACTTCGCGCACCCGGACGAGGTCGCGCCCTTCATGGAGGCAGAGGGGTTCGCCACGCTGGGGGTGGTGGGCTGCGAAGGGATAGTGGCTGGGCACGAGGAGAAGATCAACATCCTCGCGGGCGAGACCTGGGCGCGCTGGGTGGACCTCAACTACCGCCTGGGCCGGGACCCGGCGCTTTGGGGCGCGAGCGACCATCTGCTTTACGTTGGGCGTAAAGGTTAGCGAGCGGATAACATCAGCCAGTCGACGTAAAATCCGCCCCCCACTCCCCCTCAAGTGGGAAGACCGTCAGGCGGCAAAATCTGGTTGCGGGTTGGTGAGCCGGTTTGGACCCAGCTTTCGCTGGGGTGACGGAGTTTTGTCGTGGGTGGTTTTTATCGTGAATGCTTTTGTTGGGAACTGATGAATTGGCTATTGCAAGCATTACGAATCAGCTTCATCATCCCAATCAATCTCGCTCGTCACCAATCTCGTCATTCCAGCCAAGCAGGCGGTTGCCTGCGCGAGCTGGACCTGCCCTCGCGAAAGCGGGGGACCCAGAGCCTAAAGCATAGTGACCGCTTCGTCTTCGTCTAATGGCGTCTTAAATAAGCCCTCCCCTCGGGGAGGTGGCTGCGAAGCAGCCGGAGGGGGTTTTATTCAGGGTGTAGGAGGTGGGGCGTAGGGTGTGGGACGGCCATGCATTGGCAACCGACTTTTGGAGTTCGCATCGCCTAAAACCCCCACCCCCAACCCTCCCCCAGGGGAGGGAGCGTTTTTTGCAGTGACCGAACCGTGGAGTTTGGGCGCGGCATGGTCCCCGGATCTCGTTCGCTGGTAGCTCACTCGTCCGGGAACACAGTTTAGTTTCTGCAACCTGGCCGATGTTGTACCACCGGGCGAGCCCGCGAAGAGGGTGAGACCCGGGGTCCATGCTGTACAGAAAGCCGAAATTGCGTTGTCGTTGACATACCCGCCACCACAAGCCGCTTTTATCCGTATCCCCGGACGAGGCAACCAAGTGGTTGCCGAGATCCGGGGTCCATGCTGTACGCGAAGCCGACGTTTCACTGCTGTAGCAAAACCAACGAGTGTAGGAGAGGATTTCAAGCCTTCCCCTACAGCGAAATACTATTTACTCAGCTCTTCAGCAAGTCCACGAAGACCTGCGGCTGCTGGCGCTCGCTGGTGCGCTCGAGCACCCAGGCCGTTTCCATGAGCGTCCGCTCCCTGGCCCCAGAGATTCCCTTTGGCGACGGTTTGTGGTCGCTTCCTGTTCAAGCAGTATGGCGTTGGGGAGCGGAATAGAGATGCGCGGCTCGGCTGTCTGAGCCAGAGTTATTTTTACAAAGTAAATTTGTCTGTACTTTTCAATAAGTTAAGTGTTGTTGTTATAAGAAAACTGCGCGCTCACCTGATTACTTCCTTACCGGCTCGAAGGTGTAAATGCCCTCACGGGTCGGAATGTAACGTAGCAGCTGCTGTTGTAGATGGAAATCGACGCCCCATCGCCTTATATGTTTTCTGAAGCGCCAAGCGGCAGGCCCAACTTTTATTTTATGAACATTTTGACTTACTTGTTTTTGAAGGCTTTAAGAAACTACTATGACAACCGGTCTACTGGCTTTTTGCACGCCAAGCGCTACTTCAGGTGGTTGTTGGAGTCTGGTCCGCTCGCTCCTTCCCAACGAGGTCAATGAAGAGTGTTTCGAGGCTCGGCGCCCCGCGGGAGATTTCCAGTACCTCCCCCTCAAGCTCGGAGAGAAAAGGTTTCAGCTCCTCCCAGCTACCTAAAAAAACTACCTGATCCGATGTTTCCAGCACAAACCGTGGGTCCAGCTGTGCAACCTGCTTTCCGTAATGCTCCCCTAGCTTTATTACGTACCCCTCACCAGACCGCTCAGAAAGCAAAGTCCTCGTCCTTCCTTTCTTGACGAGTGACCCTTTGTGGATGAATGCCACCCGGTCGCTTACGCGCTCCACCGTTTTCAGGTCGTGAGAAGTCAGCAGGATTCCCCAACCCCCTGCCTTGAGCTCTAGAAGGATCTCCTCAAACTCCCTCCGACTCACGGGGTCAAGACCCAGTGTGGGCTCGTCCAGAAGCAGCAATCGTGGCTCTAGGGTGAGAGCCAGGGCCAGGGCCCCCTTTTGCTGCATTCCCCGAGAGAGGGTGGCGAGGGAGGCATGAAGCCGGTCTGATAAACCGAACCGTCCAAGCCACTCCTTGAATCGGGGTTGCACGAATCCGGGGGCAAGCCCCCGGATTCCCCCAAAGTAAAGGGCGTTTTCCAAAAGGCTTAGATTCATGTAAAGGTTCCGGCTGCCCTCAAGCAATACCCCGAACTCGTGCCCCCGGGGAGGACGCTCCCCTGTCTCCCCCACAAAAAGAACCTTTCCCTTATCGGGGAGAAGCAGGCCGAGAATAACCTTGATAAGCGTAGTCTTGCCGGCGCCGTTTGGCCCTAAAAGGGCCAGAATTTCCCCGGAGCGAACGGTGAGAGAAACCCCTTTTAAAGCATCAACGTTGCCAAAACGTTTATGAACATCTTGAATTTGAAGCACTCAATACCTCCCGAGGACACCTTTATGCCTAACCTGGACGTAGACCCAGGCCATGGCGCCGAGGCCAGCAGCCAGAAACAGAAAGCTCTGAACAAGGGCGATTGCCGCTAGGTCAGGAGGCAGGCTTTTCCCCGTAAAACTGAGCCTGAGAAGCTGGACCGCGGGGGCGAAGGGCAGATATGCCTTCCAGGGGTCGAACCGGACTAAAGAAAAAAAGTACGGGAGAAAAAGGAACTGGACAATTGTGAACAATCCTTCCACGCGCTTGAAGTAAAGGGCGATCGCCCCCATCCCCAAAGCAAAGCCAAGTGAGGACAAAAACAGGGGGAGGAGGCCCAGGGGCCACCAAGAAGCTGGCCTCAGCTCAACGTCGAGCAAAAGCGCCAAAGGAAGCAGCGTAAGAAAGGCCCACAGCAGGCCGGAAAGGCCTTCCACGAAAGCCCTGATTAAAAGTTGCCGGAGGAGGCCGCCCCGGGCTAAGGCCAGGTGTTCCAAAGTTCCCTGGCTAACCTCAGACTGTATTGTGTACGCGATGGATTGGAAGGTGGCGACGGTAAGGTTAAACGCGACGAAAACCAGGAGTAGAGGGCCCAGGTCAAGGCCCAGGTCGTCCCCCGGGGAGAGGCTTTTTAAACCTAGAATGATCGCGTAAAAATAGAGAATACTACCCAGCAGACCTGCCAGTTCGTTGAACCAGTAGCGCTTTCTCAGCACCCAGTTTAAGAGCGCCTCGCTCCATAGCTGCCAAAACACAATAAACTCCTAAGGTGTGGTAAACGGCGGTGGAACCCCATACGATCCACCGCCATACTACATCCTGCCGATTACGTTAGAACCGGTGGATACTTAGTGGGACAAGGACGTCTTGCGCCGCACTCCCCCATGGGCTGTACCGCTCGCGAAGGTTTCACGACCCACTTCATCCTTCTTCACCCCCTTCCTCTAGCCTGTGCAGGAGCGTGGTATGGGCTCCGCCCCGTTCGCACGTTCAGCTAGCAACGTAAAGGTGCGCTTCCAATTCCACTTAAAAGTGGTGCACTCCAGTTCTAACTTCCCCTCGGGCATGGTCTCGGGGAAAGCTACTCTCAAAGGACATCCCCCCATGCAAGTTGGCAGCCAAGAACAGCTGGAACAAGCTAGGTCTTTGGCAAATGGATCCCACGACATCCAACGCTGGTAGATGGGATTCTCCGCTATTCTTGACGGGTCGTATTCTAAAATATTGCCCACTGCGTATTCGGGCTGACCAACCGTGTCCCAGCACTTTTGCAAACTACCGTCGGGTTCCACTACAAAGCCTTCAGGACGTGTCGCGATACAACCTCCAAGCTGAAGCGAGGGATAGGGTATGGTACCCAAGCCTAAACTTTCCGCCAAAGAGAAATACTCAGGTTCTAGCTGGGCAAAGTCTTTGGGGGTGAAGCAGAATCCGTTTACGCCATGACTCGGTGGGGTTGTAGAGGTCACCGGGGCAAAATAGACCCGGATATTTTCCAGGTGGGCCAAACCCTCTTCGGCCAAGCGCTTCAGAAGAACCGGTACGCCCTCACGGTTGCGAGCATCTACGTTAATACGAATTTGAACAAAAATAGGCTGATCGCGAAAAAGGTGCAGGTTGGCCAAAATTTGTTCAAAAGTTCCTTCTCCAGAAAGAAGGTGCCGCCGTTGGTCGTGGTAAGCAACGTCTCCGTCCAAGGTGATCTGGACTAGGTGGATCCGGTGGCTAATCATATCCGCCACCTTCTCCTCGTCCAGCAGATAGCCGTTGGTGACCAAGCTTGCACCGTACTCCACGCCGTGATTTCTGGCGATATCAAGAAAGCCCTGGGATAGCTTTTGAACGACGTCCCAGGCTAGAGCAGGTTCGCCACCGAACCAGGTAACGTCGAACCGCGACAGATGGGGCGCTTTCTGGGCAAAAAGCTCGAGGAGCTTGGCCTGGACCGGCTGACCCATGCGACTCTTTTGGTGCAACTGGAAGCAGTAGTCACAGCCAAAGTTGCAGTCAATCGTAGGGCAGATGGTCAAGTTCCAGTTATCTGTGGCATATCGATCGCGCAAATGGAGGGTCTTGAGGTAGGCAAGCTCATTGAATTTCTCGGGGATGATGAAGCGGCCCTCTAAAAGTCCGCGGTCCACAGGGTGGTCGAGTTGTGGCTGAGTGCCCTCAACTAGGGCGGCGTAGCGAGCCCGCCCCTCCTCATCCAGGACAGCCAAACCGTTGGAGAGGGAGTTATATGCCAATTTCTCTCCTGTTGGTAAGGTATGGAAGTGATTGAATAGGCTAGGCTTATATCGCTTTGCCTTATGGACTTCCAGAGGAACTAGCTTTGATGACATTACGAAAGGATTATATATATATTATTTGTCAATATATGTAATCGTATTTGTCAATATATGTAATCGGCCAACACATCTGAGGCTTTCCGCCCTAGGGGGCCGACTCCTTTTCTGGTTCAGCCAGATGCTTGAAGGTAACCAGGTCAACCATGGCCTTATAGATCCTCTTGTAGTGGTGGTAGTTGTAATAAGCATAGTGGGTGATTCATTGGAAACTAAACAGCCGGTGTTAAGCCCTCCCCTCGGGGAGGTGGCTGCGAAGCAGCCGGAGGGGGTTTTATTCAGGGTGTAGGAGGTGGGGCGTAGGGTGTGGGACGGCCATGCATTGGCAACCGACTTTTGGAGTTCGCATCGCCTAAAACCCCCACCCCCAACCCTCCCCCAGGGGAGGGAGCGTTTTTTGCAGTGACCGAACCGTGGAGTTTGGGCGCGGCATGGTCCCCGGATCTCGTTCGCTGGTAGCTCACTCGTCCGGGAACACAGTTTAGTTTCTGCAACCTGGCCGATGTTGTACCACCGGGCGAGCCCGCGAAGAGGGTGAGACCCGGGGTCCATGCTGTACGCGAAGCCGAGATTAGGTTGCCATTGACTGACCAACTACAAGCTACGGGCTACAGGCAATGTAGTTACAACGAACTACGCATCACAAACTATGTGCCAATCAGGGCGGGCCCACCCCTACAACGCCCCATAAACCATACACGACTTGACGGACACACGGTCCACCCCTACGCGAATACAACGTATTGCGCACCTGATGCGAGGAACGGGCCCCGCGCCCGCCAGGGCCCCGTGTGCTCGCGTAGCCGCTCGCCGGCGGGCTTGAGGCTGCCGTCTTCGCGGTGGAGGCCGAACCGGTCTTCGCCTTCGTCATCGAGGCGGTACCAGATCGCGGCGGCCACGTCGAGGTCGTCTGGCCTGGCCCCGAGTCGGGGCCAGCAGCACCACGACCTCCAGCCCACGCCTGCGGGCGTCCGCGACCCGGCGCTTCAGCTCGTTCAGGTAGGCGGGGTCAAAGACACCGGCCTCGTCGAGCTCCAGCTGCGCTCAGTCTACCGGCACCCGCACTACCCCACCCCCAGCGCCGCGGCCCGGTCCAGCCTGGCGGCGTACCCGGCGGCGGTGTCGGTCCAAGACATATTTGACTCTTTAGCGGCCTGCAGGGTTTAACCGTGCGGTTCGGTCCGCAGCACTTCGCCGACACTCACCGTTTCGACGTCTACGAGCGTATGGAAATACGCGTCTAGGAAATGCTTGTGACTCGCACCCACGAGCGCCAAAAACTGCCCGCCAGGACAGTTGGCCATGGCCACACGGGCGTTCTTGGCCATCCCCAGGTTCCGCGCCTCCCACATCGCTACCCGGGCACGGTCGAGGCCGCTCTCGTGGTGCGTTTCGAAAAGGATCTGCCACTGTGCCAGTAGCTGACGAAGCCGTGCCGTTTCATTGGTGGTTCGGAAAACGGGGCGTAGGTCGCCGGTCTGCACCGAAGCCTCGAGCTCATCTCGCAACCCGGCCATGAGCGCCTCGTATGCGGTCAGCAGTTTTTGGAACGCGGGATGCCCTTGGAGATCGGCATACAATCCGCCGGTTTTCGCCTCCCGGCCCGGCGGCAGGTCGCCATGGGTGCTGTCGTCGATGGCGAAGACGCGGCGGTGGCCCAGGCGCAGGGCGAGCCGGACGCCGATCCGCACCGCCTCGCTGCGGGACGCGGCGAGGCGGCCCAGCAGGCGGCGGACACCGTCGGGTGCCGCCTTCCGCTCCGCCCTGTCCGCACGTGCCCACCACAACACCGCGGAGGGCAGGTCGTAGGCGGCGAGGGCTAGCAGGGCGAGCTCCGGGGGCGACTGCGTATGTCCAGCTAGAAAACGGTCGCGCGCCTCCAGGAAGCCCAGGTCCAGCTCGGTCTGGGCGCTACGGGCCGCCGGGAGCCAGGGGTAACGCGCCGTCGCCGTTTCCCCATCGCCGGCCCCCGCCCAGTAGGCCACCGACTCGGGGGCGTCGAGCTCGACCATCACCCCGTCCCGAGCGTAGAGAGCGAGCGCGTCGAGCAATGGCTCGAAGGCGGCATCGGGTATTTCGGGAGCCTGCAATTTGAGGTCGTCGCTCGTTTCGCCCAGGTGCAGGGTGCCGAGCACCAGCACCTTCGTCGGTTCGCTCGGGGCCCGGAACGGTGCGCAGGAACTTGGCGTCGCCATTCTTCCGTCTCAGGCTTCGCTCCGGCCGCCATCCGCCAGCAAGTCCACGAAAACCTGCGGCTGCTGGCGCTCGGTGGTGCGCTCGAGCACCCAGGCCGTTTCCATGAGCGTCCGCTCGCCCCAGGCGCGGCCGGTGAGTTGCAGGCCAACCGGCAGACCTTCAGCGGTGTAACCCGCCGGCAGTGAGAGCGAGGGGTGGCCGGTGAGGTTGGTCAGGAAGATGAAGCGCATCAGCTTGGTGACCGTGCCCAGGTCGCTGATGCCGCCTTCCTCGGCGGCCTTGGGGATGAGCGGCGCGGGAATGGCGGTGGTGGGGGTGGCGATCAGGCCCACCCGCCCGAGCACCTCGTCGAGCGCCGCCACCATCCGTGCGCGCACCTGCTGGGCGGCTACGTAGTCGGTGCCGGCGGCGCTCTGGCCGATCTTGAGGTTGATGCGGGTGGCCGGGGCCAGCTCGCGCCAGTGCTCCTGGGTGCGCTGGAAGCTGCGCCCCATCTCCACCAGCACCGTTACCGCGTGGGCGACTCGGGCGTTGTCGAGGCCGGGCAGCTCGAACTCGACGATCTCGGCCCCCGCCTCCTCCATACGCGTGAGCGCGGCGCGGCCCACCTCGACCACGCCCGGCTCGGCGTGGTCGAACCAGGCGGGCCAGATGCCGACCTTGAGGCCGCTCAGGTCCTGGCGGTTCCAGCCGGGCTCTTCGGGCACCGGCGCCGAGGCGGTGTGGGGGTCGGCCGGGTCGGGCCCGGCGATCAGGCGGTGCGCCAGGGCGATGTCGTAAACGCTCGCTCCCAGCGGCCCCACGTGGGCAACGCTCCAGCAGATCGGGTAGGCACCATGTTCGCTGACGCCGCCGTAGGTTGCCTTGAGGCCGTAAATGCCAGTTAGCGCCGCCGGCACGCGGATGGAGCCGCCGGCGTCGGCCCCCAGGGCCAGGGGCACCAGGCCGCTGGCGACGGCCGTGGCCGGGCCTGAAGAGCTGCCGCCGCTGTCGCGGGACGGGTCGTAGGGGTTACGAACGTGGCCGTGGTGGGGGTTGTAGCCGGTGGGGTTGGCCCCCAGCTCGTGCATGTTGGCCTTGCCGACGATCAGCGCCCCGGCCGCCCGCAAGCGGGCGACGGCGGTGGCGTCTTCGCTGGCCAGGTCTTTCAAGAAAGCGGTGCCGACGGTCGTCGGGTAACCGGTTACGTCTAGCTCGTCTTTGATGGCCACGGGCACGCCGTCGAGAGGCCCCAGCGGCTCGCCGCGACGCCAGCGCTCGGCGGAGGCCGCCGCCTGCCGGCGGACGTCGTCGGGGTTGACGGCGATGAAGGCGTGGATCCGCGGGTTGAGCTTGGCGTAGGCCGCCAGAAAACGCTCGGCCACCTCTGTCGGGGTGGTGCGGCTGCTGCGATAGGCGGTTACGAAGTCGGTCACGTTGCGAAAGGGGGCCGGCCCGGCGGGTGGCTTGGCGGCGGCCGTTTTGGCCGCCGGCTCACGGCGGAAGATGGCCACCAGGCGCGAGGCGAGACGCGGCTTCTTCTCGCTTGTCTCGGGCGGCGGTTCGGGCGCCGGTGCCAGCGGCAGGAAGAGCGGGGCGGGCAGGTCTTTGAGTTCAGCCAGCCGGGGCACGCCGGCATCAGCCATCAGTTTTTTGACCAGGCCGGGGCCGGTAAGGCGGCCATCGAGGGCGGCGGCAAACGTGCGCAGTGCCCGGCCGGTGAGTACCGGCATTTTTACGTCTTTCAGGTCGTAGCTCATGGCTGCCTCCTAGCGTTTGTCCCCTTCGCCCTGGATTACGCCACGCTCGAGCCGGTCGAAAAGCTTCTCCAGGTTGGCCTCGGCTACCTCGCGCAGGCTCAGGTCCAGCTCGGTGGCGATCTGGGCCAGGTACCACAGCACGTCGCCCAGCTCGTACTTGAGCGCCTCGCGGTCTTCGGGGCCGATGACCCCGCCCTTGTCGCGAAAGATCTTCTTGACCTTGCCGGCCAGCTCGCCGGCCTCGTTGACCAGACCCAGGGTGGGGTAGGTGATGGGGTGGTCGGTGTGGATCAGGCTCCAGGTTTTGCGCGACTTCTTCTGGTAGGTATCCAGGTCGGCTGCGGTCGGGTCGAGGGGCATGCTTCATTTTAGGCGCAGAGTGCACCGTACTGATAAGAGCGGTGTCGGAACGGCCCCGGCGCGCGGGTTACTTTTCCGCCAGCAGCTCCACCTTGTAGTTCCCGCGGGTGGTGCGACCAATGATGCGCACCAGCGTTACCTGACCCAGTCCCTCAGCCATCAGGGTGTCGCCCTCGCGCACCTCGTCCTTGGCGCCGGCGGCGCGGCCGCGCAGGCGCACCTTGCCCGCCTTGACGCCTTTGGCGAAGTAGCTGCGGCTCACGCCCAGCCCCTTGGCCCCCACCACGTCCACCCGCAGCGAGGGAACGACCAGGGTGCGGGTCTTGCTGCGTGCCCGGGGCCGGGTTTTTTCGGGGGGGTCACCTGCTTCCAGACCGGCTGCCCGAAGGCGCTTGCGGGCCGCGCTTCGGGCCGCAAAGATAACGCCGTCCGGCAGCAGGCGCACGTCGCCCAGCTCGGAGGGGTCGAGGGTCCGGCGCAGGGCGGCGGCGCTTTTTTCCGGGTCGGCGGACTCCAGCCAGCCGGTCCAGGTGGGATCGTCGACCTGCGGCACCTCGGGGGGGTAGAGCACCCCCAGCCTGCGCTCGGCGGCGGGCAGGCCGCCGAACCAGGTCAGGGAAACGCCGGCGCGGGCGGCCAGGATCCGCAAGGTTTCCTGTTCTTCGGGGTCCAGAAAACCGCTGGTCACGACCCGTCCGCCACGGGCTTGTTTGACAAGGTCGCTGAGCTCCATCCCCCCTAGCTTACCCGCCGCGCCGTCCATGCCATGAGCGGGCTCTTTTCCGAAAACGGCTGGCCCTGAAATCCGCCCGCGACCCTCCCGACGAGACCCGCTCCCGCCAGCCAGCGCTCGATTTCATAGCGGGTGAAGTAGCGCTGGTCGAGCCGGTTGTGGCGGCGTTTGAGTACGCCGTCGGGGCCGGCTTCGTCTATCACGTA
This sequence comes from Thermaceae bacterium, assembly GCA_027067955.1. Taxonomy (GTDB): domain Bacteria; phylum Deinococcota; class Deinococci; order Deinococcales; family Marinithermaceae; genus Oceanithermus. The sequence goes on from JAMOUW010000063.1 coordinate 63,589, forward strand.
GTAGGTAGTCAGCCGCTGGCTGGCGGGGTGGTGTTCCTGGCGGTAGTAAACCTCGATTCGCCCGTAGCGCCCCTCGAGCCGTAGCGCCCCGTCCGCCTTGATCTGCAGCGGGTTGTAGAGGTCGAAGGCGAAGACCCCGCCCGTGTTCAGATGGCTTGCTACCCGCTCCAGGGTAGCGTTTTGGTCGGTCAGGGTATAGAGGTGCATCAAAGCGTTGAAGGGGGCGATGACGAGCGGAAAGTGGCGGTTCAGCTCGAAGTCGCGCATGTCGCCTGCGATCCAGCGCACCGGCAGGCCGCGGGTTGACGCCTCGCCGCGGCGGCGCATGGCGGCGCTGGGCTCGAGCGCCCAGACCTCGGTCCCGCGCCGCGCCAGGTGGGCGGCTACCCGCCCCTGCCCCGCGCCCAGCTCGAGCACCGGTCCGCCGTGGCGGCTGGCCAGGCGGGCGTAGAAGTCCAGGTCGCCTGAGTAGTCTTCGTACTGGAGGGCGTAGAGGTCGGCCAGCTCGTCGTAGCTCACCCGCCCAGCCTACCGCGTTATTCTGGAAGAAGGTACGAAAGGAGGTGGGGCGCATGATCGGTTCGCCCAAACCGGTGCTCGAGAGCATCCTCGGCGCGGCCGACCTGGCCCAGAAGATACCCGAGATCGAGGGGGTGCCCAGCGGCGTGGAGGGGCTGGACGAGCTCTTCTACACCGTCGTGCAGGAACGGGGGAAGCCGGTGGTGAAACCCCTCGGGGGGCTGCCGCGGCGGGCGGCGGTGCACGTGACCGGCACCTCGGACACCGGCAAGAGCCTCTTCGCCGAGCAGTACGCCCTGGCCCAGGCGGCCCGGGGGGAGGGGGCGATCTTCGTGACCGTGGAAACCCCGGCCCCTTTCGTGGACGCCGGGCTCGAGCAGCGGCGGCTGGCCATGGGGCTCGCGCGCGACGTGCTTGCGGGCGTTACCCTGGTGGACGCCGCCAGCCACGGCGTACTGCGCGAGGATCTGCCCACCCTTTTCGCCACCCTCGATGCCGCCTTCGAGGCCACCGGGGCGCGCCACCTGATCGTGGACTCGCTTACTGGCCTCTACGAGGCGCGCGAGGTGACGGCGCGGCTAACCGTGCGCAAGGTCTACCTCTACACCAAGGAAAAGGACGTGACCGCCGTCTTCACCTCGCAAAAGCGCTCGAGCCACGAGGAGCTCTCCGCCGAGGCCGCCGGGGGCTACGCGGTGAGCCACATCCTCGACGCCACCATCGTGCTCGCCAAGCGGCTGGTGATGACCCAGGCGCAGAGCAAGCTCTGGGGCGTGCCGCTGGGCGAGGTCGTGCGCTTCTTGCGCATCGACGGCTGCCGCCTCAGCGGCCACGACACCAGGACCCACTACCTGGAGCTCCTGCCCGAGGGGCTCTTGCGGGTGGGCCCGCCGATTGGCGCCTCCTCATCGGAAGCCTGAGTAGAATGGCGCCGTGCGCTCGCGTCTCGCCTGGCTGATCGCCCTGGTTCCCGTCTTTCCGCCGCTCTACCTGGCGGCCTTCGCCGCGCTCCGCTACTGGCGGGCACTGGGCCCGCTGGCGCGCGGTGTGGTGCTCTTTTACCTGGGCACCCAGCTCGCCGCCGCGCTGCTCGCGCCCGGCCCCCTGGTTTCGCTGCCGCTGGCGCTGTTGCGGGGGCTTTTCGTTGTGGCTCTGCTGCTTGCCGGGGTGCGGCTCGCGGATCCGCGCTGGCTGCACTACCTGCTCGCCGGCCTCGCCGTCGTCTACCTGCTGGCTTTCTGGGCCAGCTATGATGCCTACGGCTCCCAGTTCTTGCTGCGGCGGCTCATTCACCCCTACTACACCATCGTTTCCGTGGGGTTGGCGGGGGCGCTGGGTGTGCTTCTGGCGCTCGACTGGCGCGGTCCGCTGGCGGCGCGCCTGTTCCTGGCGGCGCTGGCGCTGGCGGCGCTGGTGTTGTCGGGGAGCCGGGGGGCGCTGGCAGTGCTGGTGGTGGGTTTGGTTCTCTGGTTTGCGGTGCGCTTTCGGCGTGCTGCCTGGGCCGCGGCCGCGGCCGGCGCGGGGGCAGCGGGCGTTTACGTGGTGGCAACGCTGGGCCAGCATGTCCCCGCCCTGGCGCGATTGCTTTCTTTCAGCCTATCGGGCCGCGACCGGGTGTGGGAGGGGGCGCTGGAGGCGATCCGAACCCACCCCTGGGGCGGAGTGGGGCCCTACCAGCTGGGTCCCTGGCTAGATTACCTCTACCAGTACGGCTGCAACCTGTGGACGGGAGCCGAGCGCCTGGGTCTGGGCTGCCCCGCCTGGCTCGAGCCCTTTTACGGAGCCTGGCTGATCGCCCACAACCTGCTGCTGCACTCCCTGGGGGAAACGGGCGCGGTGGGCACACTGGGCTTCCTCGCCCTGCTGGCGCTGGTGGGCTACGCTGCGCTGCGTTCGCGCGAGCCGCTGCTAGCCGCAATCTTCTTCGGCTACCTGGTCATGAGCCTGGTGGACAACCCCATGGCGGTGCCCAGCTTGCACCTGGCCGAGGTGTTCTGGGTGGCGGGGGGGATGGCGCTGGCGCGCGCGGGCCTAGCCGTAGCGCTCGAGCAGGGTGTCGCGGTCGATGAGCACCAGCCGGGGCCAGACCCGCTTTAACGGGGTTCCCCCGTACATCCTGTGCAGAAAGTGCATGTAAGCACCCATGAGCTTCCGGCGTGCCGGCGGCAGCTCGATTACCTGAAAGCCCACCGGCTCGAGTATTTCCTGGAAGAGCGAGATGCCCCAGAATGCCTGCACGTCGTTCAGGTGCTCCCTTTCGCGCAGGGCGCGGGCCAGGTCGGACATTGATTTCTTGAAAAACCGGAAGGCAGTGAGTGATCCGGCCTCACCCGCCCGCGCCATGCGTTCGGAGTGCAGATGCAGCTCGGCCGCCACCGCGCCCGGTTCCAGGCGGCGTCCGCCGGGCAGTTCCACCGCCGGTCCGGGATACCTGCCTTTCGCCAGGCGGAAGACGCTCTGGGCAGAATAGTTGAGTTCCTCGACGTGGTAAATGCGGTCGAAGAAGCGGTCGACCGTGGCCGTCCAGGCGCGCTTGGGGAGGTCGCGCAGCTCGCCCCTGCGCAGCCCGCGCAGCTCACCCAGGGGTTTGGGGCTGAAGCCGCGCGCCCGCAGCTCCGCGAGCAGCCCGGGTAGCGCCGCCGCCGCGGTGCGCCCTCCGGATCCGGCGTCGTGCATCACGATGACGTCTCCGGGCATCGCCCCTTCGATCTTCTTCCCGCCGGGTAGCGCGCCCTCGACGATGCGGCGCACGACCGCCGCAGCGTCGTAGCCGGGGTGCCAGTCGTGGGCCTCGACCGTCCACTGCACCGGCGTGAGCCCCAGCCGCCGCGCCGCCGCCATCTGCGCCCAGGTCCAGGCGCCGTGCGGCGGGCGGAAGAAGCGCGGCCGGGTTCCGGTCAGGTGCTCGAGCGTCCGCACCCCCCGCACCACGTCGGCGTAGGCTTCCCGGGGCCAGCGCCCCCAGCCGTGGCGGTGGCGCCAGCCGTGCAGGGCCAGCTCGTGCCCCCCGTCCAGCAGGCGATGCACAATCTCCGGATGTTCCCGCGCGCGTTCGGCCAGCACGAAAAAGGTGGCCTGCACCCCAGCCTGCGCCAGCGCATCCAGCACCCGCGGGGTGGTAGCGGGATCGGGTCCGTCGTCGAAGGTGAGGCCCAGCTCGGCGCGGGCGCTGCCCAGCCCCCGTTGCACCACCCCCAGACCCCACCACTGCCAGAGAATGTAGGGGAGCCCCCAGTAGACCCCGGTGGCCCCCAGCGGCCAGACCCAGGAGCTCATCGCGTCACCGCCTGCAGCAGATCGGCGGCGATGGCGGCAGCGGCGTCGGGTTTGCTGAGCGCCCGCGCCGCCTGCGCCATGGCGGCGCGCCGGCGGGTATCCGGGATCAACCGGGCCAGCCGGTCGGACAGCTCGCCGGCCCGCCGCACCCACACCGCAGCCCCGTGTTCCTCCAGGTACGCGGCGTTGCCCTCCTCCTGTCCCGGAATGGGATCGAAGATGATCATTGGCACCCCTAGCGCCAGTGACTCGGAGGCGGTCAGCCCGCCCGCCTTGCCCACCACCCAGTCGGCCGCACCCATCCACTCGGGAAAGTCGTCGCGCAGGCCGGTGCGGATCCAGCGCACGCGCCCCCGCTCTTCTTCATGAGTGCCGTTGTGCCGGCGGTTGAAGGTAACAAGCTGCATGGGCATATCGAGCTTCAGGAGTGCCTGCAGCACCCGCTTGTAGCTGCGGTAGGCACCCGCGCCGCCGCTGGTGAGGAGCACCACCGGACGTTCGTCGAAACCGCGTTTGGCCCGCAGGGTTCCCCTATCTGGCAGCCGGGCGTAGTCCGGCAGGATGGGGATTCCGGTAACCCGCACGCGTTCGGGCGAAACGCCGTGCGCCAGCAGGTCCTGTCTGGTCTCCTCGAAGGCGACGTAGATACGGTCGGCCTCGGGGCGCGCCCAGTGACGGTGGGCGCGGAAGTCGGTGACCACCAGGGCGTTGGTAAAGTCGGCCCCCTCGACGGCGCGGGCGCGTCCCACCACCGCCGCGGTGGTGGCGAACGAGGCCACAACGATGTCGGGGCGGACCTCGCGCAGGTAGCTGCGCACCGGTCCCAAACCTGCCTTGCTGAAGATCTCCGAGATCAGTTTGGGCTCGCTGGGCAGATTCGACCAGTGGTAGAACCAGCGGTAGGCGGCGGGCCAGTAGCGCAGCCAGAAGGCGTAGGTCCAGGTGGCAGGGCCCCGCTCCCACAGGGGTACGAAGCGCAGGTAGTCTTCCTCCAGGCATTCGCAGGCACCCCCGCGCTCGAGCTCCTCCCGGAGCGCCCGGGCCGCCTGCCGGTGCCCGCCGCCGATGGAGGCCGAGAGCAGCAGCGCCCTCATCTGCGGATCAGCCTCCAGCCGACGAACGCGAAAACCAGGTTCGCCAGCCATGCCGACAGCGCGGGCGGTAGCATCCCCAGACCGCCCAGCGAGCGGGCGAGCAAGAAGACCAGGTAGTAGCCGACCGCTATCATCACGCTCATTCCCATCGAGAGCCCGGGGCTGCGCCCGTAATAGACGGCGAAGGGAAGCGAGATCAGCACCAGCACCACGTTCGCGAGCGGCAGCGCCAGCTTGGAGTGGAAGGCGAGCCCGGCGTCTGCGCGGTCCCTGGGGGCCAGCTTGGGGTCGGTATAGCGCCGCCAGGCCTCGCTCAGGCTAAGGGTGTCGGCCGCGAGCGGATCGGCAAAATTGGCCAGCGCCTCGTCGCGGTTCAGGCCCACCTTTATGGTGGTGCTGGCGTTTTTGTCCCGGGGGATACTGACGTTCTTGAATACCCGCTGCAGCCGCTCGGGAAGCTCATCGTCGGCGGCTTTCATGAGGTCGTCGATGGCGGCGTAGTCCACGGTGTAGATGCGGTATCCGGTTAGCTTGAGATCGCGACCCTGGTAGACGCCGCGGTCGGCGAAGATTACGGTGGCCTGCCGCCCCTTCCACAGCTGCAGACGCACGCCGGTCATGGCGTGGCGGGACCAGTCGTAGCCCGAGAAGAACAGCTCGATGCCGTTGCCCAGGGGAACGGTCTTGCCGCGCAGGCGGTGCAGCCCGTGGCCCGGGGATGTGAGCTCGTCGTACCAGTAGCCGCGCACCCGGGCGTTGCTCTGGGGCACCACGTTCTCCGACAGATAGAGCGAGAAGCCCGCCAGCAGGAAGCCGAGCAGCAGCACCGGCCGCAGCAGCCGCGCCAGCGATATCCCGCCCGCCTGGGTGGCGAGGATGGCTCCCTCGGTGGCCATGCGCCCGAAGGGGATGACCACGGCCGAGACGACGGCCATGGGCAGCACCTGCACGAGCACCCCGGGTACGTGGTAACCCAGCCAGGTGAGCACCTTGAGTACGGATGCGCCGTCGAGCCAGCGGCTGCCTACGTAAAAGAAGCCGAACAGAAAGACCGCCACGTAGAGCAGCGCCGATACCAGCAGCACCGGCACCACCTCCCGCAGGATGTAGCGGTCGAGGATCGTGAACATTTAGCGGCTCCGCACGACGAAGGTCAGCCTGGCGCGCGCCACCTCCTCATCCGCAACCCGTACGCTCGCCTCCGATTTACCCAGACCGCGCCGGTAGCGCAACGTGCCCTCGATGATGAGCGTATCTCCGGGGACTACAGGTTTCAGGAAGCGGGCGTCGTCCACCCCGGCCAGGTAGGCCAGCGAGCCGGGATCGAAGTCGGGGCGGGTCGCCAGGCTGGCCACGCTCGCCTGGGCCATGGCCTCGACGATGAGCACCCCCGGCATGACCGGATGTCCGGGGAAGTGGCCGCCAAAGAAAGGTTCGTTGAAGGTGACGTTCTTGAGCACCTTGAAGCTTTCCGCATCGGCTTCGATGATGCGGTCGATCAGCAGGAAGGGGTAGCGGTGTGGCAGCAGCTCGAGGATGTCGTGCACGGGATGCCTCCCTAGCGGCGCAGGACCGAGTCGGAGGAGATGAGGGTGTCCTTGAGTACGGGAATCATTTCCAGGGCCTTGCCGGTTCCGTAGACTACCGCGTCCAGGGCGTTGTCGGCCACGATTACGGGAACGTTGGTTGCTTCGTGGAGCATGTGGTCCAGATTGCGCAGCAGCGCGCCGCCGCCGGAAAGCAGGATGCCCCGGTCGACGATGTCCGATATCAGTTCGGGGGGTGTGGCTTCGAGCACCCGCCGCACGCCCATGACCAGTTTCTCCAGGGGTTCGGCCAGCGACTCCACCACCTCTTCGGTGGTGACCTCCACCATCTTGGGCAGGCCGGTGACCACATCGCGCCCGCGCACCTCGGCGACGAGGCGGTCGTCGTCGGAGAGGATCTTAGCCGCCCCTATCTTTATCTTGACTTCCTCGGCGGTGCGCTCGCCGATCAGCAGGTTGTGGGCGCGGCGCACGAAGCGGATGATCGACTGGTCGAACTCGTTGCCGGCTATCCGCAGAGATTCTGACTGCACGATACCGCCGAGGCTGATTACCGCGATGTCGGAGCTGCCGCCGCCGATGTCCACGACCATGCTGCCGGTGGGCGCGGCGATGTTTATGCCCGCGCCGATGGCCGCGGCCAGGGGTTCTTCGATGAGGAAGGCGCGCTTGGCGCCGGCGTCCACCACCGCGCGCACCACTGCCATGCGCTCGACCTCGGTGACGCCGCTGGGGACGCCGACCATGACCTGCGGTTTGAAGAAGCGCGCCATGGGCGAGAGCACCTTCTTGAGGAACATGGTGAGCATGCGTTCGGTCAGGGTGTAGTCGGCGATCACCCCGTCCTTCAGCGGGCGCACCGCGATGATGTTGCCCGGTGTGCGGCCCAGCATGCGGTACGCCTCGGCGCCGACGGCCTTGACGTCCTTGCTGTCGCGCACCATGGCGATGACGGAGGGTTCGCGCAGGACGATCCCTTTGCCGCGCACGTACACCAGCACGCTGGCGGTGCCCAAGTCGATTCCTATATCCTCGCCCCTAAACATATCGCCTCATTCTAAACGAAGCGGTGTTGGATGCCCATGAGGAGCTAACCGAGCCAGTCTTGCACGAAGGGGTTGCCGCGGCGTTCGGCGGCCAGGGTGGTGGCAGGTCCGTGGCCCGGGAAGACGCGCGTTTCCTCCGGGAGCGCGAACAGGCGCCGGATCGAGTGTTGCAGGTCGTCCAGGTTCGCTCCGGGCAGGTCCCAGCGTCCCACGCCGCCGGCGAACAGCAGGTCTCCGGCGAAGAGCGCGCCCGCCTCTGCGGCGTAGAAGGCCACGTGTCCGGGGCAGTGGCCGGGCAGGTGTGACACCTCGAAGCCGGGTCCCGGTGTGAGCGCGCCCGGGTGCAGATCGACCAGGGGTTCTAACGGGGGCGGATCTATGAATATCCCCCAGCGGGCGGCGGAGGCGGCGGCGCGCTGGTAGACGGGCCGCGCCGCGGGGTGCAGGTAGACGGGCGGCGCAAGCGCTTCCACCACCCCGTTCACCGCACCCAAGTGATCGAAGTGGGCGTGAGTCAGCAATACGGCCTGCAGCGTCACCTCCGCGCTTTCCACCCACTCGAGCACCCGTGCGGGTTCATCGCCGGGGTCTATGAGCACCGCCTGTCCGGGCTCGCGCCACACCAGATAGGCGTTGGCGCCAAGAGGTCCGAGGGCGAGGGTTTCCACGCGCACCACCGCAGCCTAGCACGGGCTAGTTGACAAGATAAGGCTCATATGATATGCTCTGAGGTGGAGGAGATAATAGGAGGAGGTGATGATATGGCACTGGTGAAACGCGAGATTCGCCCGAATGCCGAGCTCACTCCCTTCCGCACTTGGGGTCCCGTGAACCTGTTCGACGAGTTCAACCGGCTCTTCGAGGAGGCTTTGGGAGACCGTGGCCGTATGGCCGTACCCGGCACCTATGTGGCACCGGTTGACCTCTACGAAACCGACGACGCCCTGGTGCTGGAGATGGCCGTTCCCGGGCTGAGCGCAGAGGAGATCGACATCAGCCTCGAGGGCAACAAGCTTACGGTCCGCGGCGAGCACAAGCCGGTAGAGGACCAGGGTGTGCGCCGCTACTACCTGCAGGAGATCCCCCACGGCACCTTCGTGCGCAGCTTCACCCTGCCGGTGGAGATTAGCGCCGACGAGGTGAAGGCGGAATTCAAGAGCGGCATGCTCAAGCTGACCATGCCCAAGGTCGAGAAGGCGCGCGCCAAGCGGATCCCCATCTCGGTGAGTCAGTAAGCGGATTCCGTGCCAGCTGGCGGCCGGGCCGGTAGCAGCCCGGCCGTTCAGCGTGCGGTCCAGCCCAGGTCCAGGGGCAGGCAGGCGCCGCTGACCGCGCCCGCGGAATTGGACGTTAGATAGTTCACGAGCGCGGCGACCTCCCCGGGCTCGATCAGGCGCTTGATCGCCGCGGGAGCGAGCATTACCTTTGCCACCACCTCGTCTTCATTCAGAGCCAGGTTCGCGGCCTGGCCCGTTATTTGCCGTTCAACCAGGGGTGTGCGTACATAGGCGGGGCAGACCGCATTGACGGTCACACCCGCTTCCCCCGCTTTCAGGGCCGCGGCCCTGGTCAGGCCCAAAAGAGCGTGCTTGGCGGTAACGTAGGCGGCCTTGTAGGGGCTCGCCACCACCGAATGGATCGAACCCATGTTGATGATACGTCCCCAACCACGCTCCTTCATCGCGCCTAAAAATGAGCGGATGAGCTGAAAGGGGGCGGTGACCAGCACCTGCTGCATCGCTTGCCAGACGTCCAGGGGGAAGCGCTCGAGCGGCGCGACGTGCTGGAGGCCGGCGTTGTTGACGAGGACGTCCACCCGCCCGAAGGCCCGGCGGGCCTCCACCGCCAGGCGCCAGACCTCCTTCGGGTCCGAAAGGTCGGCCTGGACGAAGGCGGCGCCGAGCCGCGCCGCCTCCTGTGCGCCGGCGGGCTCCTTGTCGGAGATCACCACGCGGTACCCCTCCGCGGCCAGCCGTTCGGCCACGGCGCGGCCGATGCCGCCGCCGGCACCGGTTATCAGTGCGGTTCGCCCGGGGGTGTCCATGCTTCAGCATAGCGCCGCGTGTCAGAATGGAGCCATGGCGCAACCAAGTCTGGCCGAGCTGCTTTCGCTCGCGGGAAGGCGGGCTCTCGTTACCGGGGCGGCGGACGGCATAGGCCGCGCGACGGCCCGGCGTTTCGCCGAGGCAGGGGCGGAGTTGCTGCTGGTGGATCGCAATGCTGCGGGGCTCGAGCGCTTGCGCTCCGAGCTCGCCGCAGCCGGGGCGGCGGTGAAAGCGCAGGCCATCGACCTTGCCCAAAAACACGCCATAGACTCTCTTTGGGAGGAGCTGGGAAGCCGGCCCCCCGATATCCTGGTCAACAACGCCGGGATCTATACCTTCCGCGACATGCTTGCGGTGGACGAAGATTTTTACCGCCAGCAGATGGCGGTAAACCTCGACGCGGTCTACTGGATGACCCGGGGGTTCCTGGGCGTACGCAAGGGGCGTGCGGGGGTGCTCGTCAACGTCGGCTCGATTGAGGCCTTCCTGCCCTTTGCCCCGGGACTGGCGCATTACGACGCCGCCAAACTGGGGGTGGTGGCGCTCACCCGTGCGGTGGCGCGCGAGTACGCCCCGCGTATCCGCGCCAATGTGGTGGTCCCCGGGGGGATCGCCACGGGGGGTGTGCGCCGGCTTCGCAAGCAGGCCATATTGCGGGCGGAACTCGGCAAAGTGGGTGTGGCTTTCAATTTTAATCAGCGGTTACCGCTGCGGCGTTTCGGGCGGCCCGACGAGGTGGCGCGGGCGGTGCTCTTCCTCGCCTCCGATCTCGCCAGTTACGTCACCGGCGCTGTGCTGGCGGTGGACGGAGGTTTTCTCTCGACTTGAGCGAGCTCTCATCCAGCGGCGACCGCGGGGGCGTAATCGCGGCTCCCGACGTGCATCTTTCTTCACGGTATTCCTTCGGTATTCATCGGCCGTTTGCTATACTACGGGCGACCGATAGGTACGGAAAGGAGCACGTATGAAAAAACACTTGCTGAAGATTCTGGCTCTAGGTCTGATCGGTACGATGGCCTTTGCCGCCACGGGCCCGGATACGTACGTCCAGATGACGTTCGGGGCCATCGACTCCCTCGACCCCGCCCAGGCGTACGACACCGCCTCGGGTGCGGTTCTGGAGAACATATACGAGACGCTCTACTCCTACAAGGGTGAGAGCATCACCGAGTACGAGCCGGTTCTGGCCACCGATTACTCGATCAGCGACGACGGCAAAACCTACACCTTCAAGCTGCGCCACGACGTGCTGTTCCACAGCGGCAACCTCATGACCTGCCGCGACGTCGAGTACTCCATCGAGCGCCTCCTGGTCGCCAACCCCGGCGATTCGGCCGGCTGGTTCTACGCCGAAAGCCTGATCGGCTACGACGGCACCAACGCCAAGGACTACTTCGGAGAGAACCCCTCGAAGGCCGATCTCGACAAGTACTGGCAGGCCATCGACAACTCGGTCCAGTGCGTCGACGACTACACCGTTCAGTTCCACCTGGTCAAGAAGGATCCCTCCTTCTTCGTGAAGCTGATGTACACCGCTTCCTCGATCCTCGACAGCAAGTACGCGATCGAGCACGGCGAGTGGAGCGGCACCAAGGCCGACTGGTTCGAATGGGCCGGCAAGGACCTGCGTGACGGCTTCCTGCACAACCACGACGCCGGTACCGGCGCCTACAAGCTCGTCAAGTGGGACGACAAGGACGTCATCGCCGAGCGCTTCATCGGTTACTGGGACTACGCCAACAAGCCCCAGATGAAGACCATCATCATCAAGGTTGTCGACGAAGAAGCCACCCGCATCCAGGCGCTCAAGGCCGGTGACGCTGACCGCATCACCGTCAACAACCGCGCCACCCTGGAGACCCAGATCCGCGGTATGGCCAACGCCAAGGTGCTCGAGTCCGACAAGTGGCTGGGCGCCGCTGCCTCGGCCGTCTTCTTCAACGAGAAGATCGCCGCGAAGGACAACCCGATGATCGGCTCCGGCAAGCTCGACGGCAATGGCATCCCCGCGGACTTCTTCAAGGACGTCAACGTTCGCAAGGCTTTCGCCTACAGCTTCGACCAGGACGCCATCATCCAGGACCTCTACCTGGGCAAGGCCGTGCCGCTCACCATGGCGCTGCCCCCCTCCTTCCTCGGTTACGACCCCAACATTCCCATCTACAACCTCGACATGGACAAGGCCGAGGAATTCTTCAAGAAGGCCTATGGTGGCAAGCTCTGGGATACCGGCTTCACGATGACCATCGCCTACAACTCGGGTAACACCACCCGTAAGACGGTGTCCGAGATCCTCAAGACGAACATCGAAGCTCTGAACCCGAAGTTCAAGATCAACGTCAAGGCCATGCCTTGGCCGCAGTTCCTGGCCGCCTACAAGAACGGCCAGCTGCCCGCCCTGGTGCTGGGCTGGGGCGCCGACTACGCCGACCCCGACAACTTCATCTACGTTTACTACCACTCGAACGGCTACTTCGCGAAGAAGGTCGGTTACCACAACCCCGAGATGGATAAGCTGATTGAGGAGGCCCGCTCCATCACCGACCCCGCCAAGCGCGCCGAACTGTACAGCAAGATCGGCCACCTGGCGTACGAAGACGTGCCCGTGCTGCCGCTGCCGCGGCCGACCGGCTGGATGGTGCTGGCGAAGAACGTCTACACCAAGATGGCCCCGAGCGGCATGGACGTTTACAACAACCCGATGCGCTCCGGCTCCTTCCTGTGGAAGGACATCATCAAGAAGTAGCGTGGACGTTTAGAACCTTTTGTGCAGTAGAGGGTGCATGGCACCCTCTACTGCCTGCTGTATAACAGGGAACGTGCGCCCGGCGCACTTTTAGTCCGCTTTTTGGAGGATTACGTTGACCACCTTCATCGTTCGCAGGTTGCTGCAGCTCCCGATAGTGCTCGTGGCGATCTCGCTGCTTATTTTTGGGATGATGCAGTTTCTCAGCCCCGAGCAGCGCGCCTCGACCTATGCGAAAACGGAACAGCAGGCAAAAAACCTGGACCTGATTATTCGTCAGTACAACCTCGACCAGGGGTTTTTCGTACAATACACAACCTGGCTCAAGGCCGTCATGCACGGTGACCTGGGCTACTCGAAACAGTCGCACGAGCCGGTCCTGGATACGATCCGCAAGAAACTGCCGGTTTCCGCGGAGCTGGCCATGTACATGTTCTTCCCGGTGCTGGCGTTCGGCATCTGGATGGGCACCATGGCGGCGATCCACCGCGACGGCTTCATAGACCAGGTGGTGCGCGTCTTCGCCATCATCGGCTGGTCGCTGCCCACCTTCGTTCTGGGCATCTGGTTGCTGGCGGTTCTCTACGGACACTTCAAGCTCTTCGGCATCGGCCGCGCCGACGACCAGTACATGGTGGAGTTCGCCCGCGGCACCCTCAAGGCCTACACCGGGATGATCACCATCGACGGTATTCTCAACGGCCGCTGGGACGTTACCCTTTCTGCTCTGAAGCGCCTGGTCATGCCGGTTCTCACCTACACGGTGGTGGCCAGCGCCCAGATCATGCGCGTGCTGCGCTCGAGCATGCTCGACGTTCTCAACTCCGACTACGTCCGCACCGCCCGCGCCAAGGGGTTGCCGGAGCGCGTGGTGAACCTTAAGCACGCGCGCCGCAACGCCATCATCCCCGTCGTCACAATAGCCGGTTTGATGTTCGCGTTCATGCTCGAGGGCGTCTTCTTCATCGAGATCATCTTCAACATCCCTGGGCTGGGCCAGTGGGCGGTTCCCTCGGCCGTGCAGCTCGACTTCCCGGCCGTGATTGGCATCGCCCTGCTGACGGGATTGGTGGTATCGGTGGCCAACCTGGCCGTGGACATCCTCTACGGCATCATCGATCCGAGGATCAGCTTCCAGTGAGGAGGTCGTGGTGAATCCCCAAGATATGAAACCTCAGCGCGAAGCTTGGTACCGCTCGAAAACCTTCAAGCGCTTCCGCCGCAATCCCCTGGCGATCGTGGGCTCGCTGCTCCTCCTCGGGTTCGTGCTTGTTGCCTTCTTCGCCCCCGCCATCACCGCGCCGCAGCTGGCGTCCATCCGCACCGCCCGCCCTTGTTTGCGCGACCTGGGCATCAAGCGCGACGAGGTGCTGGCCGAATTGCGCAATCCCCTCAAACCAACCTTCTGGAAAGCGACGCTGGCGCCGCCGCAGACATGTTACGAGATTCCCCGCGACGGCTTCTCGCCCCTGCCCAAGCCGCCCTCAAAGAAGCACCCCCTGGGCGTTTCGGGAGGTAGCTACGACATTCTCTACGGCCTCACCTGGGGAACCCGTACCGCTTTCTACGTGGGCTTTTTGGTGGTCGGGATTAGCCTGGCCATAGGCATCGTGGTCGGTGGTATGTCGGGCTTCCTCGGCGGCACCATCGACAACATGGTCATGCGCGTTACCGACGTGATGCTCTCCTTCCCCGGCCTGGTCTTCGTAATGATCGTCTCGGTTATCTTTGGCAGCGGCCTTACCACGGTGATGATCGCTTTGGCGCTCATCCGTTGGGCGGGGTACGCCCGTTTCTTCCGCGGCGACATTCTCCGTACCAAGGCGCAGGAGTTCGTGGATGCCGCCCGGGCCATCGGGGCCAGCCCCCTGCGGGTTTTCCTCAAGCATGTTTTCCCCAACGCCATCGGGACTCTGCTCATTCTGGCCAGCATGGACGTGGGCTCGATTGTGCTCACCGCCGCGGGCTTTTCGTTCCTGGGGTTGGGAGCCCCGGTGGGTTACGCCGACTGGGGGCAGATGATCAGCTTCGCCCGCGGCTACATCCTCGGTACGGCCCAGGGCACCCCCTTCGATTTCTGGTATGTGTGGATCTACCCCAGCATCATGCTGGTGCTCTTCGGCCTCGCCTGGAACCTCCTAGGCGACGCCGTGCGCGACGCTCTGGATCCCAAGAGCTAAAACCCCTCTGCGGCCTTTCGGACCCGGCCTTGGCCGGGTCTTTTTTGCATTGCGCTGAACTGGTACAGTTCCGGGCGGGGTGGTTTTAATCCTTTGTCATCACGTTTTCCTGCCATCGTCTTGCATGCTGCTGCAGCGAATGGTAGCATGAGCGCGTATAAATAATGAAAGGAGCAGCATGAAAAAGCATATCTTTACCATGGTTGCGCTCGTCCTGCTGGGAGGCGTGTTGGCGGCCGCTCCCCGGGACACCTATGTTTACATGCAGAGCGCTGTTTTCGATTCGCTGGATCCGGTGCAGGCTTACGACGGTGCTTCGATAGGAGTGATCGAGAATATCTACGAGACGCTTTACAGCTTCAAGCGCGACGTTCCTGGCGCTTACGAGCCCACCCTGGCCACCAGTTACGAGGTCAAGGACGGCGGCCGGACTTACGTTTATCACTTGCGCAAAGGGGTTCAGTTCCATTCCGGCAATCCGATGACCTGCCGCGACGTCGAGTACTCCATCGAGCGCATCCTGGTGACCATGCCCGGAGATTCCGGGGCCTGGTTCTACGGCGATGCGCTCACCGGCTACGGTAACGACGCTCTCACCGAGGCCAAGAAAAAGCTGGGCGACAGCGCGACCCAGGCCGAGACAGACAGGTTCCTCGACGCCTACTGGCAGAAGATAGAGGACAGCGTGGTCTGCGACGACCTCTACACCGTGCGCTTCAATCTGGCCGGTCCCGACGTGGCTTTCTTCGCCAAAATGCTCTTTACCGCCGCCGGTGTGGTGGACAGCAAGTGGGCCATCGCCCACGGTGCCTGGAGCGGCACCAAGGCCGATTGGAAGGACTGGATAGGGGTGGACCTGCGCACCGGCTACCTGCATAATCACGCTTCGGGTACCGGTCCCTACCGGCTCGTCAAGTGGGACGACAAGAACATCGTGGCCAAGGCCTTCGACGGTTACTGGGGTAAGGCCCCGGCGATCAAGAACGTGCTCGTTCAGGCGGTGGAGGAGGAGGCTACCCGGCTCGAGGCCCTGCGCCGCGGCGACGCCGACCGCGTGGACGTGAACGACTGGGCCACGGTCAACGCCAAGGTAAGGCAGATGGCCGGCGTCAAGGTCTGGTCGGATCCGGCATGGTCTCCTGCGGGGGCGCACGTGGTCTTCTTCAATTTCAACGTCCAGGGCGAGAACAACCCCTACATAGGTTCGGGCAAGCTCGACGGCAACGGCATTCCCCGGGACTTCTTCTCGGACATCAACGTCCGCAAGGCCTTCGCCTACTGCCTTGATCAGGACGCCATTTACAACGACATTTACGAGGGTAACGCCGCCTGGTACACCATGGCCCTGCCGCCCACCTGGCCCGGCTATGATCCCGACATCCCCATCCGCAAGCTCGACCTCGATAAGGCCGAGGAGTTCTTCAAGAAGGCCTGGGGCGGCCAGGTTTGGAAGAAGGGATTCCGCGTCACCATCACCCACAACGCCGGGAATACCGTGCGCCAGGCCGTGGCCGAGATGCTCAAGGCCAATATCGAGAGTATCAATCCCAGGTTCAAGATCGACGTGGTGCCGCTGCAGTGGTCCGACTACCTAAAGGCCGCGCGCGCCAAATCGCTGCCCGTATGGCCGCTCGGTTGGGGCGCCGACTACGCCGACCCCGACAACTTCATCCATCCCTTCTACCACTCCGAAGGCTCGCTTGCGAAACGGCAGAACTTCAAGAACCCCGAATTCGACAAGCTGATAGAGTACGCCCGCACCCTGGTGCGCCCCGACCAGCAGGATGAGCGCTTCGCCATCTACCGCAAAATCGGGCGCATGGCTTACGACGTGCTCCCCAACGTGCCCTACCCTCGCCAGTCACCCTTCATAGTGACCCGCGACAACCTGCAGGGGGTTTATTACAACTCTATGGTTAGTGGCGACTTCTACTGGAAGGACATCTCCAAGAAGTAGCGTCTCCCGCGGGGCCCGGCATGTGCCGGGCCCCGTCCCTGACAGCAAAAAGAGAACTCCATGTTTAACTACATCGCCCGCAGGCTGTTGCAGATCCCCGTGGTGCTCTTCGTGCTTTCGCTGGTCATCATGGGATTGATGCAGCTCCTTTCGCCGCAGCAGCGGGCTGCGGCATTCGTTACCTCCGACAAACAGATCGAGCATCTGGATCAGATCATCGAAAAATATCACCTGGACGAGGGCTTTTTGGTGCAGTACAGGCTCTGGGCCTCCGAAGTTCTCAGGGGCAACCTGGGTTTTTCGCGCATATCCAAGGAACCGGTGCTGACCACGGTTCGCAAGCGCTTTCCCGCCTCTATGGAACTGGCGCTGGCGGCTTTCGTGCCCATAGTGCTTGTGGGTGTCTGGCTGGGCACCCAGGCCGCCACCCACCGCGACAGCTTCCTCGACCAGGCGCTCCGGGTAATGGCTATTGTGGGCTGGTCGTTGCCGACCTTTGTGGTTGCCATCTGGCTGGTGGCCTGGGTATACGGGGGGCTGGGCTGGTTCGGAATCGGCCGTTTACCCAGCTCGCTGCTTATTGAGCTGGCCGGAGGCGACTTCCGCCGCTATACCGGCCTGTTCACCATAGACGGTCTGCTCAATGGCAGGCTCGATATCGCCGCGGAGGCGCTCAAGCGGCTGGTACTTCCCGCCGCCGCCCTGGTTATCGTCGTCAGTGCCGGGATAATGCGGGTCATGCGCTCCTCGATGCTGGACGAGCTGGGTAAGGATTACGTGCGCACCGCGCGCGCCAAAGGTCTGCCGGAAAAGACCGTGGTCTACAAGCACGCGCGCCGCAACGCCCTCATTCCCGTGATAACCATGGCCGGCCCCATGCTGGGCCGGATGATCGGTGGAATTGTCGTCATCGAGCTCATATTCAACTTCCCCGGTCTGGGTGAGTGGGCCGCCAAGGCGGCGTTACAGCTGGACGTGACCACCTTGCTAGCCTTCGTGATGCTGATCGGGCTGATAATGGCCACCGCAAACCTGCTGGTGGACGTGGCCTACGTGATCGTTGATCCGAGGATTCGCTATGAGTAGCCGCGCGTCGCTAGAACCTAAGCGGGAACTCTGGTACGAATCTAAGCGTTTCCGGCGCTTCCGCCGCAATCCGCTGGCGCTGGCGGGCTTGTTGATCCTGCTCTTTTTCGCGGGGATGGCGCTGCTGGCCCCGGTGCTCACCGCCGACCGTCTTCCCCGGGGCTGTATGCGGGACCTGTCGCTGGGGCGCAGCGAGGCGCGGCAGGCCCTCCGCAACCCCACCCGCCCCGCCTTCTGGCGGGCCGCCTTCGCCCCCCCGAAGAGCTGCTACAAGATTCCCCGGGTGAGTTATTCGCCGGTGCCGAAGCCGCCCAGCGCCAGGTATCCCCTGGGGATAGCCAGCGGCGGGTACGACATTTACTACGGCATCGTCTGGGGTGCGCGCACCTCGTTCTACATTGGCGTGCTGGTGGTGGGTATCGTGCTGGTGATCGCCACCATGGTGGGCGGGCTGGCCGGCTTGTTCGGCGGCTGGCTGGACAACCTGCTCATGCGCCTGGTCGACGTCGTTTATTCGATTCCCGGCCTGGTGCTGGCAATGGTCTTCGCCTCCATATTCGGGCGTGGGCTGATCAAGACTATGATCGCCATTGCGCTGGTGGCATGGCCCATCTATGCGCGCATGTTGCGGGGGAACATCCTCCAGGTGAAGGCTCAGGACTATATATCGGCGGCGCACGCCGTGGGCGCGGGCTACGGGCGGCTTTTCTTCAAGCACATCCTGCCCAACGCCATCGGCCCCATGATCATCCTGGCAAGCCTGGACATAGGCGCGATCGTGATCACCGCTTCCACCCTGGCCTTTCTGGGTCTCGGGGCCGACGTGGGTTACGCCGACTGGGGGCAGATGATCAGCTTCGCCCGCAGCTGGATATCCAACCCCGGCGGCGAGCCGCTCAAATACTGGTTTGTATGGTTCTGGCCCAGCATGGCGATAGCCCTCTTCGTGCTGGGGTGGAACCTGCTGGGTGACGCGGTGCGCGACGCCCTGGACCCCCGGAGCTAGAGGTGGTTTCGAAAGGGAGCCGGCGGTGCGCCGCCGGCTCCCGCCGCTTGCGCGGGGAGGTCAGTCGGCGGCGGAGGCGAGGCGGCCGCGCGCGGCCTCGACGAGCAGGCCAAAGAGGTTCCAGTGGTCGGGCAGCAGTTCCGGGTGCCACTGGATGAGCAGGTAGAAGGGATGGTCGGGCAGGTCGGCGGCTTCGATGACGCCGTCGGCGGCGCGGGCCAGGACCCGGAAGGGTCCGGGGTCGCGAATAGCCTGGTGGTGGTAGCTGTTGGTGCGGAAGCGGCGTCCAAAGAGCGGTGCGAGCCAGCGCTCGTTTTCCAGCTCGACCCGGTGCCACAGCGCCGGGGCGGGGGAGGTCTGTTCGTGGCCTATCTGGGTGAAACCGGCGCTCTGGAGGTCCTGATGGAGGCTGCCGCCCAAGGCGACCGCCCCCACCTGGGCCCCGCGACAGACGCCCAGGGTGGGCAGGCCGTGCTCTGCGGCCCAGCGAGCGGCGAAGAGCTCGAGCGCGTCGCGCGCCGGGTCCACCTCTCCCAGCCGGGGGTGCGGTTCTTCTCCGAAGTGGGCGGGGTCGATGTCGGCGCCGCCGGGAAGGACGAGGCCGTCCAGTCGTGCCAGGATGCGAGTGAGCTGCTCGGGGGGCTGCGGGGGCAGCACCACGATGGCGGCGCCGTGTTTTTCCAGCGCCTCCCGGTAAGGCTCGCGGGCGCCCCAGATCGGGGTGACGTTGACCCGGCCGCTGCGGCCGGTCTGGCTGGTGATACCGATAAGCGGCATGCCCCAAGATACAACGCCGGGGTATCGTATGGCATGCCGAGCCCGCCGCGTCCGCAGTTCGTCGAAGCCCTCAAGGATTTGCTGGAGCGCGTGCCCACTCCTTTCTACGCCTACGACCTGGAGCGCGTGGGGACGCAGGCGCGCCTTTACCGCAGCGCGTTCCGGGGCGCGCGCATCTTCTATGCATTGAAGGCCAACCCGCGTTTGCGCCTGCTGGAACGGCTGCGGGTGCGCGGCTTTGGTGCTGAAACCGTGAGCGTAGGGGAGGTGCTGCGTTCCTACGCCGCCGGCTATATGCCGGAGGAGGTGGTGCTCAATGGGCCGGTCAAGACCCCGGCGGCGCTCGCGGAGCTGGAGCGTTCGGGGGCGCCCACGCTGGTGGCCGATTCGGCGGCCGATCTGGAACGGATAGCCCGGATCCTGCCCGGGGCGGGGGTGCTGCTGCGGCTCAACCCCGACCTGCCCGTGGATACCCACCCGCACCTGGCCACCGGTCGCGGCGACAGCCAGTTTGGGGTGGTGCCCGGGGAGTGGCCGGAGGTTTTCGAAAGGGGCCGGGCGCTGGGTCTGGTGATGCGCGGGCTGCACGTACACCTGGGCTCCAACCTGAACAACCCCGCGGATTTCGCCGCCCGGCTTGAGGTGCTGGACCGCCTGCGGGAGCGCGTGGAGCGGCTGGGGGTGTTGAATCTCGGCGGCGGTTTCGGGCTCGGGCTGGACCCCGCCTCTCTGGCGCCCGCAATGTTCTCCCAGGCGCGCGCCTACCGTGCGGAACTCTGGATCGAGCCCGGGCGCGCTCTGATAGCCGATGCCGGAGTGCTGGTGGCGCGTATTTGGGCGGAGAAGCGGACGCGGCGGCGTTACCTGCTGCTTGACGCCGGAATGACGGCTTTTCTGCGCCCCCTGCTTTACGGTGCCCGGCATCAAGTGCTGCCGCTCTATTCGGGGGGGCGCCGCGCCGTTTTCGACCTGGCTGGACCCGCCTGCGAATCGGGCGACGTGCTGGCCCGGGACGTAGAGCTCCCCGCGCCGCGGATCGGCGACGCCCTGGCGTTTTTGTGGGCAGGGGCTTACGGGAGCGCCATGAGCTTTAATTACCTGGACCATCCCCGCCCCGGCGAGTACGCCTGGAACGGCGAGCGCTGGGAGGTGTGGCGCAGACCGGAGAGCCTGTCCGCGCTCTGGCGCGACGAACCCGACCAGCCAGAATATCTGTAACCGGCTTGGGGAACCCGCTGCTACGGCTCGAGCACCAGCCGCGCCACCGGCTTGCCGGATCCCATGGGCAGGTACTCCAGGTTCGCCCACAGCGGCAGCAGATCCGCGTAGTGGCGGCTGAGGACATTGCCCGACTGCCCCATGGGGTGGATCCACAGGCTCTGTTCGGGGAAGCCCAGGGCCACGATCTCGCGGTAGCTGGGGCCGTGGTTCATGGCGAAGGTAGCAAAATCGTAGGCGCCCATGTTGACGGTGAAGCGGTCGCCTCCGTGGGCTATGCGGCGGTCGAAGAAGCGCCGCAGCCGGGGTTGATGGGTCAGCACCTTGTGCTCAAAGACGGCGGGATGCAGCTGCCCCCACGGCACCACGCCCTGTAGCGCCTCGAGCCTGTCCAGGGCGCGGTCCAGCGCTTGCGAGGCGAACTCCAGGCAGCTCACGCCGCGCGCCTCGCAGGCCGGGTCGCCCTCTTGCAGAGCGCGTAGCAGGTAACGGGGTTCGTTCCAGTAGGCTTCCCCCACTTCTTCTTCGGGCAGCCGCGCCAGCTCCGCGTACCAGGCCTGGAAGACGCTGGCCTCCTTGCTGGCGGCGCTCTCGCGAAAGTCCCAGTCCAGCAGTCTGTCGCGCCACTCCTCCGCGCGGGCGCTGGCGGGTTTCAGCTGCTCCAGCACCGCCCAGAAGCTCCTGGCCATCAGGCTTAGCTCGTCCCCCTGGATGTCGGCGAAGTCCTCGGGGCTCAGCTTGGCTTTGCCGAGGAGCAGCTGTCTGATACGCTCCGCCCGGAAACCCTGGGCCCAGTCGTGGGTGAATACGTAGGGCCAGTTTGCGGGTGTCGAGCGGTTGTTGGCGGTGATGATGTAACCTTCGGGCGGGTTGAAGATGCGGGGCAGCGCCCGGGCGGGGACGAAACCCGCCCAGTCCCATTCGCCGGTGCCGGGTACGGGGTACTTACCCGTGTGTCCCGGGCGGCGCACCGGCACCTTGCCCGGGGCCAGGTAGCCGATGTTGCCGTCGACGTCGGCGTAGACGAAGTTTTGGCTGGGGGCCTTAAGCCGCAGCAGCGACTTCGTGAACTCGTCCCAGTTGGCCGCCTTGCCGATGCCGTAAAAAGCGGCCATGGTTTCGTCTTCGGGCTCCAGGCTTACCCAGCGCAGTGCCAGCGCCTGCCCTGCGGGGGCGTCCACCACGTCCGAGATCACCGGACCGTATACGCTCTCGCGTACCTCGAGGGTGACCGGCTCGCCGCCCTTTACCGCGATGCGCTCACGGCGGATGCGGTAGGGGCGCACCCCGTCCTTGTAGCGGTAGCCGCCCGGCGCTTCTTCGAGCAGGTAGAGGTCCTGCACATCGGCGGCGTGATTGGTGACACCCCAGGCAATGCGATCGTTGGCGCCGATGACCACCGTGGGCAGCCCCGGGAAGGTGGCGCCGGTGACGTGATAGCTGGGCGCCTCTAGTTCCATCAGCATCCAGATGGAGGGAGCGGTGAGCCCCAGGTGCGGATCGTTCGCCAGCAACGGCTTGCCGGTGGTGCTGCGCGAGGGGGCGACTACCCAGTTGTTGGAGGCCTCGAGTCCTCCGGGGAGCGCCCGCGCAAGTCGCAGCAACCGGTCCAGCCACGCGCCGCCCGCGGGCGCGGCGGCGGGGGTTTCCTCCGGCTCTTGCGGCGGGCGCTGCAGGTCCTCCGGAACCCGCCGCACTATCGTTGGAGCGCTCACGGGGTAAGGGGGCATGAGCTCTTCGATGCGCTCGACGTCGAGACCGCGGGAGAGCAGCCGGTAGCGGAGCAGCTCGCGCTTGTAGTTGCCGCTCAGGTCGTAGCTCATCATCTTTTGCCATACCAGCACGTCGGCCGGGGTCCAGGGTTCGGGCTTGAAGCCGAGCAGCTTAAACTCGAGCGGCAGCGGCGGCTTCGTCGCCAGATAGGCGTTGATCCCGTTCGTGTAGGCGTCCACTATGGCTTTGAGGTCGCCGGGGAGGTTTTCGTATGCCTGCGCGGCGGCGCGGTAGACCCCCAGGGTGCGCAGAAAGCGGTCGGTGGGCAGCGCCGCTTCCCCCAGCAGCTCGGCCAGGCGGCCGGCCCCGAGCCGGCGCTGGAACTCCATCTGCCAGAGCCGGTCCTGGGCGTGGGCCAGCCCCTGGGCGAAGAAGAGATCGTGCTCGTTGTGCGCCCTGATGTGCACGATGCCGTTCTTGTCGCGCAGTATCTCTACCGGGGCGGAGAGGCCGGGGGTGACCAGGCGTCCGCTCGTCTGGGGCAGGGTGGTGTTTTTCAGGTAGTAGTAACCCGCCAGCGCGAGCAGCAGGGTCAGCAGGAACAGACCCGCCAGCGCCCGAGCAAGGATTGTGAGAATGCGCATACCGCCTCCTTTGCTTGGCGCCATTGTACCGGTGAAGAGGGGCGGACCGTCGCCCGCCCCCCCGCTCCGGTTCGGCGGTTCAGAGTCTTTCCCAGTGACTGATGGCCAGCCCCTGGAGCACCACGCGGGCGCCGTCCTCGCAGATGAGATCGAAGTAGGTGTCGAGCATGCCGTTGTCGTAGTCGTCGTAGATACGGATGCCGTAGACCAGGTAGCCCTTGTGGGCCTGGGGATCGAATACGCGGTCGCCGGGTTTGAGGTCCAGGACGTTGTCGCCAAGAGTACGGGTTGGTGTGCCGCTCACGGGTTCTCCCTTGCTGCGCGCTCGAAACGCTCGAGCGCCTCATGCAGTTTACCCGCCGGGATCCGCCCCTGGATGTGATCCCGGCCGCCGCCGCGCGCTCCCAGGGGCACCAGCAGTTCCTCCCAGAGCGCCCGCAGCTCCTCCGGGCGATCCGGGTGCTTTACCAGGAGCAGCCGGGCGTGCTCGCCCCCAGGTTCCACCGCCCCCAGCAGCGCCAGCGCTCCGGGCCACTCGCTCACCCGCCGGCCCGTTTCCGGCAGGGACGCGAGCGTTACCTGCAGCGCCGCCGGAAAACCCGCCTGCGCCAGTTCGCGGGCGTGGCGCTCTGCCAGCTCGGCGGCCAGTGCCTGTGCTTCGCCGCGTGCGGCGTACAGCTCATCTTCCAGCTTGCGCACCCGCTCGGGGACGTCGAATACGCCCGCCGAAAAGCGTCCCGCCAGCTCCTCCAGCGTCCGGTGCTTGGCTGCGTAGTCCTCCAGCGCCTCCCAGCCGGTACGGGCGTAGACGCGGATCTGCTTCTTCTTGCCCTTTTCGAAGCCCAGCAGCTTTATCGGCCCCGCCTCGGCGCTGCTGCGCAGGTGGGTGCCGCCGCAGGGGGCCAGGTCCCAGTCTTCTATCTCCACCACGCGCACCGCCCCTCTCACTTTGGGCATGCGCCGGAGCGGCAGGAGCGGCACCTGCGCCTCGGGCACTTCGCGCGCGCTGACGGCCAGATTGGCGTAGACGGCCCAGTTGGCGAGGGCCTCGGCCCGTTCCAGCACCTCCCGGGCTGCTTCCGCCCCCGGCCAGACGTCGAAGTCTATGTGGATCTGCGGTCCCGCCAGGCTCACCGAGATCGTGTTCCACTGCGCGGCGCGCAAGAATGCCTGGCTGAGGATGTGCTGTCCGGTGTGGCGCTGCATGTGGCGGTAGCGGCGGCTCCAGTCGATTTCTCCTGCGACCTCCACCCCTTCTTCCAGGGGCGCGTCTAGCACGTGCACTATGCGGCTGCCGTGCTTTTCCGGTTCCAGAACGTCCATCACCCGCGCGCCGCCCAGGGTGCCGGTGTCGTGGGGCTGGCCGCCGGAGGTGGGATAGAAGAGGGTGCGGTCGAGCTCGGCGAAGAAGCTGCCGTCTTCCTCCCAGGCTCGCGTTACCGTTGCTTTGAAGGTGGTGGCGTAGGGATCCTGCCAGAAGAGTCGTTCGCTCACAAACGCTAGTTTATGCGATGACGCGGCAGGGGCGACGTCTGCCGCTCAGGCGGGTTGTAGATCGGTAAGGTTGAGCAATCCTTTGATCCAGATGTAGAGCAGCCACACCGCCACGACCGCGATGATCAGGTACCCGATACCCAGCGTGTTCAGGATCAGGCCTACCAGGCCCCAAAAGATGCCCCACAGGAAGCTGCGCTGCTGGCGGCGGAAGTGGGCGTCGAGGTAGCTTCCCCGGGCCTCGCGCCCCTTGACCAGGGCCAGGATGAAGCCCGCAAGGGTGGTGATCCCCCCCAGCACGAAGCCGGTTATGTAAAGCAGATAGACCGCCAGGGCGTAGTTGTGGAGCTTGCGCAGTCCGGGGTCGAGGTCGGCGAAGGTGTCGCTGTTGCTGGTGGCTATGTCCATTGCTTTCATCATTGGTTGACATTTCTATGTTTTTGCGGTTTTACGTGCCGGTGAGGAGGCGGCTTCCGGTCGGCACGGGCGCCACGTTTTTTTGTGAAGGCGCCGAAGGGTCCGGACTTCAGTAGCGGTACACGTTGCCGAAGCGATCCCGTACCTCTACCTCGGGTACGCCGTTGTTGTCGTTGTCGCTGACGGTGCAGGCGACGACCATGGGTCCCGGCGAGGCAACGTGGTATCCGCCGGCGGTGTACCCGTCGCTGCAGTCGGAGTCGGGTATCACCGTCAGGTCGGGCGATGCGGCCACGTAGGCAAACGAGGCCTTGTAGATGTTGTGGGCGAAGGCGTTGGCCGCCCGTTTCTCGGCCATGGCGCGGGCCTTGATGAGGTTCGGCGCCAGGATGGCCGCCAATATGCCGATTATGGCTATTACGATCAGCAGCTCGAGGAGGGTGAACCCTGCGCGTTTTCCCGGTGAGCCGCCGCGGGCGCTGCTTGGGCTCGATATAGCTTTCATGGGTTAATGCTAGCCGGGCGCCAGCGCTATTCGTACCCCCGTTTGGGGGACGGTCCACCGAATAGTTTTCCGCCGCTATCGGTAATAACTCAAAGTGAAAAATTATCCAGTACTCGCTTGGCGATTACTAGTTTGAGGATCTCGCTCGTACCCTCGCCGATGCGCATCAGGCGTACGTCGCGCCAGTAGCGCTCCACGGGGTAATCCTTGATGTAACCGTAGCCTCCCAGGACCTGGATGGCGGCGTCGGCGGCCCGGGTGGCGGCCTCGCTAGCGAACAGCTTCGCCTGGGCAGCGGCCAGGGTGTAGTCGCGCCCGGCATCCTTCAACTCAGCCGCCTTCAGGTAAAGGAGACGCGCCGCCTCCAGTTCGGTGCTCATTTCGGCGAGCTGGAACCCTATTCCTTCGAAGCGACCGATCGGTTTGCCGAACTGGCGCCGCTCACCGGCGTAGCGGGCGGCGAACTCGAGCGCCGCACGGCCGATTCCCACGCTCAGCGCGGCTATGCCCACCCTGCCGCCGTCGAGCACCTTGAGCACGGTGTAAAAACCCCGTCCCCGCTCTCCCACCAGCGCGTCCGCTGGCAGGCGCAGGTCTTCGAAGACCAGCTGGGCGGTGTCGGAACTGCGCAGCCCGAGCTTGTCCTCCTTGCGTCCGATACTGAGCCCCGGTGCGCCCGCCTCGAAGACGAAGGTGCTTATTCCCCGGTGGGGTTTGCCTTCGGGGGCGGGGTCGGTGCGGGCGTTTATCACGTATACACCGGCTACCGAACCCTGGGTGATGAACTGCTTGGTTCCGTTGAGCACCCAGCCGTCAGCGGTTTTCTCGGCCCGGGTCCGCAGCGCTGCGGCGTCGGAGCCGGCGCCCGGCTCGGTGAGACCCCAGGCGCCCAGCCACTCGCCGCTCGCCATCTTCGGCAGATAGCGCTCCTTTTGCGTTTCGCTGGCATCGAGGAGCAGGTGGCCCGTGGCCAGGGAGTTGTGGCTGGCCACGGTGAGCCCCAGGCTGCCGTCGGCCCAGCCTATCTCTTCGATTATGCGGGCCGCGGTGCGCGTGGGCAGGCCCAGTCCCCCGTAGGCCTCGGGTATCTGCAGGCCGAAAACGCCCAGCCCGGCCAGCTCGGTTGCTATTTCGTAGGGGAACTCGCTGCGGGCGTCACGCTCGGCGGCGGTAGGGACGACCCGCTCGCTCAGGTAACTGGTAAGCGCACCCAGCAGGGCGCGTTCGTCGGCATTGGGTTCGAACCACAACTCGGACAAGGCGACCTCCGTAGCCTTAATATATCACTTTACAAGCTGCCGCCGAGAAAACGTTATATGGGGACTTGCCCGCGCGGTGCAATATGCTATAGTGACCCCATCGTGAGCGCGAAAAGCCTTGTCATAGGTTCCACCCGTCAGCGTACGGATTGCGCTCCATGGAGGAAGAACTGAATGAAGTATGAAGCAGGCAGTATCGTAGAGGGCCGCGTAACGCGGGTTATGGACTTCGGCGCCTTCGTTGAACTCCCCGGTGGTGAGTCGGGGCTGGTGCACATCTCCGAGATCGCCCACGAGTTCGTCAAGAACGTGCGCGATTTTCTAAACGAGGGCGACATAGTCGAGGTCTTCGTTTTGGGGCGGGACGACAAGGGGCGGCTCGACCTGTCTATCAAAGAGCTCATGGAGAAGCCCGTAGATCCCCCCAAGCCCAGGCGCCTGCCGCGTCAGGCACCCGAGTTCGAGCACAAGCTCAAGAGCTTCATGCGCGGCTCCGATTCCGGCGGCGATACCGGCGGCGGCAAGAAGCGCGGCCGCGGCCGCAAGAAGCGCTAGCTCTACCCCGGCCCGGTTACGCCCCGCCTTGCGCGGGGCGTTTGCCTTGCGTGGCGGTTTAGAATCAGGGGTGTTGCAACACGTTGCGAAACGGAGGGTGACGATGCCCAGAACGCTTGCTCTCATGGCGGTGTTCGGTCTGGCGCTCGCGGCCGCACCCCTGCGGCTCGCTACCACGACCAGCGTGAACGACTCGGGTCTGCTCGACGCCATCCTGCCCGGGTTCACCCGGGAAACCGGCGTAGAGGTGCAGGTGATAGCCGTCGGCACCGGCCAGGCGCTCGCCATCGCCGGCCGCGGCGACGCCGATGCGGTGCTGGTGCACGCCCCCGACCTGGAGGCGCGCTTCCTGCGCGCGGGAAAGGGAAAGGGTCACGCCTGTCTGGCCTACAACAATTTTGTAATCGCCGGTCCGGCTGCCGACCCCGCGGGTGTGGCGGCCGCCGAGAGCGCGCTGGACGCCATGCGCCGCATCTACCGGGCCGGGGCCACCTTCGTCAGCCGGGGCGACAACTCGGGCACCTACCACCGCGAGCGGGCGCTTTGGAAAGCCTGCGGATTGGAGCCGCGCGGGCGGGCCTGGTACCTGGAGTCGGGCAGTGGCATGGGGGCGACGCTCGCGCTCGCCGCCGAGAAGCAGGCGTATACCCTCACCGATCTGGGTACCTATCTGTTCATGCGCGACAAGGTGGACCTCGCCGACCTTTTTAACCGCCCCGAGCCGCTCTTGCTGAACCAGTACGGCTACATGGTGGTGAACCCCGAGCGTTTGCCGGGGGTCAACTACAAGGCCGCCTACCGGTTGCGCGCCTATCTGCTGCGCGATGACGTGCAAAGAGCCATCGGCGCCTACATGAAGGCGCGTTTCGGGCAGAGCCTGTTCAACCCGTTATTCGGCCGCTGCAAGGTGGAGGTGGTTCCTTAGGTGACCGCCGGTTGGCCGGAGATCTGGGAAATAACCGGCCGCAGCCTGCGTGTGGCGGGCGCGGCCACGCTGCTTGCGGCCCTGGCCGGGCTGCCGCTGGGGGTTTGGCTGGGGGCGCGCCCGCGCCCCGGCGGACTCGCCGCCCAGGTGATTCTCTATGCCGGGATGGGGCTGCCGCCGGTGGTGGTGGGGCTCGTCCTTTATCTGCTATTTTCCCGCAGTGGCCCGCTGGGATGGCTGGGGTTGCTCTTCACCCCCACGGCCATGGTGCTCGCTGAGGCGGTGCTCGCCCTTCCTATGATTGCCGGTTTCACACTGGCGGCGGTGCAGGCGCGCGCCGCGGGGGTGCGGCGGCTGGTGCGCGGGCTGGGGGGCACGGAGCGCCAGGTGTTGGCCACTCTCTTGTGGGAGAGCCGCCGGCCCATCGTGGCGGCGCTGGCAGCGGGGTTCGGCGCGGCCGTTAGCGAGGTGGGCGCGGCCACCATAGTAGGCGGTGACATCCGCCACCACACCCGGGTGCTCACCACTGCAGTGGTGCTGGAAACGCGTAAGGGTGATTTGGAAAGGGCGCTGGCGCTGGGGGCGGTGCTGCTGGGGGTGACTCTGCTGGTCACCGCGTTCCTGGTGGTTTGGGGGGAGCGGCGGTGATCAGGGCGGCGGGCCTGGTGCGGCGCTATCCGGGGTTTGAACTGGCCGTTGACAAAATCGAACTCCCGCCAGGCCGGTTCGTGACCGTGATCGGGCCCAGCGGTGCGGGCAAGAGCACGCTGTTGCGCCTGCTCGCGGGCCTCGAGCCCCCCGACGACGGTGGCGTGGAAGTGCGCGGCCGCGCAGTATTCCTCGACCAGGACCGCACCGTGCTCGAGCGCAGCGTCCTCGCCAACGCCGCCTTTGGTCTCCAGCTCCGGGGGGTACACCGGAAGGAGGCGGCGCGGCGGGTGAAGCCCTGGCTCGAGCGCGTGGGGCTGGCCGGCAAACTGAACCAGCCCGCGCAGTCGCTCTCCGGCGGCGAACGCGCCCGCCTGGCGCTGGTGCGGGCGCTCGCCACCGAGCCCGACGTGCTGCTCTTGGACGAGCCCGCTCAGGCGCTGGATCCGGCCAATGTCGCCCTCGTGGAAGACATTTTGCGTGAAGTGCACTCCCGGGGCCGCACCCTGGTGCTGGTCACCCACAACCTTTATCAGGCCCGGCGTCTGGGCGAGGAAACCTGGTTCTTGCTGGGCGGGCGCCTGGTGGAAGCGGGCGCCAGCGAGCAGCTGTTCACGGATCCGCAGCGGGAGCAAACCCGGGCGTACGTCGCCGGTGAGATGGTTTACTAGGGTTAAGATGCGACCGCGTGCGAAGTTTTGGCTGGAGACGGAAACGGGCGAATACCTTATGGGTCCACGCACGCTCAGGCTTTTGGAGGCGGTACACGCGGAGGGTAGCCTCAAGGCGGCAGCCCGCAGCGCCGGTTTCAGCTATCGTTCCGCCTGGGCGCGCGTAAAGCGGGTTGAAGCGGCCCTGGGTTTCAAGCTGATCGAGTCGTATTCGGGCGGCGAAGGGGGAGGGCGCAGCCGGCTCACTCCGGCCGCGCTCGAGTTCGTGAGGCGCTATCGCAGTTTCCTCGAAGAGAGCGAGCGCGGTTTGCTGCGGGTGTTTGCAGATATTTTTCCTGACCGAAAAAAATGAACTGGACGGCCCATCGGCCGGGCGCCACCGGATGACGAGCCGCTGCCGCTGGCGGCATTTCGAGGGGCACGTATCCGCGGCGCCCCGGCGCCCTGGCACCCTACGCGGCTATAACGACCTGGGTGCGTTTCCGGCTGCCCGTTGTGATTAAGGCCGATTGGACAAAGGCTTATTAATCATTTTTGACATCTCTTTTACGCAAAATCGCGGAATCGGCGCATCCCGGCGGTTTTTAATCCCCCAATTGGGGGTATGAAGCAGGTATATCCGGCAATAAACTACCCACTAAGGATGTTAGAGCAACGGGGGAAATGAAGATCATGAAAGAGAATCGTTTTCTGTGGTTGTTGCTGTTTGCGGTTCTCCTGACGGCCTGGGCCGGACAGGAGGTGTTGCGCCTCGAGCTCAGCTCTTACCGCGTGGTGCAAACCACCAACGAGAAGGGTGAAAAGGCAGAGGCGTTCTTGCCCGCGGTTAGTGCGGCTCCTGGAGAGGTGCTGGAGTGGCGCCTGCGGGCGGCAAACCTCTCCAAGAAGGTTCTGCACGACGTTTCCCTGGTTATTCCCATTCCCAAGGGAACGCGCTACCTGCCCGGCTCCGCTGCGGAGCTCCATCTCGATGACGAGATAAAGGTACGACCCGAGTTCAGTTTTGATGGGGGGGCAACGTTCGCTTACCCCCCGTTGTTCAAAAAGGTAATCGTGGAGGAGAACGGCATCAAGAAAGAAAAGCGACAGGAAGTCAAACCCGAGGAATACACCCACGCGCGCTGGTTGCTACCGGCGCTGGCTCCCGGACAGATCGTTAACGTACGTCTTCGCACTGTCGTGCGATAAAGAGGAGGCGTTAAGTAAATGAAACGAACCACCTTATCCAAAGCACTCGTTCTGGCCCTGCTCTTCGTTATGGGCCTGGTTCTGGCCGCCGGTACGCCTGCGGGCACGGAGATCCGCAACCAGGCTTCGGCCAGTTACACCGACTCCGCCGGCCAGCCGCAGACGACCACCTCCAACGAGGTCGTCACCATGGTGCAGCCGGTATACGACTTCACCATCACCCCGAACGGCACCGAGGCCGCTCCCGGCCAGACCAAGACTGGCCTTCAAGGCGCGCCCGTCTACTTCAACTACACCGTAACCAATAACGGCAACACCCCCGACACCATCAACCTCACTGCGCCCCAGGGTAGCTCCGACGACTTCGACTTCGACAGTGTCAAAATCTACCTGGACACCAACTGCAACGGCACCATCGATCCCGGCGAAGCCGAGGTTTCCAGCGTCGATTTGAACGCTGACGAGTCCGCCTGCGTGATCGTTGAAGCGGTCATACCCGCGGGTGAGGCGGACGGTCATAAAGGGCACGCCAACCTGAGCGGCACCTCGGCGGGCGACAGCACCTTGACCGACAACGACAACTGGGCGGAAGCGGTTGTAACCAGCAAGGCGGTTCTCGACGCGGCCAAGAGCGCGAACCCCAGTGGCGAGGTCGCCCCCGGCGACACCATTGACTACAGCATCCAGGGATCCAACAAGGGCGGCAGCGCCGCGGGGGCCATCACCGGCGTAGCCACCGTGGACGGTACCGCCAAGGACGGTATCCTGATCAGCGACGAGATCCCCGCGGGCACCACCTATGTCCTCGGCAGCGCCAGCGGCTCCGCCGGCGGCGGCACTACCAGCGTGATCTATATGGTTAACGGCTCCTGGACGGCCACCGAGCCCGGCACCGCTTCCGACGTCACCAAGGTCGGCCTGCTGATAGAGGGAACCGGCGCCTTCTTCCCGCAGGGCGCGCAATACCAGCTGAACTTCCAGGTGACGGTAAACGCCGGCACCGCGGCCAACACCGCCATCGAGAACACCGCCACCGTGGAATTCGACGCCGACGGTGACGGTAACGGCGGCGGCACGGGTGAAGAGGTAGACTCGAACACCACCTCCAACCCCGTTGCCGCGGTCTACGAAGTGGCCAACGGTCCGCAGGACGATCCCGACTCGGACGGCACCGGTTTCACCAGTACCTATACCGACCCGAGCGGCAATACCTGGAACTACAGCGAAACCACCGACACCACCGACCCGCGTGACGACGACGCCGAAACCATCACCGACGACGTGTACGGCGGTGACACCGTATTCTTCCCCTTCACCCTCGAGAACAACGGCAATACCCCCGACAGTTACGACCTTTCGTTGAACATAGTCGACCCCGACACCACCGACGGCGCGGATCCCAGCACCTGGACGTGTCAGGTCATGGCCAGCGACGGCACCACCCCTATCTCCGGCTCCATCGGCCCGATCAACCCCGGTGATAGCTTCGACTACGTCGTCAAGTGCTCCATCCCCGCCGACTACGAAGAAACCGGCGGCAGCGACGCTGCCCACATTGAAGTGACCGCCACCTCGGAAGGCGATCCCAACGTCTCCAACAAGGTGACCGGCATCGTCACCGACGTGCAGTCCGGCTACGGGGTGGATGCGGCCGACCACGGCAACTCGAACGACAACGACCCGAGCAACGACAACCCGCCTGCCCAGAGCGCCGATCCCGGCGACACCGTCACCGTTCCCTTTGACGTTACCAACACCGGCCACAACCCCGACACCTACGATCTCACCACCGATCTCCCGACCGGCTGGGGCGGCACCGTATACCCCGATAGCGACTGCGACGGCCAGATGGACGACCCGGCCCCTGCTCCGGTAGCCGACACCGGTCTGCTCAACGAGGGTGAGACTGCCTGCTTCGTTCTCGTCGTGGACGTGCCCGACGACGAGTCGCCGGTAGATCTCGACGGCAACCCCGGCACCACCGACGACAACGTCAAGATCACCGCCACCTCCAACGCCGACCCCAGCGTCACCGATACCATCTCCACCGATGTCGAGGTCAACGCCGTATCCGACCTTGATTTCTCCCCGGACCGCAACGGTACGGTTACCAGCCCGGGAACCATCGTGTACACCCACACCGTTACCAACAACGGTAACGAAGACGCGAGCGTAACCTTCTCCCAATCCGGCTCCACGCATCCGACCTGGACCTACCAGATATCCACCGACGGAGGTAACACCTGGACCGATGTCGGCTCGGCTTCCGCTATAACCCTCGCTCCGGGCGCCAGCCAGGATGTCCAGGTGCGCGTCATCGTTCCCGACGGCGAGCCCATCGGTGCGATCGACACCAATCAGATCAGCGCGAACGCCACTTACACCAACGCGCCCGCCGACAGCGCCAGCGTGACCGATACCACCACCGTGGTGGGCGGTGACCTGCGCGTCGAGAAGAAGGGTGAGACCTGCGCCGATGCATCCTGCACCAACGTGACCAGCGCCGATGCCAGCGAGGCCAAGCCCGGCGAGTACATCCACTACACCGTGACCGCCAGCAATATTGGCACCGCCGACCTCAAGAAGGTGATCGTCTCCGATCCGCTGCCGGGTCACACCGACTTCGTCAGCGTCTCCGCCAGCACCAGCGTCTCCGGCGCCCAGGTGCTCTTCTCGACCGACGGCACGACCTGGTCCACCAGCGCCCCGACGTCGCTTTCCGCGGGCCAGGCGGTGTTCGTTGCCCTGGACAGCGACAGCAACGGCACCATCGACGACAGCGATCTGCTTCCTCCGGGAGAATCGATAACGCTGGAGTTCACTGTCCAGGTTCAGTAAGAAACCAGCGCCTCGCGCGGCGGCGTGCCGCCGCGCGAGGGTGCTTCCGATGGGGGCGATCTTGAGAATGACACGAATCTTACGTACCTGGCTACCTCTGGGGCTGTTTGTTGGGGCCATGATGGCCCTGGCGGCCACCCCCGCTGGCACCGTCATTCGCAACCAGGCTGCGGCGTTTGTCGAGGGTGAAACGTACTACTCCAATACCATCGAAACCACCGTACTTCCGGTATGCGTCCCCTCGCTGGGGCCCGACGGGACCGTGGCCCAACCGGGCCAGGTCACCAACGCCAGCGCGGGCGGTAAAGGTTACCTTGCCTACACTCTCAGCAACGAAGGCAACGATACCTTTACCTTTGGTCTGACCACGCTTACCGACGCCGCGTCTGCGTGGACGCCCACATCGCTGTCGCTGTACCTCGACGCCAATCAGAACGCCCAGGTAGATCCTGGTGAACAGCAGGTCGCCCAGGTCACGCTCGATCCGGGCGAAACGGCCTGGCTGGTTTTGGAGCTGGAAGTGCCCGATCCGGCCGCGGGCTCGGCGTGGATGTCGGTCGCCGCCGCCTGCCCCGGAGGAGAACAGGATACAGAGAACTACGGTGAAGTGCGCGCCGTCAGCGGACCGGCGCTCCAGGTAGAAAAGACCTTTGCGCCCACAGAGGCCCGCCCGGGGCAGACCGTCGATGTGTCGCTGCGGGTGCGCAACGTGGGCGACGCCGCCACCGGCAGCGCGGTTACGCTTACCGACGACTTCCAAACCCTGACCGATCTCGCCTTTGTTTCGGGCAGCGCCACTGCTCCCAAGGGCCAGATCGAGTACTTCAGCGGTGCTACCTGGTCGGCAACCGAACCCGCAAACGTTCAGGGGATACGCTTGCTGCTTTCCGGCCTCGTCGAGGGGGAGGAGGCCATTCTGAACTTCCGGATGCGGGTGCGCGATGGCGCGACGCCGCAAACGATAGACAATCGTGTTCGCGCTAGCGGTCCGGGGGGGCCGGCGGAGGCGGTGGCTTCGGTGCGCGTCCTCCCCTCGTATGATCTGCATCTGGGTCCCGGGGGCAACCCGCGGGCGCTTCCCGGAGGGGAGGCGAGCGCAGACGATCATCAGCAGGCCGATCTAATAGTCGATCAAACCTACTGTTTTTCCCACACGCTGGAAAACGCCTCGACTGCAGCCGACGACTTCGATCTCACGGCGTCGGGGTTGCCCGCGGGCGTGGACGGTACCTTTAGCGTGGCCCCGTCTGTTCCGCTGGCGCTGCCGGTGCACCTCGAGGCCGGCGAGTCGCTGGACTTCCTGTTCTGTGTAACCGCCAACCAGACCGTTCCCCCCTTCACCGTGGAGCTGGTGGCGGAGTCCCGGACCACCGGCGCGCAAAACCGCACCTTTGACGAGGCGGTGCGCGTGCTGGTTCCCGGTGACGTGACCCTGAACAAGGAAGTAAGCCCTCAGGGCAGCGTGGCGGCGGGAACCCAGCTCACTTTCACCCTGCGCTTCGAGAACAACTACCCCATCGCGCTCACCAACGTGGTGGTAAACGACTGGCTCGACGACAACCTCGAATACGTAAGCAGTTCTCCCGCAGGGCAGTACGACCCGGTCAACCACCGGGTGCGCTGGACGTTCACCGACATACCTGCGGGCGGCTCCTGGGCGGCCGTGATAATAGCCCGCATCAAGACCGACGTTCCCGATGATACGGTCATCGAAAACGAGTTCACCCTGAATAGCGACCAGACGCCGAACACGCTGGTCTCGCCCAAGACCCGCACCCCCGTATGGAGCAGCGCTCTGCTCATAGAAAAGAGCGTTTCTCCATCCACCGTACGCCTGGGCGACGTGCTCCACTACACCCTGCGCGTGCACAATCCCAGCACCGCCGGCCTGACGCTTACTGTCACCGACACCCCGGACCCGGCGCTGCGCTACATTCTCGGTTCTGCCCAGCCGACCGAGCCCCGGTCGGTGGACGGTCAGCTCGTCTGGTCGGGGCTGAGTCTGGGCGGCGGGGAAACGCTGGTGATCACCTATGACATGCGCGTCGCGGCGGGTAGCAATCGCAGATTACACAACGTCGCCATCGCAAAGGGTGAGAGCAGCAGCGGTACTTCTGTGGCGAGCAGCGAGGCGCGGGCGCAGGTGCGCGTGGTCGAAGATGTTTTCCTCTCGCACCGGGCCACCATTCTCGGACGCGTCTTCCTCGACGTGGATCGTGACGGGCGCTACGACGCCGGTAAGGACATGGCGCTCCCGGGGGCGCGGGTGGTTCTTGCCGATGGCCGTCAGGCGGTCACCGACGCCGAGGGGCGCTACACCTTCCGCGACCTGGAAGGCGGCGTATGGCTGGTCGCCCTGGATCCGGTCTCGGCGCCCTTCCCGCCGCTGCCCCATCCGGAGGCCCTGGGTAAGGGTTACCGCCACCGGGTGTGGGCAATGGGCATGACGGTAAGCGATTTCCCGCTAGGTGCGCCCCGCGGCGTCATTGATGCGGTACGCGAAACGCGGGTGTTCTACGGACCGCTCGAGCTGAGCAAGAAGCTGATCCCGCTGGGCGAAGACGGGTTCCGGGTGGTGCTGCACCTCGTGAGTAGCGAGCCCATGCCAGGCCTGGTCATACGTGATCCATTGCCCGCGGGAGGCGAAAAGGTGTTCAAACTGGACGACTTCAAAGGTGAGCAGGTTCTCACCTACGACCTGGAGGGCAAGCCCGTCCTGACCGATCCGGACGTGCGTTGGGGGTACGGACGATGAAGTTCTTGAAGCAGTTGGCCGCCCTGTGGTTGATAGTGCCTTTCATTGCCCTGGCTATCGGGCAGGTGGGAGGTCAGCCGCTGGTCGTGCCCGGATCAGAGCTGGGATGGGAAGCGGCGCAGCTCGAGCTGGTGCTGCGCGTGGCAGAGCGCACCCCGCTCAAGCTATCTGTGTATTCGTTGGGTTTCGACCCCAACGACTACCGCTCCCCTAACGAGCTGGGTGACGAGCGCTACGACGGCGGCAAGGGCGACTTGAAAACCCTGCTTGAAATATACGACGTCAACGGGGCAGTGCGCCTGCGCAAGGAGCTGGGGAATGAGCCACACCGCTGGCGCCAGCTGGTGAACGGGGTTCTTTCCCCCGGCGACTATCTGATAAAGATCAAGTTCTTCGGGAACGGCAAAAACGCCCTGGCGTTCAAGCTGGACGGCGACCCGTCGAAGGTTACACTCCAGGTCGCCCCCGGAGCGATGCAGACGTACAACGTCCACGGGCCCAAGTGGGTGTACCCTTTCGCCCTCGAAAAGCGCGACTGGACGGCCCCGCTGGTCGTGGGCATCTACGACGGCGATGGCCCCGAAGAGCTGCAGGTGCGGGTGCGCAGACCGGACGGTAAGGAGGAACCGCTGCCTTCGCCCCCTAATGGCGGCTGGGTCAAGTATCCGATCGATCGGGGAGGCGTTTACAAGTTTGGCTTCCGCCAGCCGGAGGGCGCAAAGCAGTTCACCAATACCGTGGGTTTCGAGATCTTCCTGGGCGAAGTGGAGGTTGAGATCACCGACGAGCAGGGCCGCCCCGTTGAGGGAGCGACCTACAAGATCACTGGCTACTACGACCGCACCGTTCAGCTGACACACGTCCCCGAAGGCTGGGCTCACGTGCGCACCACCAGCACATACGGCAAGGAGCTCGCCCGGGACAAGGTCCTCTTCGGGCCCGGTGGCGGGAAGGTTCACTTCGTATTGCGCCCCAGGGCCGGGAGCGTGGTTGTCAAGGCCAGGACGGTTTGCAGTGACACCAGCGTGCCGGCCCCCATCGAACTGCTGCTGGGCGAGCGCAGCGTCAAGCTCAACCCCCAGGGCGCGGCGAGCGTGCAGCTTCCCGCGGGTCGCTATCCGGTCGCGGTGCGCGTGCCGGGCGCACGCGTGCAGGCGCCGGGAGAGCTGGTAGTTGGCAGCGGCGGCGCTGCGCAGCTGGATATCCAGCTGGAGCCGGTTCTCGAGCTGCGCCTCGACGTGGAGCCGGCGGAAGCTATCGTGGGTGATGAAGTGCGCGTGCACGCGCTGCTGGAAACCGCCTACCCCCACCCGCTTCCTGCGGAGCTGCGGCTTTCATCTCCTGCGGGTCTGAGCTTTTCCGGGAACCCCGGAATCAAGGGTTACGTGAGCGCGGACCATCCGTTACGCCTCGACGTCACGGCGCGGGCCGAGGCCGCCGGCAGCTACGAACTGCGCGCGCAAAGCATCCCCTGCGCGGCGGAAGCAAAAGCCAGCTTGCTGGTTCGCAAACCCGCCGCCTTCAGCGTTACCAAGCAAGCCCTCACGCCCGAGGTGGTGCTTGGAGAGACTGCCCGTTTCCGCATAGAAGTTTCCAACAGCGGCGAGCGGGCTGGTACGGTGCGCCTGAAGGATGTTCTCCCTGCGGGCTTGCAGGGGAAGGACATAGACACCAGCTTCACCCTGGAACCTGGCGCCGCCCGCGTGTTCGACCTGACGGCGCGGGTAACGGCGGCAAGCGGCCAGGAGCGCGTTAACACCGCCGTCATCTATGACGCGGCGGGTAAGGAGCTCGACCGGGCGCAGGCGCGGATAAAGGTGCTGGTCCCTGACGTTCAGCTCAGCCGTACGCTGGACAAGCACGTGGTGGTGCCCGGTGAAGAGGTAAAGGTTTGTCTGCAGGTCAAAAACAGCGGCCCCTCGCCGTTACGCTACGAGCTGCACGACAGCGCCCCCGATTTGCTGGACCCCGCTTTCGTTCCCCAGTTCCATGGCGAGCTCGAATCGGGTGCGCAACAGGAACACTGTTATCCGGCCACGGTGCGTTTTGGTCCCGAGGCCAGCGGCGTCTTCTCCGCCCAACTCAACTCCAACGCCGGCGGGCGGACCGCGGACGACACCATCCGCCGGGTGCCGCTAGGTCTTGAGAAGAAGGTGAAACCGGAGCTGGTGATTCTGGGCGAACCTACCGAGTTCACGGTTACCGTAGTCAACCCCACCGACCACGAGCTCACGGTGCGTTTGCAGGAGGCGCCGGCCTCCGAGCTGGGCATGAAGCCGGCTGTAAAAACAATAACCCTCGCCGCCGGTGGGCGCAGCGAGCTGCACTACGAAGCGCTGCCCACTACTGCGGGCAGGCATACGAACCAGGCGTCAGCCTTCGTAAACGACCGCCCCGCCGCCTTCCCGGCCAAGGCCGCGGTAGAGGTGCGGCCGCAGCTCAAGGCGCGGCGCGTTTCCAGGGTGCGCCTGCCCTTCGAGGTGGACGGGCAGGGAGACGGCCTGCTCATCGCCCACCGTCCCCCCGAGGGATCGCGTTATCGCCTGGGCAGCAGCCGCCTGGACGGCGTACCCGTGGAGGAACCGCGGCAGACAGGGGACGGCCGGCTCATCTGGAAGTTGCCCTTTGCGAAAAAGGGGACGCTTAGCTACGAACTGGAGCATGAGGACGCGCTGCCCCCGCTCCCCGAGCCGGCGCTGACCCTGCTAGCCGGTGATCGCGAGCTTCCGCTGAAAGGTGAGGTGCACGAGCGCGACTACCAGCAGGCCCGCCCCTTGCAGGTGCAGCAGCGCGAAGGCATGATCCGCGAGCCTCTGCCCGGCAGCGTTGTGCGTGGTTCCGATTCGGTGAAGGTCCACATCGTAGCCCCCTACGGAACCAAAGTCAAGTTGCTGATCAACGGCGAGCTAGTGGGTTCCGACCGCCTGGGCGAGGCTACCTACGATGCGGGTAAGGGCCAGCAGGAACTTCGCTACTATGGCGTTCCCCTGGCGGTCGGCGCTAACCGTATTGAGGTGCAGGCCGGCGACAGCCGCGACGCCGTCGAGATATTCCGCGCCGGACGCCCGGTGCAGCTGGTGGCCACGCCTGTAAAGACCGTCGCCGACGGGCGCACACCGCTGCGTGTACGTATAGAGGCGCGTGACGAAGCAGGGCTCGCCAGCGGCATGGGTTTTGTCACCATTGCCGCCAGTCCCGAGCCGCGCACCCCCGACGCCAACCCCAACGAATCGGGTTATCAGGTCCTGCTCCGTGACGGGGTGGCCGAGATCGAGCTCGAGCCGATGGTCCAGCCGGGGGACGCCCGGTTGCGGATGGCCAAGGACGAGCTCGAATACGAGTCGAGCTTCTTCGTTCCGGGCAACAAACGTCCCTTCTGGTTAGCGCAGGGCAGCGTCACCGCGCGCTACGGCGGCAGCTTCGAGCTCGGCGGCATCGGGCGTTACTATGCCGAGCTACCCATCGGGGCCGGCACCCTGCAGACCGCCATTGGCGCCAGCGCCAGTATGGATTCAGGCGGCACGCACTACCGCCCCGATCTTGGCACCCAAGAGGATCCTAACCAGCGTTTCCCGCTGACCGGTTCCGGCACCGAGGCCCGCATGCCGCTCGTTTCTGACGACGGCGTGGCCTTCCGCTACGACCAAAAGGACTTCAGTGCCGGCTACCACCGTACTGCTCTGAGGCTTCCGGGAATAAGCGGCCTGCCGAACACCACCGCCCTTTATGCGCATACGCGCGGGGCCGTACAGGTGGGCGGCTTTATGGCGTTGCTGCCCTCTACCGAGGTAAGCGAAACGATAATTCCCGACGGTACCAGAGCATATTTCCTGAGCGGCCCGGCTGAACCCGGGAGTGAAAGCGTCGAGCTGGTAGTCGGGTCGCGGGTAACGAAGCTGGTCGCTTTGCGCGACTACGTTCTCGACGGTCCCAGCGGGGTGATCACCCTTGCCCGCCCGCTGTGGCCCACCGATCGCAACCTCGAGCCGGTGAGCCTGCGGGTCACCTACGCCCCGGCGACGGCGGCGCGCGACGTGCTGGCCTTCGGCGCGGGCGCGGGGTTTGAAAACGGCCCCTTCCGCTTCGGGGTGGCCGCCGCCACCCTCGACCGCGGCGTCAACTGGAAGTTCGGCGCCGAGGCGGCGTACCGCACCCCCGGTTTCCGTGCTTCCGTAAGCTACAGCCGCGACGGCGCGAGCCAGGTGGTGGGCCTCAATGTATCGGGAACCAGCAGGCGCCTGGAAGCTTCCGGCAACCTGCGTTACGACGGATCCTTGCGCGGCCGAATCCGCTTGGCCGGTCGCATTTCGGCGCACGACGCCATCGTATTCGAACACCGCGGCGCCGCGGGCGACAACCGCAGCGACGTTCTCTTCGAGCACCGCATAAATCGCGTCATGGGCGGTTTGG
The DNA here is from genome assembly GCA_027067955.1 of Thermaceae bacterium. Taxonomy (GTDB): domain Bacteria; phylum Deinococcota; class Deinococci; order Deinococcales; family Marinithermaceae; genus Oceanithermus. Next base: position 104,108 of record JAMOUW010000063.1, read on the forward strand.
GCGTTGGCTACGCCTGGGAGCGCGCCGCGGTCGAGGCCGTGGGTCGCATCGGTTACACCGGCGAGCGGGCGCAGGCTACTTTCACGCACCGCCATAGCTTCTCCACCGCACCCTCGCTTAGCGTGGTTGCTGCCAGTTACGCCTTCGACTTCAACCTCAAGGCGGAAGCCGAGCTGGCCCACACCTGGGGAATAGGCACGAGCGGAACGCTGGCTCTCAAGCAGAATCTGGGTCCCGCGAACCTGGCCGTCAGCTACCAGCTGCCCGGAGCCGGCGGTGCGGGCAACCGTGCCCGTTTCGGCATAGATGCACCGCTCCCCCTGGGTGAGCACACCACACTCGACCTGAACGCGGGCTACGAGCGCAGCCTTAGCACTTCCGACCAGCAGGTCGCCGCCGGTATCGGCTTGCGCTATCACACCAAAAGCTTTAGCGCCACCGCCGGCGTAGAAGGCGCCACCGGCACCAAGGGAGGAAAGCTCACCTTCCGCACCGGCGCTACCGGCCAGATCGACGATCGTCAGACCATCTCCTTCGACGCCAACTACGTTTTGGCGAACCAGACCCGGGGTCGTTTCACCCTGGCGTATGCCCTGCGCGCGCGCACCCTGCAGTTCCTCACCTACCACCGCCTGGTGCACGCTACGGACACCACCATCGAAGGTGAGCTGGCGCCAGTTTGGCACCCGAACCTCAAGTTCCAGCTGCGCCCCAGCGCCGCCTACCGGGTTGCGTTCAGCGATCCGGCAGCGAGTCTGTACCAGCTGGGTCTGGGCGCCAACTACTACTTCACCCCGCGCCTGGGGGTGGGCGCCGGTGCGTTCATGCTCTGGCAGCCGGGTCTGCCTGCAACACGTACCGCTTTCAATGTCGAGGGCAGCTTGCGGGTAATCGACCCCCTCTGGCTCAACCTCGGCTACACCTTCGGCGGCTTCTACGGGCTTACGCCCGAAGCGCGCCCAGGGATTTACATACGCCTAGACTTCTTCTCTGCAGATGGGTACCGGGGCAATGAGTGAGTGGGTGTATGAGTTTTTCCGCCCATGCATGGGCTCGAGCTCGAGCCCATGCATGGGAGTTGTCCAAGCGGTTTTTGCCGCTGCGAACAAGTTTACCAGGGGAGTTTGGACATGAGCGAAAAAGTAAGGCGCTTCTTCCTCGGACGAATCGTGTTTTGGTTGCTGTTGTTACTCATAAGTTTCCCCCTGGGGATGGTGCATGCAGCCGATCTCGACAACGACGGCGTTGACGATACCGTCGACATCGACAAAGACAACGACGGCATCCCCGACGTTTACGAAGCGCTGAACTGCCAGCTTGTCCCCAACCCCTCCTTCGGTTCGTCTCAAGGGCCGACGGGCCTGAACGGCGCCGACCCCAACAGCCCCCAGCAGGGCGACAAGTTCCTGTACAGCAACGTATACGCCGGCGTCGATGCGATCATCGAGCTGGAAGAGGTCAGCAACGCGCAGGTCAAGAAGCTGGACGTCACCAATTTGGGGCAGGACGCCTGGTTCCAGCCTAACGTCCGCTACTACAGCGCCTCCGGCTACGCCCAGTTCGCCATCCACTTCGTCAAGTCGGGCACCACGATTCCCATCGACCCCGACACCTTCTTCGTGACCGCCACCGATAACGACGATGGCGAAGTCGTTGGTTTCGATAACTCGGTGGCGACCAGCATCCACACGGACAACCCGACGTATGAACAACAAATAAACAAATGGAGCGGGTACACCACCTATCAGGGCAACCCGCATCAAGCTGGCATCGGCAACGACCCTCGTTTTGAAATCTCCGCGGTCTACGTCAACACCAGCGTCATCCGTTACCGCGTTTCCTTCAAGAGTTCTACTAACTCTCAGGGCCGCTGGCACGCCCTCATAGCCGACCCCTGCCGGATGAAGGACAACTGGAGCGACCCCCCCCTCCTGCTGGAAGAGGCCGACAGCGACCACGACGGCGTGCCCGACTACCACGACCTCGACAGCGACAACGACGGCATTTACGACATCGTGGAGGCCGGTAATGCTGCCAACGATACCGACGGCGACGGCCGCACCAACAATCCGGTCGGCAGTAACGGCCTTGACAACAACCTCGAAAACAACGACACCGGCTCGGCGACCATCAACTACACCATCCCCGATACCGATAATGACAATTATCCCAACCACCTCGACCTCGATTCCGATAACGATGGTTGCTCCGACGCTAACGAGGCTTACCATGGTCCGCTGGTCGATGGTGGGGATAATCCATACTATGGCACCGGCGCCCCCCCGTCCGTCGATAGCAATGGCAAGGTAACCACTGCTTCATATAGTACCGGTGTTGTTCCGGCGGTTACTGATAGTGCCGATACCAGCGCTTGCGATGACGGTGACAACGTGCCGGCTTCGGTAGAGGACGCCGGGCCCAATGGTGGTGATGGCAACGGGGACGGAATTCTCGATTCGAGGCAGAAAAATGTGACATCAATTCCCGATGCTTCGGGTAACGGCACCTACGTTACCTTGGAAGTTACCGGCCAGACCTGCAATCAAATTGCCCAAATGCGGGCTGTGGCTGAAGCTGATATTGGAGTCGATGATCACGATTATAACTACCCGGTAGGCCTGGTGGCATTTACCTTGAGCTGCGGAAACCCAGGAGAAGACGCCGACATCAAATTCTACTGGCACGGAATAAACAGCTTTACCAATTTTAGGAAATATGGTTCCGATAACCCTGGCGCTAATAGTCCGTACTATAAGGATTACTCGGTTTCGCAATCTACTGTCACTATAGGCGGTGCTGTAGTGCCGGTAACCGAATACACCCTTACCGATGATCAGCCGGGGGATGAAACGGATGTTGATGCTACGATCATAGATCCGGCTGGCCCTGCGGTATTAAGGTCTAGTGGTACGGGCACTACCGCCGATCAAGATGGTGATGGCATTGCAAACTACCTTGATCTCGATGATGATAACGATGGCATTCCCGATTTGGTAGAGGACTGTGAACCATATAGAACACAAAACCAGAGTGGGTCGTGGATAGGTCAGACACCCGCCAATCTTTCGGTAAGCACAAATATGTCATACCACGATGGACTCAATGTCCACGGCAGCGTTGCGCATCAGTACCCCTTCCATTTTGTTAATTATCGGAGATCTACCGGTGGTACTAAATATGTCAGATATGAGTTCGATCAACCCATTCCCGTTAATGAAATACTCATCATGGTTGTTGATGTTGATGGAACTCCTTACCACGCCACGATGAGCGTCTCTGGCGGTACGGCCGATTTAAGTGATTTTTATAACTTTGGCAACCTTAACTACGATTCTTCTACCGGTGAAATGACGATTTCTGGGGGTTGCACGAGTAAGTGCAACAATACGGCAAAATTAGTGGGCATTAGCGATAGAACTGTTAAGCGCATCGAAATTCAGGTATCCCAGCAAAAAGGCGGAGATTATGTGTCTTACGTCTTGTTCGGCAAAAAGGTGTGTGACACTGATGGCGACGGGCATGTTAACACCTTAGATTTGGACAGCGATAATGACGGTATTGCAGATTTAGTTGAGGCAGGTGGTGCTGATAGGGATAACAACGGTGTATACGATAACACCACTGATTCCGATGGCGACGGTTTGGCCGATGGCGTTGACAATATAGATAACGGCGGTGCAGGAGAAGTTAGCAATGGCACCCCGTTGCCTGATCATGATAGCGATAATGACGGCTTGAAGGACCGTCTAGATCTCGACTCCGATAATGATGGCATACCCGACGCAGTAGAAGCCCAGTCGACCAATGGTTACCAAGGTAATGACGGCGACGTTCGCGACGATGTAAACCTCGATGGCGTCCCACCTTATGGTTTGGTAGCACCGCAAGATACCGACAATGATAACACGCCTGACTACGTTGATACTGACAGCGATAATGACGGATCCGATGACAGCAGCGAAAGCGGTTTGACTCTTAGCGGGAATGATAGCGATAACGATGGTATAGATGATGCAATTCATGCTTCCTATCAGGATCCAGATGGCGATATCAATGATCCAGGCAACGATTTGAGGGAGGCCGATGGAAATACCAACGATGTTGATTATCGGTCTCTGCGAGATGATGATGGCGATGGAGTGCCGACTTCTGTTGAGGATGCTGGGCCCAATAATGGGGATGGCAACAGTGATGGCACCCCTGATTCTCAACAGAGCAATGTAGCTTCGCTTCCAGATGCGTCGGGTGATGGCAGCTATGTTACTTTGGAATCGGCAGGGTCGACCTGCAACCAAATTACCCAAATGCGGGCCATGACAGAGGCGGATATTGGTGTGGACGACCCAGGCTACATTTACCCGGTAGGCCTGGTGGCATTTACCTTGAGCTGCGGAAACCCAGGAGAAGACGCCGACATCAAATTCTACTGGCACGGAATAAACAGCTTTACCAATTTTAGGAAATATGGTTCCGATAACCCTGGCGCTAATAGTCCGTACTATAAGGATTACTCGGTTTCGCAATCTACTGTCACTATAGGCGGTGCTGTAGTGCCGGTAACCGAATACACCCTTACCGATGATCAGCCGGGGGATGAAACGGATGTTGATGCTACGATCATAGATCCGGCTGGGCCCGCAGTAAATCAGTCTGGTGATCCTGTCGTGCATACAGATCAGGACGGGGATGGCGTTGAGGATTACATCGATCTTGATGATGACAATGATGGTATATTGGACGAGTATGAGATAACATGCAATAATTACGTAAAAGCTGATTTTAGCCAGTACGATGGTCAGAGCCCAAGCTCGGTGATTAATGGACATGTAGGAATAGGGCCGTCGCTTTTTTACGTGAGCAATGTTTCCCATGGCGACGCGGTTATGTCCAAGGATGAAATATCGGATTCACATTACTCTGGCGAAATCGGTATAAGGATTGGTCACCATAGCGATACTGCTGGCACTTATGACGATCGAATAGAAACCATATTGGAGTTCTCCGATTTGGTGCGTGGCTTGAAATTTAGGATAAATGACATAGATCTTGGAGACCACGTAATCGTTAATATATACGATGCTAGTGGGCAAATTGTTAGCCTTGATTCCAATAACTACAGCTTATACAGCCCCACTATTGTACAGGTAAACGGTAACGAGTTTTTTGCCGACGATTACGATAATTCCTCAAATAATGAGCGAAAAGGAACCGTTGACTTCAACTTGCAGGATATTGCAGTGTCAAAGATAGTATTCCAGTACTGGGACCCTGAAGCGGCTGGAACCGTGACTTATACGGAGTTTGAGGGCATAGTTTGTGATACTGATGGAGATGGTACCCCCGACTATTTAGACACCGATTCCGATGACGACGGCTGTTACGATGCCATAGAAGGCGCCGGTCATTTTGATTCTTCCGACTTGGATTCCAGCGGAGCCCTTACCGGCGGGGTAGATAACAACGGTGTTCCTACGAAGGCCAATGGTGGAACACGGTCTTCGGTGGCCGTTGTTGACCCCAGCAATAGCACGGCGTGTAACCCCTTCGAGTGCAAATCTGTTTTTTATCAAGTATTGGAGAAGGACCTAAAAACGTTGAACCCCTCTACCGGCAATTATGATTTAATTGGTACATCGCCCAAGCAGTACAACGCCATAGGCTGGGATACGAGAAGTAATCTTATTTACGGCATCATAAACAAACCTGGAGATCCTGATAGAGGACATCTAGTGGTTCTTGATAAGAATGGTGTTTATTACGATATCGGTGCGCCTACATTTGGTACCGAGGTTTACAAGAGGAGACCTTATGCAGGTGACATGGATGACAAAGGGCACCTTTATGTCAAGGCAGATAGCCGCAGATTGACCAAAATTGATGTTGATAGCAACACTTACGAGGAAGTGTATTTTACGGGTCCAGATGAGGCTAAGTATGTAGCAGATATTGTATACATAAAGCCCACCAACGCCTTTTGGGGTGCACGCGATGGGCAATTGTACAAGTGGGATTTGGATACAGGAAAAATAACCGCCGCCGTAGTTGAGGGCTTGCCGAATTCGAGTGGAGGCTCCAAGTCGTTTGGGTCGGCATTCACAGATGTGAATAATAATCTGTATGTGTACTACAACGAAACGGGTGACATTTTTAAGATAAAAGATTATGACACCGCCAGCCCAAAAGCCTCTCTTTATTTGCCAAGCGATTCGGTGCATGACAATGATGGTGCGTCCTGTCCCGGTGCGCCCGAGATAGCTGTATACATTTCCGGCCACGTTTTCGAAGACATCACTGGCGATTCTCTATCCGATGGGGACAGCAATGTTAGTGATGATAGCGGTGATCAGGTAGCGCGCGAGGGCGTCAAGGTTTATGCCTACAGAGATGATGGCAACG
>JAMOUW010000064.1 GCA_027067955.1 Thermaceae bacterium
GAGCGTCTCGCCGGTGATGCCGCTGGCCAGCGGGCTGAGCAAGAAGACGCTCGCCTGGGCCACCTCCTCGTGGGTCACCGGTCGCTTGAGGGGGGCGATGGCGTTGACGTGGTCCCAAAGCAGGGTGAAACCGGGGATGCCGCGGGCCGAGAGGGTGCGCAGCGCACCGGCGGAAACGGCGTTGACGCGCAGGCCCTTCGGCCCCAGCTCGTAGGCGAGCATGCGGACGCTGGCCTCGAGCGCGCTCTTGGCAATGCCCATGACGTTGTATTTGGGCACCACCTTTTCGGCGGCGTAATAGCTGAAGGTGACCATGCTGCCACCTTTGTTCCAGTAGCGTTCGGCCTCACGGGCGGTGGCCACCAGGCTGTAGGCGGATATCTCCATGGCCAGGAGCCAGTCTTCCCTGGTGGTTTCGATGTAGCGGCCTTCCATGGCCCGGCGCGGGGCGAAGGCGATGGAGTGGACGATGTAGTCGATGCCGCCCCAGTTTTCGCCCAGGTCGGTCATGACCTCCCTCAGGCGGTCCTCGTCGGTGACGTCGAGCTCGTAGAGGCGCACGTTCGGCATGTGCCGCGTGGCCTTTTCGACCAGCGGTTTGACGCGGTCTCCCTGATAGGTGATGGCCAGTTCGGCCCCGGCCTCGTGGAGTTTCTGAGCGGTGGCGAAGGCGATGGAACGTTCGTTGGCGACGCCCATTATCAGAGCCTTCCTGCCCGTAAGGTCGATGGCTAGCATACGCTCCGCATTCTACCAGCACGGTTCGCTGCGCCTATCGCTGTCCCCTCATGCGCGTGCTTCTCTTCTTCTGGCGGCCCAGGGGCTGGGTGTACCTGCAGTCCGGGTAGGCGCTGCAGGCCAGGTATTCCTTTACGGTGCGACCTTCCAGCATAATCGCCTGCCTCGTCAAGGGGGAGGAGCAAAGAGGGCACAGAGGGTGTTCCCCGTCCACCGCGTGCGTATTCTCCGGTACCGCGTTGGCTTGATTGCGCGACCGTTCGTCACCAGCTTCTGGAAGATAGGGCGCCAGAGTTTTTCGCAGTTTTTCGGGAGAGTAGCCGGAACGGGCGGGAATGAATACCAGCGGCAGCCCGGCGGAGGAGAGCGCCCGGGCCAGAAAAGAATCCCTGTCGGCGCGCTTGCCCGCAGCGTGGGAGCGGTCGTTCAGCTCTATCGCCAGCAGCGGTTTCAGGTCACTGCTGCGGCAGATCAGGAAATCGAGGTGTTTGGCGGAGATCTTGTTGAAGCCGGTTTGCCAGCGGCTGCGCGTGCCGCCGCGCCGGGGCTTGATTACGTCCGCCAGCCGCACCTTGGGGAATATCTGCGTATTGTCTCCTGTCACGAGTTGGAGCACGCCGAAGAAAGAGCGTTCCGCCGGGCTCAAGAGGGGCCCGCTCGTTTCGTATTCCTCCGCTGGGGCTGGCGGCGCCGTAAACCCGGGCAGCGGCGAAGGCGACTCTCGAGACCCTGGTTTTCGTGGCTGCGGATCGGGGGTGCGCCGGGGTCCCGGCCGCCGGCCTCCGCTCGGGGGCGCCAGGAACACGGGCAGGGCCACCAGGAGGACCAGCAAGGACAGCAGGTAGAGCACACAATCCTCCTCGCTTGCGGCACCGCGGGTCCCGTACAGCCCCGGCGCCGGGAGCAGGTTCAATTTTACGGGTCGCTATTCAAAAAACGGCCGGTGAATGAACACCGGCCGTCTGGCGGACT
>JAMOUW010000065.1 GCA_027067955.1 Thermaceae bacterium
TCCAGGCGGGGTCGCCGTGGGGATAGCTTAGTGCCCATTGACCGGGTTCGAGCATGACGGGGGCAGGATAGGTGTGGTGTACCCGGTCCCCTTCTACTACGATTACGTTTTCACCCTTGCGGCCGATGCGTCCCGGCAGGGTGTGGGCGGTGAGGCGCGCGGGCCAGCGGTTCAATCCAACGCGGTAACGCTTGCCGTCGGCGGTTTCGACCCAGGCTTCGAAATCGGGCACCGCTGCCTGCGGCAGTCCGCCATCCCACATGAGTGCGCTGCGGCCGTATGGCAGACTCAGCGGCACACCGTCTACGACCCACAGCCCTATCGGGGTAGCCGTTTTCGGGTCGTAGTACCCGCCGTTGATTGCGGCCAGCGCTCCTGGCGCCAGCTCGCTCAGCCGGGCGCGTTTTCCCGGGGAGCCCACCGGTTTCATGCGCCAGGCTCCCGGTGCGGCGACCAGGCGCACCAGTTGCAGCGGTTCCGGAGTCCAGACGTATTCGCGGCGCAGCTCGAAACCGGGGGCTACGGTTTTGATTACCGGCGGGGGCAGGAAGTAGGCATCCATGACATAGCGCGGGGGGGCGTCCAGGGGGAAGGTGCGCCAGTAATAGGTGCGGTCATCGGGAGCAAGATAGTAAATTTCGGTGCCGTGTTCGTCATAGCGAAAGGACAGGCCCTTTACGCTGGGGGGGTTGGGTATGAAATAGGGGGCAAAAAAGGTGAACCACCCGGGGCTTTTGCCTTCCGCCTTCGGTAACCGCCGCGGCCCTTTCGGCGGAAGGTCCAGCACCAAACGCAGCCGGTCGGGGGCCAGCCTGTGGCGCAGCCGGGCGCTGGGCAGTGACGGGGGTATCAGACCGGCGGCGCGGAGAACCCGTTCATCGAGGCGGAGATCCGGGCCGCTTGGTGGGGGCAGAGCCGGGTCCAGGGGGGCGGTCCAGCCAAGGCCGGGTACGTAGCGGATGCGCAGGTTTCCTTTTTGGAAAACCAGCGCACCTTCCTGCTCGTAGACTTCGAGCCCCAGCCAGGAGGCCGGCACCTGGGCCATGGCCAGGCTGGAGAAGAGGGCCAGCATAAGGAAACGCCGCACGCTCAGGGGTCCCGGGGCAGGTAGTGGTGCGGGCTGGCTTCGGGAAAAGGATTGTCGGCGTATTCCAGATCCGCGAGGTCGGCGGGTATGCGCCCCGAGCGCAAGTCGTTTGCGAGCGAAAAGAAGTTGCGGGCGTGCTCCCGGTAACGTTCGCGGGCGTATCCGGCCGCCTGGCCGGTGTGAATGAGAAAGGGCCAGTCGGAAGCTTCCAGGAGCAGCAGCTCGCGCATCATTTGTTTGAGGGTGCGCAGGTGCTCATCGTGGCAGCGCCGTGCGGACAGAATCATCTCGGCTTCGGCTTCGTAGACGGTGCGCCAGTAGTCGCGGGTTTGTTCATTGAGCCAGACCCGGTGATCGCCGCCTTCCCCCCAGGAGCCCTCGGGCAGGGTGAGGGCGATGGCCTGATCCTGTACGGCGACGCGGGCGGGTACGGGTTCCGGTTCCGAGGCCTGAAGATTGCGGTAGACCTGCTCGAGCCACTCCACCCCCTCGAACCACCAGTGCCCGAAGAGCTCGGCGTCGTAGGCGGCGGTCACCACCGCGGCGGGATCGCGGTGCGCCATCTTCTTGAGCAGGTTCGAAAAATGCTCCGCATGCACGCGTACG
>JAMOUW010000066.1 GCA_027067955.1 Thermaceae bacterium
AGCTGGGCTGTCCCTAAGGAGTCTCCGCCGAGGTCCTGCATCACGACCACCGGGTGGTAGACGCCCGAGGCGGGCGCCGAAAGGCTCGCCGTGCCAAGCGTGTTGGTTCCAAGATCCTCGATCAACACGAGGGAAAGGTAGACGCCCGAGGTAGGAGCCGCTAGGCTTGCCACCCCCAGCGAGTCCGCCCCAAGATCGCGGACTACCACAACCGGCCAGTAGACGCCTGCGGCCGGCGCAATGAACCTGGCTGTGCCCAGGCTATCTCCAGCGCGTACGGGATAGAGGTCCGAGCGAAGTACCAGCCCGGTGCCGTCTGGGTTGCTCGCAAGCGAGCCCAGGAGCTCAAACTGATAGGGAAGCACAACCCCTTGGTCCAGAATTGCCTCTTCGGCGAAGGTCTCGACCGTGTGGGCGGTTTCGTAAAGCTCCCGCTGGACTCGCATGACGAGTTGCTTCCGGTCCAGCGTTAAGTGAAAGAGGAGTACATCGGAATCGGGGATGTGGTACCCCACGGTCGCATCCATCACGAGAACCGGGTCCACCCCGGGCCAGGGCCCGCGCATCACGTACTCGCTTCGCACCGGGTCCCACTGGCGCACCCAGACCTCGCCGCTGCGTTCGTATGCCACCACATGACGGGCGGCCTGGTCGAAGGCGAGGGCGAGGTGGCGAACTTCCTTTATCGGGTGGATAAGGTCGGGCACCGACACCTCGACCCACTCGGCGGCCGCGGGATCGCCGCCGATCGGCCAGGGGGAACCGCCGGTCTGGGCCTGGAAGAGCCGGAGGCGCCGCTCCCGCCGGTCTAAGAGCGCGAGCCAGGCGTAGCCGAAGAGCTCTTGGAAAGTGCCGCCGCCGGTGACTGCCATGACCCGCGGACCCCGGGCAATGGCAATCTCGGCCAGATACCCTTTTCCTCGTCGGCTTACCTGCGGTTCAAAAGTCAAGGTGCGGGCACCTCCCGGCGGTAGCGTGGGTTTTCGAAGGCCTTTCCTGCGGCCTCCGCGAGCTTAAGCAGAAGTAGCGAAATGCCAAGAATGAAACCCAGGTAAAAGAGCCAGCCGTAATCCTGCCTCATTGCGCTAGCACCTGAACCTTGACAGGGCCTTCACCGGCGTCTTTGATCTCGACGGCGTCGTAAAACCAGCTCGGGCTTATGGTTGTACCACTGGGTAGCAGATACTCGATAGTGTTCTCGGTTGCCCCGTCTTTCTGTATGAAAATCAGCAAGGCGTTGGTATCGCCGTAATTGATGATTTCCCCGCGCGTTACCGGTTTCCCCAAAGCAGCTGAGATATTAAGCCGCTCTGAGGTAGCTCCTTCGACGCGGTGCACGTAAGGAAGCCGCCTGGGATCGTGCGGGGGAATGTCAATGACCGGGAGCCCGTGCTCGTAGGCAAGCATCCGCTGTATGGCAGTAAGGGCGTCGACTACCCGGTCAAACCTTCCTTTCAACCAGGCCAGCACCTTACGCACTTCGTCGCTAGCCAAAAGCTTTTTTGCTTCGGCTTGAATGTTGATGAACATAAGTCACCTCGCCCATACACCGGCACAACTGCCGGTTGCGCAGCTATTTGAATCTTCAATTTGGCCCAGCGGCATGACTGCCGATCCCGGTTCGTTCTTGGCTGCAAGGAATAACGCAATGCCGGCGGCTACCAACGCATACGCG
>JAMOUW010000067.1 GCA_027067955.1 Thermaceae bacterium
CGCAGCGGCTATACGATCGCCGTGGGCTGCACCGGAGGCCGCCATCGCTCGGTGGCCGTGGTCGAACGTCTGGCCCGCGATCTGGGTGAGCGCTTCGAGATCGAACGGGAGCATCGCGATGTGGAAAAAGCGGGTTAAGCGCATTCTCGTCTTCCTGCGCTGGCTGCGCCCGGGCATGGCCGTGAAGCGCTACGTCCTGATAGCCGCCGCGGGGATGCTGCTGATGTTTCTGGGCGTGGCCCAGCTAAGCTGGCAGGGAGTCTTCCTCGACTGGGTGCTAGACTTCGTGCTGCTAACCCGCAACCTGGGGCTGCCGCTGTGGATATCGGGGACCGTCTGCTTCCTCTCCGGCCTGGCGGTGTTCAGCCTGGGCATCCGCGCCATGAACCGCTCCATCCTCTCGGCGGTGACCGACCCCGACGAGCTGCCCGAACGCATCTGGAAGAAGCGGCGCCTCGAGGCGGGCCCCCGTATCGTCGCCCTGGGCGGCGGCACCGGCCTCTCCAACCTGCTGGGCGGCCTCAAGACACACACCGCCAACCTGACCGGCGTGGTTGCGGTTACCGACGATGGCGGCTCCACCGGTCGCCTGCGGGCGAGCTTCGACGTGCCCGCGGTGGGCGATCTCACCGACTGCCTGGCGGCGCTCAGCGAGGTGGCGCGCATGCCCGAACTCATGAAGTACCGCTTCGAGCGGGGTGAGGGGCTTTCAGGGCACACTTTCGGCAACCTTTTCCTGGTCAGCCTGTACGAGCTAACCGGCGACTTCGCCGAGGCGGTGCGCATGGCCGACCGGGTGCTGGCGCTCTCGGGCGCGGTATTCCCCTCCACCCCCCACCCGGCCCGGCTCGTGGCCGAGCTGGCCGGCGGCGAGCGGGTGGAAGGAGAATCGTGTATTCGCGAAACTCCGGGGCGGGTGCTGCGGGTCTGGCTCGAACCCGAAAATCCGCCGGTTATGCCCGAGGTGCTGCGCGCCGCCGCCGCCGCCCAGCTGATCGTCCTGGGTCCCGGCAGCCTCTTCACCTCGGTGATCCCCAGCTTCCTGCCGCCGGATCTGCGCCGCGCCATATCCACCAGTCCCGCACGCCTGGTATACGTGACCAACATCATGACCGAACCGGGAGAAACCGATGGCATGGACGCGTACGCCCATTTCGAGGCCGTGGCCGAACACCTGGGCCGCAAGCCCGATGCCGTACTGGTGCACACCGCGCCGCTGGACGGCGACGCGCTGGCCCGCTATGCCAGCGGCGGCCAGCACCCGGTCGCCTACGACCCCGCCCCCTTTGCGGCCGCGGGCGTTCCCGTAATAGAAGGCGACTTCGCCCACGCCGGCGCCTACGTGCGCCACGACCCCGAAAAGCTGACCCGATCCCTGCTGGAGTGTGTGCGATGAACTGGCTCTTTCTGACCCTGCTGCTGCTGCTCTTTTCCGACCCCGCCGGCGACGACCACGGCACCGGCATCGGCTACCCCCGCGCCGACCTGTACCGGCAGGTGGGCATCGCCGACCTCACCGGCTTCGAGATGCAACCCGTCAACGGTCACTGGCGCCTGGGTTTTCGCCTCGATCGTTACCCCAACCCCGCGGGGGCGCCCCTGGGCTTTTCCCTGGCGGTGGTGGCGGTCTATCTCGACACCAAACCTGGCGGCGAAGAGCTCCTCACCGGTACGGGGCTCAAAACTCCGGCCGGGGGCGGCTGGGACGAGGCTTATCTGGTAAGCGGCTGGGGCGCCGAGAAACGCACCCCCGCCGGAGACGCGCAAGCCGCACCTTCCTGGAGCGCCGACGGCTGGATCTGGATCGACACCGCACTCAAGGAACGCCCGCGCGCCTATGTGGTCGTGGGTATATACGACCCCTTCAAACCCTGGGGCTTCCGTCCCGTGATTCCAGGGGGCGGCATTTGGTACCTGGACGGCCCCGCCGACGCTCCGCGCGCACTCGACGTAATAGCAGATGACCAGACACTCGTTTGGAGATCGGGGGTATTGCCGCCGGCGCAGAAGAGCCTGCCACTGCGTTCGTGGCTGGCCAGGGCGCTGGCGCTGGTCGGTACCGGTTTGGTGGGGCTCGGCTGGTTCAAACGGTAGAATGATGCGATGAAGTTTGTCCTCGCATTGCACGCCCACATGCCCTACGTCCGGGCGCACGGGGTCTGGCCTTTTGGCGAGGAAACCCTTTACGAGGTCATGGCCGAAACCTACCTTCCCTTGGCGGAAATGCTGGATCGCCTCTGGGATGAAGGGGTTGCGGCACCGCTGACGCTCGGGCTGACCCCTATCTTGATCGAGCAGCTTGCCGACGCTGACGTGCAGGAAGGCTTTTCGCGCTATGCCCGGGGCCGTCTCGAGCGCGCCGAGAGTGATGTAAAACGCTACCATGGCGGGCCGCTCGAGCCTTCGGCGGAGTTTCAGCAAGCCTTTTGGGAACACACCATCGCCGGGTTCGAAAGCCGCAATCGCAACCTGCCCGTCGCCTTCCACCGCGCCCAGGAACGCGGGCAGATCGAACTGATAACCTCCAGCGCCACCCACGGATACTCACCGCTTTTGGGATACCCGGAGGCGCTCACCGCCCAGGTGCGCACCGGGGTACACACCTACCGCAGGCGCTTCCGGGCCGATCCCGTCGGGTACTGGCTGCCCGAGATGGCCTACCGGCCCGCGGGGCTTTGGACGCCGCCCGTACCGGGACCGCCCGCGGGTTTCAGGGCGGGGGTGGACGAATTTCTGATGGACGCGGGGCTGCGCTACGCCTTCACGGACGCCGCCTTGGTCGAGGGCGGCGAGCCGGCCGGTCCCTATGGTTCGTCGAAACAACGCGCCGCAGGCGAGCGCGCTAGCAGGGTGCTGGAGCTGCCTTCCGGCCTGCGCATGCTGGCCCGCAACCGCGAAACGTCGCTGGTGGTTTGGAGCGCCGATCACGGCTACCCGGGCGACCCCGCCTACCGCGAGTTCCACCGCAAAGACCCCGACTCGGGTCTGCACCACTGGCGCGTCACCTCACGTCAGGCCCAGCTGGGAGAAAAAGCCCCGTACGACCCGGAAGCTGCCCGCGCGCGCGTACGCGTGCATGCGGAGCATTTTTCGAACCTGCTCAAGAAGATGGCGCACCGCGATCCCGCCGCGGTGGTGACCGCCGCCTACGACGCCGAGCTCTTCGGGCACTGGTGGTTCGAGGGGGTGGACTGGCTCGAGCAGGTCTACCGCAATCTTCGGGCTTCGGAACCGGAACCCGTACCCGCCCGCGTCGCCGTACAGGATCAGGCCGTCTCCCTCACCCTGCCCGAGGGCTCCTGGGGGGAAGGCGGCGATCACCGGGTCTGGCTCAACGAACAAACCCGCGACTACTGGCGCACCGTCTACGAAGCCGAAGCCGAGATGATTCTGTCCACACGGCGCTGCCACGATGAGCACTTGCGCACCCTCAAACAAATGATGCGCGAACTGCTGCTCCTGGAATCCTCCGACTGGCCCTTTCTCATTCACACCGGCCAGGCGGCCGGATACGCCCGCGAACGTTACCGGGAACACGCCCGCAACTTCTTTTCGCTCGCAAACGACTTGCACTCGGGGCGCATACCCGCCAACCTCGCGGATCTGGAATACGCCGACAATCCTTTTCCCGAAGCCAGCCCGCACCACTACCTGCCCCGGGACCCCTGAGCATGCGGCGTTTCCTTGTGCTGGCCCTCTTCTCCAGCCTGGCCATGGCCCAGGTGCCAGCCTCCTGGCTGGGGCTCGAAGTTTATAAGCAAGAAGATGCACTGGTTTTCCAAAAAGGAACCATGCGCATCCGCTACGTACCCGGCCTTGGCTGGACCGCCCCCCTGGACCCGGCCCTGCCCCCGCCAAGCGGCCCGGATCTCCGCCTCGATGAACGGGTTCTCCGCGCCGCCGGTCTGATACCCCCGTCACTGCCCAGCGCCCGGCTGCGCCACAGGCTGGCCCCCGACCGGTTACGTTTGGTGCTGGATCTTCCGCCGAAAGGGCCGCGGCGGTTACCGAGGGCGGAAGGCAAGAGCCCGGGGTGGTTCACTTTTTTTGCCCCCTATTTCATACCCAACCCCCCCAGCGTAAAGGGCCTGTCCTTTCGCTACGACGAACACGGCACCGAAATCTACTATCTTGCCCCCGATGACCACACTTATTACTGGCGCACCTTCCCCCTGGATGCCCCCCCGCGCTATGTCATGGATGCCTACTTCCTGCCCCCGCCGGTAATCAAAATAGTAGCCCCCGGTTTCGAGCTGCGCCGCGAATACGTCTGGACTCCGGAACCGCTGCAACTGGTGCGCCTGGTCGCCGCACCGGGAACCTGGCGTATGAAGCCGGTGGGCTCCCCGGGAAAACGCGCCCGGCTGAGCGAGCTGGCGCCAGGAGCGCTGGCCGCAATCAACGGCGGGTACTACGACCCAAAAACGGCTACCCCGATAGGGCTGTGGGTCGTAGACGGTGTGCCGCTGAGTCTGCCATACGGCCGCAGCGCACTCATGTGGGATGGCGGACTGCCGCAGGCCGCGGTGCCCGATTTCGAAGCCTGGGTCGAAACCGCCGACGGCAAGCGTTACCGCGTCGGATTAAACCGCTGGCCCGCGCGCCTCACCGCCCACACCCTGCCGGGGCGTGTCGGCCGCAAGGGTGAAAACGTAATCGTAGTAGAAGGGGACCGGGTACACCACACCTATCCTGCCCCCGTCATGCTCGAACCCGGTCAATGGGCACTAAGCTATCCCCACGGCGACCCCGCCTGGACAGGCAGGCTGAAACCCGGAGACCGCCTTTCGCTCTATGTAAACCTGGACCCGCCGGTCCGCTATGCGCTGGAAGCGGGGCCGCTGCTCGTGCAGGCCGGCCGCGCCGTCTACTACCCCGCCGCCGAGGGCTTCACGGCAAACGCCCCTCAGATCACCAAGGTTACCTACCAGTCCGCGGTTGCGTGGACACGCGAGGGCGAATTGTGGTTCGTAGTCAGCGGCAAGACCACACCGGGAGTGCTCGCCAAACAGCTCGCATCGCTCGGCGCCTGGGGAGCGATCCGCATGGACAGCGGCGGCTCGTCCCAGCTCTATCTGCGCGGTTCTCTTGTCTTCCCGGAGCGCGAACGCCCGGTCGTGAGCGGGCTGGCACTCTGGCCCCGCTAGGTATACTCGGTCCATGAGTGTCAAACCCGACCGCTGGATCAGGCGTATGGCCCGGGAAAAATCAATGATCGAGCCCTTCGAAGAAAATCTGGTGCGCGATGGAGTCATATCCTATGGAGTCAGCTCCTTTGGCTACGACCTGCGCGCGGCTCCAGAGTGGAAGGTGTTCACCAATGCCTACGGTGCGGTGGTCGATCCAAAATCTTTCGATCCCCAAAGCTTCATCGAGATGGAAGGAAACAATGTGCTAATCCCCCCTAACTCGTTTGCACTTACGCGCTCCATCGAGTACATCCGCATGCCCGAGAACGTAATTGCCATCGCACTGGGCAAATCCACTTACGCGCGCTGCGGCATAGTGGCCAACGTGACGCCTCTGGAACCAGGCTGGGAGGGGCACGTTACCCTGGAAATATCTAATACTACTCCTTTACCTGCACGTGTTTATGCCGGCGAAGGCATTGTCCAGCTCTTGTTCTTCGAAGGCGATCAACCGGAAGTAACATACAGAAGTCGCAAGGGGAAATATCAGGGGCAGCAGGGTATTACCCTTCCAAGAATATAGCTATTCGCTATTATTTACTTTCTCTAACATAGTGCCACTTTCGTAGTGTAGGATCACAAAGACATGATAATAGTTGATAAGATTATAAGGATAGGTGTAGTTCTATTACTGGCATCGGCATTAACGTTCTGGCTGTCTTCCTGCGGCGGAGACGGACCGTCCGGGGGTAACAACCCGCCCGCGGCGGACCTTTCCGCCGAGCCGAAGAGCGGAAACGCTCCCCTCGAGGTCACCTTTACCGTTACCAGCTCCGACCCCGACGGGGACGCGGTTTTCTGCAGCCTCGACTTCGGCGACGACAGCGACCCCGACGGACGCTGCGGCGGCAAGATCATTCACACCTACAAGAAGGCGGGCAACTACACCGCCACCCTCAAGGTGGTCGATCTCAACGGCGCCAGCAGCAAGTCCTCCGTGGAGATCGCCGTTAAAAAGGGCTCGGGGGGTGGGGATGACGACACCAACCATCCGCCCAAGGCCAGCGTGACTGCCGATCCCACCAAGGGCAAGGCTCCGTTGAAGGTGACCTTCACCCTCAAGAGCTCGGATCCGGATGGCGACAAGCTGACCTGTAACCTCGACTTCGGTGATGGTACCTCCGACAGCAGCTGCTCGGGCAAGGTAGCCCACACCTACAAGAAGGCTGGCAGCTACACCGCCAAGTTCGTGGTCAAGGACAGCCACGGCGCTAAGGGCGAGGACTCGGCCAAGGTGACGGTGGAGAAGGAAAATCGTGCTCCCAAGGCCAGCGTTACCGCTGATCCCACCAAGGGCAAGGCTCCGTTGAAGGTGACCTTCACCCTCAAGAGCTCGGATCCGGATGGCGACAAGCTGACCTGTAACCTCGACTTCGGTGATGGTACCTCCGACAGCAGCTGCTCGG
>JAMOUW010000068.1 GCA_027067955.1 Thermaceae bacterium
CATAAGGCAAGTCTATTTATGTCATATGCTCCGGAAATTCGGCGGTATTCGGGAGCGGCTGTACGAATGGATATGCAAAGCCGCCACCGGGAAGGGTGGCGGCCGACATGGTTAAGAAGCTCAAAGGCGCCGTGGACCTTCGTCGCCGTAGCGAATAAAGGCGGGGATTTCCAGATCATTGGGGTCAAAAACCGCGCTTCCGCCTTCGCTGCTGGCAGGCATTACCGTGGCCTCGGAGAATCCTGAAGCGATGAGCACTATTCGCATTTCATCGGCGGCGCGGTCGTCGTAGGTTATGCCATAGAGGACGTCTACGTCCTCGATGCCGGTGGCATCGCGGACGCGCTCGGCCACCTCGATGGCCTCGGCCAGGGTCAGGTCTTCCGAACCTACCACGTTGAGAAGAACATTGCGCGCTCCCTCGATGGTGCGGTCGAGCAGGGGAGAGTTAATGGCGGTCTGGGCGGCTTCCTGAACGCGGTTTTCGCCGCGACCGGCACCGATGCCCATGAGAACCTGACCGGCGCCGCTTAGCATGTTGCGCAGATCAGCGAAATCGACGTTGATCTCGCCAGGGGCGTTGATAACGTCAGAGATGCCCTTCACCCCGTGATAGAGGACCCGATCGGCCATTAGAAAAGCCTCGCGCAGGGCTATTTTTTTACTGTCGGCTGCGGCCAGCAGGCGGTCGTTATTGACCACCACCATGGCGTCCACGCGTTCCCGCAGGCGTTTTATGCCCTCCTCGGCAACGCGCCTGCGTTTTGGCCCTTCGAACTGGAAAGGTCGGGTTACCACGCCCAGTGTCAACGCGCCTATCTCGCGCGCTATTTCCGCCACGATGGGGGCGCTGCCCGTACCGGTGCCTCCTCCCATTCCCGCGGTGATGAAGACCAGGTCCGCCCCATCAAGCTGCTCGGCTATGAGGTCGCGAGTTTCCAGCGCCGCCTTTTCGCCGATCTCCGGGTTGGCGCCGGCTCCGAGGCCGCGGGTAAGCTTTTCCCCCATTTGTATGCGGGTGTCGGCAAGGGAGCGTGCAAGAACCTGCGCATCCGTGTTGGCGGCGATGAACTCGACGCCGTGGAGCCCGGATTCTATCATTCGGTTGACGGCGTTGTTGCCGGCTCCACCCAATCCAATAACTTTGATAGTTGCACCCTGCATACCCGCCTCCTAAAAGAAGTTTTCAAAGATCCCTTTGATTCTTTCCCAAATACCCGCGTCCTTTTCACGCTCATTCTCAGTGCGCGTTGTTTCGCTGCGCGCACTACGCACCGGCATGGAAGCGGGTTCGGTTTTACTGCCGTAATGGACCAGGCCAACTGCTGTGGCGTGTGCCGGCGAAGCGACCACGTCGGAAAGGCCCGAAAGCCCTTCCGGGCGACCCAGTCTTACGGGTAGGTGGAATTCCCGGTATGCGAGCTCCTCGACTCCTCTAAGCAAAGCGGAGCCACCGGTGAGGACCACCTTGTGTGCGGTCAATTCAAGCGGCCCCAGCTGTTCGTCTACCGCCCCCCGGGCCAGCAACAGGATTTCGCGCACCCGCGGGCGGATGTAGTGCGCCAGCTCGGGTGCGGGCACGTCACGAACATGGTTGCCATCTTGGTTGATTTCCAGCATCAGGTCTGGATCGGCCATTTCCACCAGCGCAGCGCCATACTTTTTCTTGATACGCTCCGCTTCTTCAAGCGGGATCTTTAACAGCTGAGCTATGTCTCCGGTTACCTGTTCGCCACCCAGAGGGATGACGGATGAATGGGCAAGCTGCCCGTTTTGGAATACCGCCACATCGGTGGTGCTGCCTCCTATATCCACGAGCATAACCGTGGCTTCCCGGTCTTCAGGAGTGAGCACTGCCAGGCCGGAAGCATAAGATTGCAGTACCAGGCTTTCGATGTGCAATCCGGCGGCTTCCACGGCGCGGCGCAGGTTGGTAAGCGGGCCGGTGGCGGCGGCCACCAGGTGAACGTCAACTTCCAGGCGCACTCCGGCCATACCAAGAGGGTCTTTAATGCCTTCTTGTCCGTCCACGCGATATTCAAGTGGAAGCGCATGGATGAGCTCGTAGTCCCCGTCAAAGGGATAGGCTTTGGCTTGCTCGATTGCCCTCTCGACATCGGCGGGGCCGATACTGTGGCCGCGGCGTATTGCTGCAAGGCCGTGGCTGGTAACGCTCTTGATATGGGGACCGGCGATACCGACATAAACGCGCTCCACCGGCACGCCGGCGACACGCTCAGCAAGTTTTACGCTGGCGCGGATAGCTTCGGTGGTTTTGTCCAGATTTACCACCGCGCCGCGTTTCATGCCCTGTGAGGGCACCGTACCCTCACCGATTACGTCGAGGATGCCGTCCTCGCTGAGTTCACCGATTACTGTGCAGACCTTTGTGGTCCCCACGTCCAGACCTACGATAATGCGATCGCTCATCGGCGGATGCTCACCCCCCAGGAGTAGATGGCCACGTCGCTGCCTCGTATAGAGCTCACATGCGGCAACCACATCCGCAGATATTCCAGGCTGCGGATCCAAAGGCGCCTTCCCCCCCAGTCTACGGTAAAACCTGCGGGATTATAGGTGATGTGTTCTGCTGCGGGGATCAACGCGGCCACTTGCAATGCTTCCATTGTGCGGTCTTCGCCGAAACCCTCGATCACGGGTCCGGAGGATTTCGCTCCGGGGAGGCGCGTACCGTCCACCGCCAGACCTACGGGTCCTTCCGACGTGTACAGGGTGGCGACGGGGACACGTTCACGTATTACAATCCGCAGGACTCCGATGCGGGGGCGTTCCATGCGCGCTTCCAGCACCCAAGGGCTGTCTCGCAAGGACCTGAGCTTGCGGTTTGTCGCCCACAGCCAGGGGTCGCCCGGGTAAATATCGGTGAGCGCCAAAATTTGGCCGCGATCGAGGTGCGAATTCCCATCTAGGTAGAGTTCTTCTATTGGCCAGATAACAAGGCTGGCAATGTAGAGAGTAACGCCCAGCAGCAGTACGAGTACAAGACGACTTATGGCAGCTCCCCCCATATCTCCCACTCTAACTCGAGATTCAATTCTTCCTGGACGTGTTTGACCAGCTTCCAGACGTCTTTGGCGCTGGCCCCGCCGGTGTTAATTATAAAATTGCCGTGTTCGTGGCTAATCATGGCCGACCCTGCACGCAACCCCTTGAAACCAGCTTCATCAATGAGGCGCCCCGCGGCGTCTCCGGGAGGATTCTTGAAGGCGCAGCCGGCGCTCTTGCGTTTGGGCTGACCCTTGCGGGCGGCGTCGACCCGGGACATCAATGTTGCAACATCTTTTTTTGAAGCTGGTATGAGGCGAAAGCGCACCCGCGTAACGATTGCCCCCGGGGGGAGGTGGCTGGTTCTATACTCGAGGCCCAGTTCTGCAGGGTCAAGGACGTGGAACAGCCCCGCGTGAAAAACCTCCACCGCCTCCAGTACGTCGGCTATTTCGCCATAGCGGGTTCCCGCGTTCATTCGTACCGCGCCCCCAACGCTGGCAGGTATGCCCAGCAGGGGTTCCAGGCCCGAAAGACCGGCCTGCAGTGCCTCCTGCACTAGAGCGGGGAGGAGTACACCCGCTCCGATCCAGGGGGTGAGGTGAGCTTCGTTGCCGTCCCTTACCCGGCCTAGCGAGCCCCGCGCATAGACGCCGCCCAGGCGGATGACGCGTTCGGGCACGCCGCGGTCGGACACAAGCAGGTTGGACCCGTTTCCCAGAACCCGGTAGGGAGCCGAAGTCGCCCTCTCGAGATCTTCGGGTGATTCCACCGTCCAGATCTCAGAGGGGCCTCCCACCGCCAGGGTGGTAAACTCCGCCAGGTTGCGCCTTTCCACCTTCATTTTTCACTCTCCGCCAGTTCACGGCCCAGTTTCCAAACGTCGCCCGCGCCCATGGTGATTATGAGGTCGCCAGGCCCGGCACTGGCCGCCAGCTCGCGCCGGGTCTCCTCCCAGGTGGCGAAGCGGGCGCGTTGGTGACCCAGTTCGCGCAGCCGGTTGGCTATGAGAGCGCCGCTTACGCCTTCAATCGGTTCCTCGCTGGCGGCGTAGACATCGAGCACCCACACTTCATCGGCGCCCAATAACGCTTCGGCGAAGCGGGGCCACATCTGGCGGGTGCGCAGGTAGCGGTGGGGCTGGAATACCACGCGTACTGTTCGTCCGGTACCCCGTGCGGCTGCCAGGGTTGCTTTTACTTCGGTGGGATGATGAGCGTAGTCGTCCACGATCCAGGCTCCGCGTAAGTGGCCGGTGGTTTCGAAGCGCCGCGCCGCGCCCCGGTAGCCGGAGAGGGCGTGTGCCGCCTCTCTGGGGGCGAGCCCCTCCAGGTGGGCGACAGCCATGGCGGCAACGGCGTTTTCCACGTTATGGCGGCCGGGTACGGTGAGCTCAACCTCGGCAACGGCATTGCCTCCCGCCAGCATGGTAAAGCGGCTGCTTTCCGCTTCGAGCCGCACGTTTTCTGCCCGGTAATAGCCGTGTTCCAGGCCGTAACCAATGCGATCGAGCCCCCGGGTGATAGTTTCCAGCTCGTCCCAGTCGGCGTTGTAGAGAACCGATCCCGCCCGTTCTGCATAGCGGCGGGCGGCGCTCCGAAGGCTCGCGTAGTCGGCGTGGTAGGTTTGCCTTGCGGTGCCCGCGGCCACGTGATCGTCCTCAAGATTGGTAAGTACGGCTAGATCCACCGCAACCTCGGCGAAGAGCGGGTCCGACTCATCCACCTCGGCAATTCTGTGAGTCCCATTACCCCAGCGGGCGTTACCGCCAAGGCTGGGCACCGCTGCGCCAACCAGAACCACCGGGTCGGCCCCCAGCTGGGTGAATATGTGGGCGATCATGGAGGTGGTGGTCGTTTTGCCGTGTGTCCCGCTAACGCCTATCGAGCGCCCGCGCTTCAGAATACCGGCCAGGACCTGCATTCGCGCTATCACGGGAATCCCGGCATCATGTGCCGCCCGCCGCTCTGGATGGTTTGCGGGAACCGCATTGGAGGCCACCAGCACGTCCACCCCCTTCAGGTGCGCGGCGTCATGTCCGTTGCGGACGTCAACACCCAGCTCGCTCAGACGCCGGGCCAGGTCGGAAAGGTGCGCATCGCACCCCGAAACCTTCCAGCCTTCACGATGAAGCACGTAGGCCAGGGCGCTAATGCCGACCCCCCCGATCCCCATGAAATGAATGTGTTTCAATCTGCCACCTCCAGCAACAGATGCGCCAGGCGGTCTGTGGCGCCGGCGGGGGAGAGCGCGGCGAGGTTTTCCCGTAGCCTCCTGCGCAGCTCGGGGCGGGACAGGAGTAGATCGAGTTCCTCAGCGATATCGCCGGGTCGGTCCTGGTCAGCGGCAAGAGCAGCCTCCCTGGTGTAGTAGAAACGGGCGTTTTTTTCTTGGGCTCCGCCGTCTATGCTGGCGGGTAGGGGAATGGTAAGAAGAGGGGTGGCGTGGAAAGCGGCTTCGGCCAGGGTGGTGGCGCCGGCGCGGGTGACTGCAGCATCGGCGGCGGACCAGCCTGCAACCGTGTCAATGAAAGATTCTGCCCGGTAATCGGAAAGGTTTTTCGTGGCCTTCCGGACTTCTTCCAGGCCGCGCTCTCCCGTTTGGTGGAGAACCTGCCAGTCCCCGAGCCAGGTTTGCAAGATATCGGGCAGCATGCGGTTGAGAGCGAGCGATCCCTGGCTCCCTCCCATGACCAGCAGCAAAGGGCGTTCCGGATCAAAACCCAGGGCTTCTTTTGCCAGGCGCGGATCGCGCCGCTCCTCCCGCACGGGCATTCCCGTGATGAGCGTCTTGTAGGTGAGTTTTTGGGGAAGCGACACATCCATGGCCAGGGCTATGCGGCGGGCTCGCGGGGCGAGCCAGCGGTTGGCCAGACCGAGGGTGGCATTTTGCTCCAGTATTACTACCGGAACCCCGGCGTTTTCGGCGGCAAAGGCCAGTGGAAAACCAGCAAAACCTCCGGTGCTCAAAATCACCCGGGGTCGCAGGCGCCCCAACAGTTCGCGGCCGGCCAGCAGGCCGCGAAGCGCCTTCCAGGCCTCGCGCGGTTGCAGGGTGTTGCGGTTGTACTTGCCTGCTGGCAGCGCGTAAAAAGGAACGCCCGTCTCCGGAACTATGCGGCTTTCCATTCCCCCTTCAGCGCCTACGTAACTCACGTCGTGGCCCAGCTCCCGCAGCCGCTGGGCCACCGCGAGAGCGGGGAAGATGTGCCCGCCACTGCCGCCGCCGGTCACTGCTATTTTCACGTCCCTACCTCCGGTAAGCCAATACTGCGGGAGCTGGCGTGAAGTATGCCGAAGGCCAGGCCTGCCGCCAGCAGTCCGCTGCCGCCCGCGCTGACCATGGGCATGGAGATACCGGTAACCGGCACTATTGCCATGGTGACCGCGATGTTCATGAGGGCCTGACCCGTCAGGTACCCGGTTAATCCCAGGGCCATCACGCTCAGCGCTCCCGTGCTGCGGGTGGCGATCTGCATACCTCGGGCAAACACCAAGCCGTAGGCTAGCAGGAGCATTACCGACCCAAACCATCCCGCGGCGTAGGTTATTACCGCAAATATCATGTCGTTCTGGCGCTCCGGCAGGTTGGTGGGCAGTTCGGCGCTGGGGCCGTGGCCCAGGACGCCCGCAGCCCTTAATACCAGACGTGCACGGGCCGGTTGATATATGGCGTTTTTTATGCGCTCGGCGTGTTCGTGGCTCCAGCGCTCGAGAAGGTCTGGATCCAGGTTCATCACCCGCCAGGCGTCCACCCGGTCGGTGATGTATTCGAACTTGTTAAGAAACGCGCCGTGAATACTGGCGACGATAAGCGTTACCAGCAGTCCGATGGCGATCAGGCGTCGAAAGGGCACACCGATTATTATCAATATGAATGCCGCTAGAAAGAGCAGGAACAGGGCTGTTCCCAGATCGGGCTCGATTGCTATCAGGCCCGCCGCGAGGCCGATGGCGACCACCGGGCCGATGATCGGGTAATCGGTTCCCCGGCGGCTGAAGAACGAGGCAAGATAAGCGACCAGCGCAATCTTCATGAACTCAGAAGGTTGTAGTGAAAATGAGCCCGTTTGGAACCAGCGGCGTACTTCTTCCTGTCCTGCGGGGCCGCGACCGAATACCAGGACTGCAATCAATGCGATGAGGCCTAGGGCATAGAGCCAGCGCGCCTGGGCGATTATCCAGCGCGGCGGAACCAGTGCGGCTACCAGGGTACCCGCGAAAGCGATCGCCAGTGTAGCGAGGTGTCTTCCCATCAAAGAGGGGGTGGCGGCGGCGATTCCCAGCACCGAGAAGCCCATAAGGAGCAGCTGGGCGAGGATCAGGATGCGGTCCACGCCTCACCCCCAACCTGTTTCAGAGCCTCGCGAAATGCGCGGCTGCGGTGCTTGTAGTCGGCGAACTGATCAAAAGAGGCGGCCAGGGGCGCGAGCAAAATGCTGGCTATACCCGGCGCGGCTAGGGCGGTTTCTAGGGCGCGCTCCAGGGCGCGCTGACCATCGGTTTCCTCGATGAGCACGGTGTCGGCAAGGGGCGCGAAAGCGCGAGCGAAGCGAGGCCCGTCGCGCCCTACGGCAAGAATCAGGGCTACTCGCTCGCGGACTGTGTCCTTGAGGGTGTCGAGGTCCGCCCCTTTGTCCTCGCCGCCAACAATCCAGGCTATGGGAGCGGGGGCGGTTCGTAGCGCGGCCAACACAGCTTCAGTGCGGGTGGCGATGGAGTCGTCCACGATCGCGATCTCGCCAACGCGACCGATTTCTTCGAAACGCCCGGGAACCGCCGGAAGTTGCATGGCGGCCCGTTCAAGCGCATCGTAGTCCGCCGGCCGCCCCAGCAGACGGGCGGCTTCAGTAGCGGCCCGGGCAGCGGCCCGGGCGTTGGTTTGGCGGGGCGTGGATGCACTTTCGAAGGGCACCCTTCGGGCGCGGGAGCCCATTGCCGCGGCGCGCACCAGCGGATCGGATGCGTTGAATACGAGTGCGTCTTCGGGGGTAAGGTTTTTCAGCAATCGCAGCTTGGCGGCGTGGTAGCGCTCCAAACTGCCATGGCGGTCCAGGTGGTCGGTTCCCAGATTGAGCAGAACCGCTACGCGCGGACGGAAGCGGTGTGTGCGCTCGAGCTGGAAGCTGGAGAGTTCGACCACCGCGGTTTCCAGCCCGGGGCGGTCTACAACCTCGACCAGGGGCGGGTCAATGTTGCCTGCGGCCGCCGCGGCTATTCCCATTTGCTGCAGGAGGCGGGTGGTGAAGATGGTGGTGGTTGTTTTCCCGGCGGTTCCGGTTACCCCCACCAGCGGTAGATCGGTTTCGCGCCAGGCCAGCTCGGCTTCACCGATTACCTCGGCGCCGCCGCGGGCCAGGGACTGCAGGCTGGGGAGCTCCAGGGACACACCGGGGGCCGCCACTACCAGGTTGAAGCGACCTGGTTCGGGCGGGCAGGAGTAGAATCCCAGTTTCCGAGCCGTCTCCACGTCTTCGTGGCGGGGGTGGTCGTCGTGAAAGCATGCGTTGCGTCCACGGCGCGCGAGGAAGCGCAGTACGCCGAGGCCGCTGCGGCCCAGTCCGTAAACCAGCGTCACACTCCTCCTCCCCAGAGGTGTGCGGCTAGCGCGGTGGCGACCGCCGTCACTACGATGAAGCGAAAAACGATCTTGGCCTCACCCCATCCAACCAGCTCGAAGTGGTGGTGCAGTGGTGCCATGCGCAGCACCCGGCGGCCGGTTCGCCGGAACCAGATTACCTGGACAATTACAGACAACACCTCGAGCACCGGAATGAGCGCCGCTAACGGCAGGTACCATGCTTTGCCGTCGAGGATAAATATTCCCGCCACCAGGGCGCCGAGTAACTGGCTGCCCGCATCGCCCATGAATATCCGTGCCTTTGGGGCGTTGTGCCAGAGGAAGCCGAGCAAGGAACCTACGAAAGCCTGGGCCAGCGTGAAGTGCAGGAAGGGAAGCAGGATGACGGCGGTCACGCCCGCCGCCAGCCCGTCCAGGCCATCGGTGAAATTGAAGGCGTTGGCCGCGCCTGCGACCGCGATAACTATGAGGGTGAAGTCCAGCGCGGTCCAGGGAGTGTAGCTCAGAGAACGCACCGCGTAGGCCGCGAACACGAGCGCCAGCAGCAACTGGGCGGCGAGTTTTTCACGAGCCCTGAGGGGGCGCCCGTATGTGCCGCCCAGGTCATCGGCCAGACCCAGCAGACCGTAGCCCGCCGCCAGCAAAAAGGCCGGAGCCATGCGATCGGAGCCGGCGGTGAAATAGAGCAATCCTGCCGCCGTGGTGAACGCCACCCCGCCCATGCTGGGTGTGCCATCCTTGCGCCTGTGACTTTCGGGACCGTCGGAGCGCACCTTCTTGCCCATGCCGATGCTGCGCATCAGGGCGGATTGCAAACCGACCATGAACCAGCTAAGAACGGCTGCTGCGGCTACCATGCCTTCTCCAGCTCCAGGGTCAGGTGTAGCGTTTGGCCTTCCTTGGTAACGAGCCAGACGCCGGCGCCGGCGCTGACCGCCAGGTCGCTGAAGTTGCCGGCATAAAACCCCATTTCGTAGCCCGCGGGGTCCAGGCGGTGAACGCCCGCCGGGGAAAGTAGATAGAGATCCGCTGCGGAGTCGGCGGCGAACCAGTCTAATGGCAGTTCTATTTCGCGTTCTGCGGGCCAGGCCAGGGCGTGCTCGCGCCCCAAAACCAGCACCTCATCGCCCACGGCGAGAACCCGCTCGTAGCTGCCGTCCGCCACAAGCTCGCGCTCGTGCCAGAGGCCCTCTTCGTTGACCCAGAACACCCCTTCGCCGGTACGGACCGCATCGGTGGCGGGCAGTGAAAGCCAGCCTCTTTCGGGGGTAAAGAATCCCTTTTCGAGCATCACGATCGGCTCGGGGCGTGCGTGAATCGCGCGGGCGCGCGAGGGTAGATCATGCACGCTTGCGAGCTCGCCGTCGCGGTAGGTCTGCCATACATAGGGATAAAGAACCTCGAGCCCGTCGGGGCCCGCGTCTACATCCAGCGGGGGGGCGGGTAGTGCAAAGCTGCCCGCCGGCGATTCGACCCAGCGGCCCTGCACCGAGCCTCCCGGGAATACCAGTACAGGTGATTCGTTCGATGTGCCGGCCGGGCGCGGCGCGCACGCCGCCAGCAAAATCAACAGAACAAGAAATGAACGGCTACGCACGTGCCACCTCCAGTAAGCGTTCCATCTCCAGGGCTCGCGACCCCTTGACCAGGATGCTCGACAGGCCGCGCGACCACCGCGGCAGGATTTCCGCGGCGGCGTCGACGTCGGTCGCGGGAATGGCGTTTTCCCATCCCGCCGCCATGGCCTCGGCAAACTCACCGATGAAGAGGGCTCTCTCCGCCACTTTGCTGATCCGTTTCGCGGCTTCCAGATGCAGATGTTCGGCTGCGGGGCCAAGCTCGCGCATCGTGCCCAGTATCACACCGCGGGGCCCCGGGCAGCGTTCAAGAACTTCCAGGGCTGCGGCTAGGGCTGTGGGACTGGCGTTGTAGGTATCGTTCAGCCAAAGGACGCCGTGTATGCGCAGGGGCTCGAGCCTCCCCGGAGCCGGCCCGGTTATTTCCAGCCGCTCTGCGACCGTGTGCACGTCCCCGTCCAGCAGCTCCGTTGCCGCCAGCGCCGCCAGCGCCGCCAGCGCCGCCCCCCGCCCCGGTGCCCGCAGCCTGATGGTGTGGCCGGAGTAGCGAAAACTGGAGCCTTCGCAGCCGAGTTCCAGATCCCTACCGCGAAATCGTGCATCTTCACCAAAGCCATAGGTATGGGTACCCGCGGGCAGGCCCCATTTTGCTGTATCGATGTGAGCCAGGCGCAAGGCGCTATGCTCCAATAGTTTCAACTTCTCGCGAGCAACGGTCGCCATGTCGCCCAGCCCTTCCAGGTGCACGGGCGCTATCGCTGTCAGCACCCCAAGATCAGGAGTGCTGAGTTCCAGGAGGTCGTCCATCTCGCCGGGATGGTCAATCCCCAGTTCCACCACCGCGCCGTCGGCGTCGGGGCTCAGGTGCCAGAAAAAGCGCGCCAGGGCCGGTGGGGTGTTCAGGTTGCCGGGCGTCGCCGGCCAGTCCAGCCCCCGGGATAGCGCCTCTTTGGTGGATGTTTTACCAACCGAGCCGCTGACCGCCACTACCGGGCCGGGGAATCCGGTACGTAGCCAGCGCCCCAGCAGCACCAAGGCGCGGTAGGGATCGTTTACCTGAATGCCGCGTCTGCGGTTCCGGGTGCCTATGACCAGCGCGGCTCCCTTGCTTAGCGCCTCATCCGCATAAGCTTCTCCATGCGTACGACTGCCGGGAAGCGCAACAAAGGCGGCTTCAGGGGCAACTGCGCGCGAGTCCCAGACGAGGTCACGGGCAGGGCGAGCTTCTTCTCCGGCGCTTACCGCCCGGACTGCCCGTGCAAGCAGTCTGGGGGAGAACTGGCGAGCATACGTCACATACACATCATACACAACTTACTCACCAGGACCGGATTCGTTTGAACCGGGAGAGACACCCCAGTACGACAGAGCATGGGCGGCTATCTCTTTGAATATGGGTGCAGCCACCTTCGAGCCGAATATGGAGGTTTGCGGGTCGTACAAGACTACCAGCACTGTAGCCTTGGGTTTTCCCGCAGGCACGAAACCGGCGTAGAGGGCGGCGTAGGTTTCCGAGCTTCTGTAGCCGTGACCGTTGGCTATCTGCGCGGTGCCCGTTTTTCCTCCCAGGGTGTATCCGGAAAGTCGCGCCCTGGAAGCGTTGTACTTGCTCAAGACGGCGCGCAGTTCACGGGCCACCTCAGGCCGGAAAACCCGTTCCGGGCGTGGCATGCCCAGCGGCTCGACGATGGAGGGGGGCACATACGAACCGTCGTTGGCGATGGCGTTGAAAGCGGCAGCCAGGTGAAGCGGTGTAATGGACAGTCCCTGTCCAAAGGAAAGATTGGCAAGCTCGACCTCGCCTATCCGTTCGGGCGACCGGTAGAGAGGCGCCCATACTCCAAAACCGGGCAACAGATCGGCGTCGTAGAGGTGCAGGCGCTCGTGATAGGCGGTCAGGGTGCGTGCTTCGATGCGTTCTGCAAAAGTGCTCATCCCCACGTTCGACGAATAGGCCAGCACCCCGGCCAGGGTGAGCTGTTTTGGATGGCCCACTACGTCACGAATGGTGCGATCCGCCACCTTGCGACGCATGGGGGTTTCTACGGTGTCGTTCATACGCGCTGCGCCTACCTCCAGCAGAATTGCGGCGGTAAGTGCCTTCATGGTTGACCCCGGTTCTATCAGCCGCTCGAAGGCATAGTTGGTGAGCCGGGGGTCCTCGGCGGGCGCACCCCGGGGCGCTCCGGGGTCGAAGGCGGGAGCGTTGGCAACTGCGAGCAGGCGGCCGGTTTCCGTTTCCATTACTATCGCGGTACCCCATTCGGCTCCGCTTGCCTCAACGCCTTTCCAGAGTGCCTCTTCGGCAAAGGTTTGCAATGCCGGGTCCAGCGTCAGGTATACGTCGCTAGCGCGACTGAGCCTGCCCTCCATGGCCCGTTCCACCCCGGCTTGGCCTGCCTCATGCTCACCGGTGGTGTTGATGTGGCCGCTCTCGCGGTCGCGCTTACCTTTTACATAACCGACTACCTGACCGGCGAGCGCCCCCATCGGGTAGATTCTCTCGCCATTTTGCAGGCTTATCGCTAGCGGTGTGCCGTCCGCGGCGAATATGGCTCCCCGGGGGGGGACTACCGGTTGTGGCCGGGCGGGTTCTGGCCAGCCTGCGCCGGGAAGGGGGGCGGTGCGCAAGATGCTGGCGAGCCCCATGACCAGCAGGGCTGCCCACGCTGCCATCAGGAATGTAAGTGCCCATACACGCTGTACGCTGGCGGCGTTCATTCGGCCCACCTGCCTTTGCTCATCGGCACCATTCCCCGCGACTCGGCCCAGCGGGCCACCGCTCTGTTGGAAAGGCGCGCTTCGTATTCGTCCAGCAGCCCGCTACGTTCACGTTCGAGCTGGGTGAAGCGAATTCGATAGTCGGCTACGCGGGCGCGCCTGTTTTGCGCCACGAGGCCGATTGCGCTTACGAGCAGCAGCATTACGAGGTATACGTAACCCCAACGCAAAGCGACCCGGCTCATATTCGTTCACCTGCCCTAAGTTTCGCGCTGCGGGCGCGAGGGTTGCGCGCGGCTTCTGCGGGTCCCGGCGCAACCGGTTTCTTGGTAAGCACCTGGAAACGAGGGTCGTTTCTCAGGAAGTGTTTGACGATGCGGTCTTCAAGCGAGTGGAAACTAATAACTACCAGCCGTCCGCCCGGTTCGAGTACCCGACCGGCCGCCTCCAGCAGGGCTTCGAGAGCCCCCAGTTCGTCGTTTACATATATGCGTAATGCCTGAAAGGTCTTGCGCGCGGGGTGCCCGGCCTTGCGAAAGCCCGTTGCCCGGCGCACGATATCGGTAAGCTGAGTCGTTGTCATGATGGGTTCCCGTTTACGCGCTTCAACAATCGCTTTGGCTATACGGCGGCTGGAGCGTTCCTCGCCCAGCCGCCAGATTAGGTCGGCCAGTTCTTCTTCTCCGAAGGTGTTCACAACGTCGGCGGCGGTGGGGCCATGGAGTCCCATACGCATGTCTAGGGGCCCCTCCAAGCGGTAGCTAAAACCACGGTCGGGGCTTTCGAAGTGATAACTGGATACCCCAAGGTCGGCGATGATGCCCCGTACGGACGGTATCCCCTGGGAATTGAGCACGGCTTCCAGATCGCGAAAGTTCGACCGGATGAACCGGATGGCAACTCCCCCGAGCCGCTCCGCGCGTTCGTGGGCATCCGGATCCTGGTCTATTGCCACCACCTGGCCGCCGCGCTCGATGATCCCCCGGGTATGACCGCCCCCACCGAAGGTGGCATCGACGTAAACCCCTCCGGGTTGGACGTTTAGGAGTTCGAGAGATTCGTGCAGGAGCACGGGTTCGTGTTTTGTGTCGGTCAAGGTCATCTCCGTTAGATCACGATGTCTCTTAACGATTCAGGAACGAACGGGGTTTCCCGGGTCTTTTCCAAGTGCTCGAAGAAGCGGCCCTCATCCCAGATTTCTATGCGGTCCATCACGCCGGTGATGACCGCGCGATCGGTGAGCCCTGCGAAGCGACGCAGAGTTGGGGGGATGAGCACCCTGCCCTGCCCGTCGAGCTTGGTCTTTTGGGCGGGAGCGTAATAAAAGCGCACGAAGTTGCGCGTTGCGGGGTCGGTTAGGGGAAGTCCTTCAAGGCGTTCTTCCAGTTTTGCCCAGTCGGCGAGGGTGATCACGTCTATACCTCCCTCGAATCCGCGAGTAAGCACCAATCCGTCCTTGAGATACTCGCGGAAAGGTACGGGGATAACCACGCGGCCCTTGCCATCAAGGCTGACTGGATGTTCACCGCTGGGGATCCTCTTGGCCATCCCGACCCTTTCAGGAGCCTGCGGCTGGATCTGAGCTCGGAACGGGGCTTGACAAGCTCGCCGTCAGGCTACCGAGGCTAAGTTTACCACGAATTTCCCCCAAGTCACCACGATTTACCACAAAACACCACATATACCCACCAATCAGGGTGCCAATGTACATGTAACCGGACCAGGAAACTGGATGTCTGCGTTATAGTCCGGGTGCGCTGTCGGATTCTGGTTGTGTATATGCTGGTTGCGTTACAGTTGATTTGCATGGGGCTATTGGCCGGGGTAGTTATCGTCATGAACGGTGATTATGCGTGTGTTTGTGCATTATGCAAAGACGCGGCGGCGTGATAACCGGGTAATATTCACTGATTGGACGAGCGGTCTTGTTTTTCGCTACTGCTGGCCGGGCTCTTGCTGCCCGAAAAATACAGACTTCCTGGCTGTAATTTGCTTAAGGCTGCGGCCTCCAGCGAAGGTTTTTCCCGTCAGGGCTGTAAAAATCGTGTTAAAAGGCTCTGGAGAACTCCCCCAATATCGCATGCATAGAGAATTATGTATATAAACGGTACTATATTACGTATAAGGAAAACTATCCAGGAAACGCGGACTAAAAAACCCCCGGCGGTTGCCGGGGGGCGGGAAGGGATGTAAGCCGGGTTCTGTCATGCGCAGTCATCTATCTGGGACCGGCGTCGCCGCCGGCCTCGTGCGGCCAACCCGCAGGTGCGATCGGGCCGGGTCAGCCCTTCCTGCCTAGCAGGCCTTGCACCGGGTGGGGTTTACCGAGCCGCCCCGGTTTCCCGGAACGCTGGTGGGCTCTTACCCCACCGTTTCACCCTTGCCTCCATGACCTCCCATTAGGGAGCGGATCGGCGGTTTGCTTTCTGTGGCACTTTCCGTCGCCTTACGGCGCCCAGGCGTTACCTGGCACCCTGCCCTCCGGTGCCCGGACTTTCCTCACCCCGCTAAGGGGTGCGACCGCGCTCCCTTCCCGCACTCTCATTTTAGCGTTTTTCAGTGTAGGTGTCATCTTCGTATCGCCGGTTTGCACCTCCGCAGGCATGCCGGCGCGCAGCGTGCGCATGGTAGCCGGTGCCATGCTTAACGCGCAGATGGTGATTTGCAGCTTGTAGAAAGTAATATATGCAAACATTTCGCAGTGCGCATCACCGGTCACTCGGCAAATGCCTGGTCGTGATTAGGGGATATAGAAGAGGTGCCTGGCACCCAGCGCGTAGTAGAACAGGTCTGTGGCCCGTAGCTCATAGCCTGTAAAAACGCTTCAGCCCATAGTTCGTAACGATCTGACCTGTGGCTCGTGGCTTGTGGTGGCTAATCAACGACAACCCAATCTCGGCTTCCCGCCCGGCATGGACCCCGGATCTCCCTCGGCCTTCGGCCTCGGTCGCCCGGGGATACGGACAAAAGCAGGAAGTAGGGGGTGGGGTGGGGTGGGGGAAGGTAGGTTTTTTTGAAAAACGACGCAAAAACAAACCGAGGGCTGCTTGGTAGGTGATAAAAACGGTGTTTCCTGCGTCCCGCTCCCTACATCCCA
The DNA here is from genome assembly GCA_027067955.1 of Thermaceae bacterium. Lineage (GTDB taxonomy): Bacteria > Deinococcota > Deinococci > Deinococcales > Marinithermaceae > Oceanithermus. The sequence goes on from JAMOUW010000068.1 coordinate 15,982, forward strand.
CATCCAGCATTTCGTGTCCCCGGCCAAGCGGCCCTTGTGGCCGCGCGAGACCGGGCCTGCCCCGGACCTGATCCGGGGGCCCATGCCGCGTCATTGCTCCACGGTTCGGTCTCCGCGAAAGCAAACTCCCTCCCCTGGGGGAGGGCCGGGGTAGGGATTGTTGGCGATGCGAAAAGCCAAGCGACCGACATTCGATTCGGCCGTTCCTGCAATCTTAAATACCGTGTCCCCGGACGAGTGAGCTACCAGCGAACGAGATCCGGGGGCCCATGCCGCGTCATTACTCCACGGTTGCGTTTACGGCTCCGTCACCGATCATGTTTGCTAACCAAAGGCTTGATTCGTAGCAACCTGATCCCGGCTGCTTGTACAGCATGGACCCCGGGTCTCGCCCGCTACGCGGGTTCGCCCGGGGGGATACGGATGAAAGGAGGCTTGTGGTCTGTAGCTTGTGGCATGTGGTGGGGCAATCAACGGCAACGAAACGCTGGCTTACCGCCCGGCATGGACCCCGGATCCCGGCAACCTTCGGTTGCCCCGTCCGGGGATACGCCTTTGGGCTGGCAGATGAAGAAGCAGCCTGTGTCCCCGACCAAGGGCACGAAGTGCCCGCGAGACCGGGCTTGCTCCGGACCTGATCCGGGGGTCCATGCCGCGCCAGGACGCCACGATTCGGTCGTCATGAACCCCCCACGGGAGGGTCGTGGAAAGGGTTGTTGGCGCAACACAAACCAAATGTCAATCGCCAATGCATGGTCAGCCCACATCCCACCGGTCTGCGGCCGCCTCCCTCTAGGGGGAAGCTTTAAATAACAGCTAAGCTCCGTCACCCTGGCCAAAGCCGGGGGCCCGGGGCGGATCACCAGGCCGTGACCGGTTTCTTCTGCCCCAAAACTTCCTCCCCTTTTCAGGGGATGTTTGCTGCTTGCCGGAACCGGGCTACCTTGGCGTCAAGCACCGCGAGGCAGGCCATTGCTTCTTTATCCGGGGAAAGAAATGGATGCGAGGAGTCTGCTGGCATCTGATTGGAAACCTTGCCGCAGGCAGGTAGTGGAGAGGGAGGATGTATGCGGGCAACCGGCTCGCAGTGTGCGATGCAGGCGTAGTCTTTAGTCATGGACGGACTTGCAGGCGCTGTGTTTTGGGGTGGCGTGGGAGGGTTGTTTGCCTGGCGGATAAACCTGCCCGGAGGAGCGGTGGTGGGGGCAATGCTGGCTACGGCCGTTTACAACTTATTACAACCGGCGCGGGTGGCAATGCCCGGGTGGCTCGAGGTGCTAATCCAGATCTCCGTGGGGGTAATGATCGGGTTGAGTGCCGACAGGTCGCTGCTACCGCTGTTGCGCACGGTGTTGCCGCTGGCCTTGCTAGGGGCCATAGGATTCTTGCTTTTTGGCTTCTCGATGGCGGCGTTGGCGGTGAGGATGGGGTGGCTGGACGCTGCTACCGCGTTGTTCGGCTTCACGCCTGGGGGAATCAGCGTGATGAGTTTGGTGGCCGCCGAGGAAGGGGGCAGACCCGCCGTGGTGGCTACTATGCATTTTGTGAGGGTGGTGACCATTTTGCTGGCGGCGCCTCTGGTGGTGCGACTGTGGTTGCATATCAGGGGTTGCCAGTAAGGAAGCCGTGAGAAGCCAGCCAGGGGCGCGCATAGAACAGCGTCAGGGCGGTGGAGGCGTCTTCGATCTCGCCCCGATCGAGCAGTTCGTATACTTCGTTCAGGGGCATTTCCAGAGGCTCGATGAGCTCGCCGCCTTCCAGCTCCGGGGTGTTGACGATGCGTACGTTTATAGCGAGGAAGGGGTGAAAAACGGCTGCGTTGAACGACGGTTGCGGGTAAAAAGCCGGAAAGCTCACCAACTGGTCGGCGGCCGCGCCCACTTCCTCCATGAGCTCGCGACGCACGGCCTCCTCCAGCGCTTCTCCGGGGTCGACCTTGCCAGCGGGGACCTCGATCAACCTGCGCCTTGTAGGATGGCGGTATTGCCGGATCATCACCGCGGTGTGTTCGTCGGTTACCGGGAGCACGAAGACCACCCGCACCTTTCGCGGCTGGTAGTAATAATCCAGTAGAGCCCCGGTGTGCGAGAGCAGGCGTTCGTGGACAATGCGAACGGGTTCGTCGGCGAGTATGCGCGTTTCCAAAATTTTCCACGGTGCATCGTCCACAGTCGTGCCCCCTTGCGAGTAGTTTATGAAAAAACGGGCCGTGGTGGCGGCCCGTAGATGAAATGCAGAATTACTTTTGTGCCAGCAGGTCGCGGATTTCCGTGAGCAGTTTCTCTTCCGCCGAGGGCTCGGGCGGCGGTGGCGGGGCTTCTTCTTCTTTTCTGCGCATGTTATTCACTGCTTTGACGACCACGAAGATGGCAAACGCGATGATGATGAATGACACCACTTCGTTGATGAACACTCCCCAGGGCCAGATCACCGCACCGGCCTCTTTCGCGGCTTCTATGGTGGGGTAGGGTCCGGGCTGGCTACCGCTCTTTAGCACCACGAACAGGTTGGAGAAGTCGCGGCCGCCCATTAGCAGGCCGATGGGGGGCATGAGAATGTTCGCCACGAAAGACTTAACCACCGCGCCAAAGGCGGCGCCGATGACGATGCCGATAGCCATGTCGAGCACGTTTCCGCGCATGATAAATTCTTTGAACTCTTTGATCACGGTTGCACCTCCGCGTTGCGCCATCAAACTTCCCGGTTCTGTTTTGGCTGCATGACCGGGATGTCTGGCGTGTGCATATTTATCATAAACTAACGCTGTCAAACTGCGGTAAGTAATCGACCCCCGCCAGTACGGGCCGGGGGTCGTGACCGACGGAATCCGGAGCTACATGTGATCGATCAGGGCCTGGCCGAACTCGCTGCACTTGAGCAGCTTCGCGTCGCGACCCTCGGCCACCATGAGCCGGTGGAAGTCGTAGGTTACCAGGCCGGCTTTGATGGTTTCCGACATGGCCTTGATAATCAGGTCTGCGGCTTCGTCCCAGCCCATGTAGCGCAGCATCATTTCGCCGGAGAGTATGACCGAGCTGGGGTTGACCTTGTCCTGGCCGGCGTATTTTGGCGCCGTGCCGTGGGTGGCCTCGAAGATCGCCTTGCCAGTCTGGTAATTGATGTTGGCCCCCGGGGCGATGCCGATACCACCCACCTCGGCCGCCAGGGCGTCGGACAGATAGTCGCCGTTGAGATTCAGGGTGGCGATTACCGAGTACTCGGCGGGCCGGGTAAGGATTTGTTGCAGCATGGCGTCGGCGATGACGTCCTTGATGATGATTTCCTTGCCTGTGCGCGGGTTCTTCATCACGTGCCAGGGGCCGCCGTCGAGCGGTTGGGCGCCGAACTTTTCGCGGGCCACTTCGTAGCCCCAGTCGCGGAAAGCGCCTTCAGTGAACTTCATGATGTTGCCCTTGTGGACCAGGGTGACGCTGGGCAGGTCCTGCTCGATGGCGTAATTTATGGCGGCTTCCACGAGGCGCTTGGTGCCCTCGGCGCTGACCGGTTTGAGGCCCAGGCCGGCGGTGTCGGGGAAGCGAATCTTCGCGTATGACTCGGGGAATTCACTCTTGAGCCACTCGAGGATCTTCTTTACCTCGTCAGAGCCCGCGGGCCATTCTATGCCTGCGTAGATGTCCTCGGTGTTCTCGCGATAGATGATCATATTGACCAGCTCGGGGTGCTTGACCGGGCTGGGCACTCCCTCGAAGTAGCGCACCGGGCGCACGCAGGCGTACAGGTCCAGCTTTTGGCGCAGGGCGACGTTGATGGAGCGTATCCCTCCGCCTACCGGCGTGGTAAGCGGTCCCTTTATGGCCACAAGGTATTCGTTGATGGCGTCCAGGGTTTCGTGGGGCAGCCATACCGGCTCTCCGTAGACCTCGTTAGCCTTTTCGCCGGCGTATACCTCCATCCAGGCAATTTTTCGCTTGCCGCCGTATGCTTTTGCAACCGCCGCATCCAGCACCGGTTGCGAGGCGTTCCAGATATCCGGTCCCGTGCCATCGCCTTCGATAAAGGCGATGACCGGCTGGTCGGGCACCTGCAGCTTGCCGTTCTTGATGGTGATCTTTTCGCCCCAGTCCGGGACCTTGATTTTTTGATAAGCCATGCCAAACCTCCGTTATTAAGGATAGCAAGAGCCAGCGGGATGCGGGGCCCTACCCGTCGGTGATCTCGGCGAATCCTTTTGCGTTGTACAAAAAATGAGCGAGGATACCCGGTACCAAACTTCCGCTTGCCAGATAGAGTCCGCCGAAGATGAGCCCTGCGGTAAACGCCCATACAGCGTATAGTTTTCCGGCGCGTCCCGGGGCGGGGTGTCCGAGCGCGAAGAGTGCGGCTTGGACGAATAACCCTGCCGCGGGGCCAAACGCATGGGCTGTGGCGTTGAGTATGCCGCCGCGAAAGAACAGTTCTTCCCCCAATGCACTCAGGAAGGCCAGCAACAGCGCCGTATTGTGCCCGACGCCGGCTTGCCGGAGCGCATGCCCCAGGTTTTTGGTGAGCCGGTCGAGATCGTGGTAGGCGGAGGGGGCGAGCCATTTGAAGAGGCGCTCGAGCAACAACAGGGCTGCGTAGCCTGCGAGGAAATATGCCGTGTCGTGCCAGGGTCTGGCTTCCTGGAAGAATACATATCCGGCAAGCCGCATCCAGAGTGCGCCAAGGAGGATGAGCCCGAGCTCCAGCGCGAAGAGGAAGAAAATGGGGGATGCGACCATCGGGGAGCATTGTACGCCTTGCTTCTGGCGGCTTTTCGTCGTAGAGCGCCGGGTTTGCCCGCGTCCGCGGCCGGATAAGGGCGTTGATATGCTCGAAGCCAGCCGCGGGAGTAAGGAAAAGTTGACGCTTTTCCCGGCAGGCTCTAAAATGACGTTTGCTGAGCGTGGTGAGCGTAGCTCAGCTGGTTAGAGCACCGGTCTGTGGAACCGGGGGTCGTGGGTTCAAGTCCCATCGCTCACCCCATAAGAAATACCACCCCGCCCGGGGTGGTATTCTCTAAGCGGGCGGCCCAACCGCCCATGCGAGGATGGCGGAACTGGTAGACGCGCCAGACTTAGGATCTGGTGGCTTATGCCGTGGGGGTTCAAGTCCCCCTCCTCGCACCAGATGGTTGGGCCGCCGCACCCTTGGGAGCAAGGAGCATATATGGCAGAGATACTGGAACAAACGGGTGCGGGCGCCACCGTTCGTATCGAGGTGCCACCCGAACAGGTGGAGAAAACCACCAAAGAGTTGCTGGACGCCTATCGCCGCCAGCTCAAGATTCCCGGCTTTCGCCCAGGTAGAGCGCCAGACAAGGTAATTCTGGCCCGGGTGGGCAAGGACGCATTTTGGGACGAGGTGCGCGAGAGGCTGATCGAGTCCAGTTATCCGGAGGCCGTGCGTGAGCTGGGGCTCGATGCAATCGCCGCCCGCTTGGTGGAAGGGCGTGAACCGCCGCCTCCCGGTGCTCCGTACGCGTACACCGTGGAAGTGGAGTTGTACCCCGCCGTCGAACTGCCGGACTGGAAGAACCTTGAGCTGGAAGTCGAACGGCCCCCGGTGAGTGAGGCAATGGTGGAGGATGCGATCGAAGACCTGCGCCGTCGCTATGCTGAGGTACAGACGGTGGAGCGTGAGGTGCAGGAGGGGGACCATGTGGTGGTAGAGGTGGATGACGGTTCACGCTTCCCGATAGAGTTAGACCGCGCCGAGCCGCACGTGCGCGAGGAGCTCTTGGGGAAGAAGGCCGGAGACAGCTTCGAGATTCCGGTGATGAGCGAAGAGGGCGAGGTGGTACGCCAGGTGCCCACCAGCCTGCTCGAGGTCAAGGAGGTAAGGCTGCCCGAGGTGGACGAGGAGTTCGCCAAGACGCTGGAAGCCGAGAGTCTTGACGACCTGCGCGAAAAAGTGCGCGCGAGTCTCGAGGCCGCCGCCGAGCGGGACTATTTGGAGGCGCGTAAACGGGCTTTGCTGGAGCGTCTTGCAGAATCTCTGGAGGTGGAAATTCCCCCTTCGATGATTCACGACGAGGAAAGGTCCGTGCTGCGAGATATGGAAGATGACCTCCAGCGCCAGGGGATTCCATTGCAAGATTATCTCAAGGGCCTCGAGCGGGAGGGAAAGATCGAGGAATTCAAGTCCGACCTGCGCCGACAGGCTGAGATGAGGGTGCGCAGGGGTTTGGTGCTCGAGAAGCTGGCCGAGGAGCTGGGAACCCAGGTCACGGACGAGGAGTGGGATGCCTACCTGAAGGGCTACGCCGAGCGTTACGGGCTAAAAGTACCCGAATTCAAGCAGGCGGTTGGCGACGAATCCCTGGAAAATCTGAAACTTCGTTTGCAGCGGGACAAGGCCCTGAGCGAAGCTGCGGCGCAGCTGGCATAGACCCGACCGCGCCGGGAGCGGGCCCGTGGGCCCGCTCTTCTCATCAACGGGGGTAGAATGGAGTCGGTTATGATAGTACCGTACGTCATCGAACAAACAGCGCGCGGCGAGCGTGTGTACGACATTTACTCGCGGTTGCTGAAGGACCGCATTATTTTCCTGGGTACCCCCATCGACAGTCAGGTGGCGAACACCATTGTGGCGCAGATGCTCTTTTTGGAGGCTCAGAATCCCAATCAGGAGATAAAACTCTACATAAACTCGCCAGGCGGCGATGTCTACGCAGGTTTGGCCGTTTACGACACCATGCAGTATGTAAAGAGCCCCGTGGCCACGATAGTCGTGGGCATGGCGGCGAGCATGGCGGCCTTTCTGCTGGCTGCGGGCGAGCCGGGCCAGCGCTACGCACTTCCCCACGCGCGAATCATGATTCACCAGCCCTGGGGCGGTGCCCAGGGACAGGCTACCGACATCGCGATCCAGGCCGAGCAGATTCTCAAGTCTAAGAAGCTGTTGAACGAGCTTCTGGCCCGCCACACGGGGCAGGACGTGGCGAAGGTAGAGTCTGACAGCGATCGCGATTTCTGGATGACAGCCGAAGAGGCCAGGGAATATGGCCTCGTTGATCAGGTGATTGTCCGTGAAGACTCCTGAACCTGCATGTTCGTTTTGCGGGAAGACGGCCCGCGACGGCGCTCGCTTGTTCGAAGCGCCCGTGGATGACGTCTACATCTGTAGCGACTGCGTCGAGCTGGCACACGAGATGATGGTGCGGCAGACCCCCGCCTTTGCGACGGGGCTGGACGATCTGCGCCGGCCGGCTGAGATCAAGGCTTTCCTGGACGATTACGTCATCGGCCAGGAGGAGGCCAAGAAGGTGCTGGCGGTGGCAGTGTATAACCACTACAAACGGTTACGCCACCCCGACGCCGAGTTGGGCAAGTCGAACGTGCTCCTGATCGGTCCTACGGGTACGGGCAAGACTCTGCTGGCGGAAACCCTGGCGCGTCAGCTGAATGTGCCCTTTGCAATCGCCGATGCAACCACTCTTACCGAGGCCGGTTACGTGGGTGACGATGTCGAGAACGTACTGGTGCGCCTGCTGCAGGCTGCCGATTACAATGTCGAAGCGGCCGAGCGCGGCATCATTTACATCGACGAAATAGACAAGGTGGCGAGAAAATCGGAAGGTCCTTCCATTACCCGCGACGTTTCCGGAGAGGGCGTGCAGCAGGCGCTCTTGAAAATCATCGAGGGTACCGTTGCCAGCGTTCCCCCGCAGGGCGGCCGAAAGCATCCGCACCAGGAAACGATTCCAATCAATACCCGAAACATTCTCTTCATTCTCGGCGGGGCTTTTGATGGCCTCGATGCCATAATCAAGGCGCGCACCGACCGGACGCCCATAGGTTTTCGGGCGCAGAGCCAGGAGGAGGGAATTCCAGAGGTAATTCCCGAGGATCTGGTCAAGTATGGTTTGATACCCGAGTTCGTTGGCCGGGTGCCGGTGATAGTGCAGCTACACGAACTTTCCGAAGACGACCTGGTGCGTATTCTTACCGAGCCCCGGAACGCCCTGGTGCGTCAGTACCGCACACTTTTTGATTTGGAGGGCGTGAAGCTCGATATAACCGAATCCGCGCTACGCGAGGTGGCGCGGCGGGCTCTGGAGCGTGGCACCGGGGCCCGCGGACTGCGCTCGGTGATAGAGCGGGCAATGGTGGATCTGATGTACGAGGTTCCCGCCAGCGAAGTGCAGGAAATCCGTTTTGACGCACCCCACCTGGACGATCCCCTGGAAGCGCTGCGCGAAGCGCGGCTGCGCCAAGCGAGCTGAAAAACATGGAAAACACAATTTTGGAACTGCCAGTAATACCTTTACGCAACACCGTGATCCTTCCTCACGCGACCTCGCCGGTAGACGTGGGCCGGCCGCGCTCAAAAGCGGCGGTCGAAAGCGCGAGCGAGGGTGACCGCTACGTTTTCCTGGTCACCCAGAAGGCGCCGGAGGTGGATGAGCCGGGTCCCGAGGACCTTTACGATACCGGCGTGCTGGCTGCGGTTAAGCAGGTTATGCGATTGCCCGATGGCACGCTGCAGGTAGTCGTCGAAACGAAGGCCAGAGCCCGGCTGTTTGCCTATGGTGAGGAGCAGGCTTACGTATCCGCGGCCGGTGAGCTGATAGAGGATCCGCCAGGTTACGACGAGGCACTGGTGCGGGTGCTCATGCGCGAGCTGAAAGAAGCCTTCGAGCGCTATGTCGATACCCACAAGGGCTTGCGCCTAGACCGCTACAAGGTCGAGGCGGTATTGGGAATGGTGGACCCGGCCCGCCTTCCCGACGTGGCCGCCGGTTACGCCACCTGGAGCGTAGAGGATAAGATGGCGGTTCTCGAAACCGTGGGCATCGAGAACCGGCTCAAGAAGGTGCTGGCCCTTTTTCTGCGTGACCTCGAGCGCTTCGCCCTCGACTCCAAGATCGCTGCCCGGGTCAAGGAGCAGATGGACGCCAACCAGCGGGAGTACTACCTGCGCGAGCAGATGAAGGCGATCCAGAAGGAGCTCGGCGGCGAGGACGCCGCGGGGGAGATGCTCGAGCTGCGCGAGCGCATCGAGGCCAGCGGTATGCCCGACGAGGTCAAGGAGAAGGCATTCAAGGAGCTCGCCCGGCTCGAGCGCATGCAACCCGGCAGCCCCGAGGCTACCGTTGCCCGCACTTACCTGGACTGGCTGCTGGACGTTCCCTGGACCGAAGCTTCGGGCGACGCGATAGACATCCAGCGCACCCGCGCGATACTCGATGAGGACCACTACGGACTGGATGAGGTCAAGGAACGCATTCTCGAGTTCCTGGCGGTGCGCCAGCTGGCCGAGTCGGATGAGGGGTACAAGGGTCCGATACTTTGTTTGGTGGGCCCGCCCGGCGTGGGCAAAACCTCGCTGGGTCGTTCTGTGGCCCGCAGCATGAGTCGCAAGTTCGTCCGTATCAGCCTGGGCGGGGTGCGGGACGAGGCCGAGATTCGCGGCCACCGGCGCACCTACATCGGCGCGCTGCCCGGCAAGATCATCCAGGCGATGAAGAACGCCGGGGTGGTCAACCCGGTCTTCCTGCTCGACGAGATCGACAAGATGGCTTCCGACTGGCGCGGAGACCCGGCCAGCGCCATGCTCGAGGTGCTCGACCCGGAGCAGAACAAGACGTTTACCGACCACTACCTCGACGTGCCCTACGACCTCAGCCGAGTCTTCTTCATCACCACCGCCAACAGTCTTTCCACCATTCCCGGGCCGCTGCGCGACCGGATGGAGATCATCGAAATCCCCGGCTACACCGCGCTTGAAAAGGAGCAGATTGCCAAGGGCTTCCTCTGGCCGCGGCAGCTGGAAGCCGGTCGCATGCAAGACCGCCTGACTATCGAGGACGCCGCCATTCGCCGCGTCATCCACGAGTACACCCGCGAGGCCGGCGTGCGCGAGCTTGAGCGGCAGCTGGCCAAGCTGGTCCGCCGCGCCGCCAAGCGTTATATCGAAGAACCCTGGGAGGGCGAGCGGACGATAACCGAAGCCGATCTGCCCGACTATCTGGGCGTGCCCAAGTACCGCCCCGACAAGCGGGAAGAAGCGCCGCAGGTGGGCGCGGCTCAGGGCCTGGCCTGGACGCCGGTCGGCGGCGTGCTGCTGACCGTCGAGGCGCTGGCGGTGCCCGGCAAGGGCAACCTCAAGCTCACCGGCAACCTGGGCGATGTGATGAAGGAGTCAGCCCAGGCGGCGCTCAGCTACCTGCGCTCGACCGCCTCCCGCTGGGGCCTGCCTCCCGAATTCCATACCCAGTGGGACCTGCACGTACACGTACCCGAAGGCGCCACCCCCAAAGACGGCCCCTCCGCCGGCATCACCATTGCCGTGGCCATCGCCTCGGCCCTCACCGGCCGCCCCGCACGGATGGACTGGGCGATGACCGGCGAAATAACTTTGCGCGGCAAAGTGCTGGCTATCGGCGGCCTCAAGGAGAAGCTGCTGGCCGCTCACCAGTCGGGCATTCGCCAGGTGATCCTGCCAGCCGAAAACGAGCCGCAACTTGCCGAGGTGCCCGAAGAGGTGCTGCGCGACCTGGAAGTCAAGCTGGTTGAGCAGGTGGAGGACGTGCTGGAAACGGTGCTCATGCCCGTTTCCGACCCGACGCCGCCGGGTGACAAGCCGTCGCTGCGGCCGGAGGCGTGAGGTTGATATGTAGTGCATGGTGCGTTGTTCGTGGTACGTAGTTCGTAGTACATAGTAACGGCAAGGCTTGTGGCAAGTAGCCTGTGGCCTGTGGTGGGGTCGTTAACGGCAGCTCAATCTCGGCGTTGCTCACAGCATGGACCCCGGGTCTCACCCGCT
>JAMOUW010000069.1 GCA_027067955.1 Thermaceae bacterium
CCACCTGGCAGATGTCACTGAGGTCGTCGAACTTTCCCTTCCAATCGTCGCCCATGACCAAGATGTCGGCTTTATGCTCGAGGATGTACTCCCGTTTTTTCTCCAGCGACTCCTCATAAAACGTCTCGTCGACGTGACGGATTGCGGCCACGATGGCGCGGCGCTCCTCCTGGCTGTAAACCGGGTACCGGCCCTTTTTCTTGAAGTTCAGCTCGTCGGTGGACACCCCCACGATGAGGTAATCGCCGAGCGCTTTCGCCCGTTCAAGAAGGCGCAGGTGTCCATAGTGAAAGAGATCAAACGTTCCGAAGGTGATGACACGCATTCTTCTATTATGATCGGCGAGGAGCGCCACCGCGATCATGCCCTTACCGTGGAAGGAACCCCGACCCGCCCTAAAAGTTTCCTTGTTTATGGGGCTGATTGAATTCCTGCGAAGCGGTTTTTTTGTGGGGTTCTTTCCGCTTTTTGGCCTCGAAATTTTAAAGATTCCCCTTAGTTACGTGGGTTTTCTTACCACCTTGCACTACGGAACCGAGGCGGGAACCAGGATCTTTGCGGTATGGCTGGCCAACCGCTTCGCGCTGGGCGCCGGCCTCGCCTTGAGCGCGGTGCTTGCCTTCTTGTCCTTTCACCTTTTTTTGTACAGCCCGGTTTACCTCTATCCGTTATGGGCGGTTACCTGGGGGCTCGCTTTAGCCCCGCTTTGGCCCCGCATCGCCGCCTACCTTCGCCAACTGGCCCGGCCCGGATTTGAAGGGCGGTCGGTTACCTACGCCTGGTTGATCATCGGTCCGTTAATCGCGAGCGGGAGCTTTGGCGTAGGGTTTCTCTCCAAACACGACCTTGCGCTCGGCAAGATCGCCTTGCTTGTGGGCAGCGTTTTCATGCTGGCGGCTGGGCTTTCGCTTTACCAAGTTCGCTTCACCGAAACGCTTACGAAGCCGCCCCCCAAGGCTTGGAAGCGTTACCTCCCTCTTTTGGTACCTGCCTTTCTGCAGGCGCTCGCCCCCCACCTTTTGACCACCGTGCTCTTTCCCTTCTTGAAAGAAACCGAGCTTTCCATGCGCGGGCTCGCCTTGCCCCTGACGCTCGCGGGCGTAGCCTTTTTGCTCGCGTTTCGACTGGCCTCTGCGTACGCCGATCAAAAGGACCCTGTGCACGTCGTCACCCTGGCCGCCGTCTTCGCCATGGCAGGCTTCGGCGTGCTCGGGTTCATGCCCCCGGAAACCGCCGTGTACTGGAGTCTACCCGCCATTGGCTTGGCGCTTGGTCTCTACATGCCGGGATGGAACGCAGTGATCGTCCGAGCCTTGCCGGAAGGGGAACGCGGCGAGGGCTGGGCCACGTTAAGCACCGCAAGCGGTGCCGCCTTTGCGCTGGGACCCTTCGTGGGCGCGGTGGCCTGGGACCTCATCGGACCCCAGGGGCCTTTCCGTCTCGGGCTCTTTTTGCTCGCGCTTTTGATTCCTTACTACCAGCTTTATTTCCGCCGATTGATCCAGCATCGGTAAAATAACTTCGACGTGCGTCTGCTTCGCATT
>JAMOUW010000070.1 GCA_027067955.1 Thermaceae bacterium
GGAAGAATCATGCTGCGGCGCGCCTCCTTCGGGTTTGAGGATGCGGTAGGGCTCGGGGTCCTCGATGGGGTGGTATTCGTCGGGCGTTGCCACCCAGCGCAGGAAGTCGCCGATGTAGCCGGGGCCGTACCGGTCCTTGACGTAGGCGAGCGCCAGGTAGGTGAACCAGATGGCGGCCCCGGCGAGTAGAACGCGGATGATCGTGCTGGCGATGGCGGGGGCGAGGGCCACGAAGGTGAAGTAGCCGACGAAGATGAAGAGCAGCAGCTCGCCCGCCTCGATGCCGGCGTGGATACGGGTGCCGCGGTTGAGGTTGACGACGCGGCGCTTGCGCATGGAGCTTTACCCCTCCAGGTGCATCACCGGCGCGGGCAGGTTGGCGATCATGCTCGTATCGGCCGGGGGCGTGTAGTGGGTGTTGGGGATGGGACACTCGGCCTCGAAGTCGAAGGCGGAGCCCAGCAGCTTGGTGGCGGCGGCAAAGAGGATGAGGACGATCAGCATGCCACCGAGGACGTTCAGCGCGTATTGTAAGCCGGAACCCGTGTTGCGCCCCAGGATGAAGGCTGCGCCCGCGACGAGGAAGCTGATGGCGATGATGCCGAAGTAGATCAGCTTGCTGTACTTGAACAGCGCGCAGAGGAAGTTCATCGTGTCTTCTTGGACCGAGAGCGTGTTGTCGGCGGCGAATACGGCGCCGGCGAGCGCCATGAGGGCCATAACGATAATCTTTTTGTTCATTCGCAACCTCCTTGTGGGGTATCCCGACCCTTGAGCAAGTAGGGATCGCGGGGGTGTTAAGGACCGGAACCCTTGCGCTAACATATTATCATGTCCGAGTCCACAAATACCCATCCGGTGTCCCCTAGAACCCTGCACGCCATGGCCCAGCAGCTTGGCATCGAGGTTGAGGACATCCCCCACCCCGACGAAGACCCAGAGCGCTGGGCGGAGTTGCTGGAACAGCTCCGCACGCCCGCGCCGGGTATATACCGCCAGGTCTTCACTGAGCTGAACGCCCCCAAAACCCCGCGGGGAACGGCGGCGGGCCGGGCCTCGCGCCGGGTGCGCAAGGGGATTTGGAGTTTCTTCACCACCCGCACCCCGGACGGTGAATTGGCGCCGCGCAAGGCCGCCTACCTCGCAATGCTGGCGCTGGCAGCGGTGCTGGTGATGATGGGGCTGTACGGCTACCTGGTCTACGAGGCGCCGCCGCCAAAGGCGGGTAACGCCGTGCGGCTGCGCATGGGGGACAGTGCGCAGACCACCGCCGTCGCGGCCGGTGAGGAAAACGAGGATGACGCGGACGGGGCGGTGACGGGCGGTGAGGGTGAGAGTGTGTTGCTGGCCGGGGGGACGGACAGCGAGGGCGATGGCGCTGGGGCAGCCGGAACCGCCGGGGACGGCGAGGCGACAGGCGGGGCGGCCGTCGCTGGCGCTCAGGCGACGGGGGCCGGCGGCGAGGAAGCGGTCCTGATCGAGCGCCCGCGCGAGCTGCCCCGGACCGGCCAGCGCGGCTACGCCGGGAGCGATTACGCTGGGGGTGACTACGACGCGCTGGACGAGGGGGGCGGGTACGGTGGCTTTGGCGGTTTGCAGATCGGACCCGGCACCGACCCCGCGGTCTACCTCGACGAGCGGGGGCGGCTGGTCTCCACCAACCGCCAGGGGATGGTCCTCTTCGAGCAGCCCGCGGGTGGACTCGGCGCGGTGCCCATCAGCAAGGAGCGGTAAGCTGGCGCGCGTGCTCAAGCCAGGCTAACAGCGCCGGCTCTTTCATCAGCGGCTCCACCTCCAGCTGGGTGGGGCCGCGCGGTTTGCGGCCACCCGGGACGAAGACGAAGGCACGCTCGTGCAGCACCCCCTCGCCGGTGCGCAAGCAGGCGGAGGGAACGTTCAGCAAGTCGCGGTAGCCTTCGGGCAGACGGCGGTGGCCGACGAGCAGCAGGGCCGTCTTTCCGTCGGGACGAAAGAGGACCCAGGCGTAGCGGCGCGGGGCGCAGCGGCGGGCGCGCAGGTAGCCGCGCGCGGCCAGGTGTCCCGCGGCCAGGTAGCCCAGGAACCCGAGGGCGCGGCTGGTCTCTCGCGGTTCGTGGGGGGTGCTTACTCCGATCAGCCCGCGCCCGCTGCGGGTCAGCGTCAGGTGGTGACCCAGGGCGTCGCTAGGGGTGACGCGGGCGTATCCCTCCCGGTAGAGGGCGCAAAGGGCCTCGCGGTGGCGCGGCGGCCAGAGGTCGGCGTGCAGCGGCAGCGCGCTCCAGCGGTGCAAAAAGCTGGCGGCGGCGGCCAGCGACCTCCCGAAAGGGCTCATGGGTTGGGATAGGAGAGTACAGTTTCCAGGTTGCCGCGCATGAAGGCGGCCAGAAGCGGGTGCACCGCGGCCTCGGAGCGGCGGGTGGGCACGGCTTCGTCCAGCAGGTAGGAGATGACCACGATATCCCGGTCCAGCACCCAGTAGGTATCGCGCACCCGGCCGGTGCGGTAGCGGGTGGCGACCTCGGCGCAGGCCGGGGCGGCCGGCCGGTCGCAGAGGAGGTAGATCTTCACCCCCCGCGCGCGCAGCTGGGCCAGGAGCTCGAGCGCCAGCGCGGTGGGGCGCACCAGCGCGGCGTAGACCTCGCGCTTCGCCTGGTAGACGGCGTTTCGCACCGCTACCGCGTCGGGCAGGGGGTAGACCTCGGGTGGCTGCTGGGCTGTGGGGACGGGTTCGTCGCCGTAGTCGGGTTGGGGGGGTGCGCCCGTCTGCGCGAAGGCGAAGGCGAGCAGCACCCCGAGAAGGAGGAAAGCGGAGGTGAGGCGCATCACTCGATGGTGAGGGTCTTCTGGATGGTGGTGGTCCCGTCGCCCAGCCAGGTAACCGGCCAGTGGATCGTCAGGGCGGTGTACTCGCTGGCGTTGGGAACGACGACGAGGGCCTCCTCGGTCTCGCCCGGCGCCAGCCGCCCCATGATCTCGCCGGTGGTGATGCGGATGAACTGGTAGTCGAGCGACTTCCCGTCGGGGGCGAGGACCTCAAGGCGTGCGCTGTCGAGTATCAGCGGGCGCTCGCCCTTATTGGTAATGCGGTAGTTGATGGCCACGGCCCCTTCGCTGCTGCGGGTTGCGGTGGCGTGAAACTCGATGCCGGCGGGAACCCCGGCGTAAGCGGGTGCGGGCTGGGGCGCGGGTGCGGGAGGCTCGACGGCGGGGGTTGCCGGGGCCGGTTCCGCCGCGGGCGCCGCGGGGGCTGGCTCGGCGTCAGTCGTGGCGGGGGCCGGTCGGCCGACCGGCTGCGAGGTGGTCGGAGCCGGGGCAGGAGCGGGAGCGGGGGCCGGGCGCGCGGACGGTGCCGGCGCGACAGCGGGCCGGGGCACCCCCCCACCCGTGTACGTCGGTATGCCGTTGTAGTAGCTGCCAGCTACCGGCTTGGGAAACTCTACCCGGTATTTGCGGGGCAGGAAGGTATTCGTTTCCACCACCAGGTGGAAAAGCATCGTCTGGTTGCCGGCAACCACGATGAGGTCGGTCTGGCCGGCGGGTTTGAGGGCCCGCAAGAAGATGCGGTTTTGATTGGCGACGGCCTCGATCAGGGTCTTGTCGCTACTGATGCCGCGTTGTACCACCCAGGGGAACTCGATCACCGTGGTGTAGTTCGGGCTGATTTGCACGAGGCCGGGCCGGTAGGTCAGCTGTTCGTACTTGAAGACGACCTCGGTGGGTCGTTCGTAGATCTGCGCTCCGGCGACGCCGAAGGCTGCGAAGGCGGCGATGGCGAGCATAGCGGTCAGGAGCGGTCTCTTCATTTCATTTCCTCCCATTTTCCCTTTGCTGCCGGGGTGCCCCGGTTTGACCACATGGTACGAAGCGCGGGGCCCGGCGCTGGGTACCCGGTGTCCCCTGGCGCTAGTTGGCATTGGTGCGGGTTTCGCCGTTCTCTCCGGCGCAGCGCTCCTTCAGGCGCTCCGCGATCTGGCGGTGCTCTGCTTCGTCCGGGTATTCCGGGCGGTCAAGGAAAGACTCGTCGGGCAATGCCTGCATGGGGCCTCCCTTCAGGGGCATTTTAGGTCCCAGGAGGGGCGGCGCTGGGTATCCGGCGTTACCAGACTGGGCCAGGGGAGTTCGGGGAGCACCGCGTTCCAGGCGTTGTAGTAGTATTCCGCCGCGAGCCTGGAGAGGTAGGGGTAGACCGCGGCGACGTGTTCTGCCTGGATGCGGATCGCGGCGAGCAGGCGCAGCGGTTCGCTTCCCAGGCCGAGCTCGACGTTGCGTTTTTTGAGGAAGTGCTCGAGAACGTATTCGAGCATGAGGGTTTCCTGTTCCCGTTCGTCGAAGAGGTCGTCCTCCTCGACGCCGGCGTTCTTCAGCGCGGCGGCAAGGAGCGCGGGCCTTTCCATTTCCGGCAGGTTAGGGGGGGTGTAGTGTGTTTGGCATTCGGCGGTGAGGTAGCGCTGGGCACGCTGCGCCAGCGCGCTGGTTTCTCCCAGGTTCTGGGCGGTGAGGACGAGGGGCTGCGCGTTCTTGAGGCGGTTGCTGGCGGTCCGGGCTTGCTTTTCGTCGAACGCGCCCCGCAGCGCGATGGGTTTGGCGTCGGGGGGCAGGTTGCGGGCGAGCCAGTCGAGGGCCCCGCGCAGAGGTTCTTGAGAGGGAGCCCAGACGACCTCTACCGGTGTTCCCAGGTGGAGCAGGCGCAGCAGCCAGAAGGCGGGCGGACGGACGTTGAGGTAGATGTCGGCCACCCAGTTGGCCTGCGCCGGGGCCTCGAAGAGCGGGGTCTGAACGGCCATGTCACCTGCGCTCCGGCAAGGTCTTGGGAGGTACGCGACTGTTGCGGCACATCCAATCAACCTGATGCCGCACGTGCCAGTCGGGCAGCCCGGCGCCCTTTGGTCCGGCGGCGTCCAGCATGGCTTCCAAGATCTCTTCGCAGCTCAGGGCGCCGCTCTTGTACCAACCCACCAACGCGGTGAGGTGCCGGATGAGCTCGTTGTGGCGGGCGCCCTGGGAAACCCTTCGCATGTCGTTGCTGCGAGACTCGAGCTCCTTGAGGGCGTAGTTGCGCTGGCGGCGGGCAAGGCGTTCGTCGTCCGGCGGGGGCTGGGGGGGCGGCGGTGGCGCGGTGGGGTCGTAGTCCGGGTGTCCCGGGGCGTTCTGTTGCAGGACACTGGCCAGGACGGGGGGAAGGAGTGGAAGGCGGCTAGGGGGTGTGGTGAGCGGACGTACCCAGCTATAGTTGTTCCCGTTCGGGTGTATCGATGGGGGGACGATGATGTAGCTACGCCCGCCCACCCGCAGGTCCAGTTCGTATCCAGGCAGGGCGCGGGCGCGGGCGGATAGGACGACATCCGTTCGCACCCACAGGTGCCAGCCGCCGCTGCCGGTGCGGGCGAGCGGGGCGCGGGCGAGGTCGGGGAAGCGTTGCTCCAGGGCGGTGCGGGTTTCCGGCGCGTCTATGTCGAGCACCAGTGTACCCGCGGGCAGCGCCACCGCCAGGTTGGCGTTGGGAATGGCGCGAAACCACCTTTTGATTTTATGCGGATTCGTGGTGGCGTCCTTGAACCCCTTATCGAGCCCCAGCTGCGGGCGCTTCAACGGGATTTTGGACCTGGGGGCCAGGGGAAAAACGGGATAGCCCATCTGGGCATACCTTAGTGCTTCTCTAAAGAGTGTGGTGTCTCGACCCTTGAGCGCGCCCATGTTCCCGTCCTTAATGACCTGGCCAGGTGCGTTTGCTATAGGGTATCATGAGACATACTTCCCCGTTGGTACCTAACGGGGATTGGGAGGGCGCGATGCAATTACAGTTAGCGGCGACCAACGAGCAGAAAGACTGGAGCGCGGAAATTGAAAATATGCGCGCTCCGCTGCCCCAGGAGGAGTTGGTGCGGTTGGGGCGGTTGCTCGCGGAGCTGCGTGTGAACGCCGGTCGTACTCAGCTTGAAGTGGCAACGATGCTGGGGCGCAGTACCGAGACCACGATTTACAGGATTGAACATGGAGCCCTCGATCCCTTCCGCGGGCTTACTGCGGTAGAGCTGAACATTTACTTCATGCTGCTGGGTGTGACTGCCGAGAGACTGGCGCAGCTTATGGGGTACGAAGGGCCCGAGGTGTTTTTAGGGCGTCAGGCGCTTCCCTCGCG
>JAMOUW010000071.1 GCA_027067955.1 Thermaceae bacterium
TGTAGTACCTACCGCTTTTCATTTCTCCCCCTTGCCTTGATCACACTATAGGGGTGTCCAAGGTGGGGGGCGCGTGTCCTCCCCGGGCGACCGAGGCTATTAGCCGAGGGAGATCCGGGGTCCATGCCGGGCGATAAGCCGGCGTTTCGTTGCCGTTGATTGCCCCACCACAAGCCACAGGCCACCCACCACAAGCCGCCTTTATTCGTATCCCCGGGCGAGCCCGCGAAGGGGGTGAGACCCGGGGTCCATGCTGTAAAGAAAGCCGAGATTTCGTTGCCGCTGACTGGTCAACCACATGCTACAAGCCACCCGCCACAAGCCGACTTTATTCGTATCCCCGGGCGAACCCGCGTAGCGGGTGAGACCCGGGGTCCATGCTGTACGAATAGCCGGGATCAGGTTGCAGCTTGCGAATCCGCGGCAAACCAAATCGACAACGGACATTTGGCTCAGGCATCGCCAACAACCCCCACAGGCCCTACCCCAAGGGAGGGAGAAAAACGACGGCCGTTAAATACCAAAGCGATGCGGCCATGAGCAGCAACAGGCCTCCCCCTCGGGGAGATGGCCGCAAGGCGGCCGGAGAGGGTTTGTTTCGCCCTGATTTCGTATCCCCGGACTTGATCCGGGGTCCATGCCGGGGGCGGAGCCGAGATTTGGTCGCGGACAGCAAACCCGTTGCAGGTTACGCAACAAGAGCAGAGCGTTTAGTCTTTACATCACCAACAACCCCACCCCGGCCCTACCCCAAGGGAGGGAGCCATATTTCGCGACGATTGAGCCGTGGAGTCCGGGCGCAGCATGGGTCCCGGCTCGCGGGCGCTACCTGCCCTTTAGATCAATAAATTAAACGTGAAATCAGTGTGTCTCACTTGGCAACCAGGCGGCGGCTCTCCCAATGGGCTTTTCCCGGCTATAGCATCATAAAGATAGTGTTGCGAACCCGTATGCTTCCGCTCCCATGGATCGTGGCCTCTTCTGCGATCTCGGAGTTTGGTGATTGGCTGGTTTTCCTATTCGCGGCCACAACGCTGGCGCAGAACGCGCATTCCGCGTACTTGTTGGGGGCATTTTTTAGCATTACTTCGCTAATCAGTATTGCCGCTGCGCCGTTCGCCGACGCGGTTATTAAACGGATAGGGTACCCGCGCCTTTTGTTTTGGGGCAGGTTGTTGCAAGCGCTCTTCGTTTTGCTCATGCTGAGCGCGGCTGTATTTGCCAAGGGAGAGTGGTTGCTCCCGGTTTACATATTGGCCGTATTCCCGCTATTAAAAGTGGTCGATTTGTATACCGGAATTGGGTTTGTGGCTCTCCTGCCTGAAATTTTCCCGGACGATCAACTACTGCGCGCCAATGCTGCCATTGCAACGGCAGGCAATCTGCTGTCTGTTATTGCTCCGGCGGTTTCGGGTTTGCTAGTAGCCGCTTTGAGCTTTCACTATGTACTTGCTTTCGACGCACTCAGCTACTTTATTGCGGCGGTAGTGTTACTCCCGATACTGCCGAGGCTTGCCAAGCTTGGTACGGCGGAGAAAAAGGAGAGCGACGCAGCTACGGCTACCAGGTTGGGCGTGAAGATAAAAAGTTTACTCGCAATTTTTCGAGCCCTTCCCATTGCACGCAATGCGGCCCTGATCTCCATTCTGTTTATTCTGAGCGGCGGTGTGGTGAATACGATTATGCCCGCCTTTGCCCTCATGATTGGTGATGCCACAACCTATGGTTTTATTACGTCGGCAACGGGGCTGGGTTTTCTAGCCACCTCGGCGCTGCTCATGATCTTCTTCAACCGAGTGAGCGCCAAAAGCCTGGTTATCGCGGGCATCGTGATTATCGCTGGTGTGGACGCGTTTTGGGCGTACACCCATAGCGCCAGCGCCGCCGTTGTGGCGGCATTAATCAACGGTGTGGGCAACGAGCTGTACGGCCTGGGTCTGAAGACGCTTTTGCAAACGCACATCCCAGCACCCCAGCTAGTTAGGGTGTATTCAGGTCTTACCATCGTCGAGGAAAGCACCGGTACGGTTTCGCCCATGCTGGGCGGGATCGCAGCCGCAGCTTTTGGTGTGAGGTCGGCGCTGGTATTGGCAGCCGGGCTGGCGGGCGCTGCCCTGGTGGCGTCACTTAGCATCCGCGAACGAAATAATCGAGGGTTCGGGGACCCGCTGTCTTGAAGGACACTAGCATTAACATTTAGGCGATCTACCGTGGCCCCCACTTCACGAGCTTCGGCTAGCCGGGGTCGAGAAATGTTTGCCTGGCAAGTATCCTACCAGTGGTAGGAAAACATATGCTACCATAACCTTATGCCAGCGACGAAGAGCGCCAAAATTAGCATAAGTCTCCCCGAAGAGTGGCTGCGTTACTTAGAGGAGTACCGCCGGCACCACGGGGCCGAGACCCGGAGCGAGGTTGTAGTACGTGCATTGCAGGCTTTGCGCGAGGCTGAGCTGGCTGATGGGTACCGGCAGATGGCGCGGGACTACGCCCAAGAAGCGGACGAGTGGGTGGATTCCGGGCTCGGAGAAACGCTGGATTTAATCGACCGGGGGTAGCCGGTGGACTTTTTACGGGGTGACGTCGTAGTGGTCGATTTCGACCCGGCGCGCTCGGGGGAAGCGGCCAGGCTGCGCCCGGCCGTGGTGGTGTCGAATAACGTACTCAACACCGCCGCTCCGGTAGTCGTCGTCGTTCCCCTAACCACGAACCTGAGCCGCGTCTACCCCAGCGAGCTGGTGCTGCCGGCCGCGCGCACGGGCACCCGCAGCGACAGCAAGGCCCAGACCCACCTGATCCGGCACGTGAGCAAGAATCGCGTGGTCAGGGTAATTGGCCGCGTTCCCGCGGACCTCATGGAAGCGCTGGACGGACGGCTAAGGGAAGTGCTGGAGCTCTAGCCAACCGGTTGCCGTTGGCGTGGCCGGCAGAAAAGGGTGGCATTAGTCTTTTGAAAATAGGCCCCCCTAAGGGGGGTTGTTTTTGCAATGACTGAACCGTGGAACTATGACGCGGCATGGGCCCCGGCTCGCGCGGCTCAACGTGACCCGCTTGGCCGGGGACACGAAGCACTTTCACTTTCTCGTGACAAAAGACGTATCCCCGGACGAGGCAGCATTTTGCTGCCGAGATCCGGGGTCCATGCTGTACAAACAGCCATGATTAGGTTGCAGCTTTGAATCCGCGAAAAACCAAATCGACAACGGGCATTTGGCTTGCGCAGCACCTACAACCTCCAACCCGGCCCGCCCTTAGGAGAAAGAGAAAAAGATTCTGATCGCAAAAAACCAATCCTAATTTGGTGACTCGGTCTGGACCCCAGCTTTCGCTGGGGTGACGGATTTGGTCGGCCGAGCGTTTTGGCTTTTATTGGTCTTTATTTTGTTTAAGGCAAAGCCGTTAATCTATCGCGGTTCCTTCCCCCGCTCCACCCGCTTGCGCTGGCCGGGGTCGAGGATGGCCTTGCGCAAGCGCAGGCTCTTGGGAGTGACTTCGAGCAGTTCGTCCGGGGCCAGGAACTCCAGCGATTCTTCCAAAGTCATCTTGCGCGGCGGGATCAGCTTGATGTTCTCGTCGGAGCCGGCGGCGCGGACGTTGGTTAGCTTCTTGTTCTTGGTCACATTGACGTTCATGTCGCCCTCGCGGGAGTTCTCGCCGACGATCATCCCCACGTAGACCTCGGTTCCGGGCTCGATGAAGAAGGTAACCCGCT
Source organism: Thermaceae bacterium (assembly GCA_027067955.1). GTDB lineage: Bacteria > Deinococcota > Deinococci > Deinococcales > Marinithermaceae > Oceanithermus. The sequence continues at coordinate 3,713 of JAMOUW010000071.1, forward strand.
CCTGCAGCTTGAAGAGCGAGTAGGCGAAGGCCACCCCGTTCTCCATCGAGACCGCGCTGCCGCTGGTGCGGGTTTTAAGTTCGCCGGCGTAGGGGCCGTAGCCGTGGAAGGTGTGGCTCGAGAGGCCCTCGCCGCCGGTCAGGCTGAGCAGCTGGCTACGAAAGCCAAACAGCGCTCGCGCCGGCACCACGTACTCGGCGCGGATGCGGCCGCCGCTGGGTTCCATCTGCTGCATCTCGGCCTTGCGCTGGCCCAGGTTTTCCATCACCCCGCCGAACTTGGCCTCGGGCACGTCGACCACCAGGTATTCGTAGGGTTCCAGCTTCTGGCCGTTTTCGTACTTGAAAAGGACCTGCGGCTGGCCGACGGTGAACTCGTATCCCTCGCGCCGCATCTGCTCGAAGAGGATCGCCAGATGCATCTCGCCGCGGCCGTGCAGCTCAAAGGTGTCGGGCCGGGGCTCGACCAGGCGCAGGGCCACGTTGGTCTCCAGCTCGCGGTAGAGCCGCTCGGCGATCTGGCGGCTGGTTACGTACTTACCCTCGCGGCCGGCGAAGGGCGAGGTGTTGGGGGTCAGGGTGATTGCCACCGTTGGCTCATCGACCACCAGGCGCGGCAGCGGCTCGGGGTGGAGTTTGTGGGTGATGGTGTCGCCGATCTGCACCCCCTCCATGCCGGCCAGCGCCACGATGTCGCCGGTCAGGACCTCGGTCGTCTCCAGGCGACTGAGGCCCTGATGGGTGAAGGCGGCGGTCACCTTGACCTTGCGCGGCTCGCCGGCGGCGCCGACGATGACCACCGTCTCGCCCTTCTTCACCGTGCCCCGGTGGACCTTGCCGATGGCGATCTTGCCCAGGTAGCTGGAGTAGTCCAGGTTGGCCACCCTGAGCTGAAAGGGGCCTTCTTCCACCCGCGGCTCGGGGATGTGCTGCAGGATCGTCTCGAAGAGCGGGGTCAGGTCGCCCGGCTTTTCGCCCTCGCGCCAGGCCTGGCCCTGGCGGCCGATGGCGTAGAGGTAGGGGAAGCTGGCCTGCTCGTCGCTCGCCCCCAGCTCGACCATCAGGTCGAAGGTCTCGTTGAGCACTTCTTCAGGCCGGGCCTCGGGCTTGTCCACTTTGTTGAGCACCACGATGGGCAAGAGGCCGGCCTCGAGCGCCTTTTGCAGCACGAAGCGGGTCTGCGGCATGGGCCCCTCGGCGGCGTCTACCAGCAGCAGCACGCCGTCGACCATCGAGAGCGCCCGCTCCACCTCGCCGCCAAAGTCGGCGTGGCCGGGGGTGTCGACGATGTTGATCTTGACGTCGTTCCAGACCACGGCGGTGTTCTTGGCCAGGATGGTGATGCCGCGCTCGCGCTCGAGCTCGCCGGTGTCCATGATCAGTTCGTCGTCTTCGTGACCGCGCCCCAGAGCGTGGGCCTGCTTGAGCATCGCGTCGACCAGCGTCGTCTTTCCGTGGTCGACGTGAGCAATGATGGCAATGTTGCGGAGTTCCATAAAACAACGCATCTTAACAGACGCAAGTGCCTTTTGGTGAAATCATAGCCGGCAGAGCGAGTACGCAATTGCCGCCCCCGGCGATAAAGCGGTTGCAAGAGGCGCTGCCGGGACCGCCGGAACAAAACCGCAGCCGCCTGCACAATCCTGCCCTGCCAGACGGGACGGCTAGGGGGTGGTAAAGCGCCGGCCCGGTAGGCCGCGTCCAGAACTAGACCGGCCTTTCGCGGCGACGGAAACAGCATGAAGCGGGTTTGTTTGTTTTCGTGGAATTCGGCGGACGTCAGGTTGTGTTTCAGCGCAACCGCGTACCAATTCTGCTCTTCCCCGCTCGCTGGATAAGTCCCGGCAAAGCCGTAAAGCCCGCTGAGATCCGGCGCTTCGAAAGCGGCGGCACCCTGCAGCCAGGCGGTGCTGACCACGCAGAGGCGCAAGCTGGCAGTTGGGGCCACGGTGGGGAAGAGGTAGTTGCTTACGCCGGCATCCGGGTGATTGGTGGGGAAAACGGCGCGGTCCGCCGCGGCGACGGCGTAGGTACCGGGGAAGGGCTCAATCGCAAGCGGCAAATCTATGTTTCCCATGTCTGCGGCATCGATTGTTTTGATCCCAACCAGACCCTGAACAGACCCAGATAGGGCGTAGATCGTCAGCTAATAGAGGTCCCCTTCCCGGGTGCCGGTGAGATCCCTGACGGGGCCGCCACTTTCGCCCCCGTAACCAAAGAGGTGCCTGTCGACGATCATGGCCCCGCCGGCGCTGTGCAGCCGGAGCCGATAGCGATCGCCCCAGCCACTGGGTACGCCAAAGGCATTGTAGCTATAAGCAATCAGTTTGTCCGCATCATTCAGAGAAATATCGGCTAGCTTCACCTCTCCGCGAGCGCCGCTACCGCGGATTATCCTGGCGGCGACCCCCTTGCCGCTGCTATCGTAGGCCCCAACGACAATCTCGGCCCGCTCGCCAGCCGGAACGTCGAGTTCGTAGTTGATAGCGGTGGCGTTCGATCCCCCATCATCGCTTTCCATGGCGCTTATGGCCCGGCTCCTGGCGGCACCGGTCACGCCGCTGGTGACAAGCTTCCCGGAAACCCTGGCCGCCTCACCAAAAGCCGTATAGCTCAAACGAGGGGCGGTGCTCTCATCGGTGGTCAGCAAATAAACGCTGCCAACTGAATGATTGACCAAGGCTAACATATCTTCACAACGAATGGCTATTCCATAGCGCTTTTCGCCGGCGGGCACGTAAAAGCTAAAACCACCGTTCTTGCCGGGTCCAAGGGGCTGCCACTCACCGTTACCGGTTTGGTACGCGGCGGCCGCTATAAAAGCATTAGAGCCGTCGTAATTTTCGGCGCTGAAAGTCACCTTTGTGCCCGGATTCCCACCACAGGCCGGTATGGCTAGCAAAAGCAGCACCGGCAACAGCCTAAACAGGGCTTTTTTCACGAATCGCCTCCCCGCTCAGCCTACCTGCCACCTCGCAAAAATGAGGTGCAAATAAACCTTCAACCTTCGCAAGGCGCGGTTTGCGGCACTAAACGGCCTGTTGGAACCGGTCGCGCCGCCCCGGCCAACCAGATTGGGCGCCCCGGCAGCCAAACTCCGGTCGCAGAAAAAGAGAACCCCCGCCGCACGGCGGGGGTCAAAGACGGGCAAACAGGCTAGCTATCCTTCACCCTCTCCTGCCGGCTCCGCGGGAGCCTCTTCCTCGAGTCCCAGGTCGGCCAGCAGGTCGCCGTAGAGATCACCAAGTTTGACGCTGGTGTTGCTCTCGCCGCCGACGAACGAGCCCAGGTCGGCCCCCTGCGCGGTGGCGATGCCGGGCAGGTCGCGGTCGCGGCGCGGCCCGCGGGGTCCGCCGCGCTTGGGCCCGCCCTTGGCCTTCTTCTGGCGGGGGCGGCGCTTCTTTTCCTGCTCCTCTTCCTCGGTCGGCACCGGCGGCGGCAGCAGGCGCTTGCGCGAGAGCGAAACGCGCTGGTCGGTGGCGTCGATGTTGAGGACGACGACCTCGAGCTCGTCACCTTTCTTGAACCTCTCGGCCGGGTTGTCGATATGTTCGTAGTCGAGCTCGGAAATGTGCACCAGGCCCTCGATGCCGTCTTCAATTTCAACGAAGACACCGAAGTCGGTAACGCCGGTAATCTTGCCGCCCACCACGGTGCCCGGCGGGTACTTCTCGGGCAGTTCCTTCCAGGGATCGGGCAGGGTCTGGCGCAAACCCAGGCTGAGACGGCGCTGTTCGGGATCTATGCGCAGCACCACGGCCTCGACCTCTTCACCCTCCTTCAGCACTTCGGAAGGGTGGCGCGGCCGCTTGGTCCAGCTCATCTCGGTGATGTGGATCAGGCCCTCGAGCCCCGGCTCGATTTCCACGAAGGCGCCGAAGGGCGTGAGTCCCACGACCTTGCCCTTGATACGCTGGCCCACCTCGTACTTCTCGGCGGCGGTCTGCCAGGGGTCGGGGTTGAGCGCCTTGATGCTCAGGTTTACCCGCTCGCGCTCGCGGTCCACCGAAAGCACCTTGGCTTTTACGGTGTCGCCGACCTTGACGACCTCTTTGGGGTGCTCGAAACGACCCCAGGATAGCTCGCTGCGGTGAATCAGGCCGTCAATAGCGCCCAGGTTGACGAAGGCCCCGAAGTCGGTAACCTCTACGACCTTGCCCTCCACCTCGGCGCCGGGCTCGAGGCTGTCCAGCACCTCGGCGCGCCTCTTTTTCTGATCTTCCTCCAGCAGCACCCGCCGCGAGAGGATGACCCGGCCCTTCTTGCGGTTGATCTCAGTAATCTTGACCGGGATCGTCTGACCCACGAACTCGTCGAGATTGGTCACCCGCTTGATATCGACCTGCGAGGCGGGGATGAACGCGCGCACGCCCTCCAGGTAGGCCACCAAACCGCCGCGCACCTTCTCGCGCACGGTCACCTCGACCGGCTCGCCCTTTTCGGCCAGCTCTACGATCTTGCGCCAGGCCTTGTCGGCCTCAGCGCGCTTCTTGGAAAGGATGATGACGTTATTGGGAAGGTCGACGCGCACCACGTAGACCTCAACCTCGTCTCCGGGCTTGAGCATGTTCTTGAGCTCTTCTTCGGAGAGGGGTTCCTCGGTCAGCTGGTTGAACGGAATGATGCCTTCGACCTTTGCGCCTACGTCTACCGCCACCCCTTCGCTGCCAACGAAGACCACGCGACCCTTCAGCACCTGGCCGCGGCGCACCTTGGCGCCCAACCGCTGCTCGGCCTCCTGCAGCGCCTGCTCCATGGTCATCTCGGCTTCGGGAGCCGCTTTGGCCGGGGGCTCCGCTTCGGCGGGCAGCGCCGCGGGCGCGGTTTCCTGCGCCGCGGCTTCAACCGCTTCGGCGGCGGGGGATTCCACCTCGGCCGCACTCGACACGGTTTCTTCGGGGGTTTTGGTTTGGGGGTTTTCGGTTCCGGCCTCCGCCGGGGTCATGGGTTCCTTGTCTTCCATCCGCCTATATCCTCCTGAACGCCGCCCGCGGGCGGCCGCGTCGCGTCAGATCCCCCAGAGGGTGCTCCCCCTTCAGCGCACGGCGCTTGGACTATAGACCCGGGGTCTGTTGCGACGCTTGGCCCCTGTAGGGCATACCAACCATTTATAGCACATCCAGCCCGGCGTGACCACACCCGCACGGGGGTAGTAGGCTGCGGTCGAGGTGGCGCGATATGAACCCCGCACCCGCCGAAAACTTATTTCTTGCCGTCGACCAGGGCGGCCATTCCAGCCGCGCCCTTTTGTTCGACGGTCGCGGCCGCCAGCTCTACCAGGCGGTACGGCCAATCGTCCCGCGCCGACCGGACCCGACCCGGGCCGAGTACGACGCCGGCGAGCTCTGGATCTCGATCGCCGGGGCGGTGGCGGAGATCCTGCGGGCGGCCCCCAAACCGCCCCTCGCCGCCGGCCTGGTCGCTCAGCGCTCCAACGTCGCCTGCTGGGACCGCACCAGCGGCGAACCGCTGGGTCCGGTCATCAGCTGGCAGGACCGCCGCGCCTGGCGGATGGTGGAAGAGCTGCGGACGCACGAAAAGCTGATTCACCGGCGCACCGGTCTCTTTTTGACACCCCACTACGGAGCCAGCAAGCTGCGCTGGTGCCTGGACAACCTGCCGGAGGTAAGGCGGGCGTACGAAGAAGGGCGCCTCGGCTACGGGCCCATGGCCGCCTGGCTGGCGGGACGGCTGGCCGGAGGCGCGGTGCGCGGGGCTGACGTGGTGAACGCCAGCCGCACCCAGCTGGTATCGCTGGAAACGCGCGACTGGGACAGGGAGCTTTTGCGCCTCTTCGGCCTGCCGCGCGGGCCGCTGCCCCCGGTGGTGCCCAATACCTGGAACTACGGCCGTATGACGCTGGTGCCGGAGACGCCGCTGGCGCTCGTCAGCGGCGACCAGAACGCCGCCCTCTTCGCCTACGGCGAGCTGGGTGAGGAAACCGCCTACGTGAACGCCGGCACCGGGGCATTCGTGCTGCGGGCTACCGGAGAGCGGCCGGTGCGCCCCGAACGGCTGCTTGCCGGGGTGCTGCACGATGACGGCGAACGGGTGGAATACGCGCTCGAGGGCACGGTAAACGGCGCCGGCGCGGCGCTCGACTGGTTCGCAGAAGAATACGGGGTAAGGAGTCTGCTGGAGAAGCTCGGCGGCTGGCTGCAAGAAGCGCCCGCCAGCCCGCTGGTCTTCTTGAACGGGGTTTCCGGACTCGGCTCGCCCTTCTGGCGGGCCAACTTTCCCACCCGCTTCGTCGGCGCCGGCAGCCTGGCCGAAAAAGCGGCGGCCGTGGTGGAGAGCATCGTCTTCATGCTGGCGGTCAATCTGGAGGAGCAGGCCCGCTACCTGCCAACACCAGAGCGCATCCGCCTGACCGGCGGCCTCGCGAACCTGGACGGCCTGGCCCGGCGTCTGGCCGAACTTACCGGGCTCGTGGTGGAAAGGCCCCCGGGGCTCGAGGCCACGGCCCGGGGCACAGCCTTCCTGCTCGCCGGGCGACCGGCGGGATGGGAACGGGGAGGCGCACCAGAAGTTTTCGAACCGCGCGCGAACCCGGGGCTCGAGGCGAACTATGCCCGCTGGCGCCAGGAGATGGCCAAAGAACTTGGCTGGCATAGCCGGTGAGCCGCATTCAGAAAAACCGGCTTATCCGCAGCGCCCGCACCCTGCAACCCAGGCGCGAGGGCCGCGGCACGACGGGGTTTCCACCCGGCCGCACGTCCGCCGCGCAAGCAGTAACCGCATACCCAAACCACCCGGTACAGTAAAGCTGCGGACACATCTAAACTGGAGCACAAGCATATAACATAGATTCATGCAAGAAGACCCGGGAGGAGTTGCGGAACGGCTGCTTAAGGAGGTGGACCATGCTGCTTGGTAGAACGATCGCGCTGGACCATGACCTGTTGAACCGCATGCGCAAGGCCTTTGACCCTAAAGACTTGAAGGAGGTAGAGTCGCAACTCTTTGAATTAATGGCTGATCCAGCCAAAGCGGAAGCTAAGCTGGAAAAGAAGCATGGGGGGTTCTTTGTATTTGATTTGAGCAAGGCGAGGCGTGCGATACTCGTCGAAGCTGGAACTTCTTTAGTGGTCGTATACGTAGATAACCACGACGATGCTTATAAGTGGATCGATAATAGAAAAGTTGAAATTCACCCTGAAACCCAGGAAATCCAGATTGTGCGAGTATTCAAAAGCGAAAAAGAAGTCGTTGTTGAAAAAATAGTCGAGGCCCCTCTGCGCGCTTTCTCAGCCGAATACCTCCACTCGTTAGGCGTGCCCAACGAGTATATCGAGCCAATGCGGAACGCAAGTGAAGAAGGCCTGTTCGACCTGCTCGAGGGGCTGCCGCAGCCTGTACAGGAGCGCATACTGGCCATACTGGAGGGTAAACCCGTTGCGCCGCCACCGAAAGTGCGCGTTGCCGACCCTTTGCGTCATCCCAACAACCGCTACCGCTATCTTCTTATCGAAACCAAAGAGGAGCTCGAACAAGCTCTCTTTGGCGATTGGGAAGACTGGATGGTCTTCCTTCACCCCGCACAACAGATAGCGGTCGGGCAGAACTACAAAGGACCGGCCAAGGTTACCGGAGCAGCGGGCACGGGCAAGACGGTGGTGGCCGTACACAGGGCCGTGCGGCTGGCGCGGGAGAACCCCAATGCCGAAGTTCTGCTTACCACCTTCAACAAAACCCTGGCCAGGGTAATCGAAACGAGCGCCAAAAAGCTTGCTCCGGAGCTGAGAAACCTAACGGTTAGCAACCTCGACCGGCTGGCCGTTGGCTGGTATCAGAAGCTCTACGGTAAGAAACCGAAGATGGCGCGAGACGACGACGTAAAAGCTGCGCTCGAGCAGGCTACGCGCGAGCTCGGACTGCCGGAATGGGCTTCGCCAAGCTTTGTCAGCGCGGAATGGAGACGAGTAATAGACGCCTGGGGAATCAAAGGAGCCGAAGAATACCTCAAGGTGGACCGCAGTGGTCGAGGGACACCCCTGAACGCTTCCCGCAGGAAGGAGATCTGGCCGGTATTCGCCCGGGCGCAAGGGCTCTTATCGAGCAGGGGCCGGTTGACGTGGGGCCGCCTGGCGCGCTCGTTGCTCGACCGCGCGGACGATCTGAAGCGTTTCGGACACGTGGTGGTCGACGAAGTCCAGGACCTGCGGCCGGTGCAGCTCCAGCTCTTGCGGGAAATCGTTCCAGAAGGGGACAATGACCTCTTTCTGGCCGGGGACGCAGCGCAACGTATCTACCAAACCCGCGTTCCCTGGCGTCACCTGGGCATAGAAACAGTCGGCCGTTCCCAGCGCCTGTGGATCAACTACCGCACTACCCGGCAGATAGCCGATTTTGCGGCCGCCGTGCTGCCAGATGAAATACAGGAAGCAGAAGGTGAAAACGTAATTCCTCAAGCAATCAGCTTGCTGGATGGTGAAAATCCAAAGGTACAGGTATTTGCAAACGCGAGCGAAGAAGTTGCGGCTCTTGCCTCCTGGTTGCGGCACCTGTCCGAACAGGGTTTTGCTCCCGAGCAAATTGCTGTGGTGGCGCGCACGGGCAAAATATTGCAACAGCGGGCCAAAGCGGCGGTAAAACGCGCCGGGTTACTTGCTCTGGATATGAAAGACGGCGCCGAGGGGCCGGGGGTGCGGCTGGCGACCATGCACCGGGTCAAGGGGATGGAGTTTCGGGCCGTGGCAGTGGTTGGCGCAGAAGACGGGACTGTGCCCAACAATTACGCGCTCAAGCAACAAGAAACCGAAGCTGACCGCAACGCGGCCATGGCGCTCGAGCGCCAGTTGCTATTCGTGGCCCTCTCGAGGCCGCGCGAAAAACTGTGGATTAGCGCGGTGGGCAAAGCCTCGCCGTTTTTAGGCGGACTCGCCGGTATTTAGCAGACTTTTTGCGGTTTCTTCGTCGGTAATCAGGGTTTGGAAGAGGCCGCCGCGGAGGGCCGCGCGAATGGCGGGCAGCTTGGCCGCGCCGGCGGCCATGGCGACGCGATGGGAGATTTGCAAAAAGTCGCTCCAGCCGATCGAGAGCACCCGCTCGTCGAGGGGGGTGTTTAGCGGCCGGCCGGCGGCGTCGAAAAAGCGCATCAGCACGTCGCCGACCGCGCCCGCCTTTTCGACCCGGGCCATTTCTTCCGGCGTCAGCATGCCGGTGCGAACAGTGGTACTCCTTGGCCCCACCTGGCCGATGCCAACGAGCGCCAGGTCGCTTTTGCGCCCGGCGGCCAGGGCGGCGGCGATGCGGCCGTCGGCCAGCAGGGCCCGACGCACCTCCGGGCTTTCGACGATGACCGGAGCCGGCAGCGCCTCGAGCCCGCAGCCTAGCGCCGCCGCCAGCGGCCCGCTGATGGAGTAGGGGTTGGCCTGGCCCAGGTAGCTGCCGGCCAGCTCGACCACGGTGCAGCCCTCTACCGGCCGCAGCCGCCGCAGGTAGGGGCTCATCCGGCCAACGGCACTGCTCCACCCCAGGCCGAGCCGCATGCCCGGCTGCAAACGGGCGGCCAGGTAGTCGGCCCCGGCCGCCCCCAACGCGTCGAGGGTGGCCTCACGAGAGGCCGCGGCCGGCACCACCACCGCTTCTTCCAGGCCGTAGCGCTGGCGCAACGCCTCCGCCAGCCGGAACGACTCGGGCAGGGGGCGGGTGATGACGAACTGGACCACCCCCTCGGCCCGGGCCCGCGCCAGCAGCCGGGTCACCTTTACCCGGCTGACCCCCAGGCGGCGGGCCACTTCTTCCTGCTTCAGGCCCTGGTGGTAGTAGAGCCAGGCGGCGACGGTGACCAGGTCTTCGGCTTTCACCCCGCCCCCGCGGCCAGCCGGCGGAAGTAGCGGGCGTTTTCGGCGAGGTCGGGCCCGCGCCGGTGCAGGGCTCCGCCGATCAGGAAGATCAGGTCGTCGCCGTAGAGCTCGCGCATCTCGGGCACCCGCTCCAGGCTCATGCCGCCGCCGGGGGCGGGCAGGGCGCGGGCCAGACCGGCGAGCTCATCCTTGAGGCCGGCGTTGATGGCCGCGCACTCCTCGCGGCTGAAGGAAAAGCGGCCGCCGTAGTTGGGGAAGATGACCGCGTCGGCTCCGGCCAGCCGTTGCAGCTGGCCGAAGAGGGCGTAGTGGCTTATGCCGCCGTTTCCCTTGGGCACGAAGCCGCCCAGGAAGGCCGGGTGGCTGAGGACCGGCAGGCCCACCTCGCGCGCCAGTCGCTCCATACGGTCAAAACCGACCAGCCCCGGAGCGACCATCACCGCCCCGGCCCCGGCGGCCCGGGCCAGGCGGGCGCGGCGCAGCGTTTCTTCGCCGGGAGCGGTGACGTTGGGGGCGTAGACGGCCCGCATGCCGCTTTCGCGCTCGGCGCGGGCGACGGCCGCGGTGACCGCCTCGAGCCGCGCCTCGAAGGGCGCGAAGGCCTGGTCGGCCAGCCCGTGGTCGTCCTTGATCAGCTGCACCCCGCCCAGGGCCAGCCGGTAGGCCATCCCGGCCAGCTCCTCAGGCCCCAGCCCCAGCGGCTTGAGGGCGGTGGATAGCAGCGGGCCGGCGGGTGCGCCCAGAACCTGGCGCAGACCGGCCACCCCGTAACGCGGGCCGGGGAAGCGGCGGGCCAGCTCGGGGCTGAGGCCGATGCGCTCGAGTCGTACGTTCGGCAGCAGGCTGGAGTTGCCGAAGAAGACGTTGAGGAGCTGGGTCAGTTCGTTGCCCACCAGCTCAGTGGCGAAGGAAAGCTCGGCGGCGTAGACGCCGGGTTCTACTTCTTCCAGACTTTCGACGCTGGCGACCACCTCGCGCTCGATCGTTCCCCCCACCAGCTCGGCGGGGAACTCGATCGTCTGCTCCACCGCCAGCGCCCGGGCCGCCTCCTCGGCCGCCGCCGGCGTCTCGGCGGCGATGCGGTAGACGGCGGAGAAGCGGGAGCCGGAAAGGCTTAGCGCGGTATCGTAGCGTGCCTGGCTCATGGGGCCCCCTCGGCGCGGGCTCGTGGCTCGTGGCCTGTGGCCTGTGGTAAAACCACAAGCCACGAGCTACAGGCCACAGGCCTCACAACGCCTCCGCCTTGAAGTCGCCGTGGACCGGCTCCACCCGCACCGCCGCCAGGTCGTCTTCACCGATGTTCAGGTCTTCGCCCACCAGCTTCTCGACCGCCCGCACCAGCGCCAGCGCGTCGAGGCCGTAGTGGCGCATCAGGTAGGGGCGGCTGCCGCCGTGGGCGTAGGTATCGGGGATGCCGAGCCGCACCAGCTTCTTGCCGACGCCGTGCTCGGCCATCACTTCGGCCACCTCGGTTCCGAGGCCGCCAACGGTGGTGTGGTTTTCGAAGGTAATCACGCCGTATTTGGGCTGGCTGGCGGCCTCGAGCACCGCCGGGTCGGTGAAGGGCTTGTGGGTGGTGACCTGCAGGTGCTCGATGCTCACGCCCCGCTGCTCGAGCACCTGTGTCGCCCGCATCGCCTCCTCGGTGGTGATGCCGGCGGTGAACAGGGTCACGTCGGCGCCGCGGCGCAGCCGGCGGGCGCGGCCGAGCTGCATCGGGGTGGTGAAGAGCCGGGGAATCTGCCCCCGCAGCATGCGGATGTAGACCGGCCCCTCGATGGCCTGGGCCACGTCCAGCACGCTCTCCACGTCGGCGGCGTCGCCGGTTTCGAGCACGGTCATGTTGGGGATCGCGCGCATGATGGCCACGTCTTCGATCGCCTGGTGGGTCGCCCCGCCGGGGGTGGTGATGCCGGGCAGGAAGCCGACGATCCGCACCGGCAGGTTGGGGTAGGCGATCGACATCTGCACCTGGTCGAGGGCGCGGCGGTACATGAAGATGGCGAAGGTGTGGACCCAGGGGGTGAACCCCTCGCGGGCCATGCCGCCGGCGGCCGACATCATGTTCTGCTCGGTCATCCCGAAGCTGTAGAAGCGGTCGGGGTAGGTCTCGGCGAAGAGGCGGACCTCGGTCGAGCTGGTCAGGTCGGCCGAGAAGACGACCACCTCGGGCTTGTCCGCCGCCCATTTGACCAGGTTCTTCTGGTGGACCTGGGTTTCGAGCGTCATTTCTGGCCTCCCCATTTTTCGACGAAGAAGCGCTCGAGCGCCTCCTTTTCCTCCGGTTTGGTAAAGCGAATGTAGTGGAACTTGGGCGCCCGCTCCGAGAGCACCTCGACCCCGCAGTAGGGGTTGGTGCGGGCGATGACCACCAGCGGCTTGCCCTCGTGGGGCGTCTCGGCGGCCGCCGCCAGCGCCTCCACGTCGTGCCCGTCTATCTCCACCGCCACCGCGCCAAAGGCCTCCAGCCGTTCCTTCAGCGGCTCGATGCCCATCACTTCGTTGATGCGCCCGTCGGCCGACTGGCCGTTGGCGTCGACGTAGGCGATCACGCTGTCGAGCTTGTAGAAACTCAACGTTTCCATGGCCTCCCAGGTCTGGCCGATCATGAACTCGCCGTCGGACATGAAGACGAAGTTGCGCCCCGTCTCCCCCTTGCGCCGGCGGCCCAGGGCGATGCCGATCACCTGGCTCAGCGCCTGCCCCAGCGACCCGGCCATCAGCTCGTGACCCGGGGAGTGCTCGGCGCCGATCATCTCGACGGTGCTGCCGTCGGCGTTGAACATCGCCAGCCCCTCCTCGGCCATCCGCCCGGTCTCCACCAGCGTGGCGTAGAGGACGAGGGCGTAGTGAACCGGGCTGATGAAGAAGCGGTCGAGCTCGGGCTTGCGCGGACCGTTGTAGCCGGCGCCGGTGGTGTAGTTGGGGTTCTTGCCGGGCACGCCGCCAAAGGGCGGGGGCACCGGCGGGGCCACCGAAGGGCCCAGCTTCATGACGCGGGTGTAGAGGGTGGCCAGAATCTCGGCGCTACTGCACGCCTGGCTCAGGTAGCCACCGCCGTTCTTGAGGGTGAACTCGGTCACCCGGCGGCGGATGCCGTCGGCCACGCGCCGGGTTTCGTCCAGCGGGTTCACGGGTGGCCTCCCTGGGCCTTCCGCACCAGCGCGGGCAGGCTCTTCTCATAGGGCGGGTAGGCGATCCCCGCCTCGGTGACGATCGCGGTGATCAGCTCGGCCGGGGTGACGTCGAAGGCGGGGTTGTAGACGGGGCTGCCTTCGGGCACCACCCGGACCGGGCCGCAGTGGGTCAGCTCACGGGCGTCACGCTCCTCGATGGGGATCGCCGCGCCCGCAGCGGTCTCCAGGTCGATCGTGCTCGTGGGGGCGGCGACGTAGAAGGGCACGCCGTGGTGGCGCGCGGCGATGGCCAGGTTGTAGGTCCCGATCTTGTTGGCGGTATCACCATTGGCGGCGATGCGGTCGGCCCCCACCACGACCAGGTCGATGCCGAACTTCTGCATCACGTGGCCGCTGGCGCCGTCGGCGATCACGGTGTGGGGGATGCCCAGCTCGCGCAGCTCCCAGGCGGAAAGCCGCGCCCCCTGCAGCCGCGGCCGGGTCTCGTCGAGGAAGGCGTGCACCTTCTTGCCGGCCTCATGGGCGATGCGGATGATGCCGAGGGCGGTGCCGTAGTCCACCGTGGCCAGCGAGCCAGTGTTGCAGTGGTGGAGGATCCGGGCCTCGTCGGGGATCAGCTCCAGGGCGTGGCGGCCGATCGCCTTGTTGGCGGCCACGTCCTCCTCGGCGATCTTCAGGGCCTCGGCCTCGAGCGCCTGCGCCAGCGCCTCCGCCGCACCCGAATACCCCTCCCAGACCCGCTTCATGCGGTCGAGCGCCCAGAACAGGTTGACCGCGGTGGGGCGCGACGCCCTGAGGAGCGCGTCGGCCTCCGCCAGCGCCTCCCCCCGGCGGGCGGCCAGGACGACGCCAAAGGCCGCCGCCGCCCCGATCGCGGGCGCGCCGCGCACGGCCATCTCGCGGATGGCCGCGGCCACCTCCTCGGGGGCGGTGAGCTCCAGAAAGACCCTGGCCTCGGGGATGCGGCGCTGGTCCAGCAGCACCAGCCGGTCCCCCTTCCATTCGATCGAGCGGAACGTGCTCACAGCAGCACCCTCCCCGCGCGCACCAGCGCCGGACGCCCACGCACCCGGCAAGCGGCTTCCTTCAAAGCTTCCGGATCGCCCACGGCATACCCCTTCCCACCGGGCCCGGCCCGGTCGTGGTGAACATTTGTTCGCTGCTAAACATATTTTCGGCTAAGGATACCGCCGCGGGGTGAAGAGTCGCAAGGGGCGCCGTATGGAATACGGGTGGTTGGTGTGTGGTGCGTTTTGTAGGGGCGGGCCCACGTGCCCGCCCGGCTTGTGTAGCCTGTAGCTTGTGGTGGGGCAATCAACGGCAACGAAACGCTGGCTTTCTGTACAGCATGGACCCCGGATCTCCCTCGGCTAATAGCCTCGGTCGTCCGGGGATACGAATATAGCGGCCTGTGGTGGGTAGCTTGTAGTATGTGGTGGGCATGTCAACAGCAACGAAATCTCGGGGTATCACCCGGCATGGGGACCCGGGTCTCGGCGGCAAGATGCCGCCTCGCCCGGGGATACGAACAAAGCAACTTGTGGCGAGTAGCCGGTAGCATGTGGTGGGCTCGTTAAAGACAGTTCAATCTCGGCTTTCTGTACAGCACGGACCCCGGGTCTCACCCGCTTCGCGGGTTCGCCCGGGGATACGTTCCTGGGTTAGAGATTGAGAAGTAGCTCGTGTCCCCGGCCAAGCGAGCGGAGCCCGCGCGAGCCGGGGCCTGCCCTGGACTTTGATCCGGAGGCCCATGCCGCACCATGGCGCCGCGGTCCGGTCGCCCCAGAAGAACACCCCCTAAAAAAGGCCGGGTGGTTTAGAGCGATGGCCGGGCCAGACGTCGGTTGCCAAATCATGGCTCGACGTGGATTCACCCGCGCCAACCTAACCTCGGCTTACCCGCTGGCATGGAACCCAGATCAGGCCCGGGTTTCCGGCGGCAAAGCCGCCTCCTCCGGGACGTACAAGCAAGCGGCAGTGGGCGGGGTACGGGGAAACGGCAGGGGCACGCCACCGGCGAAGCCGGTGCGCCGTCGGGTTAACGTTACGGCTATGCGCCCAAGCGCAACTGGCTCCTTTGCCAAAGTAAACTAAAACTAACGGGCGATGAACGTCTTGACGCAATCCAGGCGCGCGCGGTTCGGGCTGGTCTGCGTGGCGGCGGCCCTGGCTTTCAACCATACCCTGCTAGCCTCCCCGGGCTGGCTGGCGGCGCTGCCCGCCTACCCGCTAGTGCTGCTTGCGCGGGGGCTCGAGCCCCAAGACCCCGGACTGGCCGTCACGTTTCAATACCTCGCGACCGCCTGGGGCCGGCTCCTGTGGCTGCCGGTCCTGCTGGGCGGGACCGTCTGCGGCCTGCGGGCGCGTGACTTTGGAATCTACAAGGGCCGCTGGAAGGAGGCCCTGGCGGCCACGCTGGTCATGTGGGCCGCGATCGAGCTCGTCCTGG
This sequence comes from Thermaceae bacterium, assembly GCA_027067955.1. Lineage (GTDB taxonomy): Bacteria > Deinococcota > Deinococci > Deinococcales > Marinithermaceae > Oceanithermus. The sequence goes on from JAMOUW010000071.1 coordinate 19,107, forward strand.
CCGCCGCCTCAGCATTGTGGAACGGCCCCGCCTGGAAACCCATCCCGGGCCGGCACTCAGCCGCAGCCATGGCGGCCGGGGTGGTCTATTACTTTTTCGGCGTGGCCCTTTTCGAAGAGGCCTTTTACCGCGGCTTTTTGGTGCCGCAGCTCTTCCACGCCTTCCGCACCCGCTTCGCCCGCCAGGCGGCCGTCCTCCTGGCGGTGCTCGTTTCACAGCTCTTCTTCGCGCTCGCCCATCTGCCCCACTACCGGGTACCCCTTCCCGTACCGCTGGGACTCACCGTCCTCTGGCTCACGGGCGTGCTGCTGGCACTGATGTGGCTGCGCACCGGCAACCTGCTGGTGGGGGTTGGCTGGCACGGGCTTCTGGACCTGCCCTACCACCTCACCGGCGCCCCGCCCGGCTGGCCCGAGGGAGCGGCCTACCTGGTGGGGCTGCTGGTCCTCGCCGCCTGGCCGCTCGTTCGCGGGCGGGCGCGCTAGCCGAAGCGCCGGTCTACCACCAGCCCGCCTTCGAGCTCCCCGGCAGTCTCGATGCGGTCCACGCGCAGGCCGGTGGCGTGGCGCACCGCCTCGGCCAGCCCTTCGGGAACGGCCGCGGCCTTGACGCGCAGCACCAGCGCGTCGGTGCCGCCTTCCTTGGTCTCGACGACCACCTGGAAACCGCGGGGGTCGAGGCCGAAGCCGGCCAGGATGGGCGCGAGCTCGGTGGGGTAGAGCTTGACGCCCTTCACCTTGACCATCGTGTCGGTACGGCCAAAGACGCCGCGGGGCAGGCGCAGGCCCAGCTCGGTGCGCTCGGCAATGGCCAGGTCGCCGGTGCGGAAGCGAATCATCGGCATGAGGGTACGCGAGAGCGCCGTGACCACCAGCTCGCCGCGCTCGCCGTCGGGCGCGGGCTCGAGCGTCTGCGGGTCCAGCACCTCGAGCACCGCCATCTCGGGAATCTCCCACAGCCCGTCCTGGTCCATGGTCTCCGCCGCCACGATGCCCAGCTCGCTGGTGCCGTAGGCGTCGAGGGCGCGGCCCCCGATGGCCCGCTCCACCCGCTCGCGGTAGCCCGGCACCGAGGTGAAGGGCTCGCCCCCGGCGAGCAGCAGCTCGAAGCGCCCCCCGGCCTCGGCAATCTTGAGGGCGAAGCTGGGGTTGGAAACGAGCGCGTCGAAGCCGAACTTCTGGGCGATCTCGGTGATGCGCGCCGCCTCGCCCGGGCCGTGGGGAAAGACCGCCGCCCCCGCACGCACCAGCGCCTCGTGGAAGAGCCAGCCCCCGGCGAAGACGTGGTAGCTGAAGGCCACGATCACCCGCTTGCCCGCCAGGCCCAGCCGCGAAAAGTAGGCGCCCAGGGCCCCGGCCTGCGCCTCCAGGTCGGCGGCGGTCAGGTACTCGGGCATCCAGCCCAGCAGCGGGCTGGGGGTGAGGTGCACCAGCGCCGTGCCCGCCGGCGGCAGCGGGTGCTCTTTCAGGAAGGCCACCCAGTCGTCGCGGGTGACGGGCTCGATCTGGGCGAGGTCCGCGGGGGTAAAGGCGCCGGGGTCTACGCCCGCCAGACGCCCGGCGTAGAGGGGATGGTCCTTGGCCGCGCTCAAAACGGCCCGCAGTCGTTCGGTTCGGCTCATCGTTGCCTCCTTTGGTAAACAGCGTACCTTGAACCGGCGTATATACATGGAGGCAGAGAAAATGAAACGGGGCTTCCAACCGCTGTTGACCGCCTTATTTCAACTGCAATTCATTTGCATTAAGCAGGCCTCTTTGTAAATAGCGATACCATTCGGGCTTTTCTTAGTACCTCAAGTATGCATTTATCCACACAATGAATATTCGCAATTTATACGATGGTTATCGGCAGTTCTCGTCTCTCCACACAGGTATCCACAGGTTATCCACAGCCCCGGCGGGCGGCCTGTAGAAAAGCCCTCAAGCGGCTCTCGTTCTTTATTCCGGGCACCGACTCCACCCCGCTTGAAACGTCAACGGCATAGGGGCAGAGATGCGCAAAGAGCTCGGGAAGGCGCTCCGGGGTAAGCCCTCCCGCAACTATCAGGCGGGGGTGGTCCGCCAGGGGCTCGAGCCATGCCGGGTCGTAGGACCGGCCACTGCCCGGAACTGCTCCATCGAGCAGTATGGCGTCGGCGGGATAGTCGCGCCAGCCGGGATCTGCTCTGGCACTGAGCCGGAACGCCTTGACGACAGGAAGGTATTTCCTGAGCCGCTCGGCCCATTCGGGGGGCTCGTTGCCGTGAAGCTGCAGCACGGAGAGCCGCGCCTTTGCCGCTACGGCCAGCACTTCCTCCGGATCCGCGTCCACGAAGACTCCCACCCGGGAAACGAAGGGGCCCAGTCGCGATCCAATCTTCGCCGCGACACCGGGTTCGATGCGGCGCTTAGAGGGCGCAAAAACAAAGCCCACCGCCCAGGCTCCCAACCTCTCGGCGGTGAGGGCGTCCTCCAACCTGGTAATGCCGCATACCTTTACGCGAACCGTTTTTGCAGCCCTCTCTCCGTGCATTAACATTAGTTTAACCGGCTCCACATCGCACGAATTACGCACGCGCTATCCTAAGAGCATGGCCGGCCTCCTGCTTACCGTGCTGCTCGCCCTGGCACCGCTGCCGGGGCTGCCGTCGCTGCCGGACGGAACCGAGGTGCGCGTAGTCTCGCCCAACCTGCGCACCGTCTACCTGTTCTGGCGCATCGAGCAGGGGGCGTTGCAGCTCAAAGCCCGACCCATTCGACCGTCGGAGAACACGAGCATCCGCCTTATCGTAAAAACGAAGAACAGCCTGCACGTATACGAAGGTCGTGTTCGCGCGGGGGAAATTTACCTGCTGCTCGACGACAACATCGTCAACCTGCGCGAGGTTTTCGACAAGGTATATCACTTACGCGGCGTCCGCGCCCTGCAGTTTTGGAAGGAGAGGAAAGAGGGTGAACCCAATGCCCCCTGAAACCGCCACCGAAGACCTCAAGCGTATTCTGATAATCGAGGACGACCCCGAGATCGCCGAGCTGCTGCAGGCCGAGCTGGGCGAGGCCGGTTACCGGGTGGACTGGGCGCCGGGCGGCATGCAGGGGCTGGTCCGGCTGCGCGAAGAGCCGCCGCACCTCATCGTTCTCGATCTGGGCCTGCCCGACCTGGACGGCGCCGAGATAGCCCGGCGCGCCAAGCAGAACGGCGATATCCCCATCATCGTGCTCACGGCGACCGATTCGGTGGAAAAAAAGGTGCAGCTACTGCTCGGCGGCGCCGACGACTATCTGACCAAACCCTTCCATCCCGCCGAGCTGCTGGCGCGCATCCAGGTGCAGCTGCGCAAGAGCGAGGGGGGAGAGGTGCGCCGCATCGGCGACCTGGAGATCGAGGTCGAGTCCCGCAAGGTGCGGGCGGGCGGGAACGAGGTAGCCCTTTCGCCCAAGGAGTTCGCGCTGCTCGAGCTGCTTTCCAGCCGCCCCGGCCGCGTCTTCAACCGTGACGAGATCGCCCGCCACATTTGGGGCAAACCCCTGGACACCGAATCGAACGTGGTGGACGTACACGTGGCCAACCTGCGCGCCAAGCTGCGCCAGGCGGGCGCCTACGGCTACCTGCGCACGGTGCGCGGGGTCGGATATGCGCTGCGCAAGCCCCCCGCGTAGCAAACTAGGGGTGTGCGCTACACCACGCGGCTGACCCTGGTCTTCGGGCTGATCTGGGCGCTTTTGCTCGCCCTCAGCATGCTGGGCATCTACGGCGCTTTGCGCACCGGGCTGGAAGGACGCATCAAGCAACAGCTGCTCGACGACGCCGCGGCCCTGGCCGAACTGTACAACTCGGGCACCACCGGCCAGGTGCGCCCCACCGGCGGCACCGCGGTGGCCCTCTACGACCCCTCGGGCCTGCCTTTTTTGCTCGACGAACCGCGCCACCGCATCCCCCCGCTGGTGCTGGACAACACCCGCAGAGTGCCCCAGCTCTATCACGGACCCGGGTACCTGGCCGCATACGTCTCCACCGACATCGGAGTGCTGGCGGTTTCGCAAGACCTGAGGTTTATTGACCAGCTGCTCGAGCAGCTCTCGCGCGTGGTGCTGCTGGCCTTCCTGCTGACGCTTCCCCTGGGGTGGCTCCTGGTCCGTATCGGTGTGGGCTGGGCCAACCGGCCGCTGGTACGGGCGGCCGAGGAGGTGGCCCGGCGCAAGGGGGCGGACCTCTCGCCCATCCCCTACGACGGCCCCACCGACGAGCTGGGCCGCATCGTCGCCCGTTTCAACGACCTTCTAGCCGAGCTGCGCAGCGCCCGCGAGCGCGAACGCGTCTTCCTGGCCGAGGTGAGCCACGAGCTGCGCACGCCGCTTACGGTGCTCGCGGGCTATCTGGAACGCCTGCGCAAGCGCCCCGGCGACGCCGAAGCCCAGGCCGGGGCCGAGCGCACCGCCCGCCACCTGACGCGGCTGGTGGGCGACCTGCTGGTGCTCGCCCGCGGCGAGGCCGAGCGCACGGTAAACCCCCACATCGTCGACCTGGCCGAGCTGGCCCGGAGCGTGGCAGCCGGATTTCCCGGGGCGGGGCTCGAGGCGCAAGGCGCTCCCGAGGTGCTGGGCGACCCCGACCGTCTGATCCAGCTTTTGCGCAACCTGGTGGCCAACGCGGTGCGCGCCGCCGGACGCACCGAGGGGGTGCGCGTGACCGTGGGGGAAACAGGCGGCCGCGCCTGGGTCGAGGTGGCCGACGACGGCCCGGGCATCGACCCCGAGGTGCTGCCGCACCTCTTCGAGCGCTTCGCCCGCGGCCCCGAGGGCGGCACCGGGCTGGGCCTGGCCATCGCCAAGCAGATCGCCGAGGCCCACGAGGGCACGATAACCGTCCGCTCCCGGCCCGGCCAGACGGTCTTCCGGGTGGAGCTGCCGGGGCTGGAGGGGGAGGGATAAATTAGGCCAGACATTAGCAAAGGCGGGTAGTTGGTTGCAATGGCGAACCCACGGTTCTGCGTAACCGATACATAACATAGTATGTAGCGCGCGGCGGCAGAATGAGCCTGTGGCCATTGGTGTGCTGCACGGCGAGGAAATCCCGGTTTTGCATACGACGTGGACCCCGGGTCTCGGCAATTTTTAGCCACTTCGTTTAGGGATATTTTAAAAACAAAGAAAAAAGTAGGTCGTGCATCTCGCCAAGGAAGCGTGGCACACGCGTCACTCGACTTCGACGAGATGAGCGACACTAACCCATCCTGGTGGACTGTTAAAACGTGCGTCGGTCCATAATCCCTGTCAATTCTTAAATTGGGCGCTCACGCTTTATTTTACAAAATAAAATATCTATTTATCTAATGTATTTAGCTTTTATTTCCGATTGGTTCATATAACCCGATAAGCACCTGTTCCATTATTAGCGCTTTTCTCTCTGGTGATAGCGCCATTGGACCGGGATTGACCATCATGTCAATATCGTTTAAATCAAGCAAATAAGTTTTTATATCGTGATATTGTTTTAAAAGCTGGTGTAAGGGTGAATTGGAAGATGCTGTCTCCTGAAACTCTCTACGAAGTCGCTCACCAAAAGTACCATAGTCACCCGATGTTGCTTTGCCGACGTACAAGATTTTTCCGCCACTATGATGAATATAAACTCCCTTTTTATCCGCATAATCACCTAACTGACCTTTAGACCAAGATTTTCCTTTCTCGGAGATATGAACTTGAAAACCACTATTAACTATATCTGCTTTTAGTGGGACTGTAATTGAAATTTGCATATTTATATTCTATGACCACTCCGGCTCGCCGCGGTAGAGCTCCAGCGGCTCCTCGGCGAGCACTGCGTCCCGGCCAAGCTCGATCAGCTCGATCACCTGCGGCGGGCAGCTGGCCACGCAGCCGCCGCAGCCGGTGCAGGCGGCCACCTCCAGCTCGAGCACGTACTCTTCCCCCTCGCGCGTGCGTTTGACCGCCCCGGTGGGGCAGACATTGGCGCAGACAGGGCAGAGGGTGCAGCCCTCGAGCACCTGGATGGCCGGCCAGCGCACCGCTCCCTGGCTGCGCGCCGCCGCCAGCTTGCGCAGGCGCAGCTCGGCGGGAAGGTCGCGCTCCTCGTCGAGGCCCAGCTGCTGGGGCGGCTCGGGCAGCACCTCGGCGGCCATGCGCCTGGTGCCGCCGAGCAGCTGTTCGAAGAGCTCGCGCCGGCCCACGGCCGCCCCGGGCAGGGCCTCGGTGGTCAGACGCACCTCCAGCTCCGGGTAGTATCGCCGGGCCTCCTCGATAACCCGTTCGAGCGCCTGGGGCACCGCAGGCCCGCCGATCTTGCAGCCCGCGCAGTCGCCCCGGGCCAGCGTCAGCGGGCCGTGGCGGCTGGCCGCCTCGGCGAGCAGGCCCGGGGTGAGCCGGCCCAGGCAGAGCACCTCCTGGCCGTGGCCCTCGGCCTTGGAACACTTGAGCTGGCCGCGGCCCTTGTCGAGCGCCTCCTGCATGGGCCCCAGCGGGAACTCGAGCGCCACCCCGGGGCAAACCTGGGTGCACAGCCCGCAACCGGTGCAGCGGGTGTCGTCGATCTGGACGGTGAAGTGGGAGAGGTCCACGGCCTCGTGGGGGCAGGCCTGCTGGCACAGGTCACACCCCCCCACCACGTACTTCTCCACCAGGCAGCGGCTGCCGCTGTAGCGGGGCGCGGGGTCGGTGAGCTTGAGGAACGCCCCGAGCAGGTTGTCGAGGAAGCCCACGCCCGCCCCTTCCTAGCCGCGCCGCTCCGGGGC
>JAMOUW010000072.1 GCA_027067955.1 Thermaceae bacterium
GAAGAGGGTGAGACCCGGGAGCCTGCCCTGAACTTGATTCAGGGTCCATGCTGTACAGAAATCCGAAATTGCGTTGTCGTTGACATACCCGCCACAAGCTACAAGCCACCCACCACAAGCCGCTTTTATCCGTATCCCCGGGCGAGGCAACCGGAGGTTGCCGGGATCCGGGGTCCCTGCTGTACACAACGCCGAGATTGAGCTGCCTTTATCGTACCTGCCACATGCCACAAGCCACCCACCACAAGCCGCTTTATCCGTATCCCCGGGCGAGGCGGCACCCTGCCGCCGGGATCCGGGGTCCATGCTGTACAGAAAGCCGAGATTTCGTTGCCGTCAATAAAGTAATGAAATTGATAAAAAGCTGGTGCTGGAGTCGCAAACTCAACCGTGGAATAATGGCGCGGCATGGGCCCCGGATCTCGTTCGCTGGTAGCTCACTCGTCCGGGGACACGGCTTAGTTTCTGCATCCTGGCCGATGTTGTACCACCGGGCGAACCCGCGAAGCGGGTGAGGCCCGGGGTCCGTGCCGGGCGGTAAGCCGGGATTAGGTTGCCGCCGATTGACCACCATGACATCAGTTTGAGTCAGTGCCAACGTTGAAAGCGCCGTTCTTGCGGTTGACCGTGATGTAAACGGCAGGTTGCGTCTAATGTAACAATAGCTTCAGCATTGGGTTTACCGGCGCAGGTTTCGGAGCTATCAAACGTTGAAGTACCGTGCCTCGGGGCGGTGCGCTACGAAAGGCGCTGGTGGATTGTTCGGGAACGAGCTGGAAGTCTTCGGTCAAACTCAGGCCGATTTCGCGCCAGCCGGGCAGGCGTTCCGGCTTGGTCTGGTCTTCCAGGCTGGCGTAGACGGGGTAACCGGGGGTGTAGCGGCATCCGTCGGATACGGGCAACCCCTGGGAGAGGGCACACCTGTTTCCCTATCTGCGAGCGCCAGGTTGGGTTGCGACGCAGACGGGGCGGTGGCGGATCATCCCGGCCGTGGCCTGGGGGCCCGTGTCCGTGGTCGCGCGCCATGGAAAAAGCCCCTCAGGTCCTGGGTGCAGGGTATAGCAAAAAGGCGCTGAGGGGCGTGAAAAACGGAGTTCAGGCCGCGTACAGGCCGGGGTCGGCGGGGTTGGCGTTGGCGAGCAGGCGTTCGCGTAGCTCCTGGGGATCGAGCTCGTCGAGTGCAGAGTACAGGCCGGGTGGCAAGACGGCTTCCTTGAAGTCGTGGGTGCCGCCTTTCTTCAGTAGCGCCACCAGTTCTCCCAGGACCCGCGAGCCGACCTCGCCGTATGCGGGTCCAAAGGCTTCTTCTGTGAGCAGCAGATGTTTGCCGCCAATCAAGAAGACCCGGAAGCGCGCTTGTTCGCGCCGGCCTTGATCGTCGGTTATCAGGATCACCTTTAGCGATGGCAGGTGCAGTTTCTTGAGCCGGGGCTTCAGTGACTCGAACGTTTCGCGGGGCAGACCCTTCAATCCTATGTGCTCCATGCAGTCTATTTTGCTCTTTGAGATGTCATTTGCGCCAGGGCCAGAGGACCTCGCTTATAATCAGGAGCTTTTCAGGTGGGCCAGGGACAGGCTGGTGGTTGTGATAACCAAGGTAAGAGCCAGCACCGCCGTCAGCCAGAGCAGCCCCTCGCTTTCGTTCAGAAAACCGCCGTGTCCCGATATCGCCCAGTAGACCGGGCGGGTGTCGAGCACCGCTAGCGCGATTGCGTAAATGGTGCCCAGCAGCATATAGAGCATGCCTCCGAGGCTCATAGGGATTTCGCTGGCATTGGTAGCCTGCCGGTTAGGCCAGATGGCTCCGAGCCCTACGCCCAGGGCTGCCAGCCCGACCACCGAGGCCAGGGCAGATATCAGGGATATGGTGCGCAGCTCGCTTACCAGACCTATTGCCGACGGCGCGTACCAGCCGAGAGCGATCCCAAGCGGCAGCAGCAGTAGCAGCGCCAGCGCGTAACGGGAAAGCAGCAGGCCCAGGTGGCTGACCGGTCCGGTGTCAACGATCCAGTACCCGGGACCCTCGAACGAGTACAAGGGGTAGGCCAGGCGCACTCCCACCCCGGCTATAACCAGCCCCTGAAAAGCCAGGTGCATGAAACCCAGGGCTTTGACAAAAACGGCCCCCTCCAGGGGAATGGCCGCCAGGCTTGTGATATAGAGAAGAATGAGCACGAATACGAGCATCAGCTGGGCAACCTGATTAGGATCGCGAACGAATAGCCGCAGATCGCGTATCCATAGAGCTCCTACGGGGCCCAGCCGTGCCAGCAGCCTTTCCCAGAGCGAGGGTGGCCGCGCCCGCCTTAGCACGCTGGCTCCCTCGAGCCCCCGAACCCATCCCGCCTGGTAGGCGAATCCTGCCGCCAGCGAGCTCACCAGCAACACTCCCACGGCAAGGGTTAGAAGAAGGGCCAGGGGCGCTGGCAGCCTCACGCCCGCAAGCGCAGCCTCTACCGCGCGCGCCGCCCACGCCGAGGGCAAAAAGGGAGCGCTGGGGTTTTGAAAGTGGCGGATGAATTCCACCAGGGCTGTTTCGCTGGCAAATTCCTGGCGAATGAGAGCCTCAGGGCGCAGGGCGCGCAGACCGTAAACCATGGCTCCTCCGAGCACAGCGCTGACGGCGCCAGCCCACTCGCGTGCCCGCCCTGCGGGGGCGAATCGCACAAGCGGTAGCGCCAGGGCCACGCCCAGCCCTACCGGCAGGGCGTAGAGGCCTAGAGTGGTTGCGGTTGCGATCAGATAGTAGGCGGGGTGCGCTGCGTGGTAAGCGCCAAGGGCATAAAGCACCGGCAGCGTCAGCAGGGTGGGCACCAGCGCGGTGGTTGCGAAAGTTTCGAGAACCTTGAAGGCGAATATCCGGCTGGCGGGTATGGGCCAGGCCAGCAGGAGGGGCAGGTCGCGCGAGTCGTAGAGAACGGAAAGCGCACCCGGCAGGGCCGAAAGGAGGACTGCTGCCGAGAGGACCAGAAACAGCCCCTCGAGGCTGCGCACTTCTACTGCGCGCGCAGCGAAGGGGTAGTTGGAAAGAAACTTCAGAAAGGCTAGAGTGCCCTGGTATCCAAGGATGGCTACCGTTGCGCTCAGCAGGGAGGCTACGAGCGCCGCCAGCGGTCGGGTGGCCAGACTATGGAGCAGGATTTTCAGGCGTAGGTTCAACACCGGCGGCGTCCTCCGTCAGGCGAATGAATATTTCTTCCAGGCTGGCGTCACCATAGGCGGTGCGCAGTTCTTCCGGCGTTCCCAGCAGGCGCAGGCGCCCTTCGTGCAGCAAGGCCACCCTGTCGGCCACGGCTTCGGCCAGTTCCATCTGATGGGTCGAGAATAACACCGCCCGTTGGGGCTTCGAGTAGCCAGCCAGCAGCTCGCGCACCGTACGGGCGGCCAGCGGATCCAGTCCTACCATCGGTTCGTCTACGACGAGAACACGGGGCTCAGGCAGCAGCGCCGCGGCAAAGGTGAGTTTTTGGCGCATCCCGTGGGAATAGGTTTCTATCAGGGCGGAGGCGAAGCGCTCGAGTCGAAACTCTGCCAGCAGTTTTTCGATTCGTGCCTCGATGCGCGCTTCGGCCATCCGGTAAAGTCTGCCTACGAAGCGTAACAGCTCCACGGCCGAAAGTTTGCCGTAGAGGTAGGGGCGGTCGGGGACGTACCCGAAAAGGCGTTTGGCCGCCACCGGCTCTCGCCATACATCCAGGCCGGTAAGAAACACCCTGCCGCTCGTAGGCCTGAGCTGCCCCGTAAGAGCGCGGATGGCCGTCGTTTTGCCGGCCCCGTTCGGACCCAGCAGCACCAGTGTTTCTCCCGCAGGAACATGCAGATCCAGGCCCTCCAGGGCGGCGAATCGCCCGTAGCGCTTGGTGAGGGCCTGGATCCGGATCACGCCGTATATCAGCGGGTGCCCAGAAGGTTGAGCGCCCTCTTGAGTATGGCGTCGTTCTTTACGTCGACCCAGGCTTCACCCTGTACATCTGAGAGTTCGCGCGGGGGCAGCTCTTCGCTAAAGCTGAATTTGCCCTCTTCGTCGGCGATGGCGGTGTAGGTCTTGCCTCCGGTGGTCAGGGTGACGGCGGCTCCTGGCTCGGCACCGAGACCCTCGAAGGCCAGCGGGGTGGGGAAGCGATTGTCGCGCACCTTGACGTCGGGAGTTATGCCCTGCTCGTGGATAGAGCGCTTCTTGGGCGTCAGCCACTCAAAGGTCACCAGGGTGAGTTCGCCGCCGTTGGCGAGCGTGAATACGTTTTGCCCCACTCCCTTGCCGAAGGTTTGCTCGCCCACCACTTGGGCGCGGCCTGTGTCCTGCATTGCGCCCGCGACGATCTCCGAGGCTGAGGCCGAGCTGCCGTTGACGAGTACGACCATCTTCCCGTTCCAGATGGTGCGGGGGCTGGCTTCGCAGTAGGCGCGGGTGGAGTGGCGATCACGCGTATAGACGATCACACCCCTCTTTATGAAAGCGTCGGCAACCTGACAGCCCTGATCGAGCAGGCCGCCGCCGTTATCGCGCAGGTCCAGGATCAGGCGGGTGGCTCCCTGTCGTTTCAGATCGGCGACCGCCTGCCGCAGTTGCTCGATAACCTTTACGTTGAGGAAGGTTTCAATTGCCAGATAGCCCACGTTGTTCGGAAGCATAGCCTTGCTTACCGATACGATCTCTATCTTGCGGCGAATGATGTCAAAACGAAGAACCGCGCTGGCTCCCTTGCGCTGGACCCCTATGGTGACCTTGGTATCTTTGGGGCCGCGTATCTTGGCCACGATGTCGAAAAGCGGCAGCTTGGTCACGTCTTCGCCGTCTACCTCCACGATTACGTCACCGGTCTTGATGCCGGCGCTGAAGGCGGGTCCGCCGCGAAAGACGTTTACAATCTTGGCCCCGGTGCCGTCGGGTTTGGCGGGGGAAATTTGTACACCGATACCAAAGAACTCACCGCGGACGTCTTCATCGCGGATGTGAGCGTTGCGCGGAGGGTTGTAGCTGGTGAAGGGGTCGTCCAGGGCTCCCAGGATGCCGCTGATTCCGCCTTGAAGCAGCTCATCGGCGCGTTCTTTGTCAATTGGTTCGAGGTACTGTTCCTGAATGATGTCAAATGTTTCAATCAAAGCCTTTCCGTGGGGGTTGCGCTCGAAGGCTGCGCTGCCGCCGAACTGCGCGAGGCCCACGGCCACGGTTAACAAGGCCAGTCCTGCCCAGAGAAGACGGGGGTGCATCATGAGGGGCATTTTACCCTGTGGCACATGAGAAGGCGGTAGTTCGTTTTGCTCCGCCCCAGCTCATCGAGTTGCGGTATCGTGGTTTCAGGATGATTCATTTCCATCGCGTCTCGGTCGAGTATCCGCGCACAAAAACGATGGCGCTTTACAACGTGAGCATGGAGGTCAAGAAGGGCGAGTTCGTTTTTCTCGTGGGGCATTCCGGGGCGGGCAAGAGCACGCTTCTCGGTCTGGCGCTGAAGCGGTTGGAACCCACCGCCGGAGCAGTTTACGTGGCCGGCCAGAATCTGGCCAACTTGCACGGGAACCGGGTAGCGCTGCACCGGCGAAACATTGGTATGGTGTTTCAGGATCACCGTCTTCTTGCCGATCTTACCGTTGAGGAGAACCTGGCCTTCATTCTGCGGGTACTGGGGGTGGACCAGCGCGACTGGAAGAAGCGGATCGTGCGGGTGCTGCGCACTGTGGGCATCGTTCACAAGCGCCGGGCTTACCCGTATCAGCTGTCGGTGGGCGAGGCGCAGCGGGTGGCCATCGCCCGGGCCATAATCGGCCGCCCGCCCATAGTGCTCGCTGATGAACCTACCGGTAACCTCGATCCCGAAAACGCGGTGCAGGTCCTGGAGATCTTCAAGGCAATCCACAACTCGGGCGCGACCGTTATAATCGCCACCCATTCGCGCGAGTTGGTTGAAGCCTACCCCCAGCGGGTCGTGGTGCTCCGTTCCGGTCAGCTCGTGCGGGACGAAAAAAGCGGCACCTATGCCCTTTAGAGGGTGCTAGACTGGAAAAGAGAGGGTAAAAGTTCGGTCCGAAAGGAGGACGTATGAACATATATAAGTTCGTGGGTCGTAACGTCGAAGTTACCGAAGCCCTCAAGAACTACGTAGAGCGTAAAGCCGAAAGGCTTGACCGCTACTTTGATAACATCGTGGATGCCAAGGTAGTCCTTTCCATCGCCGGCAGCCCTCACGTTGAACGGCGCGCCAAGGCGGAGATCCAGTTGAACGTGCCAGGCGGAATCGTTCGTGTGGAGGAATCCGATCCCGATATGTACGCGGCGATCGACAGCGCAATCGAGGTGCTGGAAAAGCAGCTCAAGCGCTTCAAGGGGCGAATGGTGGGCAAGCGGCATAGCAACCTGGGACCGAGCGCGCCACCGCCCCAGCCGCCAGAAGAAGAGGCAGAGCCCTTCGAGCCGGAGATAGTGCGTGTCAAGCGCTTCGAGATGAAACCGATGACGCCGGAGGATGCCGCCCTGCAGATGGAAGCGTTGGGACATACCTTCTTTGTGTTCCGCAACGCCGATACGGAGCAGATCAACGTAATCTATCGCCGCCATGACGGTAACTACGGCCTAATCGAGCCCGGTTCGTAGAAGGTTTCTGATTGCCGCCTTTTCACGCCCGCGGAGCATCCGCGGGCGGCTCAATAGTATTTGGCTGGATCTACCGCCACCAGCTGGCCCCGCTGACTCAGGATCACGCTGAACCACATTTCATCGGGCGGAATGATGGCCGAACCGCCCAGGTAGCCGATAATCTGCCCCTGCTGCACGAGGTCGCCGGTACGAACCAGCGGTTCCTGCAGGTTCGTATAGCGGGTAAGGAGATTGTCGGCATGCAGGATCAATACGGTCCAGCCGTAGTTGGCGTAAAAGGCGGTAGCGAATACCTGCCCGTTGGCGGCCGCGCGCACCGGCGCGTAATTTTGATCGGCCTTGATGACCTGCCAGGTGTTGTCGGCCTGACCGAAAGGCGTTACTATGCGCCCTCCGGGTATCGGGAAGAGCAGCTGGCCGACGAGCTCGCGCGGAATATCGAAGGTTATGGTCGTTCTTCCCACGGCGTGCGCCTCGGCTTCGCGCTGGCGGCGTTCTGCCGCCAGGCGGCGTTTTTCGGCTTCCATTCTGGCCGCCAGCTCTTGCATCTGGCGCTCGAGTTCTTCAGCGGCCTTGTTCAGCTCGACAATGCGCACCTGTTCCACCGCTTGTTTTTGCCTCAGCTCCTCAAGCACTGCCCGGTAGCGGCGGCGCTTGGCCTCAAGCGCGGCTATGCGAGCTTCGCGCTCGCTTTTCTTCCGCGTCAGTTGCTCTACTAGGCCAACAAGGCGCGCGCGCGCGGCATGCAGCTCGCGCACCAGGGCCGTTAGTATCTCCACCAGGCGCACGTCGCTGGCGCCGAGATACTGCACCCAGCCGGCACGCATCAAAAGCTCCGCCAGGGATTGGGAGCGAAGTAGAGGAAGATAACGACCCGCCCGCTCGCGATACAGCTTTTCGACCAGCCGTATCATTCTTCCCTTGAGGGTGCCCAGTTTTACCTCTATGCCGGCTATTTCGTTTTCGGCCTGAGCAATTTGGGATTGCAGCCCTTCTATGGAACGCTCGATCATGCGCTTTTCCCGCTCCAGGCGGGTTATGTCGCGGGCGACCGCTTCGAGCTCGCGCCGTTTGCGCTGCACTTCAATACCCAGCTGTTTCAGGCGCGCTTCGGCTTCCAGGGCGGCCTCAATGCGCTGCTGGCGGAGCATCTCGGCTTCCCTGAGGGCCTCATCCAGTTCCTGCAGCGAGGTTTGCCCCCATGCCAGGGGGGCGTTGAGAAGCAGTAACAAAACGAACAGATGTTTCATGTTTCGGTATCCCGCAGGTAGGTTCGTACCGAGAGCCAGGCGCCGAAGAAGCCCAGGAAGACGGCGAGCGCTAGCAGACCCAAGGATGCGCGCAAGAGGTCGCTGGGCGACAGTACGGGCAGGAAGGGAAGCAGGTTTTGCAGCGTCGCCGCCACGAAACGGTAGGCTATGTTTCCGAGCGCTAAAGCCACCAGTGCGGCCACGAGAGTGAGCAGCAGACCTTCGAGCAGGAAGGGGCGCTGCACGAAGCCGCGGGTGGCACCGACGAGCAACATGACCCGCAGCTCTTCACGGCGGTTTTCTATCGAAAGCCGTATCGTGCCCATAACACTGAAGAAGGTGTCGACGATCAACAGCAGCATGAGGATGTTTGCGCCCAGGCGCAGGCCTGCCAGGAAGCGTACGAGGCGCTCGGTTACTTCGCCGCCATAGTCCACGTTACCGGGGCCGATAGCGGGAAGGTCCCCCAGCTTGCGCGCAACCTTGCGGGTAAGGGTGGGATCGACGAGGCGAATCTTGAGGGTGTCCGGCAGCGGATTGTCGATCAGATCCGCCGCTTCCGCCAGGTAGGGGTATTCGAGCTGCAACAGGGCCAGGGCCTCATCCTTCCCTATGAGTTGCACCGACTCGACTTCCGGCCATGAGCGGACGTGGCTGGCTACGGCATGGGAATCTGCCCCGTCTTTCAGGTAGGCGACGATTTCGACCTCGCTTTCTAGCGAGCTCACTATGCGATCCAGGTTCCACAGCAACAGCCCCACCAGGAAGAGGAGCGAGAAAGATACCATGGCCGTGGTCAGGGTGGCGAGGGCGCTGGTTGGGTGTCGGCGGAAGGCGCGCAAAGCCTGGGTGAGGGCGTACACAACGGTAGTTTACCTGTTTCTAGGTTAAGGGCGTGGGAATCCGCCGCTTGCGATAACGTAAGGATATGCGCCTGCGGGTGGTCATCATTCTGGCCGCGGTCTTCGCTTACCTGAGTCCGCTGGCGGTCTTTTTCATCCATTACTGGGCCCGGGGCAATCCGGGTTTCGCGGCCCTTTATTATCGCTATCACCTGCTGGTGGATGCTGGCATTACCTTTGCGGCCGCCAGCTTGAGCGGGATTACCGTTTACTGGACCCTGCGCTACATGCTGGGGCCGTGGCTGCGTCTTGAGCGCGAGCTTGAAGGTCTGCTTGCCGGACGCGAGCGGCTGCGGCCGGTTGGGGAGGAGCATGCGGACCGGATCGTAGCCCGTATTAACGAACTTTTGCGGATAAGTCGCGACTATCTAGGTTTGCAGGAGCTGGAATTCAGTCAGCTGGCGGCGGGTTTGCACGACGACGCGGTACAGACTTTGATTGCCGCCCGCTGGGCCCTTAACCGCGGCGAGGTTGACAGGGCGGAACGCCTGGTGCGGGATGCGGAAAAGAGCTTGAGGAGGGTCATCTGCCGCCTGGCTCCGCCAGAGCTTGAACACCTGGACCTGAGAGACGCCATATCCCAGGTTGCCCGCCGCCAGGGTCTGGAGGTGGAAACGCGGCTTGCTGAGGGGTTGAGTGACGAGGAGGCCATAGAAGTATTCCGTATCGTTCAGCACGCGCTTGCCAACGCCCGCAGGCACGGTGAGGCCGCCAGGGTTTGGGTCAGAGTGGAGCGCGACGACAATGTGCGGGTTGCGGTGGACGACGATGGGCGGGGCGGTTGCATCGAGCCGGGACAAGGGTTACGGTTGCTCGAAGCTAGAATGAGGTTGCGCGCGGGGCGGCTTGAGTGGGGGCCGAGCCCCCACGGCGGTGTACGCCTGGAAGCCTCGTGGCCGGTGGAAACATGAACGTATTAGTCGTAGAGGACCATGCCATGGTGCGCGAGGGGTTGACCCGCATAATCGAAGAGTCCCTTCCGGGCGCCGAGATCAGAGCCGTGGGTACGGCGACCGAAGCCAAGCAGCACCTCGATTGGGCGGAGCGGGTGCTGCTTGATCTTTCGCTTCCCGATCAGCACGGGTTGCGCTTCCTCGAGGAAATCGGGCACAGCCATCCTGATCTGCCGGTGATAATACTGACCGCATACGATGAACCGGCATTCCGGACCCGCGCCGCCGAAGCGGGGGCGGCCGCATTTCTTTCCAAGAACGAGTCGCCCGCGGCGCTGGCCGCCGCGCTCGCGGATCTATCGGCACCGCCCGATACCGGGGCGCATCCCCGGCTCGAGCGGCTTTCGCCGACGGAGCGGCAGGTGCTGGTTCTTTTTGGCCAGGGTCTTTCGAACGCCGAGGTGGCCCGCCAGCTAGGCATAGAAGAAAAAACGGTCTATACCCATCGCCGCCATTTGATGTTCAAGCTGGGACTGCGCAGCGCCCAGGACCTGCTGCGTTTCGCCACTCTTTATCACACCGGGCTGGTCTGATAAGAAATTTTCGTAGAGCTTTCCTCACCGCCGGTTCGCGTAAAACATAATGCGTGTGGTTCCTGTTTGCGGCATCGCTGTTGCTGTCGCCGGGTCAGCCGCTGCCCCCTTTGCACCCGGGTGATACTGTGATCCTCGGCTCCGGGGTCCATGCCGGGCCCTTGGAGATAAACGCGCCTGACGTGCATATCACAGGTGAGCCCGGGGCGATTGTCGACGGCGGGGGTTCCGGGAGCGCGCTGGTTCTCGCGGCCCCAGGCATAGTGCTTGAGAACTTACAGGTACAGAACGTTGGAAGCGAAACCGATTTTTACGCCCCTGACTCCGCTGTATGGCTCGTGGACTGTAAAGACTGCGTGGTGCGCGCCGTGTCTGCCCGTGACGTGACCACGGGCGTGCGCGTCGAAGAGTCGCCCGGGGCGAGAGTCGAGGACTGCGACCTGCGGGGGCTGGGCAACGCCCCGGGAATCACCCTCTACCGGGCTCCCGGTGCTGTGGTGCGGGGTAACCGCATCGAAAACTTCCTGGACGGGATATACATGGAGTACACTTCCGGTGCGCGCGCGCTGGAAAACGTTTCTATCGGCAGCAGCCGTTACGGGTATCACCTGATGTTCAGTAAGGGGGTGGAGGTGGCCCGTAACCGCGTGGAACGCGGCCGGGTGGGATCCGCGGTGATGTACGGTTCCGGAGCGTACGTACATGACAATGTCTTCGCGAACCACGTGGGCCCGCTTGCGTTCGGTCTGCTCGTCCAGGAGCAAAACGACAGTCGTTTTGCGAGCAACGTCATCAGTGGCAACACCGTGGGTATGCTCGTGGTTTCGTCGCGGGGCGGCGTTTTTGAAGACAACCGTCTGGAAAACGGCGGCTTCGGCGTTCTCGTTCAGCGTGAGCGCAAAAAGGGCAGTTCGGCCCTGGTGTTCAGGGGGAATCGCTTTACCGGTAACGTCTATGACCTTGCCGTTGACGATTCCGAAGCCAGCGTGGTGATGCGCGGGGGGCGTTATGACCGGGTGCGACCGCTCGATCTCGATCGGGACGGGGCCGCCGACCTGCCGTACGTTCCCAGTTCCAGCTATGCGCTTTTTACCAGCCGCCAGCCCGACCTCAGCTTGTTTGCCCTGGGTCCGGGAATGCTTCTGTGGGAGCGCGTTGAGGCGCAGGTACCGGGGTTGGCCTTCATGACTTTGGCCGACCCCCGCCCTATCCCGCTACGGGCGGCGCATACGCCCGCCAGCGCCTGGGGGTTGGGCCTGGTGTTGTTTGGTATTGGAGGGGGGCTGTGGTTACGCTCGTAAACGCTTCAAAGAAAAAGCGCCTTGAACCGGTCGATCTGGAGCTCGGTCCCGGTGCCTATGCCCTGGTGGGTCCAAACGGGGCAGGGAAGAGCACGCTGCTCGGTCTCCTGGCGGGGCGCCTGGCTCCCTCCGGCGGCCGTGTGCTGCTGGCGGGCCATGCTGCGCGCACCCCGGCGGCAAGCCGGATGCGGGCCTACGTACCGCAGCAGATAGCCTGGCCGCGACATCTGCGCGCCGGTGAGGTTCTCGAAGCCGCCCGGCGCATGCGAGCGGCGGCACCGGCCGAGGTGCGGGCCGCAGCGGACCGGATGGGCTTGCGAGAGGTGCTCGGCCGTCCGGTGGGCCAGCTTTCCGGGGGGTTGCGGCAGCGGCTAGCGCTTGCGGCCGGTTTGCTGGGAGAGCCGCGGGTCTGGTTGCTCGACGAGCCTGCCAGTGCACTCGATCCCGGGGGCTTCGCACGCCTGGTTGATTGGGTATCCGATCACCGCGAACGCGGTGGATGCGTAATAGTGAGCGCACACCGGCCTGAGGAGGTGGAAGCCCTGGCTGATGAGGTGCTTTTGCTCGCGGCGGGGCGGTTGAGGGCGCGCGGGCCGGTGGGATCATTCTATCGCTATCGTCTGGAAGACGGGCGGGATCTGGAGGAGGTGCTTCCGGGCGCGCACGTCTTGCGCGAGCCCGTGGATACGCTCAGGGAGGTGCTTTATGAAGAAGGATCGTCGTAGGTTGCTGGGAGGTATGGCGGCACTGGGGCTTGGCTCCCTTTTTGGCCCGGTGCTGGCGACGGGACGCGGCGGCTCGAAAGATAGCGACACTGCGCCGCAGCAGGATCCAGGGAGGGTGCAGCCGCCGGCAGCAGTACCCTGGCAGGAGGGGCGCTGCGCCTTTTGCGGTATGCCCATCGCCACCCCCAAGGACGGTTGGCGTGGCAAGAAGCTGCCCCCGGGTTTCTTCGAGCGTACCTATGCGCAAATCGCCTTTGCAGATGGCGAGGCGCTGCACTTTGAATCGCTCGCCTGTATGTTCAATTATGCCTACGCCAAGGGGCTGGCCGACGGCGATGACAGCACTTTCTACGTGATGACCGTGGAAGCCCTGCCGGGGGAGTGCAAGCGCCTGGGCCTCGTTCCCGCCCGCCAGGCCACATATGTTTGGGGCGAGCGGCTCATGACCACGATGAAGGCCCACCTGGTGGCGGTGCCCGGCCCGCGCAAGGCCGCAGAATTCGTGCGCAACCGTCCGAAGGTAGGCCGTTATCATTTCTATACATACCGGCAATTGCTCGACCTGAGCCCGCTACCCGAAGCAAACCTGGTTCCGCTGTTGGCCAAACACAGCGGCCTTTTATAGGCTGAAGACGATGAAGCGACGGGATTTGCTCAAGGGTTTGATAGGGCTGGGCGTTCCCTGGAGCCTCCAGGTTCTTGCCGGGTCCCGGCCGGTGCACGTAGGGGTGGACGTCTGCCCATTTTGCAACATGACCGTCATCGACGCCCGCTTTGCGGCGCAGATGGTCACGCACACCGGTAAGGTTTACAGCTACGATGCCATCGAATGCTTGGTGGATCACCTCAACGGTTATGGCGGACCGAAGGTTGATCCCCGGGAGCTGTACGCCCCCGATTTTGCCGCCTCCAGTGCCAAGAAAGCGGTGCTGGAGCCCGTGGACGAATTAATCTTCCTCTATCACAAGCGCATCCGCACGCCCATGGGTGGTGGTTTGGTTGCTTTCCGGAAGCGGGAGGATGCGGAGAGCTTCATCTCGCAGCGGCGGCTCAAAGGAGTGCGCCGGTTGCGGTGGCGCGAACTCCTGGCTGAAGGCAAGAAACACGCCTGGGTGCCCCCTTACTGAGTTTTCGAGGTCATGACATGGCCCTGTTTGGACTGTATGCCCGCGCAGTGCTGCGCAACCCCTGGAGCTGGACGCCGTTGCTGGTCCTGCCCCTAATAGCCCTGGTCTTCTCTTCGCGGGGCACCGCCACGGGATTGGTAAGCGTTTTCTCGCTGGCGCTGCTGGCTCTGCCTCCGCTCTGGGTTTCCCTTTCCACGCCGCTGCTGGCGGAGCGTGAGGAGTGGGCCTTCTGGGCGTCGTTTCCTGGCAAGGCGGGCCGCCTTTTTCGCTTTGGGGCTTTGGGGGCGGCCTTCGGGCTGATTTGGCCCGTGCTCGCCGGTTCCGGCGCGGCGGCATGGTTGCTGGGGGCCACGGCGGGGCAGGCTTTGCTGCTTGCCGGTTTGTTGATCCTGGTGTCAGTTTACTGGACCGGTGTTGCGACGGTTTCCTCGGCGCTGGCGCAGGAGCCGGCCCGCGCGCTGGGGGTGGCCCTCGCTTTTTGGGCCGCGCTGGTATTGCTCTACGAGCCGGCGGTGGTAGCCCTGGCGGTGGCTTTTGCCGATTGGCCGCTGGAGGCCCCGCTGCTTGCCGCCATCTTTGCCAATCCCATGGAGCTGGCGCGGGTCAACCTCTTGAAAGCGCTCGAGGTGCCGGTGCTGGTGGGGCCCGTGGGCTACCTGCTGGATCGCTTGCTGGGTGGTTGGGGAGTATGGGGGCTGCTGGCGACCTTCTTTGTTTGGATAGGTCTGTTTTTCGCCGCCGCCGGGTGGATTTTTGCCCGCCGCGACCGCTGAGGCCGTCCATAAGGAAGCGCCCCGGAACCGGGGCGCTTTTGTGGTGGGCGGTAGAGGACTTGAACCTCCGACCTCTCGCGTGTGAAGCGAGCGCTCTAGCCATCTGAGCTAACCGCCCACGCGAAACTCAAGCTAGCACGTGCAGGGGCGGGTGTCAAGCGAAAAATTGTTCGCCGGGAACGGTATTTGTCGGGGTTGGAGTACCATTGTGGTATGGGATCTGACTTCGTAGCCGAGGTTGCGGCCCGCTCCGCGCTGGTGTTGGGGGTGGATCCGCGTCCCCGGCTCCATCCCGGGCGCGAGCCACTCGTTCACCTAGAGCGCTATGCCCTTGATCTGATGGAAGCGCTTGGACCGCGGCTCGCGGCGGTTAAATTTCAATACGCCTTTTTCGAAGCCCTCGGGCTGGACGGCATCGCCTTGCTTGATCATTTGATAGCTGCGGCCCGGGTGCTGGGGTTGCCGGTGATCCACGATGCCAAGCGCGGGGACATAGGTACAACCGCCGCAGCCTACGCCCGTGCCACCCTGGAGCGCTGGCCGGGGAGCGCCCTGACGGTCAACCCGTATCTAGGGGAAGATGCGCTCGAGCCGTTTTTCCGCTCCGCGGAGCGAACCGGCGGGTCGGTGTTCGTGCTCGTGAAGACTTCCAACCCCGGCTCGGCTGATTTTCAGGACCTCGAAGTGGACGCCCGACCCCTGTACGCGCATGTGGCGGGGCGGGTTGCCGGCTGGGCCGCAAAATATCCCGCCCGGGGATGGAGCCGGGTCGGGGCGGTCGTGGGCGGAACCCACCCCGATGCCCTGCGGGCATTGCGAGAGGTGATGCCCGAAAGTCTATTTCTGGTTCCGGGTTTGGGGGTGCAGGGAGCGTCGCCGCAGCCGGGTAAAGGGTTATTGTGGTCGGCATCGCGCAGCATTTTTTACCCGGATGGAAAGCCGGACCTCCCAGCCGCCCTGAGCCGGGCCGAGTCGTATCTGCGGGCGCTCGCCGGGTAGGATGGAAACGTGGACGTTCTGGATCTTTACCGCAAAACAGGAGCATTGCTCGAAGGTCATTTTTTATTGCGCAGCGGCAAGCATTCCCCGCTTTTCTTGCAGTCGGCGGCGTTGTTGCAGCACCCCCTCTACGCCGAAGCGGTGGGGGAGGCATTGGCCCGGCATTTTGAGGACGAGCCGTTCGAGTTTGTAATCGGTCCCGCCATTGGCGGGGTGATACTTAGCTTTGTGGTCGCGCGTGCGGCCGGAGCCCGGGCGCTATTCGCCGAGAAGGCCCCGGATGGTGGCATGATCATCCGGCCCGGCCTGGAGGTGAATCCCGGCGACCGCTTTCTTGCGGTCGAGGACGTGGTGACCACCGGGGGTTCTCTTAAACGGGCAATCGATGCCGCCAGGGCGCGGGGTGCCGTTCCGGTGGCGGCCGCGGCAATAATAGATCGCAGCGGCGGACAGGCGTCGTTCGACGTTCCCTTCCGCTCGCTGGCCACACTGAGTGCGCCCGCCTATGAGCCCGACGGCTGTCCCCTTTGCCGTGCGGGTGTGGAACTGGAGGAGGTGTAGGATGCACCGCTGGTGGGGTGGATTGCTGGCGGTTTTGTTGTTTGCCTGGGCCCAAGCGCAAGGCCCGGTGGACCTGGCCCGCGAAGCGGTTGAACACTGGTTGCGTGGTGAGCTCACGCCGGCAACGGACATGCAGGAACTCCAGGGCAGGACCCCGGAGGAGATAGCCGAGTTGCTCAGGCAGACGGTTGCTTTTCCGCCCCCGCCGCCCGGATTGGAGGTAAACCTGGACGAGGCGCTCGTGGAGGATCTACCGGCAGGCGGGGTGCGCGTGCGCTTTCCGGCTGTGAGCGGTCCCGTAGGGGGAGAGGTCGTGGCCGTGGTCAGGGAGGGCAAGGTTCTGCGCGTTGCCTGGCGACCTGGCGACGGGCTTCTTCCCGGCTGGGTAAAGAGCTCGCTGACCAGGATCGTTTTCGTCGCGTTCAGCCTGTTGCTGCTGATAAACCTTGTGCGGGGAGGGGCAGCCAGACTGTGGCGCGTTTCGCTTGCCTGGCTTGCCGGTTACAGGCGTCTTTACTGGTTCACGAATGCAATCCTTTACGGGTTGTTCATTTTCGGAGCGTTGCTGGCTTACGCGATGCCCGAACTTGCGCAGGCTTTGCAGGAGGTGGTAAGCGGGGCTATCGAAACCATCGGGCTGGACGAGGGAGCAGAAACGGGTGTGAGCGGTTTGGCGTGGATGATCTTCTACTGGAACTTTTCGCACGGTTTGCTCCTGACGAGCTTTTTGCCAGCTTTGTTGCTGGGGTTTCCCGCGTTGCTGGTGAACGCTGCGCGTTACTACATCTTCGGCTTCGCCCTCAGCCCGGCGGTGATTCCCTGGAGTGTCTATGTGTGGCACTTGCCAACCTTGCTTATCGAGCTCCAGGCATACATTCTCGTGACTTTCGGGGGTTTGGTGCTTTTCTGGGAAACATTCAAAGGCGGGGGGTACCGTGCGGGTCTGCGCTATCTTGGGGTTACGTTGTTGCTGGGCACCCTGTTTCTGGTGGCGGGTGCCTGGTACGAAGCCTTGGAGATACTCTATCTTTTGAGGTAAGCCGTGAAAATTGCGGTTCTGGGATCCGGAGGATGGGGCACCGCACTGGCGGTGTTGCTGGCGCGGGCGGGGCATGACGTTGCCCTGTGGTCCCGTCGCTGCGAGCTGGCCGAGGCGCTGACGCTTGCCCGGGAGAACCGCGACTATCTTCCGGGCGTGCGGTTGCATGCAGGGGTGCTGCCGGTGTGCAGCGGCGAACGCGCACTGGACGCGGCCGCTTTCGCAGTTGTGGCCGTGCCAACACATGGTGTCCGGGCGGTGCTGAGGGGACTGCCTCCGGCGCCGGCTTACGTTTCGGCGGTAAAGGGTGTGCGCTTTCGCAGGGAGCGATTGTTGCGGGTTTCGCAGATAATCGATCAGGTGGCGCCAGGGGCGCGGATAGCGGTGCTTTCGGGTCCCAACCTTGCTCCCGAAGTTGCAAAGGGGCTTCCGGCTGCGGCGGTGGCAGCCAGCAAAGACGAGGGGTTTGCTGGCTACGTCCAGAGCGCGTTTGCCGGTACGGCGTTCCGGGTCTACACCAGCAGTGACGTAGTCGGGGTCGAGCTAGGTGGCGCGCTGAAGAACGTCATGGCGTTGGCGGCGGGAATGGCGGATGGATTGGCACTCGGTGACAACGCCAAGGCCGCGCTGCTCACCCGGGGGTTGCGGGAAATGGTTCGCTTCGGCGTGGCGCACGGCGGGCAGGATGCAACATTTTACGGCCTTTCCGGCCTCGGCGACTTGCTTGCTACCGCCATGAGCCCGCTTTCGCGCAACCGCAGCGCAGGGGAAAGACTGGCTCGCGGCACCACGCTGGCGGAGCTGGAATCGGGGCGTCAGATCGTTGAGGGTGTCCACACTACTGCGGCCCTCCACGAATGGGCGTTGCGCAGCGGGGAAGACCTGCCGATCACCGAGGCCGTGTGGCGGGTGATATATCGGGGTGCCGATCCTCGAAAGGTGCTCGACGAGCTCATGCGCCGTGCTCCAAAAGCGGAATAACGCCGCAGCCGCGTCACCGGGGCGCGTGTAATTGATCGCAGGAAGCAACGAGCCCATGCTTCGCGCCGGCTGGGCCGGGCTGTGGGGTGATGTACCTGCGCGTCGCTGCACATTTATGTCAGCGCTCGTCGAAAGTGTTGGGAGGGTAATCGCTCTTTATATGGTCTACCTTCAACGTCGTTCCCACCCATTCCCGGATCAGCTCGTCATAGAGATCCGGGGCAATGTCGGGTTTTAAGGTCTCGATCGTTTCTCGCGCCTGTCGCAAAATTTCTTCGGCCTCATCAAAGTCTCGGTCCTTGACGGCCTTTTCCTCTGCGTGGACCAGCATCGTACGAAAGAGCACCAGGTTGTCGTGAACGTTCAAAGACTCGTGCTTGCCCATTACACATCCCAGTATATCTTTTCCAGGAAGCCAAGAAGCGCGGTGTTGAACGCCATGGGGTTTTCCAGATTGGCCATGTGGCCGGCCCCGGGGATTATCAAGAATTCCGAGTCGGGAATGGCCGCGGCCATTGCGCGGGCGTCTTCTGGAGGGGTCAGGGTATCCTCCTCGCCAACCAGGATGAGTGTAGGCACGTCAATTTCGCTCAGCAGCGGTCGCGAGTCGGGTCGCCCGGCAAGCGCCTCCAGGGCCCGCGCTACCCCTTCGGGGTCGGCTTCGCGCACCCAGGTCTCGAGCGACCTGACCACCGCCCGTTTTCCTTCGTCGCTTGAGGCAAGCGTACTTTTGGAGAGAACTGCGGGCACGAAGTCGTCCACCAGCACCTCGGTTCCCTCAGCGCGCACCCGTGCGGCCAGCTCGGCCCTCTTTTTCTTACCCTCCTCGTCGTCGGGCTGGGCGCGGGTGTCGGCGAGAACCAGGCCGACTATGCGGTCGGGGAATAATTCCCACATCCGAAAGGCCAGATAGCCGCCCATGGAGAGGCCCACGAGGACGGCTTCCTGAAAGCCAAGATAGTCGAGAACATCGTTCAATTCCCCGGCCCAGTCTTGCAGGTTTGCCGGACCCGGTTCCCGTCCGCCAAAACCGGGCAGGGCAGGGGCGTAGAGCGAGTAGCGTCCGTCCAGTTCGGCAATCTGCGGCAACCACATTCCGGGATTGAATGGAAATGCGTGTAGCAGCACAACCGGTTTGCTGGCAATCAACCAGTCCATGTTTTCCCCTTTATGCCACGCGATTCGAGCAGGAGAACGAGATCGGCGTCTTTGACGCCGACCCAGTTCTCCCCGTTCTTTTGAAAGGCTACGATCTTGTCCTCACCCGCAGCCTCCTTCCATAGCTGCATGAGGTGAGTATCACCCATCAGCAGAGGCGTTACCTGCTTAGCAAGGAATGCTTTCATGCCGAGCGAACCTCTTCGATGGCCTGTTCCAGGGCGTTCCATGCCAGCGTGGCGCACTTCACCCGCGCATGGAGCTTGGCTACCCCCTGCAGGGCGCTCAGGTCCCCCAATTCCGGCGCCGGCGGCTGGCCCTCTACTACCATGGCCTTAAACTTCCTTTCCAGTTCCAGTGCTTCATCGAGCGTTTTCCCGCGAATCAGATCGGTCATCATGCTGGCCGAGCTCTGGCTGATGGCGCAACCGTGCCCGGTGAAGCCGGCTTCGGTGATGACATTACCATCGAGTTTCAGGAAGAGTTCGATCTGATCACCGCAGCTTGGGTTGTTGCCACCGACGCGCACCGTCGGGTTTTCCAGGGGTCCGAAATTGTGCGGTTTCTGGGCATGCTGCATGATGGTTTCGCGATAGAGTTCTTCTAGCAGGCTCATGGCAAGTCCATTCTAGTAGAGGGTGGCGCGGGTGTTGCCGGGCGCCGGGTTCATCAGGGTCGTGGGCGGCAAGGTTCGGGCGATATCTTACAGCCAGCCGGCAAAAAACTCGCGCGCTTTTTTCAGCGCCTCCACCAACCGGTCTACATCGCTCTTGGTGCTGTAAACATAGAAACTGGCGCGGGCGCTGGCGGTGGCGTTGAGGCGGCGGTGCAACGGTTGGGCGCAGTGATGACCGGTGCGCACCGCAACCCCGTGTTCGTCTAGGGCGGTTGCCAGGTCGTGAGGATGGAGGCTGCCCAGATTGAACGCGACCACCCCGCCCCGATCTTCTCCCCGGGGACCGTAGAGAATCAGGTCGGGTACTGCGGATAGCTCGTCCAGCGCGTACTCCACCAGCTGCCGATCGTGCATCCAAACGTTTTCCATTCCCAGTTCCATGAGGTAGTCGGCGGCCGCCCCCAAGCCGATCGCCTCAGCGATGGCTGGGGTGCCTGCTTCGAAGCGCTGGGGCGGCGGAGCGTAGGTGGAGCGTTCCAGCTGTACCTCTTCGATCATGCTGCCCCCACCCAGGAAGGGCGGCAGTTTTTTCAGCACCTCACGTCGCCCCCACAGCGCGCCAGCGCCGGTGGGGCCGAGCATCTTGTGGCCCGAAAGGGCATAGAAGTCGGCGTTCAGTTCATGTACCCGCACGGGTAAATGGGGGGCGGCCTGAGCTCCATCCACCACGGTAAGAGCCCCTTTTTCGCGCGCCGCCGCCGCCAGCTCCGCTACCGGATTGACGGTGCCGAGGACGTTTGACATCTGGGTCAGCGAGAAGATACGGGTGCGCTCTGAAAGCAGCGAATCGAAGGCGTCCAGGTCGAGCCGGCCTTCTCTTGTCACAGGGACGGCCTTGATAACGGCGCCGGTCCGCGCCGCCACCAGCTGCCAGGGAACCAGGTTGGCGTGGTGCTCCATTTCGGTGAGCAGAATTTCATCGCCGGCATGCAGGTTGTTCAACCCCCAGGCATGGGCCGCCAAGTTGAGCGCTTCGGTGGCGTTGCGCACGAATACAATTTCGTCTGTGTCGGCTCCCAGAAAGCGGGCCACCTTTCCCCGGGCATCTTCGTAGGCATCGGTGGCGCGCATTGACAGCGCGTAGGCGGCGCGGTGAACGTTGGCGTGGTCCCGTTCGTAATAGAGCGTCATTGCGTCGATCACCGAGCGTGGCTTCTGGCTGCTTGCCGCCGAGTCGAGGAAGACGAGGTCGGGGTTGTTGGCAAATATCGGAAAGTCCCGTTTGATCGTTTCGGGCTCGAACATAATTTTCACCTCTACCGCTAGTCTACGCCCGCGCCGGCCGGCGCGGGCGTAGATGGGCGAGAGGGCTAGCCAGCCAGCCTGTCTTCGATGATCCAGGCGATGTGGGCGCGCAGCTTCTCCAGCGGCACCCGGCCCAGAACCTCCTCCAAAAAGGCGGCTACCAGCAGCTGTTCGGCGCTGGCGCGGTCGATACCGCGGGTCTGCATGTAGAAGATCTGGCCTTCATCGACCGGCGCGGTCGAGGAGCCGTGGCTGCAGCGAACGTCGTTGGCGGCGATCTCCAGCTGCGGCACGCTCTCGGCCCGCGCCTGGCGGCTGAGCAGCAGGTTGCGGTTGGTCTGGTAGGCGTCGGTCTTCTGGGCGGTCGGCTCGAGCCGGATCAGGCCCTGGTAGACCACCTTGCCGTCGCCGTTGGCCGCGCCTTTGTAGTAGACGTCGGAGCGGGCCTGGGCGCTTACGTGGTGCTGGGTGGTGTAGTGATCGAGGTGCTGGCCCTGGCCGGCAAAGTAGACGCCCAGCATCTCCGAGTCGGCCCCCGGACCGACCAGTTCGCTGGCCACCTCGGTGCGGGCCAGGCTGGCGCCCAGGTTGGCCGCCAGGTCGAGGAGCTGGGCGTCTTTTTCGACCAGCGCCCGCTGGCGGTGGAAGTGGTAGACGCCGCGGCCCCAGGTCTGAACGTTGGCGTGGCGCATCCGCGAACCTGGCCGCAGCAGTATCTCGCTAACGGCCACCTGAACCCGCTGTTCCAGTTCGCCCGAAAGGTACTCTTCGATGAAGGTGGCGCTGGCGTTATCGTCGAGAACTATCAGGGTGCGGCCGTGGCTCTGCACGCCGCCGGCGGTGGCGTAGTGGAAGACGCCCAGCGGAGTCTTGAGCTCGACGCCGGCGGGAACATAGACGAAGGCCCCGTAGCTCCAGAGGGCGGCGTTGAGGGCGGCCAGCTTGTCTTCGGGGCCCTGGAGGCCGGTTTCGCTTACCGCCTGGTAGAGTGCGCCTTCAACGTGCTCGCCATGGTCTTGCAAAGCTCGCTCGAGGCTGGCGAGAACGACGCCCTTTTCCGCCAGCTCGGCCGGCAGGCGGGAGTAGACAAGGCGGCCATCGGCGAAGACCAGCGCCGCCTCCACGTCGCTCTCTTCCAGCCGCCGGCGCACCGCCGCCGGCAATGAATCGAAGTCGAGCAACTCCTCACCGCCGCCTTCTTCCAGCGGCAGCGAGAAGAGTTCGGGCTCGATGCGGGTATAGCGCCAGGCCTCGTTCTTGGTCGTTGGCCAGTCGAGGTCTTCGAAGATGGCAAAGGCGCGCCGCCGGGCATCCGCCAGCCAGTCGGAGCCGGCGGCGGCCAGACGCTCCAGTTCCCCGTTCAGGGAGGTAGTCTTGGTAGCCTCCATCTAGCCCACCGATCCTTCCATTTCCAGCTCGATCAGGCGGTTCAGCTCGACCGCGAACTCCAGCGGCAGCTCCTTGGCCACCGGCTCGATGAAGCCGCGGACGATCAGCGCCGCCGCCTCATCCTCGGGAATGCCGCGGGTGGTCAGGTAGAAGATCTGGTCGTCGGCCAGGCGGCTGACCGTCGCCTCGTGGCCGACGCTGGCGGTTTCGTTGGCGATCTCCATGTAGGGGTAGGTGTCGGTTTTGGAGTTTTCGTTGACCAGCAGGGCGTCGCACTCGACGTTGACCCTGGCGCGGTCGGCCCGCGAGAGCACCTTTACCAGGCCGCGGTAGCTGCTGCGCCCCTCGCCCTTGGAGATCGACTTGGAAACGATCGAGCCCGAGGTCTCGGGGGCGGCGAAGATCAGCTTGGCGCCGGTATCGAGGTGCTGGCCGTCGCCGGCGAAGGCGATCGAGAGAATCTCGCTGCGGGCGCCGGGGCCGCGCAGAACCGACGAGGGGTACTTCATCGTCACCTTGGAACCCAGGTTGCCGTCGAGCCACATGTGGTAGCCGCCCTCTTCGACCAAAGCCCGCTGGGTGACCAGGTTGTACATGTTGATCGGCCAGTTCTGGATGGTGGTGTAACGGCTCTCGGCCCCCTTCCTGACAATGATCTCGATAACGCCGGTGTGCAGCGCCTCGGTGGTGTAGATAGGGGCGGTGCAGCCCTCGATGTAGTGGACCTTGGCTCCCTCGTCGACGATGATCAGGGTTCGCTCGAACTGGCCGAAACCCTCGGTGTTGACGCGGAAGTAGGCCTGCAGCGGCACCTCGACCTCGACCCCCGGGGGAACGTAGACGAAAGAACCGCCGGAGAAGAGGGCTGAATTGAGAGCGGCGAACTTGTTGTCGGTCGGGGGAACGACCTTGGCGAAGTACTCGCGGAAGAGGTCTTCGTGCTCGCGGACGCCGTCTTCGATCGACTTGAAGATGACCCCCTGCTTTTCCAGCTCTTCCTTGATCGAGTGGTAGACCATCTCCGAGTCGTACTGAGCGCCGACGCCGGCCAGAACCTTCTGCTCGGCCTCGGGAATGCCCAGCTTCTCGTAGGTGCGGCGGATTTCTTCGGGCACCTCGTCCCAGCTGCGAGCGTTCTCGCGCGCCGGCGGCTTGACGTAGTAGTAGAAGTCGTCCATCTGCCGCTCGAGCTCGGCCAGGTCTGGCCCCCACCTGGGCCAGGGCTTTTCGAAGTAGGTCTCCAGCGCTTTCAGGCGGAACTCGAGCAGCCAGTCGGGCTCGCCCTTGATCTCGGAGATGGCCCGCACGACCTCCGGGGTCAGCCCCTTGAGCTTGACCTCCGGCTCCACCTCGTCGGCGAAACCCCACTGGTAGTCTTCGCTGATGTGCTTGAGTTCGGTTTCGCTCACGTCGCCTCCTGGGCTCCCACTTCTTCCCCCAGCCAGTCGTAGCCGCGCTCCTCCAGCTCCAGCGCTAGCTCGCGGCCGCCGGTCTTGACGATGCGGCCGTCCATCATCACGTGGACCACGTCGGGGACGATGTAGCCCAGCAGCCGCTGGTAGTGGGTGATCACCAGCGCGCCAAAATCGGGGCCGCGCATGGCGTTGACGCCCCCCGCGACGATCTTGAGGGCGTCGATGTCGAGGCCCGAGTCGGTCTCGTCGAGGATGGCGTAGGCCGGCTCAAGCACCATCAGCTGCAAGATTTCGTTACGCTTCTTCTCCCCGCCCGAAAAACCCTCGTTCAGGTAGCGGGTCAGGTAGGCTTCGTCCCACTCGAGCACCTCGACCGCCCGCTGCAGCTTGGCGTAGAACTCGGTCAGCGGCACCTCGCGGCCAAAGCGGGCCTGCAGCGCCAGCCGCAGGAAGTTGGCGATGGTCACGCCGGGCACCTCGACCGGGTACTGGAAGGCCAAAAACAGCCCCTTGCGGGCGCGTTCGTCGGGCTCCAGGCCCAGAATGTTCTCGCCGTCTAAGAGCACCTCGCCCTTGACGACCTGATAACTGGGGTCGCCGGCGATTACCTTGCCCAGCGTGCTCTTGCCGGCGCCGTTGGGCCCCATCAGGGCGTGGACCTCGCCCCGGGGAATGGTTAAGTTGACACCTTTGAGGATCGGCCTGCCGTCCACATTGATCCATAGGTCACGGATCTCGAGCATCTTAGTCATGCTTCCTCCAAAGCTCGGCCGCTATAATCCTGACCGATACACTCAGGATTATAGCGGCAGGGGCTCCCGGACACAAGGGCGCCGCGCTTCTTAGCGATGCTGTTTGACCAGCGTGTACCCCTTGGCCTTCATGCAGTCGTTGATATATGAGCGCACGAAGGTGTTACGGTAGTCGGCGTAGGCGTCGGCAACGGCGTCCTTGGCGGCGTCTTCCACGCGCCTCGCCAGCTCCGGGGGCGTTTCGTAGGGGACGTCTACGTAGACGTGAAACTCGCTCAGGGGCGGTGTGGCTTCGGTGAAGGTCGCCAGCGCGCTATAGCGGCAGGCCTTCAGGTCGCGCTCCCGCTGGGTGCTGGTTGCTCCCGGCCGGTACCATACCCGGGGGGCGCAGGCTGACAGCAACAGGATTAGGGCCAGCAATATGGGGCCGAACTTTTTCACGCTCTCCTCCTTCCTGGCTACGCGGTCGCAGCCAGAGCTTGTTCGAGGTCCTGCTTCAGTGCTTCTGCGGGCTCCAGGCCCGCAAAGAGCCGGACCAGTCCCGGTGGGAAGCCGTAAGCTTCCCGCACCCGCGGCTGGGAGGCGAGCGGCAGTACGAGTGATTCGTGCCCGCCCCAGCTGACGCCGATCGCAAAGAGGTTGAGAGCATCGGAGAAAGCGCGCGCTGCCTTTTCGTCCTTCAGTTCGATTGAGAACAGCCCGCCGGTGCCTTCCAGGTATTTTTTGGCCAGCCCGTTCTGGGGGTGGCCGGAAAGGCCGGGGTGAAGCACTCTTTTAACCTTGGGATGGGAGTCCAGATAGCGAGCCAGCTCCAGGGCGGTCGCTTCGTGGCGTTGCAGGCGCAGCTGCAGGGTGCGCAGACCGCGCACCAGCAGCCACGCTTCCCAGGGGGCCAGCTTGGCCCCCAAGAATACCGTGCCCAGGGAGCGCACTTCATCCAGCAAATTTTTGGATCCCGTTACCGCTCCTGCCACCACGTCGGAATGGCCCGAAAAATATTTGGTTGCGGAGTGGACCACCAGATCGACGCCAAACCGCAGCGGCCGCAGATAGACCCCCGCGCCGTAGGTGTTGTCGATCACCGAAAGGACGCCGTGTTCTCGCGCCGATTTGGTAAGAGGGTCCAGGTCCTGCAGCTCGAAGGTATACGAGGTGGGGGATTCGAGCAAGAGCATGCGTGCCCCGGGCAGCGCCGCTTGCAAAGCTGCGGTGTCGGTACCGGGTACGAAGTCCACCCCGACGCCGAACTTTGGCAGCAGCTTGGTCAGGGTGCCGTAGGTACCGGCGTAGACGGGGGTGGCGGCCACTACACGATCACCGGATTTCAGAAAGGTGAAGAGAACGGCGGTCATGGCAGCGTTGCCGCTCGCGAATGCAAGCGCATCCTCCGCCCCTTCCAGAGCCGCCACCTTTTTTTCAAAAGCGCGCACTGTAGGGTTGGAGATGCGGGTATAGACGGGTTTTTCCCCGGATTTCATTGCCGCTTCGAACTCGGCGCTGGTGGCAAAAGCGAAGAGCGAGTTCTGGAAAACGGGAGGCGCAACCTCGCCGAAGCCGGAAAGCGATGGTTCGTGTAGCAGGGAAATAGGGTCCATGCCTAAGAATAACGCTGCTGGACCCGAACGAGCACAGGTTGTTTGGCCTGGTGCGGACGGGTCCTCCGGCAGCTTTCCGGTTCTTTTTCTGTATCGCCGTGCTCGCGCCGTTTTTCGCCGCGGCGAGCCGGGCTGGCGGGCTGCCCTGCCGTGGCCGGGACTGCGCCGTATGGCAAGCTATTGGGAACATCCGGTGGTGCTTCGGCTTCGCAGGGGCCGCGATCTGACGCCAGGGTCTGTTCGGGGTTGCCTGCAAGGGTGATTATTGGATATATACTATACGGGCACCGGAATTCAACACCCGGTTTCTCTTGAAGGGAGCGTGGTGACAGGGTGAAAAGACTTGTCTGGATTATCGCGGGCATATTAGTTCTTTCCGGCATTGCATTGGCGCAAACCAGGAGATCGCTGCCTTTTTCCATCGCGGCTGTCATTCCCGTGGACGTGGGTGTGGAAATCCCCGGATTCGACATAATGGGGCGCATTGTCAGCAATGCACATATAGGAATGAACTCGGGCATGTTCCACCTTGGTTACCGCGGCTACTTTTTGCCCCAGGTGCGGCCGGGAGGCGTAAGCCCCTTCTGGGGCGTGGGCGTTCTGGTTCCGTTCAACGACCCCGCGTTGCTGCTTCGCTATAACTATTTATCGCTCGGTATTGAGTATTTCGTGACTTACAGGCTCTATATCGGCGGTCAGGTCAGTTTTTCCCCGGGGATGTTCTACTACGTGAATTACGAGATGCCGAAGTCGCGGGGAGCCATGGATATGAGTCCCCTGTTCATCGTCGTTCCCACCATCTACATTGGCTATACCTTCTTTTAGGCGTTATCCTGCGGACATGCTTCTGGCCATCGACGTAGGCAACACCGCCACCATCCTGGGTTTGTGGGACGGGGGGCATCTGCTCGAGCGCTGGCGCATCGCTACCGATCCAATGCGCATGGAGAGCGAGTACGCCGTGCTCCTGCGCGAGCTCTTCGCCATGGCGCAACTTTCGAGTCCGGACGCGGCGATAGTTTCGAGTGTGGTTCCCCCGATCGAACACGAGCTGGATCTGGCCCTGTCCAGGCTGTTTGGGATCCATCCCCTGCAGGTGGACGCACGCAGCACGGGCCTGGCGGTAGACCTGGAAAACCCCGACGAAGTGGGCGCGGACCGCCTGGTTAACTCGGTCGCCGCGCTCGCCTACAACGATCCCCGCGGCCGCTACGTGGTGGTCGATTTTGGCACGGCCACCACGTTTGATCTGGTAGAGGCTCCCGGCGTTTACAGGGG
Organism: Thermaceae bacterium; assembly: GCA_027067955.1. GTDB lineage: Bacteria > Deinococcota > Deinococci > Deinococcales > Marinithermaceae > Oceanithermus. The sequence continues at coordinate 27,248 of JAMOUW010000072.1, forward strand.
CGGCGCAATCGCGCCCGGCCCGCGTACTGCCGCCGAGGCCCTTTCGTTGCGAACGGCCAAACTGCCACGGGTGGACCTTTCGCGGCCTCCGGAGCAGGCGGTGGGGCGCTCCACCGTGCAGGCGCTGCAGTCGGGTTTGGTGCTGGGCTACGCAGCCCTCGTCGACGGCATGGTGCGACGTTTTTTGAGAGAGGCGGGAGAGGCGCTGGTGATCGCTACCGGCGGTTTCGCGCGCACCGTTGAACCGGTATGCGAAACCCTTGCGATTGTGGACGACGACCTGACGTTAAAGGGTCTCCGCATCATCTGGGAAAAAAGCACGCAGCACGGCCGCGCCACCTAGCAGTATCCACATTGCCAGATAGAAGCCAAAAAGAGCCAGTAAGAAGCCCGCCAGAGGTCCGTAGATCGACTCGTAGCGGGTGCGTGAGATCACTTTCGGCAGCAGGCGTGAAAGACCGGTCCATACGCTGGAGGCGAGCAATGCGGACCCGAGCGCGTGCAGTGTTCCCGGGTGAGGATAAGGCAGGAAACGATAGATGACGAAGAAGGCGAGTAACGTGGCCAGCCAGGGCAGAGAACCTGCCACGAGACTGCGCCAGGGCCCGTCGGGCAAGTATGGCAGCACCATAGTAATCGCCAGACTCCCGAGGCTGAAAAGCAGCAGCCCCAGACCCAGCAGGAGCGGTGCCACAAGACCCAGAATGCGGCCGCGCCAGCCGGGTCCGCGACCGCCGAAGATGAGCGAGAGCGCGTAGGACAGAGCGGCGAAAAAGTTACTGGCGGTCCAGCCCAAAACCAGCACCGAGGTAAGCGTGGCGCTGGCGGCGCCCTTGCGCAGCGCCTGGGTTACGGTTTCGCCCACCGCAGCCGAGGTGGGGAACAGGTTTTGTGCAAGGTGTTCGATCTGGAGCATGAAGGCGTGCTCCAGATCGGGGCGGCTTTCTAGTATCAGTCCGAATACACCGACTATCAACAGTAGCAGCGGTAGCAGGCTGAAAAGGGCGTAATACGCCAGCGAGGCGGCGAAGAAGGGTACGTGCGCCTGGCTGTAGACGCGAACCAGGCGCGCTATGAACCGGCGCAGCGCCGTGAAGTCCACCTAGTCACGCACCTGCCCTTCTCCGAGGGCGATGTACTTGGTGGTGGTCAGCTCGCGCACCCCCATGGGACCGTAGGCGTGCAGCTTGCTGGTCGAAATGCCGATTTCTGCTCCCAGCCCCAGCTGGAAACCGTCGTTGAAGCGGGGGCTGGCGTTGACGAGCACCAGGCTGGCGTCCACTTCACGCAGGAACCGGTGGGCGCGCGCATAATGCCCGGTTACGATTACCTCGGTATGGTGGGAGCCGTAGTGGCCTATGTGTTCGAGCGCCGAATCCATGTCCGGCACCACCTTGACCGCCAGGATCAAATCCAGGAACTCCTTCCCCCAGTCGTCGTCGGTGGCGGGTTTGGCGTCCTTCAGAAAGGATAGGGCGTTTTCGTGGGCCCGAAGTTCCACGCCCGCCGCCGTGAGATTCTCCTCCACTTGCGGCAGGAACGCGGCGGCCTCGGCCTCGTGCACCAGAACGGCCTCGAGCGCGTTGCAAACGCCCGGGCGCTGCACCTTGCCGTTATGAACCAGACGCACGGCCATTTCCAGGTCTGCTCCCGCGTCCACGTAGAGGTGGTTCACCCCCTCGGCGTGGTAGAGAACGGGCATGCGGGCGTGCTCGGCCACCAGTTCGATCAGGCCCTTGCCGCCGCGGGGGATTATCAGGTCCAGGTAACGGTCGGCTGCGAGCATTTCCATTACTGCCCGGCGGTCGCTCACCGGAACCAGCTGGACCGCGTCGGGCGGCAGCCCCGCGCCGGTCAACGCTTCCTGGAAGAGCTGCGCCAGTAAGGTATTGGTGCCCAGCGCCTCTTTGCCGCCACGCAGGACGATGGCGTTTCCCGACTTGAGACTCAGCCCTGCCGCCTCCACGGTGGCGCCGGGACGGGCCTCGTAGATGAAGCCGATCACGCCCAGGGGAATTCGCATTTTGCCGACGCGGATTCCGTTATCCAGCACGCGCATTTCGCTTATTTCCCCCAGGGGATCGGGCATGGCGGCTACCTGACGCAGTCCGGCTATCAGGGAGTCGAGGGTGGGATCGTCCAGTTTCAAGCGACCGAATCGGGGCCCGGAGAGGCCGGATGCTGCGGCTGCTTCCAGATCTGCGGTGTTGGCATCGAGGATCGCGCCGCGCTCCTGCTCGAGCAGCCTGCTCATCTCCAGCAGCGCGGCGTTCCGCGCCGCCCCGCTTGAAGCGCTGAGCGTGCGGGCAGCGTCCCGGGATTCAGCGAGCATGCTTTCCAGGTTGAAACCTTCCATGCCCTACGATACCGTGAGCGCCTCAGGGGTCGCGGGCCAGGGCAAAGTGGTTGCGGTGAATGACCTCCTCCGGGACTTTTCGCTTCAGTATCTCGGGGAGCCGGTCTGAAGGCGCTCCGGCGATGCGGCGCAGGTCGTCGGAGGAGTAGTTGCAGAGGCCCATACCCACCAGCCCGCCTTCCGGGTCCAGCACACGTACGGGGCTGCCGGCGTCCCACTGGCCCCTTACTTCGCGTACTCCTACGGCGAGCAACGAGCGGCCCTGGTGACGCAAAGCCCGGGCCGCTCCCGTGTCCACCACTATTGACCCGCTAGAGCGTGGCAGTTGCGCCAACCACAGTCTTTCGCCGGCATAGCGGCGTTCGCGGGCGGTGAAGATGGTTCCGATTTCCTCGCCCGCCAGGGCGCGCGCGAGCACCTGCGGCTCCCGGCCCGGAAGCAGCCAAAGGGGAATGCCCGCCGCCGCCGATTTAGCCGCGGCGATCAGCTTGCTCTTCATTCCTCCGCGCCCGGCGCTGCCGGGGCGGTCCGAAGCCATGGCCATTACCTCGGGGGTCACTGCCGCCACTTTTCTGATAGGGGACGCAGCGGGATCCTCGCGGGGGTCGCGTTCGTAGAGGGCGTCTGCTTCCGAGAGCACTGCCAGCAGGTCGGCGCCTATCATGGATGCCACGAGTACCGCCAGCTGGTCGTTGTCGCCGAACTGGATTTCCTCGGTCATCACCGTGTCGTTTTCGTTTACGACCGGCACGACGCCCCAGGTAAGTAGACGCTCGAGCGTACCGCGGGCGTTGTTGTAGCGGGCGCGTTCGGCCAGGTCGTCCGCGGTCAGCAGCACCTGGGCAGTACGCAGACCGTGCCGGGCGAAGGCTTCCTGCCATGAGCGCATCAGCTCGGGTTGCCCCAGCGCCGCCGCCGCTTGCAGCTCACCTAGATTACTGGGCGGCTTGGGAAGGAAGCCGCCGGCTGCGCTGATCGCGCCGCTGGAAACCAGTACCACCTGGCGGTTCTCTTCTATTAGGGCCGCCATCTGAGCGGCCAGCTCCGCTATCTTTTCCCTGTCGAGACCGCCTTCTCCCGCGATTACAGCACTGCCTACCTTGACCAGCAGCCGCCGTGCGGCGGCCAGAGGACTCGGTTCCATAAATGCGATTGTATTCAAAGCCAAGGACAAATGTTAGCAGAGTCTCTTGTTATCAAGGGTATAGGAGGACAGCTATGGGCCGACTCAAGGCATGGATTTGGGCATTACTCGTTGCGATGGTCGTATTGTTCGTGTGGGTTTGGTTTATCGCCAGCCCCGAGCCCACGGTGGCTAAGCGTACCCTGAAGACACCTCCCGAGATCGTGTATTCCGATCACAGCGAGGCGTTCGCCGAAGCGGGTATCACCGCATATGAAGGCGCCAAGAGCTGTGCGGCCTGCCACGAGGATGAAGCCAGGGACGTTTTCCACTCTTATCACTATCAGATGCAGAATACGGTCGCCGACGTGGTGGGCCACGGTCCTACCCTCGCCGGCGGAAAGCTTGCTTATAACGACTTTTGTGGCGCAATCTTCTGGGGCGGCCGCGTGGGGGTAAATTATATCGGCAAAGCCTTGTTAAAAGCGCCGCCTCCGGGAAAAGAAGAGCTGGCGGGTACCTTCATCGCTTCGGGCTGTTCAATGTGCCACGGCGTCGGCATGGGTGACATACCCCAGCCTGCGGAAGAGCCGGACGAGAAGGCTCTCGCCAACATCGACTGCCTGGCGTGCCATGCCGACCCGGCGGTGCTGCCTACGGGAGCCAAGGGTGTCAAGAAAGGCATAAAGGTCCCTATCAAGGACGAAAGCGGGAAGTGGCATTACATTTACAATCCTGAGCTCGACTTCGAGAAATTGGCGGCCAAGATCGTCGCCAAGCCCGTGAAGGACCAGTGTCTGCTTTGCCACGCCTTTTCCGGCGGCGGACCGGGTTTCAAACGTCCGAATATAGATCCAGCGCTGATGGGAAAGGTACCCGAGGATGTCGACGTTCATCTGGCTCGCGGCATGGAGTGCACCGACTGTCATGTTTTCGAGCATCACGAAGTGGCGCTCAAGGGGCCTGACACCTGGTCGCGTACCGACCTGGTTGCAGCTCCGACCTGCGCCGACTGTCACGAAAAACGCCACACCAAGCCGGTAATCGGGTGGATACTGGAAACCTTCCACATGGAAAAGGTGGCTTGCCAGACCTGTCACATCACCCATTACGCCAAGAAGACCCCTACGGATCTGCATCGTAACTGGTCGAAGGCCGAGTTCAGCGATAAATTGAAGCGCTGGGAGCCCGAGATCGAGCTGGGGAGCGACTTGAAGCCCACGTACCGCTGGTGGAACGAGAAAAGCAGGATAGCGTATCTCTATCCGGAAGAAGCCAAGGTGGAGGATGGAAAAATTACCTATATGGCGCCGGCTGGAGAAGAGGCCAAGCGCGCGGGGCTGCTCAAGTTTGAAACCGACGGCAAGATATACCCCTTCAAGCATCACGAGGCTATAGTCCCCTTCGACCCCACGCGCAGGATACCGGTGCCCGTCAAAGTAGGGTTGGTGTTTGCAACGGGCAACACCGAGTTAGCGGCCAAGGTGGGGGCCAAGCTTGCAGGGCTGAACTTTACCGGCGACTACGTGAGGCTCGAGCGCCTGATGGCTATCAACCACGGTGTCGAGCCCGCGGAAAATGCCAAACAGTGCTTCGACTGTCACGGTCCGGTGCTGCGCGATATGCCCTGGCACGAGCTGGGTTACGGTAAGTACCCCGAGGTCGTCTTCAGTCTCTTCCTGCTGCTGGGCTTCGTCGTAGCCGTGGCGCTGCTCTACTGGTTAGTACGCAAGTAGGTTTGTACAGAATCCGCACCCCGGCCGGCCGGCCGGGGTGCGCTCATTTGAAAGCTGCTCAGTCGGCGGCAACGCCGATGCGGCGGGCAATTTCGGGAATGCGTCGCAGGAATACCCCCGTAGGACTTTCGGAGTCTTGCGCTACCTCCTCGGGGGTGCCCGTGGCCACCAGATAGCCGCCGCGTTCGCCGCCTTCGGGACCCAGATCCAGGATCCAGTCGGCTGTTTTGATGACGTCCATATTGTGTTCGATTACGAGCACGCTGTTGCCCTTGTCTACCAGCCGGTGCAGTACCTCGAGCAGCTTCTTGACGTCCTCGAAGTGCAGGCCGGTGGTGGGTTCGTCGAGAATGTAGAGCGTTTTGCCGGTGGCCTTGCGCCCCAGCTCGGTGGCTAGCTTGATGCGCTGGGCTTCACCGCCGGAAAGAGTGGGGGAGGGCTGCCCCAGCTTCATGTAACCGAGACCGACGTCCATCATCAGCTGCAGCTTGCGCCTGATGCCGGGATGGTGTTGGAAAAACTCCAGCGCTTCCTCGACGGTCATGTCGAGTACGTCGGCGATCGTTTTGCCGCGCAACTTCACCTCAAGCGTCTCCTTGTTGTAGCGCTTTCCCTTGCATACTTCGCAGGGCACGTAGATATCGGGCAGAAAGAGCATCTCGATCTTTACCGTACCGTCACCGCGGCAGGCTTCGCAGCGCCCGCCCTTTACGTTGAAGCTGAAGCGCCCCGGAGCGTAGCCACGCTTGCGCGCCTCCGGGCTCTTGGCGAACATGTCGCGGATCTCATCGAATACGCCGGTGTAGGTGGCGGGATTGGAGCGCGGAGTGCGGCCGATCGGGCTCTGGTCGATTTCTATCACCTTGTCCAGGTGTTCGACGCCTTCGATACGATCGTGGCGGCCGGGGATCGCTTTAGAGCGCATGATCTGACGCGAGAGCGACGCGTAGAGGATGTCGTGCATCAGGGTGCTCTTGCCCGATCCCGAGGGCCCGGCGATGACCACGAACTTTCCCAGCGGGATCTCCACGTCCAGATTCTTGAGGTTGTGTTCGCGGGCGCCACGGACCGTCAGCGCCCGTCCTGTTCCCTTGCGCCGCTCGGCGGGGACGGAAATGGTTTTGTCGCCGCGCAGGTATGCGCCGGTGAGGCTGGTGGGGTGTTTTGCAACCTGGTCGGGTGTTCCTTCGGTCACTATCCCGCCGCCGTGAATACCGGCGCCGGGTCCCATGTCCACCATCCAATCGGCGGAGCGCATGGTCTCTTCGTCGTGCTCCACCACGATCAAGGTGTTTCCCAAATCGCGCAGCTTCTTGAGGGTGCCGATGAGTCGCTGATTATCGCGCGCGTGCAGCCCGATCGAGGGTTCGTCGAGCACGTAGAGCACGCCGGTGAGGCCGCTGCCGACCTGGGTGGCCAGGCGGATCCGCTGCGCTTCGCCTCCGGAGAGGGTGTTGGCGGCGCGATCCAGCGACAGGTATTCAAGGCCTACATCGGTCAGGAATCCGAGCCGGGCGGTCACCTCGCGCAGAATTGGACGGGCGATTTGCAACTGGAATTCATTCAGCTTGCCGGGGAGCTCGAGGAAAAACTCGAGCGCGTCACGAACCGCCATGGCTGATATTTCGGCGATGTTCAGGCCCGCGATCTTTACCGCCAGCACCTCGGGTTTGTAGCGGGTGCCGCCACAGGCGCTGCAGGCACTCATGCTCATGTACCCCTCGAGCCAGTCGCGCATGCCTTCCGACTCGACCTCTTTGTAGCGGCGTTTCAGCCAGGGTATGACGCCTTCGTAAGTTACCTCTAGCCGCATGGTTTCGCGCCCGCCGCGACGAAATACGACCTCGAAGGGCTCCTCGACGCCATAGAGGATCGCCTGCTGGTGTTCGGGGTCCAGCTCTTTGAAGGGGGTCTTCATGTCGAAGCCCAGATGCTCGGCCAGCGCCCGCGCCCGGTCCCACATGTGGCTGACCTGGCTGCTGCGCCCCTTGGACCACGGCAGGATAGCGCCTTCCGCCAGTGAAAGCGCCGGGTTGACCACCAGCTCGGGGTCGAACTCGAGGCTGTAACCCAGGCCGCTGCAGACTTCGCAGGCGCCGTAGGGAGAGTTGAAGGAAAAGATTCGCGGTTCAAGCTCTTCCAGCACCGCGCCGTGCTCGGGGCAGGCGAACTTTTCGGAGTAGAGCCGCTCCTCCTCGCCTTTTTCCCGTACAAACAGCACCCGCAGGAGACCTTCTCCGCGCAACAGTGCCAGCTCTACCGATTCGGCTATGCGCCCGCGCTCATCGTTTATCAATGTTACCCGGTCCACTACCAGGTCGATGTCGTGGGTTTCGTAGCGTTTCAGATCCCGCCCGAGCGCTTCTTCGATGCGCACGATCTCGTTGTCGAGGCGCACTCGCGTGTAGCCTTCCTTGAGCAGTTGCTGAAAAAGTTTCTTGTATTCGCCCTTGCGCCCGCGCACGAGTGGCGCCATGAGGATTGCCTTGGTGCCTTCTGGTTCGGAAAGCAGCCGGTCGGTGATTTCGCTGGCGGAGCTGCGCTCTATCTTGCGGCCGCAGATTGGACAGTGGGCCTCACCGGCGCGGGCGAATAGGAGCCGCAGGTAGTCGTGAATCTCGGTGACCGTACCCACGGTCGAGCGCGGATTGTGAGAGGTGGTCTTTTGATCTATCGATATCGCCGGGCTAAGCCCTTCGATATGTTCCACGTCGGGTTTGTCCATAACCCCCAGGAACTGGCGGGCGTAGGAAGAAAGACTTTCAACGTAACGTCGCTGTCCTTCGGCGTATATGGTGTCGAAGGCCAGCGTACTCTTTCCGGATCCCGAAACGCCGGTGATGACGATGAACTTTCCGCGGGGTAACTCCAGGGAGATGTTTTTTAGATTATGCTCACGTGCGCCCTTGATGACGATTCGGTCCATCCGAACAATTCTACCACCCGCAGCGGTTGAGGTGAAGCTCGCGTATTGGATAATTTCTTGGCAATCCCAAGCGTTGTGGCCGTTTCCCGCAGGGTTAGCCGAGACCCAGGAGCAGGAATGCCAGTGGTGCTAGGAGGGCGGTGATCAGGCCTGTTGCGGCCATGGCCAGACCGGAGACCGCCAAAGCGAGCGCCCCTTCTTCGGCAGCTCGGGCGGTGCCAATGCCGTGGCTGGCAGCGCCCAGGGCCAGCCCGCGCTCGAAGGGGGCCACTACCCCCAGCCGCTCCATGATCCAGGGGCCGAACGCCGCCCCCAGGATGCCGGCAATGATGATTAGCGGGACGGCTAGACCCGCATTGACTCCCAGGCGGGGGCCCAGATCCACCGCTACGGCGGAGGTTATCGATTTGAGCGCTAGGGCCTTTTGCAGCTCGGGCCCCGCCCCCAGCGCCCGCGCCAGTAAGGGGGTGAGGGTAAGGCTGGTTGCACTGCCTGCAACGAGTCCGCCCAAAAAAGGGCGCAGCCTCCCCGCGAGACTCCCCCGCTCGTTCCAGGCGACCCAACCCAGTGCCACCACCGCGGGTTTTAGCAACCAGACCAGCGGCAGCGTTTCCCGCTGGTAGCGTTCCAGCGGATATCCTCCCGGCTGCAGGGCAATGATCAGTGCCAGCACCGTCAGTCCGACCGGATTGGTCAGCGGATGCGGCCGGAGACGATAGGCGTGCAGAGCCGCCAGATATATAAGCAAAGTAACGATCAGCCCCATCGTGCACCTGCCAGCGTCGCCAGCATGGTTATCAATGTTCCCAATACCAGCGCCCCCGTTACCGCCAGTGCGTGGTCTCGCAGCAGGTTTTCGAACGCGAGAACTCCCACGCCTACGGGAACGAAATACAGACCCAACCATCGTAGCAGCGGTCCTGCCGCCGCGGCTACGCTGCGGCCATCCAGGCGACCGCTGGCCAGTGCTATGTAGAGCAGGAGCATACCCCAGAGGCTGCCCGAGAGCGGAGCCCCGGGAAGCAGGCGCGCGAGAACCTCTCCCAGACCCCAAAACGCCCAAAGCAGTGCGAAGCCGACCAGAGCATTCATGATCCCAGAAGTTCGCGGGCGTGCTCCAGAGCTGTTTTACTGTACGAACCCGAGAGCATCCGCGCCAGTTCACGTACCCGCGCCTCGCCCTCGAGTCTTTCGAGCCGTGCCTGCGCACCATCGCGGGCCACCCGGTAATGTGTATCCGCGGCCGCCGCTATTTGCGCCAGGTGTGTAACGACGATCACCTGGCGGTCGCGGGCGAGTCGTGCCAGGCGTTCGGCCACGGCGACGGCTACCTCGCCACCAATGCCCACATCCACCTCGTCGAAGATTACGGTAGGCGCGTCGCCGCCGGTATGCAGTGCCAGAGCAAGCATGATTCGGCTTAGTTCACCGCCGCTGGCGGTTTTTTCCACGGGCGCCGGCGCCAGCTCGGGGCTTGCCGAAAAGAGGAAGCGCACCTCGTCTGCGCCATGGGGCTCGGGCTCGGGCAGCAACGTTACTTCTACCTTGAACGTGGCTTTGGGCATGCCCAGGGAGCGCAGTTCTTTCTCTACAGCCGGCCCGAGTTTCGTAGCCGCTTGCAAACGGGCGCGGTGTAGAGCCTCCGCTTCCTGGTCGAGACTTTCGCGCGCTTTGCGGAAGCTGAGCCGCAGCTCTTGCAGCCGTTCCTCGGCATTTTCCAGCTCGGCGATTTCGGCTCGCAGTTTTGCCGCGAAGGAAATGACCGCCCCCAAATCGCCTCCGTATTTGCGCTCCAGTCGTTGCAATTCGGCGATGCGCCGCTGCACGGCCTCGAGCCGCTCCGGGTCGGCTTCGAGTCCGCCGGCGTATGTTTCGGCTTCGCGAACCACCGCACCGAGTGCCACCGCAATGGATTCCAGGTCCCCTGCCAATGAATCGAGCTCGGTCGTGAGCCGGGCCGCCTGATTGAGCTCCCGGGCCGCCTGGTTGACCAGGTCCAGGGCGCTCTCTTCGGATTCGGACAGCAGCTCGACGGCCTGGCCGAGGTGGCGCAGCAGCTCGTCCACGTGCCCCAAACGCCGGGCTTCGGCCTCCAACTCCTCCATTTCTTCAGGGTCTGGATCTGCCTGCTCTATCTCGAGCAGCTGGAAGCGCAGCACGTCTAGGCGACGTTCGCGTTCTCCTACCTGGATTTCCAGCCGTGAGATTTCTTCGGCGAGCTCGCGCCAGCTCTTGTGTGCGGAGCGGTAGTCATCCAAGATCTTTGCGGGAAGAAGACTGTCGAGCATTTCCCGATGCCGGCTGCGGCGGGCCAGCGCCAGGGCCGCATGCTGGGTGTGAATCGCTATGCGACCGTTCAGTTCGTGCTGCAGTTCGGCCAGCGTCACGACCTCGCCGTCGATCCGGGGCACGCTGCGGGCGGGCGACACTTTGCGGCTGAACGAACGACCCTCAATCCAGGCGGTTGTCAGGAGCGCGCCGTCTGCGGGTCCGATTAGGCCGGAATCCGCCCTTGCCCCCAGGAGCAACCCCAGAGCACCTATCAGAATGGATTTTCCGGTTCCGGTTTCGCCCGTAAGCACCGTCAGGCCCTCTCCCGGTTCGAGGGCCGCCTCGGGGAGGGTGGCAAGGTTCTTTACCTCCAGGCGTTCCAGCATCCTCTAGATTCTAGCGTAGACTGAAATACATGGAGAGGATCGGGCTGGAGCGCTACCACGAATTCCTGCGCCGGGGGGCGCTAGTAATCGTGGTCCAGGATGAAACCCGGCCCTTTAGCGGTCTCTTTCCCGGGGCCGTCGGCCTTTCCTGGTCCCGCATCCGGCGGGGGGAATACGATCTTCCCCGGGGTCGCCCCTTGCTCGTGCTGTGTGACGAAGGGCGGCTCAGCATGATCGCTGCGCTTTATTTCGAGGCCGATGGGTATGGCCCGGCTTATGCGCTCGAAGGCGGCCGGCGAGCCCTGGAAGGGACGGTTTTGTGAACGCTCTCGACTTGGCAAAGCTGGTTCAGGACGCTGAGGCTTGCGTGCGCTGCGGACTGTGCCTTTCGGTATGCCCGACCTACCGTGAAACCCAGCTGGAAATTCAAAGCCCGCGCGGGCGCATCATGCTTTACGCCGATCACGCTCAGGGTTTGGTGGATGATCCTCTCAGGGTGCTGGAAGCGGCTTACGATTGTTTGGAATGCCGCGCTTGCCAGACCGTCTGCCCCAATGATGTCCGCCCCGGTGAAGCGGCGGTGGACGCCAAGGTGACGCTCCAGGAGGGAAAACCGCAGAGCTGGCTGGTAAAAGCGGCTTTGACTGTTTTTCATTATCCGATTCTGATAGACATAGCCAACCTGCTGCTGGTTGCTTACCAGCATCTGGGCTTGCAGGCGCTGGTGCGGCGCACCCGCGCGCTGGAGCGCGTAGGGTTGGGTAAGCTGCAATTTGCCGAATCCTTGTTGCCCGGACGCCCGATCCATCCCGCCATGCGACTTTTCCACCCACGTCGTGTGCTGCCCCGGGGGGAGCCTAAGGGCAGGGCTGCGTTCTTCCTGGGCTGCATGATGAATTTGGTCTTTTCCGAATCGTCGAAGGCTGCGGTTGAAGTGGTTCGCCGCAGTGGCTGGGAGGTAATAATTCCCCGGGAAACAACCTGTTGCGGGGCTCCCCACATCGAAGAAGGCGACTGGTACGGTTTTGAACGTCTGGCAAAAAAGAACCTCGATTATTACGGCAAGCTGGATGTCGATTATATCCTCACCGACTGCGCTGCATGCGGTGCTGAGTTAAAGGGTTACGTCAAGCACTTTAAAGCGGATCCCCACTATGGCCCTCTCGCAGAACGCGTGGCCTTCAGGACCCGCATGTTCAGCGAGTTCGTGGATGAGGAAGGTTTACCCGGCTCGGCCAGATTTCCTTTCGCTACCACACACCAGCACGCTTGCCACGCCTGCCACGCCCAGGGGGTCAAGGAGGAGCCCGAGAGGGTGCTCCGCTTCGCCACCGATTACAGGCCGCTTGAAGGCAGTACCGAGTGCTGCGGTTCTGCGGGGGTGTACAACCTGACCCATACCGATACCAGCATGCGCATTCTTGAGCGCAAGATGGCCAGCGTAGCGAGGACCTCCGCTGAGGTGCTGACGGTTGAGAATCCCGGCTGTCTCTTGCAGCTAGACCTGGGTACACGCCGCTACGGACCCGATGTAAGGGTGCGTCATATTGCTGAAGTAGTACTGGAAGCCATGGAAGACGAAAAGTAGCCGCCGCGGATGGCGGCGGCACTTTGGCGGCCCCGACGGGACTCGAACCCGCGATCTCCCACGTGACAGGCGGGTGTGTTAACCAACTACACCACGGGGCCCTGCCTCATGCAGTATAGGCGGGGCTCTAACTGCTGTCAACGTGTTTTTCGGCGAGGTAGGCAAGGGCGTAGCGGTACCCCAGGGGGCCGAGGCCGCTGATCTGACCTGTAGCGGCGGCGGCCGTGACGCTGCGCTTGCGGAAGTCTTCCCGCGCGTGGATATTGCTGAGATGTACCTCTACCACCGGAAGGGGCTGTGCGGCGATTGCGTCTAAAAGCGCGTAGCTGTAATGGCTCAGGGCAGCGGGGTTGATCACGATACCCAAGAATCCTTCAGCCTGAGCCTGCTGTATCCAGTCGATAAGCTGGCCTTCGTAGTTTGATTGCCGAAGTGTAACGGCTACATTGAGTTCCGCGGCCCAATTTTCTATCTGTTCCTCCAGGTCTTCGAGGCTAAAGTGTCCGTATATTTCAGGCTGGCGGGTCCCGAGCAGGTTGAGATTTGGTCCGTTGATCACCAGGATCATTAGCGCCTCCTATCCAGGATAACCCCGCACCCATTCCCGCCAGGTTGCAAAGACTTCTTGCAGCAAATTTTCGGGCATCGTTCGAATACGCACGTCGCCCGGAGCATGAGGTACGACCCAGTTGAGGATGCCGCTGCGACTTTTCTTGTCGCGCGCAATGAATGCCGCGAGTTCCTCCCAGCTATCGTCAGGTGGCGCTGGAGCACCCGTCCAGCGCAGAAGTTTTTCTATCTGCCCGCTGAGATCCGCACCCCCGAGAGCGCGACCGAGCAGGGCCGCAAAAAGCATTCCCCAGGCGACGGCATGCCCGTGAGAAAGAGAGTGCCCGGCCGCAGCCTCAAGGGCGTGCGCCAGGGTATGGCCCAGATTTAGTCGCATTCTCTCATCGCTCTCTTTAAAATCGCGCTCTACTATTTCTATTTTTACCTTTACGGCCCGGGCCAGATAGTTTTCTAGGGCGGGGTGGGTGGGGGAGAGTTCCCAGGGTGCGAGCAGCGTTTCGTCGCCGGCTATGATGCCGTGTTTGAAGGCCTCGACCAGGCCTTCCCGAAAGATTGCTTGGGGTAGCGTGGACAAAGCTTCCAGCTCGGCGTGGACGCTGCGAGGAGGGTGAAATGCTCCCACCAGGTTTTTGCCTTCCGGCAGGTTCAGGCCCGTTTTCCCCCCAACGGCCGCATCCACGATCGCAAGCGTGGTTGTGGGCCAGGCCCGCCAGGGAACTCCGCGCATGTAGCTAGCTGCCACGAATCCAGCCAGGTCGGTGATGGTGCCTCCGCCTACCGCCCACACTTCGGTATCGCGCGGGTACCCGTTGCGGGCGAGCTCGCGTAAAAGATAGTCGAAAACCGCAATTCGTTTGCTTGCTTCGCCCCCTTTTACGGGCAATATCAGCAGCGGTCGCGCGGCATCCGCGATTCTGTGGGCGAGCCGTTCGACATTGGGGTCGTAGATCAGCGCGACCGGCCCCGCAGCCTGGGGAATTTCGAGCCCGCGGCCAATAAAGACCGGATGATCGTGCGGTGGGGATACCCTGAGGTTATGCATTGCCGTTTCCCGCTCTCATCCATAACTTCTCTATCAGTTCCTTGACCACTTCGCGTGCAGGGCGGCCATCAGTAGAAGCATGGATATGTGCTTCGTTGTATATGGCTTCTCGCTCAGCCATTAGCCGCCGTATTTTTTCCAGCGCGTCTCCGGTGGCGAGAAGGGGGCGCTGTCCCGGCTTGCGCAGCACGCGCGTATGCACGGTTTCCGGGCTGGCCCAGAGAGCTATTACGGGACCGCGCTCGAGTAGCAGCTGGCGGTTTTCCGGGTTGGTATAGGTACCGCCGCCCAGCGAGAGTACGAGATTGTCGCGCTGTATCAGCTCCCGCACTGCCTCAGCTTCCATTTCGCGGAAGGATTCCTCCCCTATGTAGCGAAAAATATCCGCTACGGAGAGGCCGGTTTGGCGCTCGATGTAGCGGTCCAGGTCTACGAAGTGGAGCATCAGCTCCTGGGCCAGCTCCCTTCCAATTCTGGTTTTGCCCACGCCCATAAAGCCCGTAAGCGCCACCCAGGATGTGGGCCGGGGATGATGAATACGGGCCATCAGTAGCTCCGGACCCGTTCCCTGTAGGTTTCCACGCGCTCGCTTATTTCCTTGAAGGTGTCCCCTCCGAACTTTTCCAGGTAAGCGTCGGCGAGCACAATGGCAACCAGAGCTTCTAGGATTACGCTGGCGGCAGGGACGGCGGTGACGTCGGAACGTTCGCGGGCGGCATCGGCTACCTCATGGGAAACCACATCCACGGTGGGCAGCGGGGTCATCAGCGTGGCAATGGGTTTCAGAGCGGCGCGTACGATGAGCTCTTCACCGGTGGTCATACCAGCCTCTAGGCCGCCTGCGCGATTGGTTTTCCGGTACCAGCCGCGTTCTTCATCCCGAAAAATGGCATCATGTACTTCGGAGCCGGGACGTCCGGCGCTGGCGAATCCTTCTCCGACCTCTACCCCCTTGATGGCAGGGATCGACATAGCCATCTGTGCAATACGGCCGTCCAGTTTGCGGTCAAACTGGACGTAGCTGCCCAGCCCGGGTACCAGTCCCCGGTAGCGTACCTCCAGCAGGCCGCCGAGAGTATCACCTGTGTTTCTGGCAGCGTCTATACGGTGTACCGCTTCCTGCTCGGCCGCTGAGTCGGTCATGCGCAAGCGGCTGGCTTCGATACGCTCGCGTAGCTCCCATGAGAAGGGGACGCGGGATTCTATCCCCCCCAGCATTGGAACATACCCCAGACTTTCCACGCCAAGCAATGTCAACAGTTTGTGGGCGACGGCGCCAACAGCTACGCGTATTGCGGTTTCCCGAGCAGAGGCACGTTCAAGCACGTCGCGCAGATCCTTGTGGCCGTATTTGATGCCACCCGTCAGGTCGGCATGGCCCGGTCTGGGTGTGGTGAGGGCGCGCTTGCGTGGCTTGCCGCCCGGTGCCGGGTCCATCACTTCCTGCCAGTTTTTCCAATCGCGATTCTCGATGATCAGCGTGAGGGGCGCACCCGTGGTGTAGCCGGCCCGAACGCCGGAAGCAAGGACAACACGGTCGCTTTCGATCTGCATGCGTCGCCCGCGTCCGTAGCCCCCCTGCCTTCTTGCGAGCCAGGGGTCTATGTCTGTCGCTGCCAGGGGTACACCGGCCGGCAGGCCGTCTACCACTGCTGTCAGCTGCATACCGTGTGACTCCCCGGCGGATAGAAATCTGAGACTCACGTTATCCAGCATAAAAGGAATCCGCCCCGCTAACAAGGCGGGGCAGATGATTGGAGGCGGTCCCTCGGCTAGTTGGAGCCCGAACCGGAGCCTGAGCCAGAACCTGAGCCGGAGTCCGAGCCAGAGCCGGAACCGGAACCGGAACCGGAGTCGGAACCACCCTCGTTCGAGCCGCCGTTCTCATTCGAGCCGCCGTTCTCGGATTCGCCTGATTGCTGGTTCGTCTCGTCCGAGCTGCCAGATTCGCTGCTGGTGGCGGTTCCGCTAACCTCGGTGGTTTCGCCCACCTGTACAGTCTCGGTTTCTTCGACTATGTCATTGACGATATTAGCCGTCATGACTATCAGCAGCTCGTTGTCTTTGTTCTCTATGTGGGTGCTCTTGAAGAGGTTGCCCAGAATAGGGATGTTCATGAGGATGGGAACACCCTGGGTGGTCCTGTCGCGCTTCGTCTGGATCAATCCGCCGAGAACCGCGGTCTGGCCGTTATCCAGGCGCAGGACGGTTTCGGCTTTTTGCTTTGAGAGGACGTCCACGTCACCGTCTACCGCGTTGCGCTCCTTGATGTCCGATACTTCGGCTTCGACCTTGAGAATGATCTGACGGTCCGCGGTGATCTGCGGCGTTACGCGGACTATAACACCCACGTCGAAGGGTATCTTTTCAGTCTTGTTGCCCACCACCCTTTTGATGAATATCGTAAAACCAGACTGGATGTAACCGCTCTGGTTATTGAGGACGGTGATGTTCGAGTCGTTGACAGTGCGCGAGAGCCCCTGTTTTTCCAGCGCTTCCAGCGTGGCCACGATGTTGAGCGAAGCCAGGCTGCGGGTCGCATCGAAAATTAGCGAAAGGCCGCTGTCGAGTATACTGCCGACCAGGTTTCCGCCGGAAAGAGTGTTCCACTTCAGGCCCAGGTTGCGAACCAGGGTTTTGGAAACTTCTTGAATGCGGACCTGGACATT
This sequence comes from Thermaceae bacterium, assembly GCA_027067955.1. Classification (GTDB taxonomy): domain Bacteria; phylum Deinococcota; class Deinococci; order Deinococcales; family Marinithermaceae; genus Oceanithermus. Next base: position 43,915 of record JAMOUW010000072.1, read on the forward strand.
GACCTGCTGAACGGGGAAGTCCAGCTTCTTGAGCAGCTCTTCCACCAGCAGCAGCTGTCTTTCGGTTCCCGTGACGATCAGGGTGTTGGTGCGTTCGTCTGCGACAATGCTGATCTTCGTTTTAACAGGAAGCACGGCCTTGGCGGGTTGACCTTTGGCTGCGGGTTTTCCGGCCGGTCCCGCCTGTTGGGCCTGCAAAGCCTGGGACAGGACATCGGCGACCTCGGTCGCCTTGGCGTGCGAGAGGCGGAAGGTGCGCTGGTAGATGGGGATGCCGCCGTCGGGTGAGAGTATTTGCGCGAGGATGCTTTGCACTTCCTCGTGCTGTTCTTCGTTGCCGCGTACGGCAAGAACTTTCTGACCGGGCACGAGGGTGATGGTTATCCCGGGAACTTCTTGCATCAGGAACTCTGCCACCTGGGCGGGGTCGCCTGAGGGGACCGGATAGAACTTGCGTATGTAACCCTCTTCGCTTGGTTCTTCGTCTGGTTCGTGCACCACACGCTGGATCACGTGGGGTGGGGCTACGAGGATGACGTCGTTTTCAAGCAATACATAATCGAGCCTGCCATCGCTGTAGGTATCAATTAACAGCTGCCAGAGCTGGCGGAAGGGCTTATCAATCCAGTCGAGCTTGATTACAATCGCGGGGATGTCCCGCAACATCGGGGTCAGCTTCACGCTGCGAGCCGCGCCGTCCAGCACGGCTTCAAGTGGCATTCCTGCCGGGCCCGTACGCAGGGTAACCGGGACATCGTAGCGCGGGTCGTCAGGAAGGTTGCCGGCCAGCGCCAGGCCGAACACCAGGATGAACAGGGCCAACAGTCGTTTCATACTCATTCACCGCCTCCAAGTTCAAGCGTAAGGGTGTGGGTACCGCTACCATCTACGAGCAGAGCTCTTTCTGCAGTGATAGTTTTTACGAGGACGTTATTGCCGGGGAAGGTCTGCCCCACAGGCAGGGCCAGGTATCCGTTAGCGGTCTTGAAGATAGCAACGCTCACAGGACCCAGTGCCACACCGTCGAGATGCAAACCGTACATTCTAGCCCATTGATCAAGTGGGTTCACGTTGGGGGGAGTCTTGGTAGGCACCGGCGGTGGCGCCCCTGGGGTATTGACCTCCGCCAGCGGTTCCACTTTGCGGTCGAGAACCGAAAGCTTGATGGGCAGCGCCCCCTGGCCGAAGCCGACTGGAGGTGCGCCGGGCGTACCATTTGGGGTTACGAACTTGGGTTGGGGCATGTTCGAAGGCAACCCCTGGCCAGGAGTAACCGGGATCGGCCGCTGTGATGTAGGTGTTCCATGTGGGCGGTTGGCGCTGGCAACCTTAGGCGGCCGCAGCTGTACGAAAGGATTTGGCGGCGTGCTTGCACTGGCCAGCATGGCAGCTTCTTCGCCATCCTCGCTTTCGAGCGGGAACTCCTCGGGAGAGTCGGTTACCAGGAAGGGTATGGGCAGCACCTGCAGCGTGCGCGCGCTGGTGGTGACGGGGGTAGAAGGGGGGAGGGCCCTGGTTTCCTGCTCGAAGTCGGGCGGCGACTGGAATATATCTTCCTCGCTGCCGCCGCTGGGGTTGAAGAAGAGACCGTACCAGACCGCCAGGGCCGCTACCAAAAGGGCCAAGAGAAGGAGGATGCGCGTACTCTGACTCATTTTCATTGTGTAGCCCCTCCTTCCTCAATCTCCATGCTTTCTTCGATCTCGGCATCCGAAGGCGGCTTCCCTTCGTACACGTAGATCGTCATAGTCAGATTCGTGTCCAGGGTGGGATTGGTGTATTCTTCACCCCCAAGGGTCATGGCCAACCCGTCGACGGTGCTGAAGCGTCGCATGCTCTCGAGCTTCTTGAGAAATACAAAAAGTTTGGGGAAAGTTGACTCGAGAGTAAGCGTCACGTTGATTGCGCGGACGTCCTCGACGGGACTTCCGGCGGGGGCGCGTGCTATCGAACGCAACGTAACCCCCGTTGCATTGGCATGTGCAGAAAGCTCCTTCAGCACCGAGGCAAACTCTTCGCGCGGGGGCAGCGCCTTCAGGAATTCGGCGATTTGCGCCTCGTACTCGCGGATGGTGGCCTCGAGCTGCGGCATCGCCCTGCGCGCTGCGAGGCCGCGCTGCTTCTGTATTTCGAGCCGGCTGATATCGTCCTGCAGTTCCTCGATGCGCACCTGGGCGTTCTTATACCAGGTGAAGTACCACAACCCGGCTACCAGGAGGCTGAGCACGATGACGATGATCGCGGTTTCGCGCTGACCGATTTTAGCGAACACTGCGCTCACCTCCTTCCTCAGGCTTTACGCCGGGCTCGACGCCGGATTCAGTGATCGCCACGGTGGCGGTGAAGTCATAGCCGCCGAATTCGTTGAGCGAGCCTTGCTGGAAGTTAATGCCGAAGTAGGGGCTGTCTTCAAAGGCCTGTACGAAGCGCGCCAGAGCACCTTTGTTCTTTGCTTCTCCCTGCAGATTGAATTCGACCGCCACTGTCTTGCGGTCGTATAACCCCTGTTCCGCCAGGCTTTGCCGGGTTTCCTGGGGCACCAGGCGCGTATTGATTGAGCGCATGGCGACCTCGAAGCGCTTGCCCTTGCGGGGGATTTGGTTGATGAAGCGTGCTAGGTTCTTGGACCAGGGAATGAAGCGGGCTTTGATCTCGCGGTCGACGTTGATGATTTTTTCCAGTTCGGCTTTGCGGCGGGTGAGCTCTTCTTGCTTCTTGATGTAGGGTTGCAGCGCCCGAACCTCGATTTCGAGGGTTTCCTTCTCGGACTCGAGCTGCCTGATCTGACTGCTGACGCTCAAGTGCACCAGCGCCACGATCGAGAAGACGATAAGCGGAAATATGATGGCGGACAGGCGCCACCAACCCGGCTCCACCCGTTTGCGCAGCCGCCTGGGTAGAAGGTTGAGTTTAATCAAGCGGATCCACCCCCCTCAGGCCCAGACCCACGGGGACCGTAAGCTCAGGAGAGAGTTTGTGCAGGTCCGACACGTCGAACTGGGATTCGTTGATCTGGAGCGCCGCCCAGGGGTTGACCGGGTCCAGTTGCAACCCCAAGGCCTCACCTAGAATGCCGGGCAGGCCGCGCAGCTTGCTGCCGCCTCCCGTGATGAAACCTTTGTCTATGTGGATGTCACCAACTTGGACGCGGAAGAACTCAAGGCTGCGGCGCAATTCGGTGGTGAAGTCCACCAGCACCGGGCGGATGGCATCGTACATGCGTGCCGGGTTGAAGCGCTCGCGCTCGGCATCGAAGTCGAGCAGGGATTCTTCGTCTTCCGTGGGGATGGTTGCCAGCCCGAAGTCGCGTTTGACTGCTTCGGCGCTGGAAAAATCGAGATTAAAGGACTTTGATATAGCTTCAGTGAAATCGTTTCCGGAAATATTAAGGTTACGGTTCATCAAAAGCCTGCTGCCCCGGGTCAATACCAGCGAGGAAGATTCCGCCCCCACTTCCAGAAAAACGGTGACGGGTTCGTTTCCTTCGTTGCCGCCACCAATCAGGTAGTCTTCCACCGTGCGCAGACCTGCGAATGGCTTTACGTCAAGAACGACGGGTTCTAGGCCGGCCTCCTTTAGGGTGTCGACGAGCTGGGTGATGGTTTCGAGGCGCGCAGCTGCAATAACCACGTCGAGCTGGCTGTCATCAGGAACCTCGGAGGGGGGGTCCAAGGGCGCGAAGTCCAGCACGACTTCGTCGATGGGAAAGGGAATGTACCGCTCTGCCTCCCAGTGAATGGCTTCTTCAAGTTCGCGCTCTCCCATCTTGGGTACCTGGATGATGCGGGTGATCACCGCCAGGTTGGACACCCCAGCGACCACATAACGCTTCCGGGTTTGCATTTCGGCCAGCATCTCACGCAGCTCGGTCGCAATAGTGCTGGGCTCCACGATGTTCCCGCCGTTGATTGCGCCATGCGGCGTGGGGCGGATGGCGTAGCCCTTGAGCATTGGAGGCGACCCACTGATTTCAACGAGTTTAAGGTTGCCCGCGCCTATCTCAAGGCCCAGTGCTTCGATGCGCGGTTGCAACCATCGGTTTAATAGATTTTGCACGCTTCCCCCCTTCAGGACGTTAGGAAGTTTTACCGGCACTCAGTTTATCACAGTATTCACCTGCACGAAGGTACATTTCCACCTCTATTCGTAGGGCCTGTGAATCTAGCCCGTAAGCAACCTCCGCAACTCTCTTGCCACAGCTTCAGCAAACTCTTGCGTAGTCCTACTCCCTCCCAGGTCTGGCGTTCGAGGACCTGTTTCTAATACGTGGTGGTCCACGGCTTCCTCCAGCGCGCGTGCGATCCGTGATTCCCCCAGGTGATCTAGCATCATTGCAGCGGAAAGGATGGTCGCGGTCGGGTTGGCTATGCCCTTTCCGGCTATATCGGGCGCGGAACCGTGAACGGGTTCGAAGATCGCCGCGCGCTCCCCAATATTACCTGAAGGAGCTATCCCCAGGCCTCCTACCAATCCCGCTGTAAGGTCGGAGATGATATCGCCGAACAGGTTTTCCATCACCAGCACGTCAAACTTACCGGGATCACGCACCAGCCTCATGGCGCACGCATCAACGATCACCTCTTCGATCTCGACGGTGGGGTGGCGCTTGGCGGCGTCGTAGGCTGCCTCGAGAAATAAACCGTCGGATAGAGGCAGGACGTTGGCTTTATGAACAAGTGCCAGCTGACCGCGACGGCGTTCGGCCAGTTCGAGCGCGAACTCGGCGATCCTGTACGAGGCGTCGTAGGTGATTACGCGGTCGGCAATGGCCACGCGTCCCCGGGCATATCTGCGTTCTTGCTCGACGTAAAGGCCTTCGGTATTTTCACGAACGACGATGAGGTCGGTGCCGGGGGTTGCACCGGGCACAGGATGGTATTTGGACGGGCGAACGTTGGCGAACAGGTCCAGGCGGCGGCGCAGATAGCGGATCGCGCCGAAGAAGCCCTCGATTTTTCTGGTGGGGCTGGTGGCGGCCCCGAAAAGTGTTGCGTCCGAGCGTTCAATTTTGGCTACGGTTTCTTCCGGTACGGAAGTTCCTATCCGCTCAAAGGTTTCCCACCCGGCCGCGGCTTCGTCGAATATAAATCTGAGGCCGGTGGCCTCAAGCGCTGTACGGGCTGCGGGGATGACCTCGTGACCAATCCCGTCACCCTCGATAAGTGTGATTCTGTATGTATGATTCTCCATGGCCCTCCCGTTGCATTCTATCCGCATTCGAGGGGCTTTGGTGCTTTATGCCGCTTGTTTGCGGTGCTGGATGATACGCTGCGTCGTTTCCGGGAAGAACAGCAGCACAGCCACAAACAGGAGAGCGTCTCCCGGGCTGATAACTTTTTTGAACAAGGGTAAAGGTATGATGTCACACAGGAAGCTCATTTTCGTATCGGGCCCCACCAAAACGTGCACCGCATCGCTGGCGGTTTGCATGAAGCGCAAGAAATCTTCCAGCCCCGCTTTCTCCAGCGCCTCGGGCGATACCGGCATTTGCCCGCCATTGACGCTCATGGCCAGGGCGTTTAGTCCGAGTCCTAGAGCCGCCAGACGTATGCTACCTAGCTGCCGGTTTTGCCAAAGGCCGTACCCGACGAGCGTGATCACTGCCGTTTTGGCCAGGGGGGCGGCTATAGCGGGGGACATCAACCCTATGGCGGTAAGCCAGGCCAGTCCTCCTTCGGTCAGCGCGGCCAGTACGAACGACCAGGCGGATTTTAGCTCGATTTCCGCGAAGTCCCGGAGCCGGGCCCCAAAGGCGGTTGCAAGGACGATACCAACGAGGGCACTTTCGAGGAATAAAGTCGTAGAAACACCTCCCTGTTTCGCCACGAAGGATTCGATTCCCATATCCTGCGAAATATTTTGACAAGGCCGGGATCGAATTGAATGCCGGCCAGGTCTTCTATTTCGCGTAACGCATCCTCAGGGGACTTGGCTTTCTGATAGGGCCGTCCAGCCGTCATTACCTCGTACGCATCGGCAAGACCAACGATTCTCGCCCATAACGGTATTTCCTGACCGGCCAGCCCCTCGGGGTAGCCGCGGCTGTCCCAGCGTTCGTGGTGGTATTTAATGATGTCGAACGTATCGCCAAGGTAGTCGGCCGCAGGTTCAAGCAGGCGCACACCGTATACGGGGTGCTTTTTTACGATCTCGTACTCTTCCTGCGTAAGGGGCCCTGGCTTGAAAAGAATTGCGTCTGGAACGTTTATTTTGCCAATATCGTGGATACGGGATCCTTTTTCTATGGCTTGCACTTGTGCGGTATCCAGCCCGTAGGCTCGTGCCAGCGCAGAAGCTATCGCGGTAACGCGTTCGGAGTGGAGGAAGGTATGCGAGTCTCTGGCATCGATGGTGTTCGAGAGGAGATCTACTGTTTTGTTGAAAGCTTCTTGCAACTTGACGACTTCATCCCAGTGAAACCTGGCGTAGTATAAGGGAATCAAGAATAATATCACTGACCAGCCCCCCCAGTTCCCGAGCAGCGGGGGAGATGCGGTGTAGAGACGGGCCAGCAGCAGCACCACGGGTGACATGATCAGGTAGCTGGCCAGAACCCAGCCGAAGTTGTGAAACCATATTTCCCTGAAAGGCAGTCCTGTAGAAAGGTTGACTACCAGGGACACGAGCGAAATATTAACGGTAAATGAAGTGGCCGAGGCGGCTATTATGGCGAACGCCTGAGTGGCATCGTACCCTGCCATTTGTATTGGCAGATATATCGTTACTGACCAGTACACCAGAGCGGCGAGGGCCACTGACAATCCGGTTTGCAGCCTGTTGAACAAATCCTTGTACCAGGTGTAGTTGCGCGCTCGCATATTTGGATTAACAAAGAAAAAGGCCACTAGAATGGGAGCGAGCCAGGGTGGGAAGAGCAGGATTGCGGACATTGAAAATAGATAAGCATGGGAAAAACTGGCAAAAAAGGGCAGCCGCACCTTTGTTAGCTGCGCCCAGGTTATGAGACCGCCCCAAAAAGCTAGATCCAGCAGGGAATATTTATTTGCATGGATACCATAATGAATTGTTAACGAGTGTAGAATCCAGACGAAAACGGGCAACAATATAGCAAGTACAATTAAAGTAAGCAATATACGCACACTTGGGAATCCAGCATTATCCACAATTCGATATTAAACAATTAAGGGGGTAATTAATACCCCCATATTGGTGTGCCGATGTAGGTTATTCCCAGGCGGCATGGGCGCCAGCGGCGACTCCCAGGGCCACTAAGCTGAGGACCAGCGTGAAGAGCTTCGCTACGATCTTTTTCATCTACTTCCTCCCGTAAAAGCGTCAAGGTCTTTTTCGGCTGTGGAGGGGCTTCTACGCCCCGTGCCTAGAAACACGATATCAGCTATTAACAGAAATGTCAATGCTTTGAATAGGAAATACACTTAGTCGAATATGTGCCGTAGGTACTAAATACTAACTATTCATGGAGCAGAAACATACTGCGAAACATGGCGCAGCATGCGGTAATCATGCGCTTCTACGATATGAATCCAGTTGATGCAGGCTTATCGTGAGGTTACGAGCCAGTATATCGCGAGAACAAATCGGAAAAATATTACTGAATATGAACATCATACTTTGCGCTGGAGGTGCCTGAAGGTGGAAACGGCCAATTTAGCCCTGGGGCTATGATGAGCGCATGATCGTGTTGCCGAGTATGGGCCCGCTGCATCTCACCCAGCCGCGTTACAACGCGGTAAGCGTTCTTCGTCAGGTGGCTAGCCTGCGACCCGAAAGGGTTTTTCTTGCCTCGTACAGCCCTGAGGGTATGGAGCGGGGAGTCTGGCGCGACCAAAATGACCTGGCTCTTTTCCTATTCGTACCATGGGCGACGGATGCTGGTGTGGGCATTCGCGCCATAGGAGAAGACAGCGAGGCGCTGCAGTCTGAGGCGGAACATTTCCTGGAATACCTGAATAGCATGCCCCGGGGTGAGCGATACAAGGAAAGGTTGCACGAGGCCGACCGGGCGATCGTCGAGTACCTGACTGTCCCGCGAATGCCTGAAGACTATGCCTCCAGCGGGTTCATAGAGGGTCTGCGTCAGCGACAGGCGGTGATTACCGATATGGCGGGGGAAGGGCCCGCGACGGGCTTCAGGGAGCGCAGGATGGATGATGCGGCCTCCAGGTTGCTGGCCGAAGCAGATGAGGACGCGGTCGTCATCGTCGATATCCTCGATTACCCTGCGCTGCTTTCCAGACTCGGCGACGTGCGGGGTCCGGCAGCCCTCGAGCCGGACGAGGCAGAAAGGGCCCGCGCGGTCATGGACCGAGCTTGGCGTTTGCAAGAGGACGACGAGTGGGGTGGTTTGGTCGAGCAGCTTATGGAGATTCCAGATGCTGAGGCGGCTTTCCTTGTTGCACAGATATATCTGGCTGCTGGTCAGTTGTCCGACGCCACGGCGGTGATGGAAGGAGTCGCACGCGATGACTTTTCCCGGCCCGAATATCTCCCCGGTTACGTGCTGGCCCGGTTGGGGCAGCTGTATGACCTGAGCGGGCGCAGGGAAGAGGCGCTCAGGGCGTACCGAGGAGTACTTGCCCTCTCGTGGGCGCCGGAAGAAACGCGCGAAATCGCCGCTGCGGGCATGCGGTCTCCTTTCAGGTCCGGCCCGGCGGGTTAGGGCGGGCGCATTTGGCGCTCGGGCAGGATTGGTTCCCAGTTGAACCCGTCCGCGTTGTGTGGTTGCTACCAATCGTTTCGGTGTGTTTGCCTAACGCGGCGAGCGACCGCTCCGCGCCTCCACCGCGAGAATCCGCCGTTTGAGTTCTTCTGGGACGGGTGCGCTCTGGCCGCTGCTCAGAAAAACCTGGACGGTCAGGCCGTCGGCCGCTGGTTTGCCATCTGCCAGAATCAGGTATTCCATGGTGTAGCTGCGAGTACCAAAACCGCTCACCCGGCAAGCCGCCAAGATTTTCTGTCCAAGTTTAACGGCGCTGCGATAATTTACCTCGGCGCGGGCGACCACCACGTTGCCGTCGCGGGTGGTCCAGCCCAGCTCGGAAAAATATGCAACCCGGGCCTGTTCGAAATAGGTGAGATACACGGCGTTGTTGACGTGGTTAAAGGTGTCGAGGTCGCGATAGCGCACGTCTATTTCGACCGTGACAGGAAAATCGGCGATGGCGGCCACAGCTTCATTGTAACCGCTGCTTTTATCGCGACACACTGCTAGCGGGACCTCCAGAGTGCTAAGCTGGTGCCGATGCGAGGCCCAACCTTGTTCGCCCTGCTCCTCTTGTTGTTGCCGGCATGCAAACCCGTAAAAGCCGAACCCCTGGAGGCTGAAGTGGTCATTACCCCCTGGCCGCCCCAGGTACGCCCGTCACAGATCCTGATTCGTGTACCCAGGTCATTGGATTTGGTAAGCGTTAAGGTTGTAGGCGATATGACGCATGCGGGCATGATTCCGGTGGAGGCCGATGCGGTGAAAACGGAGGACGGTGTATGGCGGGTTGAGGGCTTTGACCTCAACATGCGCGGTGACTGGATTCTAACCATCACCGCCAAAGATGGCGAAGGCACGAAATACGTTAAAGAAGTCCGCTTCACCATCCGATAGGAGGCGCGTGCTTATGGATCTGCTGCGGCAGCCCGTTGTAGGCCGTTTCGTTCGCTGGCGCTATAGTCGTTTTGTATTACAGCTGCCGTTGCTTTTATTGGCTTTGCTAGCGATCTACGATGGCTTTGCGGGCCGTCAGCTAGCGCCAAAGAATTTGGCAACGGTATCCGTTTGGCTGCATTATCGAGGATTTCTGGTTTTGATCATCGCAGTCTTGGGTAATTTATTTTGCAGCGCCTGCCCGTTAATGCTCACGCGCGGACTTAGCGAACGCTTGCGGCGTTTCGTTCCCCAGCTTTCCTGGCCCATGGCCTTGAGAAATAAGTATTTCGTTCTGGTTTTTACACTTATATATCTCTTTGCGTATGAATATTTTGACTTGTGGGCCAGTCCGTGGCTGACTGCGTGGCTCATGGTTGGATATTTCGGGGCTGCGCTTGTGACCGATATGATATTTCCCGCCGGTACGTTTTGTAAGTACGTGTGTCCGCTCGGCAATTTTAACTTTACGCTTTCCACGGTTAGTCCAACTAAAATCGGTGTCCGCGATCAGCAGACGTGTTTAGCCTGCGAAGGACACTTTTGCGTTAACGGCAGGGTGGACACCGCGCATGGCCCCGAGCCACTGTCATTCGACACCGGTGCGACTGCGGGGGCAAGATACCCGGGATGCGAAACCAGACTGTATGCGCCGGAAATCGAAAGCAATTTCGATTGTACCCTTTGTTTCAACTGCGTCAGGGCGTGTCCCTATGACAATGTGACCTGGGAAATGCGCAATCCGGCGCGGGAGTGGACGGAGGTCCGTTACCGCTTGGATTACGTATTGCTGGGTTTGCTGCTGTTTTTTGCCGGTTTTATGAACGCTTTCGCGATGATTCCCGCCTATTACGATCTCGCGGAACGGGCTGCAGTGTGGCTGCGCACGCAGAATGAGGCGTTCTTGTTGGTAATGGCCTTCGTTGTTTGGGTGGGAGCTGGGTTGGGGGTGACGATGCTCGTAGTGCGCGTCTCTGACAGGTTGGCGGGTCTGCAGGATACGGTTTGGGTGGGCCTGCGTCGTTGGGGCCCCGCTTTCCTGCCCCTCACTTTCGCAATGTGGGCGGGACACTATGCCTACCACTTCTTGACCGGTTGGGCCACCATCGTGCCCGTGACACAGCAGGCACTGGCGAATCTCGGGCTTGCTGTGGGGGAACCAAACTGGCAGCTAGCCGCACTGGTGCCCGAAAATCTCCTTTATCCTCTTCAGGTAATCATTCTTTATTTGGGGTTGACCGGCTCGGCGTACACCGTTTTCGCCAAGGCGCGCGAGCTCGGAAGGACATCTTCCGCGTTGCCGATGTTCTTTTATCTTGCCGTACTCGTCGTGCTTACGCTGTGGGTACTTGCTCAGCCGATGGAAATGCGTGGCACCCTGCTGGATCCCGGAAGCCAGCCTGGAGGTTTGAAGTGATTTTTCGTGGATTGCTGCTTTTGCTGGGGACTGCCTTCGTTGGCGTCGCCTGGGGACATGCGGAGCCTGTACAGGTGGTGGTCGTCCTGAGACCTGCGGTTGACCGGATCGAGGTGGAGGCGCAGATGGTGGGCGGGGTCAGTACCTTGCCGATACGTGGCGCGGTAGTGGAGGCACGTCTTTATCCCCGTTCCCCCGAGCTGGACTCCTTGTTGGAAGAGGGGGGGGAGCAGGGCATTTCCCGGGCCGGTGATCCCGACCTGCCCGGCACTCCCCTTGTGCGGGTCCCCCTGATAGAATCCAGGGAAGGTGGGTATCATGCTACTTTCCCCGTTCCTGAGCCGGGAGAATATTTTATTGCGGTAGTGGACACTACATTCAAAGGCGAGGCGGCGGTTGCGGCCAAGCCCGTAAAGTTTCCCCTGCCGGCATCGGGTACCACCCTGACGCTCGAGCTGCCGGAAACGTCCACGCCAAACCGCTACCTGCTTTATGCCCTGCTAGGGCTGGTGCTGCCAGCGCTGGTGGGGATTGGCTTCGCGCTCGCGGCCCGCGGAGACCGTAAACCCCGTGATTAACTTTCTTGCAACCAGCGTGCGGCAGCGGCTGCGAAATATGTGAGTACGAATTGCGCTCCGGCGCGACGCAGGGCGGTTAGGGATTCGAGCACCACCCGGCGTTCATCGATCCAGCCGTTTTGCGCTGCGGCCTTTATCATCGCGTATTCGCCGGAAACGTGGTATGCGGCCAGGGGTTTGTTGAGGCGCTGCCGTAGGAGTGGGAGCACGTCCAGGTAAGGGAGAGCCGGTTTTACCATGAGCATGTCTGCCCCTTCCTGATCGTCTAATGCGGCTTCGCGAAGGGCATCCCAGTATCCGCCCGCGGGATCCATCTGGTAGCTGCTGCGGTCTCCGAAGGCGGGGGCGCTGTCGGCGGCGTCGCGGAAGGGGCCGTAAAATGCCGATGAATATTTGACCGCGTAAGAAAGCACAGGCACATTCGCGAAGCCTTCCTCATCGAGGGCCGCACGGATGGCCGCAACCTGTCCGTCCATCATGGCGCTGGGGGCGACTACGTCAGCGCCGGCGCGGGCCTGGCTTACTGCCGTACGCGCCAGCAGTTCCAGGGTGGCGTCGTTATCTACGGTATCGCCGTATACGATTCCGCAGTGGCCGTGATCGGTGTACTCGCAAAGGCAGGTGTCGGCCATCACGAGCAGTTCGGGAAGTTCGCCTTTGATACGCCTGACCGCTTCCTGGACCAAGCCAAGGTCGGAGTAGGCTCCCGTTCCTGTGGCGTTTTTCTCCTCTTGGGGCAGGACGCCGAAGACCATGATCCCCCCGAGCCCCAGGTTTACGGCTTCCGCCGCCGCTTTTAGCAGGCTGTCCAGCGAGTGGCGCTGCTGTCCAGGCATTGAAGAGATGGGTTCGGGGTCTGGTCCCTTGTGAACGAACAGCGGCCATACCAAGTGGCGCGGTTCAAGACCGATCTCACGAACAAGCCGACGTATATTTTGTTGTAGGCGCAACCTGCGGGGGCGTTCCATGACCCCCACGTTACAAAAAATGCCGGGAGGTTGTGGCCTTATCTATAATGGAGAGCGGAGGGCTAATGAACTTTCAGAAACTGCTCAAGGAGGCGAAGAAGGCACAGCAAAAGGCCGCTGAGATCCAGGAAAAACTTTCTGGGATGACCGTCGTGGGTACAGCTGCCGGCGGCTTGGTAGAGGTAACAGCCAACGGGCACGGGCAGATAGTGGCCATCACGCTAAAACCTGAAGCCGTGGATCCGGAAGATGTAGAGGCCCTCGAGGATTTGCTCCTCGTTGCTGTGCAGGACGCCCAGGCCAAGGCCGCTGAGCTGTCCGAGAAAGAGATGGGCGGAGGCCTGGGTCAAATGGGCCAGATGCTGGGAGGCCTTTTTTGAGGTATCCCGACCGCCTGCTTGCGCTGATTCGTTCGCTTTCCAGGTTGCCCGGGGTGGGACCAAAGAGCGCACAGAAGCTGGGTTTGCATCTTGCTCAGAACAAGGCCGAAGCGGGTGAGCTCGCCGCCGCACTGGAGGAAGTAAGGCGTCACATAGGAGTTTGCGAGCGCTGCGGGAATCTGGCCGAGGGGAAATTATGTCCTGTTTGCGCCGATCCGCAACGTGATGCTGGGATGATCGCCGTGGTGGAAAGCGCGGCCGACGTGCTTGCCATTGAGAAAAGCGGTGAGTATTCCGGGGTTTATCACGTACTGGGAGGAGTATTGAATCCGCTTGAAGGTGTGGGGCCTGAGCACCTGCGCATCGAAAGCTTGCTGGAGCGTGCGCGTGGCGCTAGAGAAGTCATTCTCGCAACCTCCATGACGGTTGAAGGGGAGGCTACTGCTGCTTATCTGAGTGAGCTGCTTTCCGGGTCGGGGGTCAAGCTGAGCCGCCCGGCGTACGGTTTGCCCGTCGGGGGTACTTTAGAATATGTGGATGAGGTCACTTTGGCCCGGGCGCTGGCACATCGCCAGCCCATGCCCGAGTAAGGAGGGCCATGCGAGAGTTTGAAGCGGTGCTGAGCAATCTGGTTATCGAAGTTGGAGGTCTTTACGCCGCAGCCCTTGGCGGGGTGGATGGGTTGATGATCGAGGGTTTCTCCCGCGCTTCGATGATCGATCTTGAGAGCGCCGTTGCCGAGCATGCAGGATTGTTGCGGGTCACTCGCGAGCGTTACGCGGCCACCATGAGCACCCCGGACGTTCGTGAGTGCATGGTCATAGGTGATCCCATTGTTGGGTACGTCACGCCAGTTAGTGAAGAATACTTTTTGCTGTGCGTGGGCAGCCCTGAGGTGAACCTCGGGCAATTGCGCCTTAAAGCATCGCAGGCAGCTGAGGTGTTGAAGGGGGTGCTGTAGTGAGCTGGCTAAATGAACTGGAGGCTTTGCCGTCGGTGCAAAGGGCGGTGCTGGCAGGAATGGATGGCCTGGTGATCGAGTCGGTGGGCCGGGGGGGATTGTCCCCCTCGGTGCTGGCGGCGGAGATGGCATCCCTTGTGCGGGCCATGGGAGGAATAACCGGAGCCCTCGGAGAGGATCTGCGCCGCTTTACCCTTGCCACCGGCAGCCATGAACTTCTGGCCGTATGTTTTGATGGATATTGCCTGGGAGCGCTGATTGAAAGAGGCAGTGAGCGCGCCGTGGTGGGTCAGACCCTGACGAACCTGGCAATGCGCCTGGTGGACCAGCTATAAGGAGGATAAATGTCCATTCAAGAATTACTTCAGCAACTCACAGAGGACGAGAGCGTTAAAGCGGTGGCTCTGGTGAGTGAAGACGGTTTCGTTATAGAAAGCGTTGGTAAGGAAAAGGCGGCTGATCTCGATTTCGTCGGTGGAGCCGCCACCTCTGCTATGGCGAGTTCGCGCGCCCTCGCTGATCATCTAAAAAAGGGCGAGGTGGAAGAGGTCATGGTCGAGTTCGATGAAAAATCTATGCTTCTTGACCCTTTGCAGGTTGCCGGCACCACTTATAGCCTGGTATTGCTCCTCGCAAATGCTCAGAATTTGGGCCGCGTCCGCTTTCAAATAAAAAAGGTGCGCGAACGTTTGCTGGAGGCCCTGGCGTGACAAACGAGCTGCGGCTTGATATCGACAAGGAAACCGCGAAAGGCCAGTACAGTAACCTGGCTGTTTTCAGTCATACTCCCAACGAGTTTTTTCTCGATTTCGCGCTAATGCAGCCACAGGGAATGGCGCAGGTAGTATCCCGCATCATTACCAGCCCTCAGCACGCCAAGGCTCTCATGCAATCTCTCGCTGACAATATAAGGAAGTACGAAGCCCAGTACGGCCCCATTCCCGATCTCCAAAGCGGACACATGACCGAGGGCCCCCAGGCCTAGAATGCGTTGAAATATATCCCGCAGCTGGCATCGCCGGCTACGGGATCGTTGTGGACATGATCAAACCTGTTTTAATAGAAGCACCGCATTCTGACCGCCGAAGGCGAAGGAGTTAGAAAGGGCATATTTCACGGTTTTTTCTCGCGGCTCCCCGGCTACGTAATCCAGGTCTAACTCTGGTTCAGATTCGAAAAGATTAATTGTTGGCGGAATGACGCCGTTTGCCAGCGCCTGGGCGGTAGCGATTGCCTCCACGGCACCAGCCGCCCCCAGCAGATGACCGGTCATCGATTTGGTGGAAGAGATGAGCAAATTGTAGGCATGTTCACCAAACAGCTTCTTGATGGCCAGGGTTTCGGCGCGGTCGTTTAGCGGGGTAGAGGTGCCGTGGGCGTTGATATAGCCGATTTGCTCGGGCGCAACGTCAGCGTCACGCATTGCAGCTCTCATGGCGAGCGTCGCGCCCTTGCCCTCGGGATGGGGCTCGGTGATGTGATGGGCGTCTTCGCTGCGGCCGAATCCCACAATTTCGGCGTAGATGGTTGCGCCTCGTTTTCTGGCGTGTTCGTATTCTTCGAGGACCAGTACCCCCGCACCCTCGGCCAGCACGAAGCCGTCGCGGTCCTTGTCGAAGGGTCGGCTGGCTCTTTGGGGGTCGTCATTACGGGTGGAAAGCGCACGCATGACGGCAAAGCCGCCGATCGCCATGGGTGTTACCGAGGCTTCTGTACCGCCGGTGAGCATTACGTCCGCTTCCCCGTGTTGAATCATACGTGCTGCACTGCCCACCGAGTCGGTGCCGGTGGCACAGGCGGTAACAACGGTCGAGCTGGGCCCCTGGAATCCGTATTTCATAGCGACATGCCCAGAGGCCATATTGGAGATCACCATTGGGATGAAGAAGGGGCTGAGGCGATGGGGGCCACGCTGGAAGTAGATTTTGAACTGGTCCTCCCAGGTTTTTATTCCGCCGATGCCGCTGCCTATGAGCACGCCGGTGGATTCGGGATCGAGCCTGTCCGGTTCCAGCCCCGAGTCCTCCAGCGCAAGCTCGGCGGCAATGAGCGCAAGCTGAACGAAACGATCCAGTCTTCGTGATTCCTTGCGGTCGAGATAGGCGTTTACGTCCACGTCCACCTCGCCTGCGATTTCCACGCTGAGCTGGTAGTCTCCAGGATCATAACGGGTGATGCGGCGAATGCCGCTCTTGCCTTCGAGCTGGGATTGATGAAAGGCCTTGGCACCTACCCCGATAGGTGTTACCGGGCCCAGGCCTGTGATTACGACTCTTCGCATGGGTTCAGTATACGGGGGCCGCGGAGGGGTCCAGAGGACCGGTCCGCGGCCCGGGCGCGCTGCGGCTCAGGCTACCTTTTCCTGAATAAACTTGATGGCGTCGCCGACCGTACGGATATTCTCGGCTTCCTCGTCGGATATCTCCAGTCCGAATTCATCTTCCAGCCCCATTACCAGCTCTACGATGTCAAGGGAGTCGGCGCCCAGGTCTTCGATAAAGCGCGCTTCAGGGGTGATCTTTTCGGCTTCTACCCCGAGCTTTTCCACGACTACGGCTTTGACTTTGTCCAGAATGTCCATTCGAACCTCCTTCGGGAGTTTATCACACGCCCCGGGGCGTGTTTGAACCGGGTTTAGTGCGGGTAGAGCCCGCCGTCTATGGCGATCGTTTGACCGTTGATGTAGGCTGCGGCGTCTGATGCCAGGAAGGCTACGAGCTGGGCCACCTCTTCGGGTTTGCCAAAGCGTCCTGCGGGAATTGCGCTCAGATATTCCTGCTGCACCTTTACGGGGAGGGCAGCGGTCATGTCGGATTCGATGAAGCCCGGGGCTACGGCGTTCGCGGTGATGCCGCGCCCGCCGTACTCCTTGGCGATCGTCTTGGTGAAACCGATCAGACCGGCCTTGGCGGCGACGTAGTTGGCCTGGCCGGGGTTTCCCATTAGCCCCACGACGCTGGCGACGTTGACGATACGACCCCGGCGGGCTTTCATCATGCGCTTCACGGCTGCGCGCGTGAGGCGGAACACCGCTGAGAGATTGGTTTCGATAACCGCGTCCCAGTCGTTGTCCTTCATGCGGATGAGCAATCCGTCGCGGGTAATTCCGGCGTTGTTGATAAGGACGCTGAGGTCTCCCAGTTCCCGGGCTGCGTTTTCGACAAGTTCCGTCGCCGCTTCTCGCTTGCTAAGATCTGCCTCGATCACTGCCACCTTGCCGGCGCCTAATTTTTCTGCCTCGCCCGCGACCGCCAGTGCCGCTTCGCGGTTGCGAGCATAGTGAACCGCCAAATCGTAGCCGCGCCGGGCGAGTTCCAGGGCTATCGACCGACCTATGCCCCGGCTCGAGCCGGTTATTAGAGCCTGCTTCACATAATCACCTCCTTGAGGGCGAGGGCGAGCCCATCCGGGTCTTCCACGTTGGAAGCGCGCGCCGCGGGTAGAATACGGCGTACCAGGCCGGTGAGGACGCTGCCTGAGCCCAGTTCTACGAAGTAATTCACACCGCGCGAGTGCATATTTTGAATGATTTCCACCCAGCGAACGGGTGACGTGATTTGCTCGAGTAGTAGTGCGCGGATACGCGCCGGGTCCTGCTCCGGTTGGGCGGTAACGTTTGAAAATACCGGAAAGTGCGGGGTTCGCAGCTCTACCTGTTTCAGATCGCGCGCCAGGCTCTCGCGCGCCGGGTTCATGAGCTGCGAGTGGAAAGGCGCCGAAACCTTTAACGGCACCACGCGGCCGCGCTTTTCCTTCAGCAGTGCGACCGCGGCGTCTACGGCCTCCTTGCGACCGCTGATAACCACTTGTCCCGGGCTGTTGAGATTGGCTATCCAGACGCCCTTGATTCCCTCGACTACATCGCGTACCGCATCGTCGTCCAATTTTAGTATGGCGGCCATGGCTCCTTTTCCCTCGGGGACCGCTTCTTGCATGTAGCGACCTCGCAGGCGCACCAGGTGCAGCGCGTCCTCGAAATCAAGCGTGTCCGCTGCCACGTGGGCACTCCACTCCCCCAGGGAATGACCGGCGGCGCAGGCGGGCTCTGGTCCGCCGGCCTCGCGCCAGGCCTCCCAGGTTGCTATCGAAACCGTCAGCAGTGCGGGCTGCTGGTTTTCCGTGAGGCGCAGCGCCTCCTCGGGGCCTTGCCACATCGTTTCGAGCAAGCCGGGAAGCGAGGCTTCTGCGCGTTCGAAAACCGTACGAGCCGCTGCCGAACTTTGCGCTAAGGCCCGCCCCATGCTGACCTTTTGTGATCCCTGGCCGGGAAACAGCACGGCGAACATGATTAGGGGTTCCCCCAGGTAAGCACGGTGGCTGCCCAGGTGAGCCCCGCCCCGAAACTAACGAAGAGCAGGTGGTCACCCGGTGCAATCTTGCCGGCATCCAGAGCCTCTTGCAGCGCCAGCGGAATTGAGGCGGTCGAGGTGTTGCCGTAGCGGTCCAGGTTCATGACTACCCGGTCCCACTCCAGACCCAGGCGTCCGCGCGCCGCGTCTATGATGCGCTCATTGGCCTGATGGGGCACGAACAGGCTTATTTCGTCCGGGTGCATGCCGGCTTTCTCTATCGCTTCGATTGTGGCGGTGTTCATGACGCGAACTGCAAATTTAAAAACCTCTCGCCCATTCATGAATGCCGCCGGACCCATGCGGGTGCCATCGGGGAGGCTGGAGGCAATGGCCGCGAAGTGCAATGCGCCGCCGCCGGAACCATCGGCGCCAAGCACGAAGGAACGGAAGCCGTAACCTTCCTTCACCGGTCCCACTACCGCCGCACCGGCGGCGTCGCCAAAGAGTACAGCCGAAGAGCGGTCGCGCCAGTCGACTATCTTGGTAAGCACCTCCGAACCGATAACCAGCACCTTGCGGGCGATACCGGCCTCCACCTGACCAGCAGCCTGAGCCAGGGCATATAGCCATCCGGGGCAGCCGGCCAGCAGGTCGTACCCCGCCGCGTTTTTCAGGCCCAGCTCATTGGCTACCAAAGCGGCCGTATTCGGAAAGAAAGCATCGGGAGTGTTCGTGGCGACGATTACCTGGTCCACGCCGTCGAGCGCGTCCTCGCCGTGGCGGTGCAGCAGGTCGCCTGCAGCTTTGACCGCCAAGTCCGAGGCGTACTCGTTCAGCTCCGAGATCCTACGCTCGCGGATTCCCGTGCGGGTGGTGATCCACTCGTCCGAGGTATCCATAAAAGACTCAAGGTCCTTATTGTGAAGGACCTTGGAAGGTGCGTAGGTGCCCAGGGCAAGCAGCCCGGCGGCCATGTTACGCCTCCGGCGCGCCGAGGTCGAGCACGGGGCGACCGTCGTAGTAGCCGCATTCGGGGCAAACGGTATGCGGCGGCTTCTTGGCGTGACATTGCGGACAGGTGACCAGCGTGGGCGCGCTCAGGGCATGATGGCTGCGCCGGGCGCCCTTGCGCGCCTTGGAAGCTTTCTTTTTGGGTACGGGGTGCTTCGCCATATCTTTCCTCCTAGAGCCCCTCGGGGCAGACCCGGGCATTATAGCACCCGGAGGGGGTTTTCTCTACACCTCGTCCAGGAACTTACCCAGGTCAGAGAGGGCCTTGGGGACCGCATCCGCCTGAACGTGTCCGCAGTCGACCACGTTCAGGTCGGCTCCACATACGGGGCAGAGGCCCTTGCAGGATTCGTCACAAAGCGCCGTGAACGGCATGGCCAGCGCGAAGGCCTGAGCCAGGAAGAAGCTCAGGTCCAGATCGGGATCGCCAAAATGATACACGTCCTCATCGTCTTCGTTCTGGACGAGGGTCAACTCGCCCACCTCGGGATGAAATTCGAGTAAATGCTGGAAGTAGGCGTTAACCGGCTGGGGGGTGGGTTTGAGGCAGCGCCGACATTCCATCATGACGGTACCGTGCACCTCGCCCGAGAGCCAGAATTCATCGCCGGCGCTGGTCACGCTCACGCTCCAGTCGGCGTCTCCTTGCAGCGTGAGCAATTCCTCTCCGGCCCCTATGGTTTCTTTTATTATTCCTTCAGCCTCGGCGGTTCCCGGCTCTTTCAGAATTCGCGCGAGGTTGATGCTTTGCAGCGTGCGCACGTCCATCCTTGCAAGTATACGCATGACATATATAAACAGTCAAGGCGTATGCAAAGGTATGCATATTTGAAGAAATAAGATGCAGACGGGCAAAATGCACCCGGTCTGGTAGAATGCGGGCCATGATGCGAGCCGTCATCCTCGGGGTACCTATGGACCTAGGCGCTGGTCGTCGCGGTGTCGATATGGGCCCCAGTGCCATTCGTTACGCACGCTTGCATGAGGTGTTGCGATCACTGGGATACGAAGTGCACGACCTGGGCGATTTGGAGGTGCCTGTTGTCGAAACGTTAAAAATCAACGGTGGAGAGCCGGGCGGATTACATTATCTGGAGGCTATTCAATCCGCTTGCGCCGAATTATCGCAAAGAGTGGAGGCAATAGAGGGGGCGTTCCCGGTCGTGCTCGGAGGCGACCATTCCATAAGCATTGGTTCGATTCCCGGACTGCGCCGTGGCCGGCGCACCGGTCTGATTTGGATCGATGCTCACGCCGACTTCAACACCCCCGAAACAAGCCCTTCAGGGAACATCCATGGAATGCCGCTGGCGGCGTTATTGGGGTACGGTGATCCCCGGCTGGTGGCTCTGGGGGCGCGCGAACCACGGCTGCGCCTGGAGGATGTTGTCTTGTTGGGGGTGCGCAGCGTAGACCCGGGCGAGCGGATCTTGTTGCGCGAAGCCGGGGTGACTGTTTACACCATGAAGGAGATAGACCGCATGGGTCTCCCAACGGTGGCGGCCAACGTAGTGGCGCAAATGGAGCGAGTTGAGCAGGTGCACGTATCTTTCGATGCCGATGTACTGGACCCCTCGGTTGCTCCGGGTGTAGGAACCCCGGTTCCGGGCGGACTTACTTATCGCGAAGCCCATTTATTAATGGAATTACTATCAGATGCGGGGATCGTTACCAGCCTTGACCTCGTTGAGGTCAACCCAATCCTCGACGAAAAGAACCGCACCGCTGAGATAGTGGTGGAGCTGGCGGCCAGCCTCATGGGGAAAAAGATCCTATGAACCTTACTGACGTTGCAGGATAATTTGTGCGGCGCAGTGATAGCGGGCTAGGGGGTCCTCCCGTCTCTGTGCTGCTGTGGCTCCACTGGCCGCCCGCCGCGATGCAGGACGCGCGTTTCCCGGCGGTCCCCGTGCGAGCTTCGCGGTGCGCACGAAGCGATGTCGGCGGGCGCGCCATAGCGGGATCCACCGCAGCCATGCGTGTGCTCATAGTGCAGTCGGACGCCGGGTCGAGAGGCGCGCGGGTACGGGCAGGAGCTCCCTGCGGCCTCGGGATCACCAATCGTCGCTGCGGATACGCGGATCCATCAGGATGGCGTAGACGTATGAAGGTCCGAAGACGTCTTTGGGTACGTCGGCCACCTTTTCGAAGGGCACCGCGACAAG
Source organism: Thermaceae bacterium (assembly GCA_027067955.1). Lineage (GTDB taxonomy): Bacteria > Deinococcota > Deinococci > Deinococcales > Marinithermaceae > Oceanithermus. The sequence continues at coordinate 65,306 of JAMOUW010000072.1, forward strand.
AGCCTTGGCGAACTGACTTTTTTGGATCCTGACCTTGGTGGTGCTAGGTACGATTGCGTTGCCTTCCACCCGGTAAGTGAATGCCTGCCCCTTCAGCTGATGAAACGTTTCGCCTTCGTAGGCGACTATGCGATTCCACACCTTCTCGATATCCGGTCCGTCGTCCGGGTTCGTTGGCGGGTTTCTAGATCCGGCCGGCTTTTCGCCGTTTGCTGCCGTTTGGCTTTCGGGCTGCGGGGGGCGGCCGGAAAGATCCGTTTCGGCAACGGTGGGGACCGTATTGTTCTCCGACGGCTGCGCATCGTCGGCGGGCATCCCGTATTGTTGCGCAGGTTTTTTCTCCAGCAGTGCCTGGGCGATGAACCCCAGCCCCGTACCGATAAAGAATCCGGCCAGGATATGTCCTAGTAATAGGCCGACTCCCGTACCGACTAACAAGAAACCTATAAAAATGTTACTGCGTGAGTTTTTCCTCTCGTGGCCCATACGACCCTCCCTAGGTGTCAGCTTTCATTGTATGCAATGGCTTTTACCAGAGCGGTTCGGCGCGCAAGGAGGATTTGCGTCCCGCGAAAGTATGGAAGGGTACCGCTGTATGATCATGAGTCTGCATTCAGGATGGTTTTAAAAGCTGTTTCGCTGATGAGAATGAGCATTCTTTTTAGCGACACCGGCGGAGAACTGCACCGGGTGAGTTTAAACGTGGGAGGTGTTTTCATACAGGCTGGTTATGCTGGTGCCATGAAGGTCATCCCCGCGGTGGACATCCAGGGCGGCAAAGCGGTGCGCCTGGTCGAGGGCGACCCGGCGCGCGAAACCGTTTACTTCGAGGACCCGGTTGGTGCAGCTCTTTACTGGGAAGAGCAGGGCGCTACGCTCCTGCACGTAGTGGATCTTGACGCTGCGCTGGGGCGCGGCGACAACCGTGCGCAGATCCGCCGCATCGCAGCGGCGCTGGCCATGGGGTTCGAGGTGGGGGGCGGCATCCGCACCCTGGAGGAGGCCGAGGCGGTGCTGGGCTTGGGGGCCGAGCGGGTGGTAATAGGGACGGTGCTGGTGCGTGAGCCGGAAGAGGCAGTGCGAATGCTGGAGCTCCTGGGGCCTGCGCGCATAGTGCCCAGCCTCGACGGACGCGGGCTCGAGGCCGCCGTGGCTGGCTGGCAGGAGGGGGGGGCGGGGAACGTCCTCGATCTCGCGCACGCCGCCGATGAAATGGGGTTTCGCACCCTCATTTACACCGACGTGCGCCGCGACGGCACCCTGGAGGGGCTAGACCTGGAAGTGATTGCCCGCGTGCGCGACGCCTGGCCGCACGAATTGATAGCCGGGGGCGGCGTGGCCAGCGATGCCGACCTTGAAGGTCTCGACCGCCTGGGTGTTGAGGGTGCAATAGTGGGCAAGGCGCTTTATGAGGGCTCCGTCGACGGTCGCCGCTGGTGGCGCGGCTGAGGCGATGCCAGAACTGCCCGAGGTGGAAACGGTGCGGCGCATGCTGGCGCCGCTGGTTGCGGAGCAGAGGTTGCTGGCGGTGGTTCACGACGATCCGCTGCGTTATCGGAATCTGGACGGGGCGGCCGGTCTTCGCATAAAGCGTCTGCGACGGCGTGGAAAATACCTGATTTTTGACCTGGAAAGGGACCTGGAGCTGGTTATTCATCTGGGCATGAGCGGCAGCCTGCGTCTCGATGAGGGTTCCCACACCCGCGCCCGGATTGAATTGGAGGGACTGACGGTTTTTTTCAACGATCCCCGCCGCTTCGGAAAGCTACTTTTGGTCCCCGCGGGCGATTACGCAGCGCTACCGACGCTCGCACGCATGGGTCCCGAGCCACTTTCACGCAATTTCACGGCGCGCGCCCTCGCCGGAAGGCTGGCGGGCACGCGCCGTCCCTTGAAGGCGGCCTTACTCAGCCAGGAACCGGTGGCCGGACTGGGAAATATCTACGCCGACGAGTCCCTTTGGGGGGCGCGGTTGCATCCGGCGCGGCGGGCAGACACACTCGCCTTCTTCGAAGTGCGGGCGCTTCACCGCGCAATCAGGTCGGTATTGCGCCGCGCCGTCGTCCTGGGGGGATCGACGCTGGGCGACGGCGCCTATACCAGGCCCGACGGCGAGCCGGGGTATTTCCAGATTGAGCATTCGGTCTACGGCCGCGCTGGTGAGGCCTGCCCGCGCTGCGGGCGGAAGATCGAGCGTTTCGTCCTCGGTGGTCGCTCTACCCACGTTTGCCCCCGTTGTCAGAGTCGCTAGACGGCGACGCTTCCTTACGGAAGCTGAAAAACCCCGGCGATTGTGTTATCCTATGCATGTAGTCCCCTGGCATATGCAGGGTGGGTGGAAACCCACCCTTTGTTGCTGGAAGGGGGCGCACGATGGAGCAGCAAATGGATCTTTGGGAACTGGTAGAAAACGTGGTGCGGCCACTCGGATACGAGCCGCTGGAGGTGCGGCTGCATGGCGCGGGGAAGACGCAGGTGCTTACGGTAAAGCTCGAGCGCCTGGACGAAAGGCCCATAACCGTTGCCGATTTGCAGCGGGCCAACAGGGTTATCGGACTCGAGCTGGACCGGCTGGATCCCGTCCGCGGAGCCTACCGGCTCGAGGTGGAATCGCCGGGGCCCGACCGGCCGTTGCTTACCAGACGCCACTTCGAACGCTTCGCGGGTTTGAAGGCAAAGGTGCGCACCAGGGAAGGCAGCTTCACCGGCAGGATTGCCGAGGTCGGCCCCGATAGCGTCACCTTTTCCCTGGCGGGGGGGGATAAGCGCACCCTCCCGCTAGGAGACTTCAGGGCCACGCTGGCCGAATGGCCCGGTGAACCGCGGTAGCACTGGAGGATAAAAGAGCGATGAACAGAGAATTTGTAGAAGCTTTGGAGCAAGTTGCGCTCGAGCGCGGCGTGAGCACCGAGGAGCTGGCCGAGGCCTTCGAAGAGGCTCTGGCGAAGGCGTATCTGCGCCACAAAGGTTTCAAACCCAAGGAGGTCGAGGAGGGTCTGGGCCCCGTGGTTGAGGTGAACCTGGATCAGCAAACCGGCGAGATAGAGGTGCTGGAGATCCGCCGCGTCGTCGAAGAGGTCGAGAATCCCGACCGCGAGATTCCCCTCGAAGAGGCTAAGAAATACGACCCCGAGGTCCAGGTCGGTGAGGAGATGGAGTTTCCGATCGACCCCGACGTGTTCAGCCGCATAGCGGTGCAAGCGGCCAAGCAGATACTTACCCAGCGCCTCAAGGAGGCGGAACGCAACCGCGTGTACGAGGAATACAAGGACCGCGAGGGTGAGATCATCACGGGTCAGGTTACGCGCGTAGACAACCGTGGCAACGTCTATGTCGATCTGGGTCGCGGCGAGGCGCTCATGCCGCCCCGCGAGCAAATTCCCGGCGAACGCTATCATCCCGGGCAGCGGGTGAAGGTGTACCTGAAGGAAGTGCGGCGCAGCTCCAAGGGCCCGAGCCTGATAGTTTCCCGCGCCCACGAAGAGCTGCTCAAGTACCTGATGCGCCAGGAGGTTCCCGAGATCGCCGAAGGTACGGTGGAGATAAAGGTGGTTTCCCGCGAGCCTGGTAGCCGCAGCAAGGTGGCCGTGGTGAGCCATAACCCCAACGTCGATCCCATCGGCGCCTGTATCGGGCACAAGGGGCAGCGTATCCAGGCGGTTAGCGCCGAGCTGGGCCGGGAGAAGATTGACGTAATCCCCTGGAGCTCGAATCCGCGCGAATTCATTCGCAACGCCCTTTCACCGGCCACCGTGGGCAATATCGACATCGACACCGAGTCCGGCCGCGCGGTGGTTTCGGTGGGTAAGGATCAGCACTCGGTTGCTATCGGCCGCGGCGGTCAGAACGTGCGCCTGGCGTCCAAACTGACCGGGTTCGAGATCGACTTCAAAGAAGCCGAAGAGGTTTCCGACCTCGACGAGGCGCTCTTGCGCGCATCCGAGAAGACCGAAGAAGTGGCGGTGGACGCCGGTGCCAAGGCGCGCTTCGACAGCCTGTTTGCGGATACGGTGGAGTCTGAAGAAGAGGAGGCCGGCTCCGAAGATGAGGCGTAAGGGCCACGTACCCGTGCGCATGTGCGCTACGTGTCGCCGCCGGCGGCCCAAGCGCGAGCTGCTGCGCGTGGTTCGCACGCCCGAGGGCTGGCGCATCGACCCGACGGGCAAGGCTCCGGGGCGCGGCGCGTACGTCTGCCCGGACGAGCCCGCCTGTTGGGAAGAAAAGAAGCTGAGGCGCTGGGCCGGAGCCGGGGCGCAGACCCTGGCCGAAGCGCTGGCGGCCTATTTGGGAGGAGAAGATGGCGAAGATTCGCATTTATCAACTGGCCAAAGAGCTGGGCATGGAGAACAAGGAGCTCATGGAGCTCCTGGACACGATGGGGGTGGAGTACAAGTCCCACGCCTCGACCCTTGACGAGGAAACCGCCGCGGCGGTGAAGGAGATCATCGCCGAGCAGAAGGGCCTGGAGGAGAAGCGAAGGGCCGAGGAGGCCCGTGCGGCCCTGCCGAAGCGGCCGCCGGTGGTAACCATTATGGGTCACGTCGACCACGGCAAGACGACCCTGCTCGACTACTTGCGGCACAGCCGTATCGCCGAGCGCGAGGCCGGCGGCATCACCCAGCATGTAGGGGCTTTCACCGTCGAGACGCCCCAGGGCGGGATCGTTTTTATCGACACCCCCGGCCACGAAGCCTTTACCACTATCCGCGAGCGCGGGGCGCGCGTGGCCGACATCGCCGTGATCGTCATAGCTGCTGACGACGGCATAATGCCCCAGACCAAGGAGGCCATCGCCCACGCCAAGGCCGCGGGGGTTCCCATTATCTTCGCCATCAACAAGATCGATCTTCCCCGCGCCGACGTGGACAAGGTGATGCAGGACCTGATGAAGGAGGGTTTCGTTCCCGAGGCCTATGGTGGCGATGCCATAGTGGTGCCCATCAGCGCCAAGACTGGCGAGAACGTGGACGACCTCCTGGACATGCTGTTGCTGGTGGCCGAGATGGAGGACCTGCGCGCCGATCCCGACGCAGAACCTCGCGGTGTGATCCTCGAATCCAAGCGCGACAAGAAGGCGGGGGTACTGGTCACCCTGCTGGTTCAGGAGGGCACCTTTCGGGTCGGCGACTACCTGGTTGCGGGCGACGTCTGGGGCAAGATCCGCGCGATGATCGACCCCGACGGCAAACAGGTCAAGGAGGCGACCCCGGGAACCGCGGTGCAGGTGCTGGGCTTCCGCGATCTGCCTGAGGCGGGAACCACCGTGGAGTGGGTGCCCGACGAGGAGGCGGCCAAGCACATCGCCGAGGAACGGCGTGAGGAGCGCAAGGCACGCGAACAGGAGGAGGCCGAACGCCGCAAGGTGAAGAGCATGGCCGATCTGCTGCGGCAGATGCAGGAGGGTCAGAAGGCCGAGATCAACCTGATCCTGCGCGCCGACACTCAGGGATCGCTGGAGGCTATCAAGGGCATTCTCGCCAAGGAGGAAACCGAGGACGTTAAGATCAACGTGCTGCTCGAGGCCGTGGGCGCGCCCACCGAAGGCGACATCCTGCTGGCCAGCACCACCGAGAACGCCGCCATTCTTTCATTCGGGGTCACCCCTCCGGGTTCGGTCAAGAAGAAGGCCGAACAGAAAGGGGTGTTGCTCAAGAGCTTCCGCATCATCTATGACCTTATCGATGAGGTGCGGGAGATGGTGCGGGCTCAGACCGAACCGGAAATGAAAGAAGAGATCGTGGGCCATGCCGAGGTGCGCGCTGTCTTCAAGCTGCCCAAAGGGGGCAAGGTGGCGGGGTGCATGGTCACCGACGGTCGGCTCGTGCGCAATGCCGAGATAAGGGTTCAGCGCGGCGGTGAGGAGATTTGGAGCGGTCGCATAGAGAGCCTCAAGAGGTTCAAGGACGACGTGCGTGAGGTGGCTGCAGGTTACGAGTGCGGCATCAAGCTTGCTGGCTTCGACGATTACCAGGAGGGGGACGTGCTCGAAGCGGTGCGTTTGGTCGAGGTCGGCGAAGCCCGGTAGACTGCGGTGAGTATGCGCCGGTTTGCGCTCGCCTTGCTGGTGGTGCTGGGCTTATCTTGGGGCCTGGCGCCGCACCTTCCCCTGGCTCCGGGAGCGGTGGCGGGCCAGGGGCTGGGCTCGGAACGGGCCTATATCGAGGCTTCCGGGGGCGGGCCGGTGGTCACCGCCTCGGCGCTGGCTGCCGCGGTGCCGGTATGGCTGCGCGCCTGGAGGCGGCCCGTTTCTTCCCGGTTGCGCTACGCACCGCCCTTGCTGCCGTCCCGGCGTCTTTTTTTACGGCTGCAGCGCTTGCAGCTCGAAGGCGGCTAGATCCGGAAGCTATTCCGGCAGGCCCTAGATCCCAAGCAAACCTATTGCACATACGGAGACAGCATGAAGAAAGTAGATACGACTGCTATTTTACTCTTTGTTTTCTTCGTGGCGGCCGTCGTCGCCATGTGGAAACCCTGGGCTCCTGACGAGCCCATGATCAACCTGGGTTTGGACCTCAAGGGCGGGTTGCGTGTAGTCCTGCAAACGGACAATCCAGAGCCCGAGCAGGACGATCTCGAAAAGGCGCGCCTGGTCATAGAGAACCGCATCAACGGTCTGGGCGTGGCCGAGCCGCTCATTCAGATCGCCCTCCCTAACCGCATCGTTGTTGAGCTTCCGGGCTTGGCCCCGGAGGAGCAGGACAAGGCGCTCAAACTGATCGGGCAGCAAGCGGTGCTCGAATTTCGCATTGTCAAGCGCGAGGCCCAAAGCAAGGCGACGTCGGAGCTGACCCTGGACGATCTGGGTCCCGTAGAGCTCAAGGGCTCGGATCTGGTGGACGCCCGCGTCCAGTTCGACCGCTTCAACCGCCCCGAGGTCGCCCTGGAGTTCACCGCTGAGGGCGCGGAGAAGTTCGCCAAGCTGACCCGCAAGAATATCGGTCGCCGCCTGGCCATTGTGCTCGACGGCACCATTTACAGCGCCCCCAACATCCAGACGGCCATCACCGATGGCCGCGCGGTCATTACCGGAATCAAGGACCTTGACGAGGCCTCCCAGATCGCCCTGGTGCTGCGTTCGGGTTCGCTGCCGGTACCGCTGCACGTCGAGGAGGTGCGCGCGATCGGCCCCACCCTGGGTAAGGACGCCATCCGCGCGGGCATTGTGGCCTCCATAGTGGGTGCGGTGCTCATCTTCGTGCTGCTCTATCTTTATTACGGTTTCTGGTTCGGCACCGTGGCAGCGGTGGGTTTGCTGTACATCGCCCTCCTAATCATGGGTGTGCTTTCGGGGTTGGGTGCGGTGCTCACGCTTCCGGGCATCGCCGGCTTCATCCTCACCCTGGGTGCGGCCGTGGACGGCAATGTGCTCTCGTTTGAACGCATCAAGGAAGAGCTCAAGCTGGGCAAGAAGCTGCGCCAGGCCATTCCCGACGGCTTTGTGCACTCGACGGTCACGATCCTGGACGCCAATATTTCCACCTTGCTGGCCGCCGCCGCCCTCTACCAGTATTCCACCGGTCCGGTGCGCGGCTTCGCGGTTATGCTGGCCATCGGTATCGTTGTCGCGGTCTTCTCGAACCTGGTCTTCAGCCGCTGGATGCTTGAAAAAATCGCTGCGGCTCGCGAGGTGATTCCTCCTTACTGGATTTGGGGCACCAAGATTCCCTTCCTCAAGGAGGCGCGCATCTTTACGCCCGCGACCCTGCTATTCGCGGCCCTCATGGGGGCGGTGGTCTTCTTCCACGGCTTCAACTTCGGCATTGACTTTACCGGCGGCACCGCCTACCTGGTGCGCACCGGGACCGAGGTAAGCGTGGACCAGATTCGTAGCTTCCTTGACGAAGTGGGCATCGAGGGCGTGAGCGCCAAGGAGGCGATAATCACCGAAGTAGAAAGCCCGCTCGCCGACTACAAGGAATTCTCGGTACGCGTCGGCCTGCTTTCTAATGACGGTGTTATCGCCCTGCGCCGGGCGTTCGAGGAGAAGTTGAATGCCGAGGTCTTGCAATCGGAGGTGGTCGGCCCGGCCGTGGGCGCCGAGCTGCGGCGCAACACTGTCCTGGCGGTGCTCGTGGGGCTGGGTTTGATCCTCATCTACATGGCGTTCCGTTTCGATTGGATTTTCGGGGTTGCCTCAGTGATCGCCGTGGGTCACGATGTGGCCATTACCGCCGGAGCCTTCAGCCTTATGGGGCTCGAGTTCACCATCCCCATTGTGGCTGCTCTTCTCACCATCATCGGTTACTCGATTAACGACTCCATCATCATCTCCGACCGTATACGCGAGAACCAGAAGGTGGTCAGGGGCGTTCCCTACAATGAGCTCGTAGACCTGTCCATCAACCAGACCCTCTCGCGTACGGTAATGACGTCTTTCACCACCATGCTGCCGCTGCTGGCGCTGCTCTTCATCGGTGGACCGGTTCTGCGCGACTTTTCGATCGCGCTTCTCATCGGCATTCTGGTGGGGACGTTCTCCTCGATCTACGTGGTGGGTTCGCTCGTGACCTGGTGGAAGATGCGCGGCGGCGATACGCCGCGTAAGAAGGCCCGCGCCTGATTCCTAGCAGCATAACGCCGCTCCTCTTGGAGGGGAGTGGCGTTATGCTGCCGTATACTCAGATCAGCAAGGAGGCGGTATGCGATTCGTACACTGGCTTTCTTTTCTAACGGCGCTGCTGGCGCTCGCCGCTATAGCCGCCGTGCAAGCATTGCAGCCCGCTGCTGGCGTGGCGGTGCCCGGTCTGGGCACGGTACCGCTGGTATGGGCCTTGGGTACCGTATTCGCGCTGGGCTTCCTCGCTGGCTGGGTTTATCTGCCCGGCTACGCCTGGGTGCTGGCGCGCGAGCGCCGGGCATGGAAACGTGAGCGGTCCCGGTTGGAGTCGGAGCTGGCCAAACTGCGCCCGCAGGAAGTTGAGGAGCTGCCGCGCATTCCCGACCGCCCCGCTCCGGATAGCGGTAAAGAAGACGCGTGAGCGAACCCCGGCGCTGGATTCTACGGTCCTGGCCCGCCATCGCCGAAGTAAAACGCACCATGAGGCTTCTGGGAGTGCCGCCCGAAGCGGCGGCGGTATTGCTGAACCGTGGCTTCCGGGATGCGGCAGATCTGGACCCGCCGCTGGCACCGCCGCTGTTACCGGGCATTCGCGAGGCAGCGGCGCGCGTGGTCCAAGCCGTCGCGCGCGGCGAGCGGATTCGTGTCCATGGTGATTACGACGCTGACGGCGTGACCGCGGCGGCGATACTGACTCTGGGGCTCGGGGAGCTGGGCGCGGACGTACACGCCTTCATCCCCCACCGCCTGAACGATGGTTACGGTCTGAGCATGGCCCGGGTGCCGGAACATCTGGCGGCGTCTGATCTGCTCATCACCGTGGATTGTGGCGTCAGCAATGCCGCGGAACTGGCGGCGCTAACCGAGGGTGGCGTTGCCGTCATAGTTACCGACCACCATGCGGTTCCGGATGAACCCCCGCAGGGGTTGGTGGTTCATCCTGCGTACAGCCCCGAGCTCGCGGGCAAGCCCTGGCCGACGGGGGCCGGGGTGGCCTTCTTCCTGTTGTGGGCCGTGCGCGAGGCGCTGGATAAGCCGCCGCCGCTCGAATATGCCGACCTGGCGGCGATCGGTACCGTAGCCGACGTCGCGCCGCTCCTGGGCGTGAATCGCGCCCTCGTCAAGGAAGGGCTCAGGCGCTTGCGCAACAGCCGTCACGTGGGTTTGCGCGCCCTGGCTGAACGCCACTGCACCAATTGTGATGCGGTAGAGGTCGCCTTCCGGATTGCTCCGCGCATCAACGCCGCCGGGCGGCTGGGTGAGGTAGAAACGGCCTTTCGCGCGCTCACCACCAGCGACCCGATAGAAGCCGCCGGGTTGGCCGACCGGCTCGACGCCCTGAATCGGGAGCGCCAGCAGATAGAAGAGGAGATGCTCGAGCGGGTGCTGCCTACGGTAAACCCCGATGATCCCGTGATCGTCATTCATGATCCTGAAGGTCACCCGGGGGTCATGGGCATAGTAGCTAGCAGGGTTCTCGAGCGTTTTCACAAACCCGTCTTCATAACTGCCCGGGGAAAGGGGTCGGTGCGCAGCGTACCGGGAGTAAGCGCGGTGGGGGCTCTCGCCGCTGCCTCGGAGCACTTGAACGGTTACGGAGGCCATGCGGGCGCGGCGGGTTTTTCGATAGACGCGGAGCGGATTCCCGCCTTCGCCGCGGCCCTTCGCTCGTATGTCCGCAGCCACCCGGCCCCCGCCCCCGCACTGCCCCTGGACGATCCGCTGGCACCGGACTTGATGGATGAGGTCTTTGCGAGCATGCTTCTGCTCAAGCCCTTCGGTGAGGGTAATCCTGAACCGGTTTTTTACTTCAGCGGTCAGGTCGCCAGGGTGCGTCCCCTTTCCGAAGGGCGTCACATTTCCTTCGACCTTAGTGGCGTGCGTGTAATCAAGTGGAAGGACGAGGGAAACGGCATAGAGGAGGGGCGCGAACTGGAAGTTGCGGCGCAGCTGGTCGAGAACGACTGGATGGGAATACGCAGTATGGAGTTGCGGGCCGTGGCCTACCGCGAGCCGGAGGGTTTTATCTGCGAGGGCGAGGGGCTTGTTGTCGAGGCGCTGGAGCCGCGAAAGGCGCTTAATCTGGCCCGGAGCGAGGGGTGGGGGGTATGGGGCAGCGGTGAGGGCAGGGCCTACCTGAAGGCTCGGGGGTACCGGTTGGTCGCCCCCGAGGACGCCGAGGTTTGGTTTGCGGTGCCCCCGGAAAGAGTAGCGCGCCCTGAGGCGCGGCTTGCTGTTAGCGAGCAGGCGTTCAGGCGTTTGCTTGCTCCCGCTACCCGCCGGGAACTACTGGAGGCCGTACATGCTGCTCCGGACGAAGCTGACCCGGCGCTTGCGCGCCTGCTGGCAGAGATCAGAGGGCACGAACCCTACCGCTGGATCGAGGTGTCGCCCGCTTATCGCGGCTGGCGGCTGGCGCTGGCGGTGCTCGAGCGTTTGCGCGCGGCCTTCCGGCGTGGCGACCCGCGTTGTTTGGGGAACGCACTTGAGCTCTGGTGGTCGCTGCGGCAAGAGGGCGCCACAACTGAATAAAGATTAGCTTAAACCGGTTTTGTTGACTTCTTTTTCCTGCTGCGCTACACTTCGGGTGACCCTAGTATGTGGTAATAAGACTATAAGGAGGTAGGAAATGAAGAAATACATGAGAGCTGTATTAGCTGCAGTGTTCGCTCTGGTTATGGGAGCGCTCGCTCAGGGCGACAAAGTGGTGATTGGCTACTCGATTAGCACCCTTAACAACGCCTTTTTCGTGGGTATGACCAAGGGCGTCGAGAACGGGGCGAAGAAGTTTGGTGTTGAGCTGATCACGGTTAACGCCAACGGAGACTCCGCCAAACAGGTGTCCGACGTAGAAGACCTGATCACCAAAGGAGTGGATGCCATCATCATCAATCCGCGCGACGCCGAGGCCATCGCCCCTGCGGTAAAGAAGGCCCTGGATGCGGGTATTCCCGTCTTCGCTCTCGACCGCGGTGTTACAGGGGTGGAGGTCACCTCGTTCTTGGAGACCGACAACGTGGCTATGGGCCGCCTTGCCGCCGATCTTATCGCCAAGGCAATGAAAGCCAAGTACGGTGAGGCCAAAGGCAACGTCATCGAACTCGTCGGTCTTGTGGGCACTACCGCCGCCCGCGACCGTGGCAAGGGTTTCCACGAACAGCTCAAGAAATACCCCGGGCTCAAGCTGGTCGCTTCTCAGCCGGCAGACTTCAATCAGGAGAAGGCCTTTACGGTGACTTCCAACCTGGTTTTGGCGCATCCCGATGTTGACGCCATCTACGGTCACAACGACGACAACACCGTCGGTGCCGCACGCGCCCTCAAGGCCATGGGTCGCCTCAAAAAGGTGGGCGAGCCCGGCCATATCTACATCGTCGGCATCGATGGCATCAAGCAGGCGCTCGATCTCATACGCCAGGGCTATATCGACTGCACGATCTCGCAGGAGCCGGTACTCATGGGCGAGAAGGCCGTGGAATTCGCGGTCAAATACCTGAAGGGCGAAGATGTGCCCAAGCACTTCTACACCCCATTTACCCCGGTAACCAAGGATAACGTCGACAAGCGCCAGAACTGGGCCGAGTAGCCAACCGGTAAGGTCAGAACGGCGCGCGCCGTTCTGACCTTACCGCCCTCGAAGTTTCCTAATTCCGACGATGAATCCCGATCCTGTACTGGAAACACTCAACCTGACAAAGGTATTTCCTGGAGTGATTGCCCTGGACGACGTTTCGCTGTCGCTGCGCCCCGGTGAAGTCCTGGGCTTGGTGGGCGAGAACGGCGCGGGTAAGTCCACCTTGATGAAACTGATCGGTGGGGTGTACCCACCTACGCGGGGGAGTATCCGTTATCGCGGTGAAGCGGTGCAGTTTCGCAGCCCCAAGGACGCCCTCGACGCCGGGATATCCATTGTTTATCAGGAGCTGAACCTTATTTCCCACCTGAGCGTAGCGGAAAACATCTTTATCAATCGATTGCCACGTCGGCGCGGGTTCGTGGACTGGGCGCGTTTGTACCGGGAGGCAGAGCGGATTCTGGCGGAAAGCGGCATGGCCGGTATCGACCCCCGGGCGATAGTCGCCGAGTTGCCTATTGGCGTCAAGCAATCGGTGGAAATCGCGAAGGCGCTTTCCTACGATGCGCAAGTGCTGCTTTTCGATGAGCCCACATCCTCGCTTACCGGTCCCGAAATAGAAAACCTGTTTGCGGTGATCCGGCGGCTGCAGGAACGGGGTATGGGCATCATTTACGTTTCGCACCATTTGGACGAAATCTTCGAGATTACCGATCGCGTACACATTTTGCGTGACGGCAGGACCGTTGTGGAAATGCCCACTGCCGAGGCCAGCGAGGAGCTGGTGGTATCCCGAATGGTGGGGCGCGATATCCAGGATATTTATTACAAGGGGGCGCACGAGCCGGGCGAGGTGGTACTCACAACCCGCGGCCTCAGCGATTCTGTATTGCAAAATGTCGATTTCAGCGTGCGTAGCGCCGAGGTGGTGGGAATATACGGCCTGCTGGGGTCCGGGCGCACGGAACTACTGAAAGCCATAGTGGGTGCGCGGCGGTTGCGTTCCGGCGAAGTACTTTTGCGCGGGCGCAGCGTGCGCTTCCAGCATCCGCAGGATGCGGCCCGCGCCGGCGTCATTTATTCTTCGGAGGATCGCAAAGGTGAGAACCTTTTTTTCGGGCAGCCAATATGGAAAAACGAAACATATATTGCTTTGCAAATCGGTCGTTTCGCTACTCTAGGCTTCACCAGGGTGGCAGAGGAACGACGTGCCGCCGCTGAATACAGCGAAAAATTGGGGGTGAAAGCCCCCTCTCTGGATACCGACGTAGACCACCTTTCCGGTGGCAACCAGCAGAAGGTGTGCCTTGCCAAGGCGCTTATCAACGACCCCGACGTGATACTGCTTGATGAGCCGACGCGGGGTATCGATGTGGGGGCTAAGCTCGAGATCTACAAGCTCATCGCCCAGCTTGCTGACCAGGGCAAGGCCGTGGTCTTCGTCAGCTCCGAACTGCCTGAGGTAATAGGCTGCGCCGACAGGGTATATACCATGGCGGGAGGGCGCATAACCGCCGAACTGACCGGGGACGCGATTAATGAAGAAAACGTTCTCAAGTACTGCTTGCAAACCACTCCGTCAGGGGGGACAGCGACATGAAACTTAACAGATCGCTATTTTCCAGCAGTGAGTTCATCGTCTTCCTTGCACTTTTGGCGGTAGGTGCCTTTTTCGCATTCACCTCGCCGGTTTTCCTGACCAAGTTCAATCTGCTCAACATTTTGCTCCAGTCTTCGATCCAGGGAATAATTGCCATCGGTATGACCTTCGTGATCCTTACCGCTGGCATCGATCTATCGGTTGGTTCGGTGGTCGCGCTCGCCAGCGTGTTGATGGCTCTGATGCTGCACGCGGGTGTACCGGTTTGGGCGGTGATTCTGATCAACCTGGTCTTTGGCGTGGCAGTAGGGGTTTTTCATGGTTTTTCGATAACCAAAATCGGCATGGCCCCCTTCATTGTCACCCTGGCCACCATGGCCATGGCCCGCGGTCTGACAATGGTGTTTTCCGACGGGAAGACGATCTTCGATTTCCCGCCGGCATTCGAATTCTTTGGCGCGGGCCAGGTCGGACCCATCTCAGTGGCGGTGATAATCTTTCTGCTCTATGCGTTAGTGGCCGAAGTAGTTTTGCGCAGTACCGTGCTAGGGCGCAATATTTACGCGGTCGGGTCCAACCTTAAGGCAGCTGCCCTGTCGGGAATACGCACCCACTGGGTGTTGTATTTCGTATACGTGGTTTCCGGTATATCGTGCGCCATTGCCGCGCTGGTGCTTACAGGCAGGCTTGGCGCGGCAATGCCAACGGCGGCTATGGGCTACGAGCTCGATGCGATAGCCGCCGTGATAATCGGCGGGGCGTCGCTCATGGGTGGCAAGGGTACGATAATCGGTACGATAATCGGAGTGTTGCTCATTGGGGTTATCAATAACGGGATGAACCTGCTCAACGTTCCGCCCTTCTGGCAGAGCTTTCTCAAAGGAGCGGTCATCTTTCTGGCGGTGATGATAGACAGCCTCAAGAATCGTCCCAACGAGGCGTAATTACGGAGGTGGTGTCGTGTCCATGCTGAAAGGTATTCCCCCGGAGCTTTCCCCCGAGTTGCTGGCCACGCTGGCTGAGATGGGTCATGGGGATGAGTTGGCCATCGTGGACGGCAACTACCCCGCCCACTCGTCCGGGCCACCGGTGATCCGCGCCGATGGTTTGGGCACGCCGGAGTTGCTGGCCGCTATCCTTAAACTTATGCCATTGGATACCTTTACCGATTCCAATGTGTTCTACATGGACAATGGGGAAGAGGTAAAGCCGGAGGTGTGGGAGGAATTCGACGCGGTCCTGAAGGCGTCGGGCGAGGACGCCCGGGTACACCCGGTGGGCCGTTTCGAATTTTACGAGCGTGCGCAGGGAGCATACGCAATTGTCGCCAGCAGCGAAACTAAACTATACGCATGTATCATTATTAAAAAGGGAGTCATATTCCCCCAATAACCCGTATAATTAATAGCCAGGGGGGTTATGGTGTACAAGCAGGGCCGAGAACCGGTTGACGTACGCGTCCATACTGCCGAGTTCCGAATCTACGGCATTATGGAAATGCCCCGTTTTGGTGGCATGGCGTCGTTCCTTAACAAGACCAAGCGTTTGCTGGTGCCCCTGACAGGTGTGCTGGTGTATTCGGCCGGCTGCGATCATCCTCCGCGCGCCGAAGATATGCGCGCTACCGCTGACTTCCTCGCAGTTCAGCAGCGGGACATTCTCTGGGTGGTAGGCGGGCGCCCCGACGAATTGGAATTGCCGGGGGTGCCTGTCAAGAAAAAGCGCATGGCGCTGCTGTTTGCTTGTTGCGTGATGGTTGGTGTGCTGGTAACGCCGGGTGGGGTGCGGCTGGCGGATTTTCTGGCTAACGCCAAGCCCTTTCAAACATTATTTGACGTTCGTCTATATGCCCTGGCCGGGGATACGCCTGCGCGTGAGCTAGAAGTCAGGCATACATTCGAGTACGTAACGGTTAATATTAGGAAGATTCTGGGAATAATGGAGGCTCCACGACTTGATGATGAAGATACCCGGCTGACCCTTTTCCGCTGACGGGAAAGGGGCCCGGGAACAACCGGGCCCCGGTGCCCGCGGAGTAATTAGAAGCGGTCTAGGGTTGCGTGAATGCGTTCGAGCTGGCTCTTCGCCTCCTCCAGGTTGCGCCGTTCGCGACCCACCACCTCAGCCGGGGCGCGCTCGGTGAAGCCGGGGTTGGCGAGCTTCTTCTCCAGCCCGGCGATGCGGCGCTCCAGTTCGGAGGCCTTCTTCTGCTGCTTCTGCTTCCAGGCTTCGACGTCCACCAGCCCCTCGAGCTCGAGCCAGACCGTGACCTGGGGTGTGACCGCGCTGACGGCCTTCTCCGGCCGGCCCTCCTGCACCCCGGCGCGGGCGAGGAAGCGGAAGAAGTCGGCGTTCTCGAGCAGCACCGCCGCCCCCGGCCCCTCGGCGTGGACGGTGAGTTCCTGCTGGGGCGGCAGGCCCAGCTCGGCCCGGAGGCTGCGGGTGGCGGTGACCGCGTCCTGGAGGACCTTGAAGGCGGCCAGCGCTTCCTCATCGGCGGCGAAGGCCTCGGCCTCGGGCCACCCGGCCAGCGCCAGCTCTGCCTCGGGGTCCTGCTTGAGGGCGGTGTAGATCTCGCTGGTGACGAAGGGCATGAAGGGGTGGAGGAGCTTCAGGAGCGCCTCGAGCGCCGTCTCCAGCCCCCGCAGCGTCGCGGCGTTGCCCGCGCGCAGCGCCGGCTTGGCGGCTTCTATGTACCAGTCGCAGAACTCGCTCCAGACCAGCTGGTAGACCTCGCGGCTGGCGAGCGCGAGCTCGTAGGCGTCGTAAAGCTGGGTGATGTTGCGGATGCCCTCGCGCAGCCGCGCCGCCATCCAGCGGTCGGCTAGGGTGGGCTCGTCGGTCTTCGCCTCGAAGCCCTCGCGGTTCATGAAGACGAAGCGGGCGGCGTTCCAGAGCTTGTTGGCGAAGTTGCGGCCCATCTCCACCCAGCGGCGGTCGAAGCGGATGTCCTGCCCGCCGGTGGCCAGGTGGATGAGGGCGAAGCGCAGCGCGTCGGCGCCGTATTCGTTCACCAGCTCGAGCGGGTCCACCACGTTGCCCTTCGACTTGGACATCTTCTTGCCCTTCTCGTCGAGCACCAGACCGTGGAGCATCACCGCTTCGAAGGGGTGGCGGCCGTCGAAGTGGTAGCCAGAAACCTCCATGCGGCTGACCCAGAGGAAGAGTATGTCGTAGCCGGTCACCAGCACGCTGGTGGGGTAGAAGGCGCGGTAGTCCTCGGTGTCCTCGGGCCAGCCTAGCGTCGAAAGCGGCCACAGCGCCGAGGAGAACCAGGTATCGAGGACGTCGGGGTCGCGCTCGAGCTCGGTGCTGCCGCAGATGGCGCATTCCTTGGGATCCTCGTCGAAGCGCTCCAGGTCGGGCACGGTCACGTGCCCCTCGGGGCAGTACCAGGCGGGGATCTGGTGGCCCCACCAGAGCTGGCGGCTGATGTTCCAGTCGCGGATGTTCTCGAACCAGTCGATGTTGACCTTGCGCCAGCGCTCCGGGTAGAACTTGATGTCGCCTTCCTTCAGCTTGGGCAGCACCTCGTCCGCGAGCGGCTTCATCGAAAGCCACCACTGCGGGAAGAGAGCGTACTCGACCGCGGTGCCGCAGCGGTCGCAGGTGGCCAGCGCGATCTGGTAGGGCTCGGCCCTGCGCAGGTAGCCTTCTTTTTCCAGCGCCTTCGCCACGGCCTTCCTCGCCTCGAAGCGGTCCAGGCCGCGGAAGCGCTCGGGCACCCGCTCGCTAACCAGCTTTCCTTCCAGGTCGATCACGCTCGGCTCCGGCAGCCCGTGGCGCCGGCCCACCTCGTAGTCGGTCGGGTCGTGCGCCGGGGTGATCTTCAGCGCGCCGGTGCCGAACTCGCGCTCCACCGCCTCGTCGGCGATCACCGGGATCCAGATATCGGTCAGCGGGATGCGCGCCTTCTTGCCGATCAGGTCCTTGTAGCGCTCGTCTTCCGGGTGCACCGCGATGGCCACGTCGGCAAAGATCGTCTCCGGCCGCACCGTGGCGATCCGGATCTCGCCACCGTCCTCGAGCGGGTAGGCGAGGGTGTAGAGCGTGCCCTGGGTGGGGGTGTTGCCCACCTCCAGGTCCGAAAGCGTCGTCTCGCAACGGGGGCACCAGTTGAGCAGCCGTTCGCCGCGGTAGAGCAGGCCTTCATGGTGGTAGCGAACGAAGGCGTAGCGCACCGCGCGGCTGCGCACCTCGTCCATGGTGAACGCCAGGCGACTCCAGTCGGCGCTGGCGCCGAGACGCTTGAGCTGCTCCAGGATCTGGCCGCCCGACTCCTCGCGCCACCGCCAGACGCGCTCCAGGAACTTCTCGCGTCCCAGGTCGTGGCGGGTCTTGCCCTCGCTGGCCAGCAGCCGCTCGACCACCACCTGGGTGGCGATGCCGGCGTGATCGGTGCCGGGCAGCCACAGCGCCTCGTAGCCGCGCATCCGCTTGTAGCGCGTCAGCGCGTCCTGCAGGGCGTTGTCGAGGGCGTGCCCCATATGCAGCACGCCGGTCACGTTGGGCGGCGGCATGACTATGACGAATGGGGGCTTGCCACTGTGCGGGTCGGCGACGAAGGGCCGCTCGGCCCAGCGCTCGGCCCAGCGGGACTCGACCTGGTGCGGATCGTAGGTTTTGGACAGTTCTTCCATGCGTACCTCCGGTGGGGGGCCAAGAAAAAAGCCCCGCGTCCGTGCGCGGACGAGGAGGATTCCCCGCGGTACCACCGCGCTTCGGGAGCGGCCTGTGGTTCGTGGTGGATGGTTCGTGGTGTCGATCAATCCTACGAGCCACAAGCCACACGCCACATGCCAAATCCCGCACTCTTTCGCGCTGTCTCGGGCGCACCCGGCGGGGTCTACTGAGCCTTGCGGCCGTTCTTCCCGCGGCGCCCCGGGCGACGTTCGGCGGTGCGGCGGCGGGCTCCTTCCAGCCGCGGGGGCCCTCTCTGGAGCCGCGCAGGCCGCCTACTCCTCCCGGGCAGGCCTTGATCCGAGTATAACAGTGCTTCGCGGCAGGCCCCAACGTATAACGAAAAATCGACCGGGCGCTTCAAAGCCGATATACTGAAGCCATGCTCCCGACCGCGCTCGACGACGAAGGCAGGGCTTCGGAGACCTTTCGCACCAACGCCAGCGCCTGGGTGGACCGCATCACCGCCTACCGCGAGACCCTGGCCGAATTGCGCCAGGGCGGCGGGGAGCGCGCGATCCAGCGCCAACACGAAAGGGGCCGCCTGACCGCGCGCGAGCGCGTCGCCCGGCTGGTGGACGAGGACAGCCCCTTTGACGAGCTGATGACCTTCGCCGGCTGGGAGATGTACCAGGAGTGGGGCGGCGCCCCCGGCGGCGGCGCGGTGACCGGCATCGGCCGCATTCACGGCCGCGAATGGATGGTCATCGCCAACGACGCCACCGTCAAGGCCGGGGCCTTCTTCCCGATAACCGCCAAGAAGGTCATCCGGGCGCAGACGATCGCCTACGAGAACAAGATCCCCACCATCTACCTAGTCGATTCGGCCGGAGTCTTCCTGCCGCTACAAGACGAAGTATTCCCCGACCAGGACGACTTTGGCCGCATCTTCTACCTCAACGCCCGCATGAGCGCCGCCGGCATTCCCCAGATAAGCGCCATCATGGGCAACTGCGTGGCCGGCGGGGCCTACCTGCCGGTGATGACCGACGCTCTGGTGATGACCGAGGGCTCGGGCCTCTACCTGGCGGGGCCGGCGCTCGTCAAGGCGGCCATCGGCCAGGAGGTGAGCTCCGAGGAGCTGGGCGGGGCGCGGATGCACGCCGAGGTCTCGGGCACGGTCGACTTCTACGAGCCAAACGATGAGGCGGCGCTCGAGCGCCTGCGCACCCTCGCCGGCCTCTACGCTGCGCCGCGGCGGGCCCGCTGGGCTGAGGATCGCAAGGAGGCCGCGCCGCCGGCCTACGACGCCCGTGACCTCTACGGCCTGGTGCACCCGGAAGGGGAAAGCCCCTACGACGTGCGCGAGGTGATCGCGCGGCTGGTGGACGGCTCCGAGTTCCACGAGTACAAGGCGCAGTGGGGCGAGACGCTGGTGACCGGCTTCGCGCGGCTGGGCGGGTTCCCGGTGGGCATAGTCGCCAACCAGCGGCTCGTTATCAAGAAGAAGGGCCGCATCGAGGTGGGCGGGGTCATCTACGCCGAGGCGGCCGACAAGGCGGCCCGCTTCATCCTCGACGTCAACCAGATGCGCATTCCGCTATTGTTCCTGCAGGACGTCAGCGGTTTTATGGTGGGCAAGGCCTCGGAGGAGGCGGGGATCATCCGCCGCGGCGCCAAGCTGGTGAACGCGGTTTCCAACTCGGTGGTGCCCAAGATCACCGTTATCCTGGGCGGCTCGTTCGGCGCGGGCAACTACGCGCTGGCGGGCAAGGCCTACGCCCCGCGGCTGCTCTTCGCCTGGCCCAGCGCCAAGTACGCGGTCATGGGCGGTACCCAGGCGGCAAATACTTTATTGCAGCTCGAGGTCGCGCAGCTGAAGCGCAAAGGGCAGGAGCCTAGCGCCGAGGAGCTGGAGCGGCTCTACGAGGAGATCAAGAACCGCTACGACGCCACTCTAGACCCCCGCTACGCCGCGGCGCGGCTGTGGGTGGACGAGATCATCTTTCCCCACGAGACCCGCGAGCGGCTGATCCGGGCGCTCGAGGTGGTGAGCCTGGACGACTCGGAAGAGCCCCTCAAGACCGGCGTATTCCAGGTATAGGGGCGGCCGTGGAAGAGCGCGTTACCTACGTCGAATGCCCCCGGGACGCCTGGCAAGGGTTAGCCCGCACCATCCCGACCGAAGAAAAGGCGGCCTTCCTGCGCCGGCTGCTGGACGCCGGCTTCGACCACCTGGACCTGGCCAGCTTCGTCTCG
The DNA here is from genome assembly GCA_027067955.1 of Thermaceae bacterium. Lineage (GTDB taxonomy): Bacteria > Deinococcota > Deinococci > Deinococcales > Marinithermaceae > Oceanithermus. The sequence goes on from JAMOUW010000072.1 coordinate 85,916, forward strand.
CCAAAGTGGGTGCCGCAGATGGCCGATTCCGAAGAGGTCCTTAAGCTGCTGCCGCCTCCCGATGGGCGCGACTACCTGGCCATCGTCGCCAACGAGCGGGGGATGGAGCGGGCGCTGGCGGCGGAAAATCTGACCTCGGTGGGCTACCCCTTCTCGATCAGCGAGACCTTCCAGCAGAAGAACACCCGCCGTTCGATCGAGGACTCGTGGCCGCTGGTGGAGCGGATGCTCGAGCTGTCCCTGGGCGGCGGGCTTGAGCTGGTGGTTTACGTCTCCATGGGTTTCGGCAATCCCTACGGCGACCTATGGAGCCCGGATCAGGTCGTGGACTTTGTCGGCCGCCTGCGCGGGCTCGGCGTGCGCCGCATCGCCATCGCCGATACCTATGGTGTGGCCGGGCCCGAGCGCATCCATGAGGTGCTGGCGGCGGTCGCCGCCGCCCACGGGGCCGCCGGGCTAGGAGCCCACCTGCACAGCCGCCCCGACCCCGGCGAGGTGCGGGCCAAGGTGGACGCGGTGCTGGACGCGGGCGTGCGCTGGCTCGAGGGGGCGCTGGGCGGCATCGGCGGTTGCCCTTTCGCGGGGGATGACTTGGTGGGAAACCTGCCGAGCGAGATAGTCCTGCCCCATTTGCGAGAGCGCGGTCTCGTGGCCGGTATTGCCAGTTCTTCTATTGAGCAGCTGGCTGAGGCGGCAGTTTTGTTGCGGACCCGCTTCGCATGAATCATTACGGGTAGCCCAATTCCTTCAACCAGCCGGCAGCCGCGCTTGCATCCTCCAGCCGCGCACGGCGTTCGGGTTCGAACCAGGCCAGCAGGGCTGCCTTATCGCTGTGATGTTCGCCCTCGTCCAGGTTAAGTACCAGCTTGTGATCGCCGTCGGCCAGCCAGAGCATCGCCGCCAGTGGCGCTTCTATTCGCGACTTGGCCGGAAGCGCTCTCCCCAGTACAACAACGTCCACCTCTTCACCGTCGGCGGGGTTGGTGAAACCGGGAAGGAAACCATAATTCACCGGCGCGGGCAGGTCCATGGTCTTGCGTACGAAGCGCCCTTCCCGCCATTCCCAGCGTTCACGGCTGCCCTTTGGCCATTCGATCACCGCGGTAAGTTTCAACCTGCCCCCAGGAGTATCTGGGCGACGCTCAGGTAGATTACCAGGCCGGAAACGTCGGAGATGGTAGCAATGAGCGGGTTGGAGATCAGTGCCGGGTCCAGACCGAGTTTTTCCAGTGCTATCGGCAGTAGAGCACCGGCCAGGTTGGCGACGACAACCAGCAGGAAGAGCGCTAGCGCCACGACCGGCGTCACCCCGAGGAAGCCGTCGAGTACTACCTTTATCGCAATGAGTGCGGAGAGCGTGAGGCCCAGCAGCGTGCCGACACCCAGCTCTTTCGTAAGTACGCGGGGCCAGTCACCCAGATCGATGTCGCGGGTGGCCAGAGCGCGAACAATTAGGGTCGAAGATTGGTTGCCGGTATTGCCCCCCGTTCCCAGCAACACCGGAATGTAAAAAGCGAGGGCGGTGGTGGCTTCAAGCACCGAAGAAAAACCGGCAAGTATCGTGGAAGTAAACATACCGGTAAAGATCAAGATCACCAGCCAGCGGGCGCGGGCGCTCCACAGCTCCCATACGTTCGAGCGGCTGTATACCAGTTCCGGGGCGTCGACAGCGCCCAGACGGTGAATGTCTTCGGTGGCTTCTTCTTCCAGTACGTCGATGACGTCGTCGATTGTAACGATACCCACCAGGCGGCTGTTGGAGTCGGTTACCGGGAGTACCGTGAGGTCGTAGTCGGCCATTACCCGGGCCACTTCTTCCTGGTCGGTCTCGGTGGTTACATAAATGACGTTGGGATTCATTATCTCGGCGATCCGCATCGAGGGATCGGCAACGATGAGATCGCGCAAGCTCAGCACGCCTACCAGGCGGCCGTCATCATCGAGAACGTAAAGGTAATAAACGGTTTCGGCGTCGGGTGCGGCGCGACGCAGGAATTGCAGCACCTCGTCCACGGTCATCCCCGCGCGCACGGCCACGTACTCGGGCGTCATCAGCCCGCCGGCGTCGTCCTCGTCGTACTTGGAAAGCTCCTCTATCTCGGCCCGGGTTTCCGGATCCAGCCAGCTCTTGATGGTTTGTGCCAGCTGCGGATCTTCGTCCTCGACTGCCTGCAGGGCGTCGGTCAGATCGTCGGGGTCGAGCTCTTCCAGTATCTGGCGCACCCGCCAGGGAGGCAGGGTTTCCAGGAACTCCGCCTGTTCTTCAGGATCCAACTCGCTGATTATTTGTGCTGCCAACCCGGGGTCGAGATAGGTCAGCAGTACGAACTGGTGTTCGCCCGAAAAATCGTCCCAGTGCTCCAGGATTTCCTGAGGGTGTATTTGTTCCCCGAGAGTCTGGACGAGGGCCACGTCCCCTTTTTGCAGGGCGCGGGTCAGGGATTCAAGCAGGTTTTCGCGCGCCTGGGCTCGCATAACATCCTCCTGAGAAGGGGAATCGGACCTCGAAACGGCCAAAGTCCAGTCTATCACGGAGACCTTTTGCCCGAGTTCAAGCCGAGCCAGATATTACTGTATGGCAAAGGCTGCGCATGCATTCTGGCATCACTTAAAACCTAAGAAAAATTGCGGTTGACATACTCAAGGTGGGGAAGCTATGCTTAGCGCTGGCCTGGAGCCGGGAGCGACATGTTTGAGAACCTGAGCCGTAGACTACAACGAACCCTCGATAGCTTGCGGGGGCGCGGGCGAATCAGCGAGGCGGACCTCAAGAAGGTCATGCGCGAGATTCGCATGAGTTTACTTGAGGCCGACGTCAACTTTGAGGTGGCCAAGGCCTTTACCAGGCGCGTGCAGGAAAAGGCCCTGGGGCAGAAAGTTTACGAGTCGCTCACGCCCGCGGAGCAGATTTACACGATCGTCTATGACGAGCTCAAGGATCTGCTGGGCGCCGAGCCCAAACAGCCCGAGCTCAAGCAGGAGGGTAACGTTTGGTTTCTTGTCGGTCTTCAGGGAACCGGTAAGACTACAGCCGCTGGCAAGCTTGCCAAACTCTACAAAAGCAAGGGCCGGCGGCCGCTGCTGGTGGCTGCCGATACCCAGCGACCCGCCGCCCGCGACCAGCTGCGCATCCTCGCTGAACAGGTGGGGGTTCCGGTCCTGGAGGTGGAAAACGGCGAGAAGCCGTCCGAAACCGCGCGTCGTCTGCGCGAGCATCTTGCAAAGGATTACCGCGACCTGGTAATCGTTGACACCGCCGGGCGTCTGCAGGTGGACGAAGCGCTCATGGACGAGCTTGCCGAGCTCAAGAGCGAGCTAGAGCCCACAGAAACGCTTCTGGTCGTTGACTCTATGATGGGGCAGGAGGCGCTCGGGGTTTCCCGAACCTTCGACGAGCGCATAGGTGTTAGTGGCTTGATACTCACCAAGCTCGACGGTGACGCCCGTGGCGGTGCGGCCCTCAGCGCCCGCTACGTTACCGGTAAACCCATCTACTTTGGCGGCACCTCGGAAAAGCTCGATGGTATCGAGCCTTTCTATCCCGACCGCCTTGCCCAACGCATCCTGGGTATGGGCGACATCCAGACCCTGATGGAGCGCGCTCAGGCGGCCGAACTCGAAGAGCCTGACAAGGCGCCGCATGAGTTCGATCTCAATGATCTGCTGGCGCAGATGAAGCAGATTCAGAAAATGGGCTCCATGACTGAACTCATCAAGATGATACCCGGTCTCAGTCGTGCTCTTCCTCAGGACTTCCAGCTTGACCCGAAGGCCACCAAGCACCTGGAGGCCATAATTCAATCAATGACACCTGCGGAGCGCAGGAATCCGCGGATACTCAACGCCTCACGTCGGCGCCGTATCGCCAAAGGAAGCGGCACCAGCGTGCAGGAGATCAACCGGCTCATCAAGACCTTCGAGGAGACGAAGGGCATGATGAAAACGCTCGCCAAGAGCCCGCGTAAGCGCCGTGGTTTTTTTGGCAGGAGGTAAAATATGGTAAAGATTCGTCTGGCTCGCTTCGGTTCCAAGTTCAACCCCCACTACCGTATCGTAGTTTCCGATGTGCGTAAAAAACGCGACGGCAAATACATCGAGAAGATCGGCTACTACGATCCGCGCAAGACCACGCCCAATTGGTACAAGGTCGACGTCGAGCGAGCCCGTTACTGGCTTTCTGTCGGTGCTCAGCCCACCAACACCGCGCGCCGGATTTTGAAACTGGCCGGGGTTTATCGCAAGGGCGAGCCTGTTCCCTCCGCGCCCGCGGAGCCCGTTGAAGAAGAAGCCGTCGAGTCGTAATGCGTGAGGTCGTTGAATACCTGGCCAGAGCGGTGGTGGATCATCCGGAAGGTATCCGGGTGGAAGAGCGCCGCTCCAAAGGCGGGGTAGTCTACTACATAGAGGTTCCGGCCGAGGAAAAGGGGCGCATCATTGGGCGCCGGGGCCGGGTGATCGAGAGCATCCGCACCATTGCCCGCGCCTTCGCGCGCGGCAAGGTATCCGTAGAAGTACGGTGAGCCGGGTACTTATCGGTCGTTTGGGCAAACCCCACGCCCTGGCCGGGGGACTCAAGTTCCGCAGCGAAGCCCCCGAGTCTTTGCTCGGGCAGGAACGGGTATACGTTGAGGGCTTGGGCTGGCGGGCCCTAGAGCGCGTCGAGGATATATCTGGGGATCTCGTGGTTTTTTTCGCCGGCGTTTGCGACCGCGAAGGGGCTTTGTCGCTATCGGGCCGTGATGTATATGTAGAGGAGGACAGCCTGCCGGAGCCCGCGGGCGGATGGTACTACTTTCAGCTTGTCGGTCGGCCGGTTTATCTCGATGACGAGCCCGTGGGTGAAGTTGTCGATGTCTTCGACGCCGGAGCCCAGGACGTGCTGGTAATCGGCAGCAGTGCCCGGCGCTACATGGTTCCGTTGCAGGCCCCATACGTAGAACTTACCGGTGGCGCGGTACATATCTCCAACCCCCCGGAAGGATTGTTGGAGTAGTCATTGCTCCGCTATACGGTTCTCACGCTTTTTCCCCGCCTGATACAACCGTGGACTGAAGAGGCGTTATTGGGAAAGGCTGTTCAGCGCGGCTTGATCCGATTGGACGTTCGTGACATCCGCGACTATACCCGTGACAGACACCGCCAGGTTGACGACTACCCGTACGGTGGCGGGGCGGGCATGGTCATGCGCCCCGATGTGGTGGTAGAGGCGATCGAAGACCAGCTTCCGGCAGATGAAATAATCCTCCTAACCCCGGCTGGAGAGCCGCTTAAGCAGCCATTGGTAGAGGAGCTGGCGACCAGGGAGCACCTGGTTTTGGTTAGCGGTCGCTATGAAGGTATCGATGCCCGTGTCGAGCGCTTCGTGACCCGTGAGGTTTCGATTGGTGATTTCGTGCTCATGGGTGGTGAGCTGGCGGCGCTGGCCATTGTCGAGGCCACCGCCAGACTGGTACCTGGCGTTCTAGGTGACCCGGAGAGCCACCAGCTCGACTCGTTCTCCTGGGGCTTGCTCGACTACCCGCAGTACACCCGCCCGCCCGAGTTTCGCGGGCTCAAGGTTCCTGAGGTGCTGACGAGCGGTCACCACGGCAAGGTGGCCGAGTGGCGCCGGCGCGAAGCGTTGCGCCGCACTCTCGAGCGTCGCCCGGAACTTCTGGAAGTTGTTTCCCTCACCGAAAAGGATCTGCGCTTGTTGGCCGAGCTGGACGAAGAAGGTGAATAAAGCGGCTTGTAGTAGGCTGGTGAACGAGAAAAAACAAGATGTGAAATGAAGTGGTTGGGTAGCAGGATATGGATTGCCTGGCAATCGAATATTTTCGTCATTCCGGCCAAGCAGATCACAGATCCGCACGAGCCGGACCTACGATAATGCCGCGTATCTTGTGGTTTAACCCAGAGGTCCCGAGTAATGGGGGAGGAACTTCGCGGATTGACCAAGGAAGAGATCAGCCGGCGCATCCGAGAAGGCGTGAAGGCTGTCTTAGAAGAGGT
>JAMOUW010000073.1 GCA_027067955.1 Thermaceae bacterium
CATCATATCCCGGGAGGTTATGTAATGAAGAAGCTGTTTATGATGCTGGTACTGGCGTTGGGCATGGCTTTTGCCTCAGGTAATTATTCGGTAGCGGGTACGGCCGGATATGCAAACGGGTTTGTGGGTGGCATGCAGGCCAGCTGGGACTGCATCCTTTTTCAGCCGGGCAAGGGTGCTCTGCGTCCCGCGCTGGATTTAGGGTATGGTAGCGGCGGTTTCCAGGCGGCCTTCACCATCCGCCACATGTTCGCCGTTGACGACGACGTAAAGGTTGGGGGCGGCATCGGCGTGCGCTACCAGAAGGGTGTTCAGGCTTATTTCCGCGGAGACGTCGAATACGACCTGTATTCGCTCGTGGCCGTGCCGCTATTCGTTGGAGCGGATTTGGGCTTCGCTTATGGCTTTGGAACCGCACCCAAGACCGTAGTTGCCCAGTTGAAGGTTGGCTATCGCTTCTAGGGCTTGTTATCGCCCAAGCCCCCGGGGGGTTCACCCTCGGGGTTCTTTTTCATGACCTCGCGCAGCAGCGCGGTGGCGTAAGCCCCTTTGGGCAGGAAGAAGGCCAGCTTTAGCCCGTCGTCCTGTGCCTTGACGACCGCGTCTTCCAGCGGGAAGCGAAGGGGTCTGCGCGCCCCCTTGCGGGTCTGGAAGTTCTCGCGCTTCAGGCCATATCTCGCCAGAATCTCGTCTTCCAGCGTTCTCGCTTCGTGTTTCGCTTCATAATACTTGCGCCCGTGCAGGGGGCCGGTTGCGCTGATTTCCATAGCGGCGGCCCGCGGGTTTTCTGCCTCGGGGTCTTCTACCAGGAATTCGCCGCGGGTGGCGTGCTTCTTCGCCACGTCGCCCCGCAGCACCCGGTCGTAAAGGCCGCGCTCTATGCGCAGCGCCAGCCAGTCATTGAAGAGCAGGCTCTGCAGCGAGCCGATCAGGAACTTCTTGAGCCAGGGACGGCCCCGCCCCTGGCCGCGGGTCACCAGCTCGTAGCCACGCAGGGGGTTGCGACCGCCCAGGCCAAAACGCTGGGGGCCGTAGTAGTTTGGCACTCCCTTCCGATCTAGTTCTGCAAGCACCGCTTTCGCCGGGGCGAGGGCATCGGGAACTGTGTCACGAATCATGATTTCGAAGCGATTTCCACGCAAGTGGCCGACACCTAGCTTGTTCGTATGCAGCCCTGTTTCGAGGACACGCACGCCCGGCAGTTCTTCGAGCTGGGGCAGCCGGTCCGCATAACGCGCGGGGAAACTCAGCCATTGCCGGGTTATCGCGTGTTTGTCTTTGAGGCCGGCTACGCCAATGGATTTCTCGGGTATACGCATCACCTGGTGCAGATGATCAAAGACTTGGCGGGTCGTCAGGCCGCGCTTTTCGAAGAAAACGTAGAGATGCTCCCCATTTCCACAGGGTTCATATGCGGGTACTTCTATGACGGCAAAGTCTTCGGGCTTCGCGCGGATAACTCCTCCAATGCCGGGCAGATCGGTAGTGAGATAGGGGAAGCGATCGAAGTCAAAGACCAGCCGTGCCTCGTCCACCGGTCCATCCTACCCCGGCGGTAGCATGTAAACGTGGAGGAGTTGGAGCGCCGTTTTGCGAGATGTCTGAAACGGTTATGTGGAGATGCATTGGTCGTGGCCGCGGTGAGCGGGGGTGGCGATTCGGTGGCCCTCGCGGTCTTGCTGGCCGTGGCGGGCCGCGAGGCGGTGATCGCGCACCTGGACCACGGCCTGAGGCCGGAGTCGGCGGAAGACGCCCGCTTCGTCTGCGAACTGGCCAGACGGCTGGGCTTCCCCTGCGAACAGCGGCGGGTGGACGCGGCCGCCGTGGCCCGGCGCAAGCGGGAAAACCTGGAGGCTGTGGCCCGCGAACTGCGCTACGCTTTCCTGGCCGAGGTGGCGCGCGCCCATGGAGCTGCTTGCGTGCTGACCGCGCACACCCTCGAGGACAACGCCGAAACCGTGCTATTGCAGCTCTTTCGGGGCACGGGGCGGGCGCTGGGCATCCGCGCCAAGCTGGGCAGGGTAGCGCGGCCGCTGCTGGAGATCTCGCGCGCCGAGCTGCGCGCCTACCTGAGAGAGCGGGGCGAACGCTGGTTCGAGGATCCCAGCAACGAGCTCGTCTGTTTGGATCGCAACTACCTCCGCCACGAAGTCTGGCCGCGGGTGATCGCCCGCTTCGAGCGCGCCGGGGAGGCGCTTTTGCGCTACGCCGAAAGCCAGCAGGCCGACGACGCGGCGCTCGACCCGCTGGCGCGGGCGCGGATCGTACCCGACCGCCGCTTCGAGCCCGTCTATGCCTTCAGGGCGCGGCCGCTCCTGGAAGCTCCGGCGGCAATCAGGCGGCGGGCGCTGCGGCAGGCGCTCGAGCGCCAGGGCCTGCGCCCCGAGCGCCGCTACTTCGCGCTCACTGAGCGGGCGCTGGCGGGCGAGAGCGTGAGCCTGGGGCCCTTCGTGCTGCGCCCCTCGGCGGAGGGCGTGGTCTGGGTGCCGCCAGAGCCCGACCTGCTGGCGGTGGCGAACCCGCCCGCGGGCCTGACGCCGCGGGCGGCGCGCCCCGGCGACCGGGTGCGGGTGGGTAAGATCCACAAGCGGCTCGTGGACTTCCTGGCCGAGCGGGGCGTGCCCCCCGAGCTGCGCCGGGTCTGGCCGGTGGCGGGGCGGGAAGGGGAGATCGTCTGGGTCTGGCGCTACCTGCCCGAGGAAGAAGACCGTCGCTGGATGCGACGGGCCCTGGCGCTAGCTCGCGAGGCGGCAGGGCGGGGCGAGGTGCCGATCGGGGCGGTGGTGGTGCGGGAGGGCGAGGAGCTGGGCGCGTCGGCCAACGCGGTGGAGGCGCGCGCCGACGCCACCGCCCACGCCGAGCTGCTGGCGCTGCGCGCCGCACAGGAGCGCGCGGGGGAGAAGGTGCTGCCCGGGGCGACGCTCTACGTGACGCTCGAGCCCTGCCCCATGTGCCTGGGCGCGCTGATCGAGGCCCGGGTGGGCCGGGTCGTCTGGGCGACCGAGAACCCCAAGGCTGGTGCGGTGACCCGCTACGGCATGAACGTTCCGATCGAGCTGGAGGGTGGACGTCTGGCGCGCGAAAGTGCTATGCTCCTTAAGGGTTTTTTCGCGGAACTGCGCGAGCCCAGAAGCTGAGCCTGGAGGGGTGCCGGAGTGGTTGAACGGGCCGGTCTCGAAAACCGGTGTGTCCGTCAGGGCACCGCGGGTTCGAATCCCGCCCCCTCCGCCAAAAAGGCCGCCAGCAATGGCGGCCGGCCCTTTTGGCTCGGGAAACGATATCGAGTGGGTGCGATCGCGTATACGTGCATGTTATTTAAAAACAAATACTATATAAGAATCCAAACTGGACCGACGTAATCGCTACAACCTCGTGAGTTCATTGAAATGGCTTTTACAGCATATCCAGATGTTATTGCGTGTCCTTAGCGCGTATCCACGCCCCCATGCTCTCCACGGCGTAATCGGGCGAGTCGGCCCCCAGTGAGCATATGGGTGTGTCCTCGAATACTCCCCCAATCGCCTCACAATTCCTCCGCGACAGTTCCTTCGGATACTGCACCAGGTAGAGGTAGCGGCCGCGCGGGGGCACCACGTCGAGCCAGTAGAAGTAGTAGCGCTCGCCCTGAACGTCGTAGATCTTTGATTCCGCGCCGTAGCTGCAGGCCCAAGTGAGCATCCCAAAGGTCCCCCGCCCCTCGAAGTCGTCCCAGAAGCAGACGGCAGTGTAGTAGTCGCTATTTCGCCGGGGTTCTTCCACGAAGCCTTCGGCCTTGAAGGCCACCAGCAGCTGCCGGCCCTTGAAGTTCCCGGCGTAGGGCTTGCTGTAGTCGTAGCCGGGCAGGGAAACCTTGACCCCCTTGATGACCGTCACCCCTTCGGTAATCGGTCCCGGAGCATCCTCAGGTCCTACCTTCTCGATGCGTACCCGGATGGGCTCCTCAACGATGCCCGGCGCAACGGAAACGAAGACCTCGTTGCCCGGCAGGGCGACGGCGCCGCCGGAGGGGGGATGACGGCTTCGGCTACCGCCAATTGCTCGTGGCCGGTCGTTTCTTTCACCCTGTTGCCCCGAACCTGAAAACCCACGGCCACGAGGAGCGTCAGTACGAGAACCGCCAATAAGGGCTTGATCGGTAACGCTGCCAGCCTGATCATCCCTGGCCTCCTTCCAACGCCTTGCACCCCTGGGTTTCGCTGTCGATCTCGTCGCAGGGAACGAGGGGCACGTCGCAGTTGAGGGCGTCGGTGAAGTAGTAGTCGCCTTCTTCGAGCGTCCTGGCGGAACCCGAACCAAAGGGGTTGGTGGCGAGGCGGCTTGGCCTTACGCTATAGTCGGTCTCCATGTACACCGCTCCAGAGTAGGTGCCATCCAGAATGGCGCCTTCTTCTGATTCGGGAATGGGTTGTCCGCCTTCGTCAACGAGCCGGCCCTCCCCCACCCGCACCCAGGTGCTGGCGCCTTCGTCGTACACGTAGAGCGGCACTTCGTAAGCGCCCGAGTCGGGCCGGAGGTCGAAGAGGAACCCTGAGCGGGTTCGGGATAGCCTAAAGCGCACCTTGGCGGGGGTGCTGCCGCTGCGGACCGGGTTCCCGGCGGCGTCGTACATGCGGATCTACAAGAAACCGGCTGAGACCAGCTCATACCCGCGCACCTCGGAAAAGTCGCCCGGGAAAAGGGCGCGGTCTCTTTCGGGGTCGAGCGCCAGTGCCTGAATGCGTACGACGTTGTCGGGCACCGAATCCGCCGCCACCACGACCGCGCCATCAAACGAAGACCACTCTTCGGGGCCCGGATAGAGCTCGCCCAGGTCGGGCGGCAGCAGGGCCAGGCCGGGTACGGCGACACTGTCGCCTTGCTCGGGAACGACAACCCACTTTTCGTTGCGGACGGTGATGGGTCCGTAGCTTTTTTCGGCGACGACGCGCAGCCGTTGCTGGGGGCGTACGCCGGTCACGGTTAAGTCGTAGAACCCCTCCGTTTGATTGCTGTTGAGTACGTTACCGCTCGCATCGTAGACCATGAGCGCGGCCTTGGTGGGGTAGTAAATCACTCCCGCGGGGTAGGCGGTCGCTTCCATTACCGCCCCGCGCAGGTGCCAGGCTGGAGGCTCGGGTTCGGCTTTGTGGCAAGATGCCGCGAAAAGCAATAAAGCCGTATATAGTACTAAGGTAACAAGAAGCTTTAACATTTCCTGGATAATTGCATATAAGCATTCAAATTTGCAAGATGCTTCAAATACGTTCCATATGAGTCGCGTAGCTGGAAGGGAAAACGGCCACCGGTGTGCGTGCGGTATCGAACAGCATCGCATTGCATGTTGCGTGGGCTCCGAGTGATGTGAATGAAGCCGGGCGTGCGGTTGTGCTGGGCTCGTGCTTATGTTTCCAGAACCAACTTCGGCTCGAAGCGCAGGTAGTCCGCCGCGACCAGGTGCAGGGGAATGCCCTTCCAGTTCGTGAGTAGCCAGGTGTTCTCGGCCCCGTGCAGGTGGCCGTAAACGACGGCGTCGGGCTCGTACCGCTCGATCAGCTCGGTAAACCCGGTGGGGCTGCCGTCGGGGCCGGTAGGGGGGAAGTGGAGGGCGATGACGAGCCGGTCGTAGTCCTTGTACTTCAGGCTTTCCAGGCTGAGGCGCAGGCGCTCGACCTCGCGCTTGTAGATCTTCTCGTCGGCCTCGGTGAACTCGGGGCTGCCGGGCACCAGCCAGCCGCGGGTGCCGGCCACGGCGACCCCATTGATGACCAAGCTGTCGTTCTGAATGGC
>JAMOUW010000074.1 GCA_027067955.1 Thermaceae bacterium
GTCACGTCGGCGTTGGGGAAGATGGTGGCGTCGAGCTTGCCGGAGTCGATGCGCTCGATGATCTGGGCCACCTGGTCGGCGTCGGAGGCGGAGTAGAGATCAAGCTCGCCCGCCAGGAACTTGGCCATCGCCGCGTTACGGTCGGCCACGATGGTGAAAACGTAGCGATCGAGGTAAGGGAGCTTGTTACCCTTCTCGTCCACGCCCCAGAAGTTGGGGTTGCGTTTCATGACCACGCGCTCGCCCTGCACGTACTTTTCGAGCATGAAGGGGCCACCGGAAACAATTTCGCTGGGGTCAGTGCCCACATCCCACATCTCGGTGACCTTGCCGTCAGCGTAGGCCTTTTCAAAAACGTGCTTGGGAACGATCTCCCAGCCCTGGATGAGCGCCGGGGCGAAGGGCTTGGGGAAGTCAGCCTGAACAGTATAGTCGTCAATTTTAGTCCATACGATAGGTGAGCCGTCGATCTCGAAATCTTTAATCGAGTTCGAACCCACGTCAGGATCGGAATGCACCTTAGCACTGAAAATGACGTCGTCAGCGGTTATTGGATGGCCGTCTGACCATTTAACACCCTCACGCAGGTGGAAGATTACAGTTAAACCGTCATTTTTCACCTCCCAGCTCTTAGCCAAATTCCCCTCCGGCTCCAAGGTGTAGGGGTTATATCCAGTTAAAGTGGGGAGGAACAAACCAATGACAGCCCCTGATGAGGTTTCCTTGGATACAAAAGGATTGAAGGTTTTGGGATCAGAGGTCGACCAATCCCGGAAGTCCCCTCCAAAAACTGGTGTCTCGTTCGGGTTGGGGGCCTTGAACACCTTGGGTTGCGCCAGGGCAAGAACTCCCAGCGCCAGCACGACTAGGATCCAAATAGGTTTCTTCATTCCGACACCTCCTCTTTCATGGCCCATCCCGCCTATTTTTGATTGGCTATCCAGCGGATTTGGGCTTAGCCGCACGTTACCCGCTAGGAGAGGGGCCTGTCAACAATATACCGCGTACAAAATTAAAAGCGTTCGTAAACAGCAAAAAAATAACGGGGCCCGATGCCCCGTTACCCGGTTAACGCCCATCCTAACGGGGTATTTTGTTAATGATTATCGATAGCACAATGAAAGCCGCACCCAGCCAGATGGTGACCCGGTACAGGCCGCCGGTCATGCCCCGCGCGGCGAAGAGGTCGGTGGCTCCGCCGCCTAGAATATCGCCCCCGCCCTGCTTGGGCTCCTGCAAGAGCACCACCCAGACCAGCCCGGCGGCAACGGTCAGGTAGAGCAGCATCAAAAGCGTATACAAGATTCCCATGTCTTCCTCCTAGATTTTGCTGGTGCCGGGAGCGGGACTCGAACCCGCACGGCCTCGCGGCCGGTAGATTTTGAGTCTACTGCGTCTACCAATTCCGCCATCCCGGCGCGCGTCCGCTCTCTACTATAGGCTGGACGCCGAAGGTGCGTCAACTCGAAAACACCCGCCAGCCGCGGGCGCGAGCCAGCTTGTAAAGGCGACGGTCGGGGTAAACGGCCACCGCATCGCGGGCCAGCTCGAGCAGGTAACGGTCGCTAATGGTATCACCGTAAGCCCGTGCAGGCGCACCCCCCAGGTACTCCCGCACCCGCCGCGCCTTCAGCGGTCCCACGTTTATCTCCCCGGCGGGGCGCGGCGGACAAACGCCGTTAGGGCACATTAGGGGCGTGCCCAGAGCCTCGACCTCCGGATCCAGGGAACGGGCGAAGGCTTCCAGCACGGGCTGGTAGGTACCCGAGGCCAGCAAAACGCGCGCCCCCGCCTCAAGCCCCGCCCGCAACTCGGCGACGACGTCTCCGCGAAGATTGGGCCAGAGCTCGTTCTCGACCACCCACAAGGCCATCTCCCCCACCCCGGAAGCGGTCATTCCCGCGAACAAACCCGCCAGATCCCGCATCCACCTGTTCTGGTAGCGGCGCTTGTTTATCAGCCCCACCCTGGCCAGCAGCGCCCCGGGCAGATGGGCGAGAAAGAAGCGGCGGTAAGCTGCACCGCGACCGGCCCGCTCCAGCCAGCGACCAACCCCGCGCCACGTCTCCCCCGTGGTCAGGGTACCCTCGACATCGAAAACCCAGACTTCTTCAAACACTGGCAAGTCTTTCCGGGTGCGTCTTCTGCCAGTAACGCACCAGACCCGGGATGCTCATCCAGGCGGGATCGGCTATTTCGTACTCGGCCAGCGCATCTTCACTCATATCCATATCCGCCCCCAACAGCTCCTCACGAACCAGGGTTTCAAAACGCCGCGTCATCCCGGATTCGTCATGGCCCTCGCGCATCCACTCCAGAACCTCCTCCGCCCAGCGGAACATGCGGTCTTCCAGGTCGTCCAGGTGTGCGTCCACATCGTCATAAGCGCCGAAATGGGTGGGGCGGATCTCGCTTGCCCCCAGGGCGCGCAACCGGTCGAGCGAGGTTTTCCATAGCTCGAGGTTGATTTCGGGCGGGGGAAAAGGCGGCACCACCGGCCCGCCGCCGATGCGCACGCCGCCAACGTCGCCAGAAAATACCACCCCGTCCAGCACCCAGGCATGGTGATGACCCGCATGTCCGGGGGTGTCGAGTGCGAGGAAGCGAGCTTCACCCACCGAAACGCTCTCGCCGTCCTCCACGGCGCGGACCCGATCCTCGGGCACCGAGCCCGAACGACCCCAGAGCTTCTCCATCTGATCACCGTAGATGCGGCTCGCGCTCTCCCACAAACGCGAGGGGTTGACAAGGTGGGGTGCACCCCTGGGGTGGACGTAGACGACCGGCGCGCCGTCGGCCACGAGCCGCCAGGCGGCTCCGGAGTGGTCGAGGTGAATGTGACTTACGAAAACCGCACGCAGATCCGCCGGCGTTACTCCCCGTTCCTGGAGCTCGCTGCGGAGCTGCTGATAGGTGGACTCGGGGCCCGTTTCGACTAGCGCGGGCCCGGCGCCGGTTTCCACCAGATAAGCGGCGATCGTGCGCGGGCGTTGAAACTGCAGGTCCAGGGTATGAATCATACTCCCAGTCTAGCGGCCGCGGGCACGTGAAACCATTTCCCGTCCCGGCACTGGTGTATCCTGGGCCAGGATGCCGCGGGAATCTTGAGATGAGCGCCATTGATCTCGTTTGGATCGCACTTAGCTATCTGATAGGCTCTATCAGCTGGGGTATCGTCCTCGGATTCCTGCACGGCCTCGACTTGCGCCAGCGTGATCTGCCCGGAGGTTCCGGGGTATTCCGCCAGCTCGGTCCCTCTTGGGGGGTACTCACGGCACTGCTGGACGCCGCCAAGGGCGCCCTGGTAGCGCTGCTGGCAACACACGCCGCGCCGCCCGGGCTGGCCCCCTGGATGGCCGCCGCAGTGGTGGCGGGACACTGCTGGCCGGTTTTCTTCGGTTTTTCGGGCGGCGGCGGGCTTGCGCCCAGCGTAGGGTTCTTCCTGGTCTTCCGGCCGCAGGTTACGCTGGGCGCCCTGGCCGTCGTGGCGGTAACGGCGCTCCTTTATTACCCGTGGTGGAAGAAACGGGGCGGGGTGCTGGGCATTTATCCCATTCCCTTCGCAGCGCTCTTTGGCTACGCCTACGCCCTCTGGGCTCTTCACGGAGATGCCGAAGGCTCGCGGGCGATCCTCGGGGTTACCCTGGTGGTGCTGGCGCGCGGCCTGCGCCTGCTGCAAGGCAAACGTTAATCATGCGTCTGGTTCGTAGCGAACACCTTACTTATTCGTTGGGCGGTCGCGATCTCCTTGCGGACATCAACTTTGAACTGCGCACTGGCGATCGGGTATCGCTGGTGGGGCGCAACGGGTCTGGCAAAACAACGCTGATCCGGTTGCTGACCGGTGAGCTAAAACCGCACGAAGGCAGGATCATCTTCGGCCGGAACGTTGTCCTCACCGCCACCCGGCAGGAACCGCGCTTCGAAGACGACACGGTGCAAGAGGTGCTGATGCAAGGCTTCGCGCGCCTGGAGCAAATGGAAGCCCGTCTTAGCGAGCTGGAAAAACGGCTCGACGACCCGGAAATCTACTCGGCCTGGGAGGAGCTGCACGCCCACTTCGAGGCCGCAAGCGGCTACACCCGCAGGAGCCGCTACCAAGCGGTGCTAAGGGGTTTGCGCTTTAGCGGACGCGAAAACGAACCGGCCGGGCAGCTTTCGGGCGGGGAATCGCGGCGGCTGGAGCTGGGGCGGGCCTTGCTGGCCGCCGCCGACGGTATGCTTCTCGACGAACCCACCAACCATCTCGATGTGGAAATGCGCGCCTGGCTGGCCGATTTTCTCAGGGAGTACAAGGGCGGCCTGCTCTTCGTAAGCCACGACCGCTGGTTCATGAACCGGGTGGCCGCGAGCATAGCCCATCTGGAACGAGGCCGGCTTACGGTCTACCCGGGGGATTACAACACCTTTCGGAAAACTCACGCCGAGCGCGAAGCCCTTTTGCTCCGCGCCTGGGAGAACTGGGAAAACCGCCGCCGTGAGCTCGAGGCCAGCCTGGAGCAGGCCCGGCGCTGGGCGCACTCGAGCGAAAAGCAGGCCGTGCGCAAGCGGGCTCTGGAAACCCGCTACAACAAGCTGCTCACCGAGGAGCCGCCTAAGCCCCAGCGGGCCGGGCGCAGCGTGCGCATCCACTTTGACGCCTCTCCCGGCCCTGAAAGGGTGCTGGAAGCCGCGGCCCTGGAAAAGGCCTTCGATGACCGCCGCCTCTTCCGGGTCGAAAATCTCACCGTGCGCCGCGGTGAGCGCATCGCCCTGGTGGGACCGAACGGTGCTGGCAAAAGCACCCTACTGAGGATGCTCCTGGGCGAGCTAAACTCCGACGACCCAGCGGGTTTCGTCCGCACCGGCCCGGGCGTGCGCGTTGGCTATTATGATCAAAAACTAAGCGGCTTTGACGAGCGACTGACCCTCTTCGAAACCCTGCACCGGCTGGTGGGCGACAAGGAAGCCCACAACCTGCTCGGAGCCTGGCTCTTCCCCTACGACGCCCAGTTCAAGAAGGTAGCCGACCTGTCAGGCGGCGAACGCGCCCGGCTGGCGTTGCTCACGCTTTCACTCTCCGAAGCGAACCTGCTGGTGCTCGACGAACCTACCAACCACCTGGATCTGGAGACGATCGAATCCCTGGAAGAAGCGCTCGTCCGCTACAAAGGCACCCTGATAATCGTCAGCCACGACCTGGCATTCTTGAAAAACCTGACTACCCGCACCTGGCGGGTAGGGGGCGGCGTATTCACGGACACACCCCGACCGCCCGAGCTGCCCGGCGCCGGGCCGGAAAAGGCCGCGGCCAAAACAAAGCCTGAACCCAAACCGGCGGGCAGGCCCCGGCGCAAGAAGAGCCGCTGGCACACTGAGCGGCTGATCGAGAGACTGGAGGCGGAGATCGAGGAGCTGCAGGTCCGGCTCGAGGCACTGCACGAGCGCGCCGCCCGGCCCGGCCTGGGCCCGGACGACTACGCAGCCATCGCCCACGAGGAGGCGGAGCTAAACAGGGAGCTGAGCAAACGCGAAAACGCCTGGGAGCGAGCGGTGGAGGAGCTGGAGACGGAATGATGGATGTGGGGTGCTGGGGTGGGATGCGAGCTGGCCGGTAATTGGGCGACGGACATTTGGCTGGTGCATCACCAACAACCCCCATGTATCTTCCATAAGGGACACAGCCGAAACCCCCAAGGGCCATTCCTAAGTAGATACGCCCGCTAGGGTGATAGGCGGCCACCCGCCCCGTGACCTTGGCCGTACGG
>JAMOUW010000075.1 GCA_027067955.1 Thermaceae bacterium
CAGTCGGCGGTGGGAATGCGCGCGGGCGCGGCGGTGTGGCGGATGCGGTCGACCAGGATCTCCGCCCCCGCGCCGGGCACGCCGTCGAGACCGGCGGCCTTGAGGCGCGCCAGCACCTCGCGCGCGGGCATTCCGGTGAGCCGCTCGAGCCCCAGGATCTCCTCGGGGCTGAAGGCGTCGATGCGCACCTCGGGGTGGCGCTCCTTGAGGTAGCGCAGCAGCCCCTCGTACCACTCGAGCGGCAGGTCGGGGTTGACGCCGCCCTGCATGAGGATGCGCTTCCCGCCCACGGCCTCGAGCTCGGCCACCTTCCGGCCGATCTCCTCGTAGCTGAGGGTGTAGGCGTCGGGCTGGCGGCGGGTGCGGTAGAAGGCGCAGTAGCCGCAGCCGACGGTGCAGACGTTGGAGTAGTTGATGTTGCGGTCAATCAGGTAGGTGACGTAGTCGGGGTGGGCGCGTCCGAGCCTGAGCGCGTGGGCCACCGCGGCCACTTCGGGGAGCGGAAGCCGGTAAAGCTCGACGAGCTCTTCCCGGCCCAGCCGTTCGCCCCGCGCCGCGCGGTCCAGGACGTCCATGCCGCCATGCTACCACCCGCCGGCCTACAATAAAGCCATGGAACTCAAGAAGGTGTCCATCGAGAAGCCGGAAACGGTGAACGTGATCCTGGGCCACGCCCACTTCATCAAGACGGTCGAGGACCTGCACGAGGCGCTGGTGCAGTCGGTGCCGGGCATCCGCTTCGGCCTCGCCTTCAACGAGGCGAGCCAGGAGCGGCTGGTGCGCAAGAGCGGCACCGACGACGCGCTCGTGGAGCTGGCGGTGAAGAACGCCCTGGCCGTGGGCGCGGGCCACTTCTTCATCGTGGTGCTGGGGGAAGGCGTCTTCCCGATCAACGTGATGCACGCGCTGCGCACCGTGCCGGAGGTGGTGAGCCTCTACGCCGCCACCGCCAACCCCCTGGCCGTGCTGGTGGCCGAAGAGGGCGACCAGCGCGCGGTCCTGGGCGTCTTCGACGGCCAGACGCCACTGGGGGTGGAGGACGAGGCGGCCACCGAGAAACGCAAGGGCTTTTTGCGCGCGATCGGCTACAAGCTCGGTTAGCCGTGCTAGGCTTGGGCTCATGATCAGCGAAGGGACCAAGGCCCCCGACTTCGCCCTGCCCGACCATGAGGGCCGGATCCACCGGCTTTCCGGCTACGCCGGGCGCTGGGTGGTGCTCTACTTCTACCCCAAGGACAACACCCCCGGCTGCAGCCAGGAGGCGCGCGACTTCAATGCTTTACTGGACCGCTTCGAGGCGCTGGGCGCAGTGGTGCTGGGCGTTTCCAAGGACCCCGTGGAGAGCCACCGCCGCTTCGCAGCGAAGCTGGGCCTGCGCTTTCCGCTGCTGGCCGACCCCGAGACTGAGGTGATCCGCGCCTACGGCGCCTGGGGCAAGAAGAAGCTCTACGGCAAGGAGTATGAGGGCACGATCCGCTCGACCGTGCTCATCGACCCGGAGGGGCGCGTCGCCCGCGTCTGGCCCAAGGTGCGGGTGAAGGGGCACGCCGAAGAGGTGCTGGCCGGGCTCGAGCGCCTGCAGGAGGAACGCGATGGATCTTGAGGCCCTGAAGAAGCGCGCGGCCGAGGCCGCGGTGGCGCGGGTGCGCTCGGGCATGCGCCTGGGCCTGGGCACCGGCAGCACGGCCCGCTGGGCGGTGGAGCTCGTGGGCGCGCGCCTGGCCGCCGGCGAGCTCGAGGAGGTGGTGGGCGTACCCACCTCGCGCGCTACCGAGGCGCTGATGCGCCGGGTCGGGATCCCCGTCGTCGAGCTCGACGGGCGGGGCGTCGACCTCGCCATCGACGGCGCCGACGAGGTCGCTCCCGATTTGACACTGATCAAGGGGCATGGCGGCGCCCTGTTGCGCGAAAAGATAGTTGAAGTGGCGGCGCAACGTTTCATAGTTATAGCCGATTACACCAAGCGCGTTCGCGTAATCGGTGAAAAAAAGGAAATACCGGTAGAAGTTGCCCGTTTCGGCTGGAAGAGTACGTTGCGACAGATAGAAAAGTTGGGATCCGCCCCCCAGTTACGCAGCAACGACCATGGCGAAACCATCCTGAGTGATAACGGCAACTTTCTGGTTGACGCGCGCTTTGGCCCTGTGGAGGACCCTGCCGCTCTTGAGCGGCGCCTGCTACAAATCCCGGGGGTTCTCGAGGTGGGGTTGTTCAACGGACTCGCGCATCTCGCGATAATTGCAGAGCGTGATGGAAGGCTGGAGGAGATCAGGTGAGGCATGTCTTTACTCCGTGGGAAGCCCGTAGTGATTTGCCCGCAGACATACAACTAGCGGTGCGCGAATGGGCGATTGCGCGTGAAGTGGGGGAAATCTCACTCGAGCCAATGGGTGAGCTTTATGCCGTGCGGCTGAATATGAGTGCGGATCCGGTACCAGGCGTATATGTTCCAGCCGCTGCGGTTACCGATAAGGATACCTTGCTGGAAATGCTGGACGCCGCGCTTGAGGTTTATTATGCTGAGCTTAACTTGAATCAGTAATCCCAAAGGGAGGTACGATATGGCTGCACGCAGGGAGTGGCTGGAGTACACCCGGGACGGCGCGCCGGCAAGCGCACCCGAATCCGTGCTGGCGGCGATACGTCAGTGGCTGGAGAAAAATGAGATCAAAGAGGTCGATCTCGAACCCCTGGACGGCTATTACGCCATTCATTTCAATGGGTCACCAGAGCCGGTGCCCGGGGTTTTTCTTCCGCGGACGCTCGAGCGCGATCCCGATGCTGTACGGGATATCCTAGAAGCCGCGTATGCTATTTACCAAAAGGAGATAGCAGCGCACTAGGAGGCTTCTTTTGCCGATAGTAGATTTTTATTGCAAAAAAGGTTGTAAGTCTTGCCAGAAGGCGAGAAACTGGCTGGACGAAAAGGGCGTGGACTACCACTATATCGATTATGTCAAGCAGTTGCCGCCGCGCAGCGTGATAGAAGACGCCCTGCGAAAACATGGCCAGGGGGCGCTGCGCAAACGCCACAAGAAATTCAAGGATTTGAAGGAGGCAGAACCCAAAGTATTGCTGCGCGAGATTGAAGCTGACCCAAATCTCCTGGGCCGCCCGATTCTGGTCTGGCCCGACGGCAGCTGGGTTATGGGGTTTGGGGATGATTGGGAGGAGCTTTTCGCATGAACTCGGCAAGCATCCAAACCAAGCGCTTGCGAAAAAGCTACCGCTCCGCTGACGCCCTCAAAGGTTTGGATCTGGAATTGTTCGCGGGCGAAGCCTTCGGGTTGCTCGGGCCTAATGGCGCTGGAAAGACTACAACGCTTCGTATTTTGGCTACGCTCATCAAGCCCACGGAAGGCGATGCCTGGATTGGAGGACATAGTGTTCGCAGCGAACCGCTTGCGGTGCGTCGCTTGATAGGTATTGTCAACGGTGGAATGGGCCTGTACGAGCGAATGAGCGGCCGAGAAATCCTTCATTTTTTCGGACGTTTTTACGGTCTAGAAGGCAGGGTCCTCACCGAGCGCGTTCAGTGGGTCGACCAAGTCCTGGGTATTGGCGCCGCACTGGACAAAAAGGTTCAGGAGATGTCCAGCGGCATGATGCAAAAGATTGTCGTCGCGCGTGCAATTTTACACCGGCCACCGGTATTACTTCTCGACGAGGCTACCCGTGGGCTGGACGTTTTTGCCCGCAGGGCACTACTTGACTTCGTACAAGAGTACAAGCGTAGTGGAAATACGGTCGTTTATTCTACACACGTGCTGCCTGAAGCTGAAGAGATATGCGACCGGGTGGGATTCCTCCACCTGGGCACGCTACTTTTCGTTGGTAGTTTAGATGCTGTTAAGGAGCGTTACGAAACGGATTCGCTGGAACGCGCCTTCATTAAAGCGGCGGAAGAGGCGGAGGGGGCGGCAGCGTGAACGCTTGGCTCTATGTTGCTTTCAAGGAAATTGTCAGCACCTGGCGTGACAAACGAACGATTCGCAACGTCTTGGTTTTACCCGTTTTGTTAATGCCATTGTTCATGTACGGGCCAGCGTTCTTGATGAGTGATTTAGAGGCGCGGACGCGTACCGGCATACAGAAAGTTGGGGTAGTCAATCTTCCTTCTGAGGTGCTGGAGCTGTTCAAATCGGCCAATCTCGAGCCGGTATCGGTATCGGATCCGCGAGCCGCGGTTGAGAGTGAAGAAGTTGTTGCGGCGGTAGTTTATCGAGAGGGGAATTTTGAAATATTTTCCCTAGAGAGCGCGAAGCCCGTAAAAGCCGGATTGGTCGTTGCCAAGGTGAGGCGCGCTCTCGATGAATACAAAGATCACTTGGTGGCAAAAAGTCTTGCTGAGGCTGGGCTAGACTTGAGCGTGCTGGAACCCTTTTCCGTTGAGGAACGTGACGTTTCCCCGGAGCAGGCACGCGGAGCCGGTATGTTGGGTGGAATGATACCTTATTTTCTGATGATTTTTATTATGATGGGTGCAATGGCGGTAGTTATAGACGCTACTGCGGGAGAAAAAGAGAAGGGTACCCTGGAGGCGCTCCTCGCCACCCCGGTATCTCATATGCAAATTGCGCTTGGGAAAATGTTCGCCGGGCTTGTCTTCGCAGTCGTTACGGCCGTTAGCGGATTAACTGGTTTACTCGTAGGCGGTACTCTATTTCGCAGCTTCGCCCAAGGTGAGACCTTCGAAATGATGGGCGGGAGTATCAATTTGAGCGCTGGTGCCATAGCCTTGCTCTTCATTACCGCGGTGCTATATGCCGCATTCATAACCGCGTTGCTAGTTGCTGTTGGCATGTATGCGCGGAGTTACAAAGAGGCGCAGACTTACGTCAGTCCCATGTATATGGTGCTTGTTGTACCGCTGCTGGTACTGATGTTTGCATCAGATTTCCTCAATCGCAGCCTGTGGCTTTACACCCTGCCCGTTTTCAACGTATATCTGGCGTTTGATCAAATAATTAAAGCGCAAATTTCCACCACCGCACTTTTAATAACGTGGTCGAGCACGGCAATCTTCGTTGCAATCGCCACGGCCTGGGCCGCTCGAAACTTCACTGATGAGGGAGTGCTTTTCCGCAATTGAACCTGCGGTCCCTCAAAACACGCATCAAGTACGATAGATCATGCAATGCCCTGAAGGAGGGTAACGCGTGAGCAAAGCTATTTATATAACTACGCCCATCTACTACGTCAACGCCCAGCCCCACATCGGCCACGCCTACACCACCATCAACGCCGATTTTCTGGCGCGCTGGAAGCGCCTCGACGGCTACGACACCTTCTTCCTGACCGGCACCGACGAGCACGGCGAGAAGATTGCCCAGGCGGCCGCGCGCGCCGGCAAGGAGCCGCAGCAGTTCGTCGATGAGGTGTCGGCAAAGTTCAAAAAGGCGTGGGGAACACTTCACATATCCTATGACGACTTCATCCGGACCACCGAGCCGCGTCACAAGAAGGTGGTCCAGCAATACCTGCAGGAAATCTACGACCGCGGCGACATCTACTACGGCGAGTACGAGGGCCTTTACTGCGTCGGCTGCGAGCGCTTCTTGACCGAAAAGGAGCTGGTCGACGGTAAGTGCCCCGACCACGGGGTCGAGCCGGAGCCGCGGCGCGAGGGCAACTACTTTTTCAAGATGGAAAAGTACCGCGCCTGGCTGCGCGACCACATCAAGAAGAACCCCGGCTTCATCCGTCCGGAGC
>JAMOUW010000076.1 GCA_027067955.1 Thermaceae bacterium
GGTCGGGGGGCGGGGCGGGGGGGGGGGGGGGGGGGGGGGGGGGGGGGCGATACTTCCCGACCTCCGCATTTGTGGTTCCCCCGGAAAACGCGGGGCTCGGGTACCACGCTCTGGTGCAATTTCCCAAGGAGCTGTCGCGGCGCAATTGCGAAGAGAAGGGGGGCGTGTTTAGTGAATGGGCTGGGCGACCATTTTGTTCGGGGGCAAATGGCCAGGGGAGCTTCATGAACGACATGGCGGGGTGGGTTCTGCCGCTCGAAAACGGCAGCGAACGTTAGCCGGGTAGACGGGGCGTCCGGCTGGTAAGGGTAAGAGGTGGTGTGGGAAGCGGATACGGCCGGGAGCTCAATCGAAGGCGGTGACCCGCAATGTAGAGCCTGCCAAAGCGGATGCATCGGGCCACATCGGCACAGGCAGGACGGTTTTTTGCAGCTTTTAGCAGGCACGTCCGTACACACTGTCGAGCTTATTCAATGTCGTATTTTTAAAGCCAGTATAGAATTGACCGCCGTTTCCGGCGGCCTTCTTGGCGGAGGGGGCGGGATTCGAACCCGCGGTGCCCTGACGGACACACCGGTTTTCGAGACCGGCCCGTTCAACCACTCCGGCACCCCTCCAGGCTCAGCTGTTGGGCTCGCGCAGCTCCGCGAAAAAACCCTTAAGGAGCATAGCACTTTCGCGCGCCAGGCGTCCACCCTCCAGCTCGATCGGAACGTCCATGCCGTAGCGCGTCACCGCGCCCGCCTTGGGGTTCTCGGTCGCCCAGACTACCCGGCCCACCCGGGCCTCGATCAGCGCCCCCAGGCACATCGGGCAGGGCTCGAGCGTCACGTAGAGCGTCGCCCCGGGCAGCACCTTCTCCCCTGCTCGTTCGAGGGCTTGCTTAAGCGCCAGCAGCTCGGCGTGGGCGGTGGCGTCGGCGTGCGCCTCCACCGCGTTGGCCGACGCGCCCAGCTCCTCGCCCTCCCGCACCACCACCGCCCCGATCGGCACCTCACCCCGCCCCGCCGCCTCGCGGGCCAGCGCCAGGGCGCGGCGCATCCAGCGCCGTTCTTCTTCTTCGGGCAGAAAGCGCCAGACCCAGACGACCTCCCCCTCCCGCTCGGCCACCGGCCAGACCCGGCGCAGCTCGGGGGGCACGCCCCGCTCGGCCAGGAAGTCCACGAGCCGCTTGTGGATCTCCCCCGCGCGCACCCGGTCGCCGGGCTGCGCCGTCCGCGCCGTCAGGCCCGCGGGCGGGCTGGCGGCCGCCAGCAGGTCGGGCTGAGTCGGCACCCAGACCACGCCCCCCGCCGAGGGGCGCAGCACGAAAGGGCCCAGGCTCACGCTCTCGCCCGCCAGCGCCCGCTCGGCCAGCTCGAGGTAGCGGCGCTCGGGGCGCAGGCCCTGGCGCTCGAGCGCCTGCCGCAGCGCCCGCCGCCTGATTGCTGCCGGAGCTTCCATAAGCGGCCGCGCCCTGAAGGCGTAGACGGGCTCGAAGCGGCGGTCGGGGACGATCCGAACCCGCGCCAGCGGGTCGAGCGCCGCGTCGTCGGACTGCTGGCTCTCGGCGTAGCGCAAGAGCGCCTCTCCGGCGCGTTCGAAGCGGGCGGTCACCCGCGGCCAGACCTCGTGGCGCAGGTAGTTGCGGTCCCGACAGATGAGCTCGTTGCTGGGGTCTTCGAGCCAGCGTTCGCCCCGCTCGCGCAGGTAGGCGCGCAGCTCGGCGCGCGAAATCTCCAGCAGCGGCCGCGCCACCCTTCCGTGCTTGGCGCGGATGCCCAGCGCCCGCCCCGCGCCCCGGAAGAGCTGCAGCAGCACGGTCTCGGCGTTGTCCTCCAGGGTGTGCGCCGTCAGCACGCAAGTCGCGCCGTGGGCGCGCGCCACCTCGGCCAGGAAGGCGTAGCGCAGTTCGCGGGCCACGGCCTCCAGGTTCTCGCGTTTGCGCCGGGCCACGGCGGCCACGTCCGCCCGCCGCAGCTCGCAGGGAAAACCCAGCCGCCGGGCCAGCTCGCAAACGAAGCGGGCGTCCTCAGCCGACTCCGGCCTCATGCCGTGGTCCAGGTGTGCGATCACCGCCTCGCGGCCCACCGCGGCCAGCAAGAGCGCGAGGGCCACCGAGTCGCCACCCCCGCTCACCGCGGCCACGACCAATGCATCTCCACATAACCGTTTCAGACATCTCGCAAAACGGCGCTCCAGCTCCTCCACGTTTACATGCTACCGCGGGGGTAGGATGGATCGGTGGATGAGGCACGGCTGGTCTTTGACTTCGATCGCTTCCCCTATCTCACCGCCGATCTGCCCGGCATTGGAGGAGTTATCCGCGTGAAGCCAGAAGACTTTGGCGTCATCGAGGTACCGGCATATGAACCCTGTGGAGATGGGGAACATCTCTACGTTTTCTTCGAAAAGCGCGGTTTGACGACCCGCCAGGTCTTTGATCATCTACACCAGGTGATGCGTATACCCGAAAAATCCATCGGCGTAGCCGGCCTCAAAGACAAACACGCTATAACCCAGCAATGGCTGAGTTTCCCCGCGCGCTACGCTGACCGGCTGCCCCAGCTTGAGGAGCTGCCGGGCGTGCGCATCCTCGAGACCGGGCTGCACACCAATAAACTGGGCGTGGGGCACCTGCGCGGGAACCGCTTCGAGATCGTGGTTCGTGACGTTGTTCCCGATGCATTTAACACCGCCCAAAAGGTCCTTTCTCAGCTTGAGCGCCTGGGCGTGCCCAATTACTACGGCCCTCAGCGCTTCGGCCTAGGCGGGCGCAACCCCCTACGCGGCTACGAGCTGGTGACCCGCGGCAAGGGGCGCGGCCGCCCCTGGCTCAAGAAGTTCCTGATCGGCTCGCTGCAGAGCCTGCTCTTCAACGACTGGCTGGCGCTGCGCCTGGAGCGCGGTCTCTACGACCGGGTGCTGCGCGGCGACGTGGCGAAAAAGCACGCCACCCGCGGCGAATTCCTGGTAGAAAACCCCGAGGCAGAAAACCCGCGGGCCGCCGCTTTGGAAATCAGCGCAACCGGCCCCCTGCACGGGCGCAAATATTATGAAGCCAAACACGAGGCGCGAACGCTGGAAGACGAAATTCTGGCGAGATACGGACTGAAGCGCGAGAACTTCCAAACTCGCAAGGGGGCGCGCAGACCTCTTCGCTTCCCTCTGGAAGACGCGGTCGTCAACGCACAGGACGGCGGGCTAAAGCTGGCCTTCTTCCTGCCCAAGGGCGCCTACGCCACAGCGCTGCTGCGCGAGGTCATGAAAAAGAACCCCGAGGCCGACGGCTCCGGGGGTGCATACGAAGACGGGCGCTAGAAGCGATAACCCACCTTGAACTGGGCGACCACGGTCTGCGGCGCGCCTCCGAAGCCGTAGGCGTAACCCAGGTCAGCGCCGACGAAGAGGGGGAGGTCGATCATCTGCGCCAGGTCGTACTCCACATCGCCACGCAGGTAGGCCTGCACACCGCCCTGGTAGCGTAGGCCGATGCCGCCGCCCACCTTGACACCCTCGGCCGCGTCGAACATGTGGCGGATGCTGAAGGCTGCCTGGAACCCGCCGGTGCCATAGCTCAGGTCGAGGATGGGGCGCAGCGCCCCCTTCTTCGGCTGGAAGAGGATGCAGTCCCAGCTGGCCTGTACACCGACCACAAACCCGTTTGCATATCCGGCCGTACCCGCTACCGAATAATTACCTGAGGCAAAAGCCATGCCCAACGCCAGTACCAGCATCATAAACAGCTTCTTCATTACATAACCTCCCGGGATATGATGCTAGATTATTCCGACAGTGCGGTCAAGCGCCCCCCGGTGCCCGCAAAACAATCGGGCATGTCCGCGGCGACGTGCGCCGGCAGCATGCCCCGTAGCGTCAGCTCGCGCACCACCAGCAACGCAAACTCCCACACATCCTGCTCGCCCCATCCCTCGCTCTCGAGACTGTCCAGCGTCAAACCGCGCCGGTAAGCCTCCCGCGCAATGTCTTCCCAGTTCATGAGGACAAGCCTACTACACGCACCTGCGCACGCAGGATTAAGATGGAGGGCGTGCATCTGCGCGTCGCCTCTCCGCGCCTGGGAAATACCGGACGAATGTTGCTCCTCAGCCTTCTGGTGGGCGTGGTAAGCGGGCTGGGAGCGATCGTCTTCAATCTTCTGCTGGACGGCGCAAAGGAAATCTTTCTGGTACAGCTCGCGGGCTATCAGCCCCCCGGCTTACCCCGGGAAGGCGGCGACCTGATTGAGAACCTGGCTCCCTGGGGCCGCTGGCTGGTTCCGGCAGTCACCGCGCTGGGAGGCCTGCTGGCCGGTTGGCTGGTATTCGCCTTCGCGCCCGAAGCGGAAGGTCACGGCACTGACGCCGTCCTCAAGGCCTACCACCACGCGGGTGGTCGGATTCGCACGCGGGTACCGATCATCAAAACCCTGGCCTCGGCCATAACCATCGGTTCCGGCGGGTCAGGCGGACGCGAGGGGCCCATCGCCCAGATCGGCGCCGGGTTCGGCTCCGTTATCGCAAGCCTCCTTCGCCTCAGCGACGGCGAACGCCGCATGCTGGTCATGTCGGGCGCAGCAGGCGGAATAGGCGCCATCTTCCACGCTCCCTTGGGCGGCGCCCTCTTCGTAACCGAGGTTCTCTATCGCAAGCTCGATTATGAAACCGATGTACTCGTTCCCGCAATCATCTCTGCCGTAACTGCATATTCTATCGTGGGATATTTTTACGGCTTCGGGTCTCTGTTCATCACCCCCAGCGATTACTTCTCGCACCCCCAAATACTGCCCCTGTACGCGCTGCTCTCGCTGATAAGCGCCGCCGGAGCCTGGCTTTTCATAAAAATGTTTTACGGTGTTTCCGAATGGTTCAGCGGCTGGAAGTGCGCGCAAATAATCAAGCCTGCGGTGGGCGGCCTGGCCGTGGGTCTTTTAGGCGTTGCGTTGCCCTACGTCCTGGACGGCGGCTATGGCTGGCTGCAGATGATATTCATGAACCGGTTTTCCTGGGGTATTTTGCTGCTCATTGCCGTGGGTAAGATGGTGGCCACTTCGTTTTCCATCGGTTCAGGCGGTTCGGGCGGCGTATTTGGCCCCGGGGTAATCATCGGCGCGGCGCTTGGGGGTGCAGTTGGTCAGGTGTTTGCACAGCTCTTCCCCGCCCTGGGAGTGCAACCCGTGCATTTTGCCCTGGTAGGAATGGCCGCCTTTTTCGCGGCCGCGGCCAAGACGCCGCTATCTTCGATCGTAATGGTCACCGAAATGACCGGTTCCTACGGGCTGCTGGTCCCGCTGATGTTGTCCAGCTTTCTCGCCTATCTGGTGCTCAAACCCGGCGACACCCTTTACCGCTCCCAGGTTCCCGAACGGATAGACAGCCCCGTACACGCACATGAATACATGAGAGCGGCGCTCGTAAACCTGAAAGAACGCGGGCTCCCCATTCCCAAAGACGTACCCTTGCCCGACGTAGCGCGCCTCCTGGAAACCGGCCAGCCGGTGGTACTGGACCCCGAAGGCGAGGAAGTTATGTTTACGTTCGCCCTGGGTGAAAACCACGCCTGGGCGGGACGGCGGATATTCGAGCTGGATCTCCCCCCCGACGTGCTAGTGATCTCGGTCATGCGCGAAAAAGCTGACAAGGTGGTGGTTCCGCGCGGGCATACCCGGCTCGAGCCCGGTGACCGGCTCATCCTGGTTGGCCCCGCATACGCCTCCCAGGAGCTCATGGAACGCCTGGATCAGGAAGCGGGATCGCCCAGGCAGGGGGGTGCCGGAACAGCCGCCAGTCCCAATCGCTCGGACATGTAGGCCCCGATCTTACGGGCCCGGGGGTGCACCCAAAGCTCCGCCCCGGTGAGATGCAACATCACCAGCAGGGTTATCAGGTGCTCCGCAAGGTCGTCTTCGCCCAGCTTTTCCGCACTCACGCTGCGACCGAAACCGGGCAGATCAGCGGCCAGATAGCGCCGCCCCTCGGGAAGCGGGCAACCACGCCATTCGGCGGCGTCGCGGCCAATTAGCACCGTATCAGGCCCGCTGCCCCAGCGGTCATACACTATGTTGGTACCGTAAACATTAAGATAAGGCATTTCAGTGGGGCGATTCCGGGTCGAAACGCAGCGGCGGCGGCGCTTCGCCCTCTTCTTCCAGCTGCCACTCTGCGGGACCTTCCAAAAATTCCTTATAGCGCTCAATGAAACCCCGGGCGATGCTGACAGCCTCGCGCGGGTTTTCCCAGAAGCTAAAATGGCCCGCACCGTCGAGGGTAACCAAAATCCCCTTGAGATCGGGCACCCACTCGGTCACCTCATGAGCGTAGCGCATGGGCGCAAAAACGTCTTCCGCGCCTACCACGCTCATCAGCGGCAGGTCCTGCAGGGTGCGCAGCCATCTGCGTTCGTCTCTCAGCTCCAGCAGTGCCCCGGTCCAATCGCGCAACCCTTCTAGCTCGAGCCCCTGCCGCCAGGCGGATATCAGCTCCTCGCCGCGCTCGATCATCAAGCTTCCAAAGAGAAGCGGCCGCGCCACCTCCACGAATCCCTCGACACCACCCCGCTCCAGGGCCCACGCCAGCGCCCGCACCCGCGCCTTTAGCGCGGAGTCGGCCCGTGCATAGGGCGAGAACCAGGTTATGCTCCGTGCGTTCGTTTCCGTAGCAAGCCTAACCGCCGCCAGCCCGGCCTCAAAGGACGCCACCAGGTGGGCGCCTTCGGGCAGGCTTCGACCCCAGGTTGCCAGCTGTGCTTGCGGATCGGGTATACGCTCCAGCTTCAGGTGTTCATAATTCTTCAAATGTTCAGCAAGCACCCGGAAACCACCCGGGGGGCTCAGGTATCCAGGCAGGTAAGCGATCGTTTCCACCCCCGTATATTGGCATAGAATGTCCTGATGGCCGAACTAGACCCCCGTCTGCTGAAGCTCCCGGGATTGGACCGCACCCTGGGAGTCGAATATCTAGAGGCAGGCCCGGAGCGCGTGCGCGCATCTCTTACCGTGGACGAACGCCATCTGCAACCCTTCGGTTACCTGCACGGCGGGGTCAACGTCGCCCCGGCGGAAAGCGTGGCGAGCGTCGGCGCTTCCATAGCCGCCCCCGAGGGGCATGTAGCCTTCGGGCTCGAGATCAACATGAACCACCTCAGGCCGGTACGCCCGGGATCTCGCATCGTCGCCACCGCGGAACCGCTGCACCAGGGGCGTTCGACCCAGGTCTGGCATATCGAGATTCGCGACGGCGAAGAGCGACGGGTGGCCGTAGGGCGCTGCACCCTGGCCCTGCGCCCGGCCCGGCTTGACAACGTAGCGGGAAATTGATGTATGGTTATGCATATGCGTCGCCCGGGAAGCGACACTAACCACAGAGGAGGTGGGGCCATGGACGACGGCTATCCTGGTTATACCCGCCCCGCCCCACAGCGCGCCGGCGCATAAACCCGCAAATCCTTTACAACGCAGGGAGCACCAGTCATGTTGATAGTTGTCAAACCGGGTATTACCAAAGAGTCTTTTGCAGCTTTGCTAGAGGAAATCGAGCGCCTGGGCTACATCCCCCACGTTTCCGAAGGTGAAAGGCATACTCTTATCGGAGCCGTGGGCGCACCACCCACCCCCGAGCTGATGGAGCACTTTCGCGCCCTGTCCGGCGTGGATCAGGTCATTCGCATCTCCAAACCCTACAAGCTAGCCAGCTGGGAGGTGCACCCCGAACCAACCGTGGTTTTTTTCCCCACCGGAAGCACCGGGAACGGGCGCTTCATGGTGGCTGCAGGGCCCTGCGGAGTAGAGTCGCGGGAACAGATACTCACCGCCGCCCGCTACGTCAGAAAACACGGAGCACACATGCTGCGGGGCGGCGCATTCAAGCCCCGCACCAGCCCATACGCCTTCCAGGGACTGGGCATCGAAGGTTTGAAGCTGCTCGCCGAGGCCCGCGCCGAGACCGGCCTTCCGGTGGTCACCGAGGTGACCAGCCCCGACCTGGTGGACGTCGTCGCCGAGTACGCCGACGTACTGCAAATCGGCGCCCGCAACGCCCAGAATTTCGCCCTGCTAAAGGCGGCGGGAGGGTCGGGAAAACCCGTTCTGCTAAAACGCGGAATGAGCATGACCCTCGACGAATTCCTGATGGCGGCCGAATACGTGCTCAGCGAAGGGAACCCGAACGTCGTCCTCGTCGAACGGGGCATCCGTACCTTCGAAAAAGCGACCCGCTTTACCCTTGATGTTTCTGCGGTGCCGGTGCTCAAGAGTCAAACCCATCTGCCAGTCTGGATCGACCCCTCGCACGCAGCCGGCCGGCGTGACTACGTTACCCCTTTGGCGCTGGCAGGCGTCGCCGCGGGCGCCGACGGCATCATCGTGGAAACCCATCCCAACCCCGAAGAGGCACTTTCCGACGCCGCCCAGCAGCTGCATGAAAATGAGTTCGCCGCCCTCATGGAAGCCTTGCAGCGACTGCTTCCAGCCCTGGAAAAGAAGCCGGCGACACACGTCTGACGGCCGTGTATAAGCGTGTTGGCATCTTCGGCATGGGCCTGCTCGGCGGCAGCGTCGGGTTAGGGCTGCGCGAACGCTTCCTGGCCCGTGAGGTAGTGGCTTACGACCCCGACCCCACGGCTCTGGAGGCCGCGCGCGCCTTGGGTGCGGCGGACCGCATCGAAACCCGGTTGGGACCCTGGATCGCCGATCTGGATCTGGGCGTACTCGCCGCCCCCGTGGGTGCGCTGGAAACGCTGGGGCGTGCGGTGGCCGGCCATGCCGCTCCGAACACCCTCTGGACCGACGTGGGCAGCGTTAAGGGCCCGGTGGTGGAAGCTCTGGAGCCGCTACTCCCCCGTTTCGTTGGCAGCCACCCAATGGCCGGCAGCGAACGCGCCGGGGTGGAGAACGCCCACGCAGGCCTTCTGCAAAACGCCGCCTGGATCCTCACCCCCTCACCCCGCAGCACCGCCGCGGATTTGCGAGAGCTCGAGCACCTGGTGGAAGCCCTGGGGGCCTACCCCCTGCTCGTCGCTCCGGAGCTGCACGACCGGCTGGTGGCGCGGGTCTCGCACCTGCCCTATCTGCTCGCGGTGGCCCTGAACCGTATCGTGGATGCCGATCCCAACCGCGAAACGCTGATGTTCCTGGCGGCGGGCGGCTTTCGCGACCTGACGCGGGTGGCGTCAGGTTCGCCGCGAATGAGCCGCGATATGGTCGTGGCCAACCGCGCGGCGCTGCGAGAGGCGGCCGCAGATCTTAAAGCAGTTCTAGACGAGCTCGTTTCCGCCCTCGACCATCCCGAGCGGCTGTTCGAATACGCCCAAGGTGCCAAGCGGGTGCGCGACAGCCTGCCGGTGGTGCGGCGCACGCTGTTGCCCGTACAGCACGACCTGGTAATCGCGGTACCCGACCGGCCCGGAGAGCTGGCCCGCATCACCAGCGCTCTGGGGGCAGCAGGCGTAAACATCAAGGACATCGAGGTCCTCAACGTCCGCGACGAAGGCGGGGCGATTCGACTGGGATTCGTAAGCGGCGAGGAAAAACGGGCGGGAAGAGAAGTGCTCGAGGCCGCCGGATACCGCACGCGCTAAGCGCGCTATAATAAAAGCAAAGAAAAGGAGGGGACCATGTACAAGCGCGTGTTGCTTCCAACCGACGGTTCACCCTGCAGCGACCACGCTCTGCGGGAAGGATTCGACCTGGCCAGGACCTGCGGAGCCGAGGCTACGGTGCTTTACGTGATAGAAAACCCGCTCCTCACCCTGCCCATGCTTCCCGAAGGCATTCCCTACGAGGCCGACCTTTACGAAGACCTCAAGAAAGCCGCGGAGGAGGTGCTGACCTCCGCGCGCAAAATAGCCCAGGAAGTGGGAATCCCCGTTAACACCATTATGCACGAAGGTCAGCCCGTACCCACCATCGTTGAGTTCGCCAAGGACCATGATCTGATAGTCATGGGCACTCATGGCCGCGGCGGACTTGAAAAGTTGATTCTAGGATCGGTAACCGAAGGTGTTTTGCACCGCACCGATAAGCCGGTCCTGGTAATCCATTGCAAACGCTCGCGGTCATGATCGGTTAGGCTGGTGTTGGTGAAACCAAGATTCGTCCTCAGTCTGCTGATTTTGTCGGCTGCGTGGGCCCACGCAGCCAGCTATGTCGTGAAGATAGAAGGCCCTATAGACCAGCCCCTCGCCGTTTTTGTCGAAGAATCCCTCGAACGGGCCGAGCGCGACGGAGCAAGCGGGGTCGTCTTTTGGATCGACACCCCGGGAGGCCGGGTGGACGCGGCTATGCGCATCTCCGACGCCATACTTACCTCACCCCTGCCCACCCTGGCGGTCGTAAAGAACGCCTTCTCCGCTGGGGCTCTCATCGCTCTCTCCGCCGAACAGGTGGCCATGCTACCGGGCTCCGAGATCGGAGCGGCACTCCCTATAACGGTTACCCCCATCAGCAAGCCCGAAGCGGCGGATCGCAAGGTAATAAGCGCCCTCAAAGGCAAGTTTCGGGCGGTGGCCGAAGCCCGCGGCCGCCCGCTCAGGCTGGTCGAGGCGATGGTGGACCCCGAAATAGAAATCGAGGATCTGGCAGGCAAGGGCGAACCCCTCACGCTGACCGCAGCCAAGGCCGTAGAACTGGGGGTGGCCGACTTCGAAGCGGCGAGCCTGCGCGAAGCGCTGGAACGCGCCGGATTCACCACCGAAACAATTGTTATAGAACCGCCTGCCCGCATCAGGGTGGCACGCCTCCTCACCAGTATGTACGTGGCCCCGGTATTACTGGCACTGGGGCTCCTGGGGCTGATCATCGAGTTTTTCACTCCCGGCTTCGGGGTTCCCGGACTGCTAGGAATCGCAGCCCTGGCCCTTTATTTCGCTGGCGGTGTTCTCGCAGGGATGAGCGGGGTGCTCGAGGTGCTCCTCTTCCTGGGAGGTATCGCTCTCCTGCTGGCCGAGATGTTCCTCATACCAGGCTTTGGTGTTGCGGGAGTTTCGGGATTCATTGCTATCGGCGCTTCGATATACCTCACCTTCGGCGAACAAGCGCTCATGGTGGGGGCCATCGCCATCGTTGCAGGAGCCCTAGGACTCGTCCTGGTGTTCCGCTACCTGCCGCGCACCCGGGCGGCGCACGCGCTGGTCCTGGAAGGAGCAATAGGGAGTCAGGCGCCACCGCGCGAACGCCTGGAATCGCTTACCGGAGCCATAGGCAAAGCAGTAACCGACCTGCGACCCGCGGGGACCGCGCGCTTCGGCGAGCGCAAGGTTGACGTCGTATCGGAAGGCGAATTCATCCCCCGGGGCTCCACAATCCGGGTCGTTGAAGTCGAAGGCGCGCGCGTCGTGGTGCGCGAAGAGGAGGTTTGAACATGGACATCGGTTTCTTGATAGTGGCCGGCCTAATACTGATAGGGCTATTCATCCTCTTTTCCATAGTTCCTGTAGGGTTGTGGATTCAGGCCTGGGCTTCGGGCGTGCGGGTGCCGCTGACCACGCTGATAGGAATGCGGCTGCGGAGGATTCCACCGGCACGCATAATTTATCCGCTCATTAACGCTACTAAAGCGGGAATCCCGGTGGAGCTCAATAAGCTCGAGTCCCACTATCTGGCGGGCGGCAATGTAGACCGCGTGGTCAACGCCCTCATTGCAGCCCAAAAAGCCGGAATAAACCTTACCTTCGACCGGGCCGCAGCCATAGATCTGGCCGGACGCGACGTTCTTGAAGCGGTGCAGGTGTCAGTCAACCCCAAGGTAATTCAGACCCCCATGGTCGCGGCCGTAGCCAAGGACGGCATCCAGCTGCTCGCCACCGCCCGCATAACCGTGCGCGCAAACATCGACCGGCTCGTAGGTGGGGCCGGAGAAGAAACCATCATCGCCCGCGTCGGCGAAGGAATCGTAACCACCATCGGCTCGGCATCCAGCCATAAGGACGTGCTCGAAAACCCCGACATGATCTCCAAGACGGTGCTCGAAAAAGGGCTCGACGCCGGTACCGCCTTTGAGATCCTCTCGGTAGACATCGCCGACGTGGACGTAGGCAAGAACATAGGCGCCCAGTTGCAGATAGACCAGGCCGAGGCCGACAAGAAAATCGCCCAGGCCAAAGCCGAGGAGCGGCGCGCTATGGCCGTGGCCGCCGAGCAGGAAATGCGCGCAAAAGTGGAAGAAATGCGTGCCAAACTGGTGGAGGCCCAGGCTGCGGTCCCCATGGCTCTGGCCGAGGCCCTAAAGCAAGGGAATCTCGGGGTAATGGATTACTACACCCTGAAAAACATCGAGGCGGACACCGACATGCGCGAGTCCCTCAGCAAAGCGGCGGGTGAAGAGGAAGAGCGTTAGCCCATGAACTTCGATGATCTTCTAGGAATACTCTTCCTGCTCTTCTTCATAATCGGACCGGCCCTGCGCGGGCTGTTCAAGCCGCGCGAGCCGCTCGTGGAGGTCGAAATTCCCGAGGAAATCGAGGAGATAGAACGCCGCCTGCGCGAAGCGGCGGAGGGCAAGGTTCGCGACACCCCACCGGATACGAAGGCGCCGCGCCCAACCAAACAGCCCCAGCCCGCGCCACGCACCACCGCACCGTCGGCTCGCCAGGCGGCTACCCCCGCTGCGCCCCCGAACCAGCAAAGCGCCGAAGGTCATGCCGCCGGCTCGCGCTCGCGGCGTCGCATAGCAGAAGCCCGCCAGGACGCCGCCGGCATAGCGGCAAGCGAGCGCATGGCATTTGCGGCCACCCACGGACGCACCACAAACAGGCCGTCCCTGCCGGTGCACCGCAGGGCGATAGTTCAGGGAATGATCTGGCATGAAATCCTCAGTGAACCCGTAAGCCGTAGGCGCGGTCGCAGGAGAATAAAGAAGCTGATAAGCTAGACAGACGGATGGAAACGAACGAAGCCCCCCGGGAAAGCACGGAAACCAGCATCTTCGTGCGCTCCCCCGACGAAGCCATGGCGCTCTTCGGCAGCCGTGACCGCTGGCTCAAGGTGCTGCGCCAGCGGCTGGGCGCAACGATAGTCGCCCGTGATCAGCAGATTCGCATAAGCGGCGAGAAGGAAGACGTCAAAGTGGCCGAAGCGGTGTTGCGTGATCTGCTCACGCTGCTGCGTCAGGGTGCGGAGATAGACGAAACCGTGCTCGAGCAAACCCTATCCCTGGCCGAACGCGGACGGCGGCTCCCCGAAGAAACCGAGATTCGTCTGGGTGGTTTTCGCCTGCCCGGTCGCCTGCGCCCCAAAACCCCCGGGCAGGCGCGCTATGTGGAGGCCATCGCCGGCAGCGACATAATCTTTGGAATAGGCCCCGCCGGAACCGGAAAGACCTATCTGGCCGTAGCCATGGCGGTCGCCGCCCTGAAAGCCAGGAAGGTGAAGCGCATCATCCTCACCAGGCCCGCAGTGGAGGCCGGTGAACGCCTCGGCTTCCTGCCCGGCGACATCCAGGCCAAGGTGGACCCCTACCTGCGCCCGCTCTACGATGCCCTGTTCGAAATGATAGACTCCGAACGCTTCGACCAGCATCTGGCCTCGGGGATAATCGAGGTGGCCCCGCTGGCTTTCATGCGCGGTCGCACCCTCAACGACGCCTTCATCATCCTGGACGAAGCCCAAAACGCCACCGCCGAACAAATGAAGATGTTCCTCACCCGCATGGGGTTCAACTCCAAAGTGGTGGTAACCGGGGACATCACCCAAATAGACCTGCCGGCCAGCAAATACAGCGGGCTGCTGGCCGCACAGAGCATATTGCAGGGAATAGACGGGATACGGTTTATTTATTTCAAGGAGTCGGACGTCGTGCGCCATCCACTGGTGGCGCGAATAATCAAGGCGTACGAACAGGCGGAGGTAAAACGCAAGGCCGAAAACGAAGACAGGCACACGGACAGTGGCGGCAGTTGAGATAATCCCCCAAAAAAAGCCGCCGCGAGGCCTGCGACCGCGCCTGCGACACGGCCTGACGGCGCTAATGAGCGAACTGGGGCACGCCAACAGGATGGTTACCGTGATACTTTGCTCCGACCACAGGATTCGCGCCCTCAAGAAAACCCACTGGGGCGAGGACACCGTCACCGACGTACTTAGTTTTCCCACTTACGAACCAGGCGATCCTTTCATTCCCCCGCATCTGGGGGACATCTGGATAAGCCTCGATACCGCTGCCCGGCAAGCTCCGGCGCAGGGGCGCTCGCTGGAAGAAGAGGTGCTCGTCCTGGCGGCGCATGGTTTATGGCACCTGCTGGGGCATGACCACGATTCGGAGGAGGAATGGCGAGGTTTTCTGAACGTTCAGCGCCGGATACTGGAACTGTAAAGGGAATTTTGCGCTCCTTCGGATACGCCTGGCAGGGGCTGCGCTACGCCTGGCGCAGCCAGCGCAACTTCCGCATCGAAGTCCTCCTGGCGCTGATTGCCCTGACGCTGGCCCTCGTCCTGGGGGTCGATCCGGTTACGGTGCTCCTGCTCATACTCGTGGTGCTAACGCTGGAGCTGATGAACACCGCCCTGGAAGCGGTGGTCGACATCGCCAGTCCCGACCATCACCCACTGGCCAAAGCGGCCAAGGACACGGCTGCGGCTGCGGTGCTGATGGCCAGCATCCTCTCTGCAATGATCGGCATGCTGATCTTCCTTCCCGCCATTGCTGAAAAACTGCGTATTTATGGTAAAATCCCTTAAGCACTATGGACCGACCTCCCAGTCGTAGCCTTCGCCTGCTAGCCCTCACCCTGCTGCTTACCCCTGCCCTTGCCCAAAATCCGGTTGCCGAGGCCGCTTTTGCTTACCCCATACTGGACGCACTGCTCCTGGTGGCGCTATTCGTCCTCTCGGGATTTTTTTCCGCCGCCGAAACAGCCGTCACCACCCTGTGGCCCTGGAAGGTGCGCGAGCTGGCCGAGCGCGAAGGGCCGAACAGCCCGTTCGCGCTTCTGCAGCGGGATATCACCCGCTTTCTAACCACCATTCTGGTGGGCAACAACCTTGTCAACATCGCCGCGACCGCGCTGGTAACCGACCTTGCCACCAGCGCCTGGGGGTCTACGGGCATCGCCTACGCCACCGGGCTGATGACCTTTCTGATTCTCTTCTTTGGGGAAATCACCCCGAAATCAATAGCCGTTCACAACGCCGACCGCCTGGCGCGCTTCTTCGTGCGCCCCATTTACTGGCTTTCGGTATTGCTATACCCCATAGGCCGCTTTTTTACCTGGATGTCCGCACTAATCCTGCGTTTCTTGAGACTCGAGCCCCGCCAGCAGCCTCTGGTCACCGAAGACGAGCTCAAGCTGATCCTCGCCGGGGCCGAGGCTAGCGGAGCGATCGAAGAAGCCGAAGAGGACATGATTCAAAACGTCCTCGAGCTCGAAGAAACCCAGGTGCGCGAAATCATGGTTCCACGGGTGGACGTGGTAGCCATAGAAAACACGGCCAGCCTGCGCGAGTTCGTTCGCGTTGAACGCGAGTATCGCTACTCTCGCATACCCGTCTACCGGGAAAGCATCGATCAAATAGTCGGTATCGCCTATGCCAAAGAGCTGCTTAACTACCTGGAAACCCCCGAGCTCTTGGACCAACTCACGGTAATGAGTATCGCCCAGGACGCTTTTTTCGTTCCTGAGTCGATGCCTGTTTGGAACCTGCTGCTCGAAATACGTCGCCGAAAAGTGCACATGGCGATCGTCGTAGACGAGTTCGGCGGCACCGCCGGGTTAGTGACGCTCGAGGATATCATCGAGGAAATCGTCGGCGAAATCTACGACGAAACCGACGTGGTGGAGGAACACCCCATCCAACCCCAGGAAGATGGGAGCTTCCTGATCGACGCCCAAACCCCGCTGGACGACGTCTCCGAAGCGCTGGGCATAGAACTTCCAGAAGGCGAGTACGAAACCCTGTCGGGCTACCTATACGAAACCTTCGGCTACATCCCCAAGGTGAGCGAAGAACACAGTTACGGCGGTTACCGCTTTGTGGTGGAGGCAGCCGACGAACGCAAGATCGAACGCGTTAGAGCCGAACCGGTGAGTACACCCGCCGCCAGCGAAGCGGAGTGAGGAGCACCCCTTGGCCGAGCAAGAAGACATCGTTATCCTCGCGCAGACCGCGCTGGCGCACGCCTACGCGCCATATTCGAAATTCCCGGTCAGCGCCGTAATAGTAACCGAGAGCGGCCGCAGATTTGTAGGTGTGAACGTAGAAAACAGCGCCTACCCCCTCTCGCGCTGCGCCGAGCAGATAGCCGTCGGTGCAATGATAACTGCAGGCGAACGAAAGATCCGCGAGGTTTTCATTCTTTCAACCGCAAGCGAACCGGCCGCGCCCTGCGGCGCCTGCCGGCAAATCCTCTACGAATTCGCCGACGACGAAACCCCCGTTGTTTGTCGCAATACCGCGGGCAAAGAATTGCGTTTCAAGCTGGGCGAGCTGCTGCCTGCGGCTTTTCGTCTTTGAGGCGCGCTGTCAGCACGTACCGGCCCCGCCGCGCTTCGAAACTCCCCGAAAAACCCAGTCCGGCTATTTCGCCTAGCAGCCCCTGCGGCGTCATGAAATTGGCAGGCTCGCCGAGAAGGCGCTCGCCCCAGTACACCCAGCGGCCCAGGCCCGCGCGGGGATCGAAGTCATATATCCATAGCAGACCTCCCGGCCTGAGGACGCGGGCTACCTGTACGAGCGCGGCCCGCGGGTCCTGGAAGTGATGCAGAGCTTCGCCCAGTAGCACGGCATCCAGTTGCGCCCGGGCGAAGGGTAACGCCTCAGCCCGGGCGAACGCGACCTCTATCGGCGCCGGCACATGACGCAACATTCCCTTTGCTGGATCCACCACCGTTATCTTCAAGTCGGGACGGATCGCCAGTGCGGCGCGGGCGAGAACCCCGGTCCCCCCTCCCAGGTCGAGCACTCTGCCTTCCCGGGGCAGGGTGCGAAGCGCTTCCGACAGCAACGGCCAGGCCCAGCGCGGATACGCACGATGCCCCCAGCGGGAAAACAGACTACCGAGCCTATCGAAGGGTATCCCCACGCGTCAACGCACCCTCCCGCCGAAGAATACGTCGAGCAGCATCTGCCAGACCCCGGGTATCTCGGCGCGCACACCCCCGGACAGCTCTACCGGCAGACCGGTAACCAGGGCGGTCGCCGCTCCCGGAACCTTGGTTAGATTGACCCGGAAAGCCAGCATGCCCGATCCCGATTCCCGGGGACGCAACGGCAGGTCGAGGACTGCATCAGCAACGGTATCCCCGCCTATGACCAGCCCCACCGGGCCGCGCAGGTAAAAACCGATTGGGTTGGGGTTGGAAACTCGGAACCCTATGATGACTTCCAGGTTCGTCCCGCTGATCCGCAAGCGGCTCTGATTCGGATCGAGCTTGAAACGGGGTATCGCAAACTGCAGGTTCACCCGCACAGTTTCGTCGAGCAACGTAAAAGGCCCCAGCTCAACAGGAACAGGCCCCACCTGCACTTTCACCCTGCCGGTTATGCGCATCCTTACCGAATCACCGCTAATGAGCCTGCCCACGGCGTCAGCAGTCTTGGCCAGAGGGACCGTGAGTTTGACGTTCATCATTTTGAAACCGGCCGGGGGCAGCGTCATTGCCGGGAGGTCGAAAGGCAACCTGGCGTTGCCGAAGTGAAGCGTCAACTGGCTGGCAACCAGCGGCAGTTCGAAACTGTTGGGATTGCTTATACGCATCTTGAGCGCAAACTGTGCCTTCCCCGAAAACGGGTCGACACTGACGACATCGAACCCCTCGACCCGCGCCTGGGGAGGTTCGGGCTTTTGCACCCCCGGGATACATCCGGCAAGAACCAGAACCAGCAGACTCAACAACAAAACGGCTTTTCTCATGGCAACCACCCTTCTTCCTGCAAACGATCCAGCAACCCTTGGGCCTGCGGCCAGTACGGACTCGTATCGGGTAAAGGCGAGCGCGGCGACCCTGCGGGCATATCCAGGTAACGCATAGCTTCCTTGAGCAAAGGAATACCTCCGCGGCCTATCAACGCAGCCGTTTCGTAGGCCAGACCAGCCAGCTGCGCGTCCAGTGCGCCCGAGCCAGCCCCCTCCAGCACGCGCGCATAGAGGCGGGGGGCGATGTTGCCGACCGCGAGGATCGCTCCGCCTGCGCCACTGGCAACCGCCGCAGGCAGGGTAGTGCCGCTGCCGGTGAATACCTGCAACTCCGGCGCAAAACGGCGGTAGAACTCAAGCCGGGCCATTTCCCCGCTAGAATCCTTTATGCCGGTGATACGCGGATTCCTCGACAACTCGGCTATCAGCTCCAGCGGAAACTCCGTCCGCGTAAATACGGGGACATGGTAAAGCCAGACTTCCCCCACTTCCGCCAGCGACTCGAAGTGGCGGTGAAAAGAATCGGGCCCCATAGCGGATGCGTAAAAGCGCGGTGGCATGACCAGAAAACGATCGGCGCCGCCCGCCAGCGCAGCTTCCGCGTGGCGCCGTGCCAACGCCTCCGACTCGTCACCCACGCCGACCCAAAGCGGCTTGGACACCCTGACGCCCGCAAGCAGCGCTTCGCGCTCGTCCGGATCCAAAGTCACGGCCTCGCCGGTCGATCCCAGTATCAAGAAGCCGTCTACATGTGGCTCGAGGCGGTCGATGATTGCCTGCAAGGCGGCAGGATCCGGCCGCCCCGCGGTGTCGAACGGGGTAACCAGTGCCGGGACTATCACCGGTGCACCTCTCCGTACCAGAGCACCAGGTGAGGGAGATATGCGGCCACCAACCAGGCGGCTCCCGCAGCCGTCTCGCCCTCGACCAAAAGAACCAGCCCGTGTGCCGCAGCAAGCAATAGTATGACCCCCCAGCCCTTCCCCAAGCTGTTGCTACCGGGAACCGCCAGCTCGAGCGCCCGGGCCAGTACCCCGCTGGCGCGGAAAGACTGACGGGGACGGGGCAGTATCAACACCCATGCGTGCATCAGTGCCCACAGCCCCGCCAGCACAAGCAAAACCCAGCTCCATACCCGGTCCAAACCCAGCGACTCCAGGGGCATAGTCGGCATATCCTTCAGCGAACGGAGCGCTCCATCCAAATACAGCCAGGCTAGGTCGCGCCCCCGCGGTGTTCCCAAGCGGTCCACCCCCGCCTGCCGGTAAACAGCGGTCCAAGCATCGGCACCCAAGCCCAGGTGTTCCAGCACCGGGGTATAGCCGGCGTCAAGCCGGTATGCGTTTTCCAGCGCTTCTTCGTCATTGTTGAGCCGGTAATGCAGCGCCTCCGAAAATGCCAGCGGCACAGCGGGCACAGCTGTATCTCCACCCTGCGCCACCGCCTGGAGCAGCTCCCGCCCTCGCCCTTGTGGCCAGTCGGCAATGGCCTGGCCGGAACCAATGAAAGCGGCTCGCGCCAACGGCGCCTCGGCCATTACCCTCTCGAAACTGCGGGCCGTGCCCCAAACGAGCAATGATACCAGCAGCGCCAGAAACAGCAGGGCGGTAAGCAGGCGTTCTCCCCAACCTGCATACGCCAGCAGGAGGTGCCCCATTCTTCGCAGCGGGTTGCGACTCCAGCTGCCCAGAAGTCCGCCCAGCGACGCCAACCCCCGGCGCTGAGCAGGGAAATAGCGCGCCAACAAAACCGCTATTAGCGCCAGATAAGCTATCGCCAACGCCCAGACCGCCCGTTTCAACATGGAAGCATCCAGCGCCGGCGTGAAAGCGCTCATCTGCCTGACGCCCTCCCGCAGCCGCAACGCATCGGCAAAACGTCCCCGTGATTCCAGCCAGCGGGCCTGCTCAATGAAGAAGGCCTTTGAGCGGGGATGCTGCGGTGCGTAGTCGAACATGGCCCGGGTAAGCCGTAACGACTGCTCCGGCTCCAAATCACGGGCATCGCGGGCCTCCTCCTGCCAGGATTCAGCCCAGGCGCCCGCCTTTCCGCGCCACTCGAGCTCCACCCTGTGACCGCGCCGCAGCAAATCGCGTCCCCAGGCGGCTAGGTCTTCGACCGTGAGCGCCCCCGCCTCCATTGCCCAGTAGACCCAGTAGGGCCGGTAACCGCCAGGGTCCGGCGGCAACCTTTCCGTCACCCCCTTTTCCCGCCAGTAGGAACCCAGCAGGCGCAGCGGCTCCAAGGCTGACAATTCTCCGGTATACGGCCCGGCTTCGGGACCCAGTTCGGACAACGAGACCACGCGGCCATCGGCCAGCAATGCTACCGGACCGGTGCCGAGGTCCTTAACCGCATCGGGAGGATAATAGGCGCTGGGTTTCAACTCGCCCTCATAGTCGACACGTAATACCAGGGGAGCGCCCTGGATGGCCAGATAAACAGCTCCGGGCTCCTCTAGCGGTGGCAGCCAGTCGGCGGCGGGAAGCGGCAGCATGCGATCTCCAATGCGCAGACCCTCCGGCTCCAAAACTACCTTCGGCGGAGGCGGAGCTACATCGAGCTCGGCCGTTTGCCTGCCCCCCGGGGTGTAGAGAATGAACCGGTAATGCCCCGCCCGGGGCGGCTTCCAGGTCAGCACGCCCCCGTTTTCGGTGGTCACCAGCGTAAATACTTGAACACCATCCGGTCCCACGATCTCAATGGGGTATGCTCCCGGCTCGAGTCCGCTGGCGCTTATCTCGACCTGGCCGCCTACACTTGCAGCCTCGGGTAGCACGAGACCCTGCGCCAGCGCCACGGCCAGCAGCCATCCTGTGATCCAAAGTCTTCGCATATTCCCATTTTGCCACGCCCAAGGCCACCTAGAATGGAGGTATGGGACTGTCAAACATCATCG
The DNA here is from genome assembly GCA_027067955.1 of Thermaceae bacterium. Taxonomy (GTDB): domain Bacteria; phylum Deinococcota; class Deinococci; order Deinococcales; family Marinithermaceae; genus Oceanithermus. Next base: position 20,722 of record JAMOUW010000076.1, read on the forward strand.
GGCCGGTTATGGTGGGTCCGTCATCCAGCCACACCGCCGGAGCAGTACGGCTGGCGTGGCTGGCAAGGCAATTGCTGAATGACGAACCGCGGCGCGTGCGCTTCGGCCTGCACGGCAGCTTTGCCAAAACGGGTCGGGGCCACGGAACGCATCTCGCTCTCGCCGGAGGTGCCCTGGGATATGCCCCGGACGACCCCCGAATCAAGAACGCAATCGACAGGGCCCGGGAAGCCGGGGTAGATATCAGCTTCGAAGATATCGAGCTGGGAGACGTTCACCCCAATACGGTCCGCATCGAACTGGAAGACTCCCGCGAGCGGCACGAAGTGATCGGCAGTTCCATCGGTGGGGGCATGGTGCGCATATGGAAAATTGACGGTCTGGACGCCTACCTTAGCGGGGAAACCCCTGCCCTGCTCGTCCGCCACCGGGACACCCCCGGGGTAATCGCCCGGGTGGCGCTGGTGCTCGCGGACGACGAGGTCAACATCGCCCGTGTCATCTCGGGCCGCACCCAAAAAGGCGGTGATGCGCTAATGAGCCTGGAAATCGACCATCAGCTCAGCGAAGCCGGGCTCTCCTACCTGCACAGCCTTTCGTACGTTCATTGGGTAAAACCAGTTCCGCCCCTGCCGGAAAATTAAGTACGTTTACTATTGACTAAACATACTAAACAAAGCTAAGATAAGTACATGGCGGGCGATAGCAATATCGCCAGGCAACTGGCGGAGAAACTGGGTCTGGCAGTAGAGGCCATAGGCCTTCCCCGAATGGCGGGGAGGGTGCTCGGCTGGATGTTGCTGGCAGACACTGACGAGATTGCGCTGGAAGAGCTGGCCCAAGACCTGGACGTAAGCAAAGCATCAATCAGTCACGCCACCCGCCTCCTCGAGCAGATAGGTGTTATTGAGCGGGCCGCACGGCCGGGTTCCCGCCGCGCCTACTACCGGCTTGCCGCAGACCCCTGGGGAGCCTTACTGGCGATGGAGGAACGTATCAGCCGCGGGTTTGTGGGTTTCGCCCGTGAAGCGCGGCAGGCGCTGCCACCAAACCCCGATCGCACCAGCCGGCTCGACAAAATGGAAGAGGCCTTCGAACTTTATCTGCAGCTTTTGGCTACCTTTATGGAAGCATGGGGAACAACCCGGGGGAATTCATGAGCATCAGCATGGTGCCCGTACGCCTTGCCTGGCGCAATGTCTGGCGTCACCGGCAGCGCACATTTTTGCTGGCGGCGGTAGTCGCCTACGCCGCGGTGGCGACCATTTTCTACTGGAGCCTGGCCGACGGTTACGAACTCTCGGTGCTCGAGGCCCACGCCCGCTATGTGCTGGCGCCGGTCACGGTGGCCACGGTCGACTGGTTCGCCGACCCCGACCCCGAAAACGGCCTGACCGACTTGAGCGGTATCTACCGCGTTCTGGACGAAGGCGGGGTTGCCGCCTACGCGCCCAGGCTGCAGTTTGCCGGTTTGCTAACATCTCCCTACATTTCGGAAGGCGCTCTCCTGCTGGGAGTAGACCCAAACGCCGAGCCCGCGATTTCCCGGGTGCCCGGCAAGGTTGACGACGGTCGCTGGCTCACCGGTCCCGGTGAAATAATTCTCGGCTACCGGCTGGCCGAGAGGCTCGACGTTCGCCTGGGCGAGCGGCTGGTCGTCAGCACCGCCGCCCTGGCGGGGCCGCAATCGCTGGGTTTGCGGGTGGTGGGGCTGGTTCACGCCGGAGTATCCAGCGTCGACAAATCTGGCGTCTACCTGCATCTGAGCGACGCCCGCCGGCTGACCGGCCAGGGCGGTGCTACCCACCTGGCGCTGGACGCCCCGCTGGGCCGTGAAAACACCATCGCCAGGCGCATCGGCCAACTGCTGCCGCCCGGCATGGCGGCCCGTCCCGTCTGGGACCTGGTGGGACCGATCAAAACCGACGTCGAAGCGGCCAAAAAGTTTTCGCTGCCAATCGGTCTGCTGCTTGCTCTCTTCGCCGCCCTGGCGGTGACCAGCACCCTGATAGTCAGCGTGCTGGAGCGCACCCGCGAGTTCGGGGTAATCCTGGCGTTGGGAATGGACAACCCCCAATTGGGATGGATGGTCGTGCTCGAGGCCGCCCTGGCCACCGGCGTCGGCTGGCTGCTGGGCATTGCCCTTGGCTACGCCCTCATCTATTACACGAGCAGCCATAATGTCCTGGGCCCGCTCTTTCAGGTTTCGGCCGAGGTCTGGAGCGAAGCGGGTCTTACCGAGGAGTTCTACACCCGCCTTTCACCAATCTACGCCTTTTATTCGCTCATCACCGTCGTCATCGCGGCTCTGGCCGCCTTTCTCTTCCCCGCCCTGCGCGCCCGCAGGCTACAACCTTCGGAGGCTTTGCGATGGGAATAAAGCAAAATATCGTAACCTTGCTGACCGCCTTCGCCCTCACCAGCGGCGCCGCGGCCCAGAACCCCGACCCGGTAGAACTGCTCCATCGGGCGGTCGACCAGCTGCGCGGCCCGGCCATGGCAGCTACCTACACCCTGCTCGTCGAGCGACCCGGCCGCAGCAAGAAGTATGTTCTCGAGGTTCTGACCGACGGCGACCAGCGCTCGCTCATCCGGGTAGTCGAACCCAAGCGCGATACCGGCCAGGCTTTCCTGACCATCGGCTCCGACGTCTGGGTCTATAATCCCCGCCTGGGTCGGGTATTGCGCCTGCCGCCGAGCGGCAAGAACGACCGCTTCTTGGGCTCCGACGTTAGCTATGCAGACCTATCCGGGCGTGACCTGGAAAAAGACTATCGGGTAGAGCTGCGCCCAAGCAGCGACAAATCGGGCGCCATCGTGCTGGTGCTGACCCCCAAGGCGAACGCCCCGGTTCCCTGGGGCAGGGTCGAGCTTGTGCTGGGCAGCCAGGATCGGTTGCTACGCAAAATCATTTATTACGACCAGCGCGGCAAGGCCGTCAAAGACGTGCAGCTGCGCAAGGCGGTAAGTTTGGGCGACGACCGGTACCTGGTAACCGAAACCCTGGTGCGCGATCTGGCGCGCGCTGGCTACCAAACGACCTTCGCCATTGGCAACTGGAAGCTGGGGCAGGTGCCCGACCGCTGCTTCACCCAGGCCATGCTCGAGCGGGGGTGCCGCTACTGATGTGGAGTCTGGCCTGGAAAAATGTCTGGCGCGGCCGCAGCCGCAGCCTGACGACCGCCGCAGCGGTGGCCGCAGTGGTGGCACTGATGCTTGTCATGTACGGCTTTAGCGGCGCCGCTCAGAACGGTCTGTTTCAGAACCTGACCCGCACCAGCGGCCATCTGGTGGTCCGGGTCAAAAACGCCGACGAGGTGCGCGAATTCGACCTGGGGCTGATTAGAAACGCCGCCGCCCTCAAAACCGAGCTTACCGGGGCGCTGCCCGAAGCCGACATCGAGGCGGTGCTCGAGGTGCCAGCGCTGCTGGCCGGCGAAGAGCGTTCCCGAGGCGTGGTTTTGCTGGGGCTGGAACCGGGCGGCCACTTGATGAAGGAGTTTGGCGACGAATACTTAGCCGCTGGAAAACCACCCGGCGGCGATGACTGGTCGGCGGCCCTGGGGGCGGCCCTGGCCCGGGCGCTTAAGGTAAGCGTCGGCCAGAGCGTTTATGCTTTCGCCCCGGGTACCGAAGGCATGGGAGCGGCGGCCTTCAACGTTTCCGGCCTGCTCGACCTGCCCGAGAGCAACATGGAGGCCCGTACCGCCATGCTGACCCTGGGCGTAGCCCAGGAGCTGGCCGCCCCCGACGCCGCCAGCCGGATCGTCATCTTTCTCCCCGGGCTCAAAACGCTTGCGCAGGAAACGCGGCTCGAGCAAACCCGCCGCCAGCTAGCCCCGTTAATACCCGCCGGCTACGAACTGCTCAGCTGGCGGGAGGCGCAGCCGGCGCTGGCGGCGATGCTGGAGATGCTGAAACCAATGATTTTGATTTATGCGCTGCTCTTTTTCGTTCTCGCCGGCTTGCTGGTGGTAAACACCGTTTACCTCAGTCTGGTCGAGAGAATCCGCGAGTTCGGCGTCATCATCACTCTGGGGGCCGACCGCTGGCGAATCATGCGGCTGGTAATCATGGAAAGCCTGCTACTGGTCGGCAGCGGCGCAGTAGTTGGCGGCCTGCTTGGCGGGCTGGCGCTCTGGCACATGTCGCAGGGGTTCAGCCTGCCCGGGGACCTGGCAAAGCAGTACGCCGAGTTCGGTCTCCCCGAAATCATGTACGCCAGCATTTCCCCCGCGCAGGTGGCCCAGGTTTTTGCCTTCGCCGCCCTAACTGCCATCACCAGCGCCCTCTGGCCCGCCTGGCTGGCCGGGCGGCTGGAGCCGGTCGAAGCCATGCGCCACGTAACCTAGGAGGCAAAATTGCAAGCGATAGTCGCAGCCAAGAACCTGCATAAGACCTATAAATCGGGTGGCGTCGAAACACCCGCCCTGCGCGGGGTAAACCTGACCGTCGCCCCCGGAGAGTTCACCGCCATCGCCGGCCCCTCGGGTTCCGGTAAGAGCACCCTCCTGCATCTCCTCGGCGGGCTTGACCGCCCTAGCAGCGGCGAGGTCTGGCTGCAGGGCGAGCGGATAGACGACAAGAGCCCCGTTCGCAGGGCCCGGATCCGCCTATGGAAAGTCGGCTTCGTATTTCAAGCCTACAACCTTATACCGGTGCTAACCGTGCTCGAGAATGCCGCCTTCATCCTGGAACTGCGCGGATTTCCTCCGGGTGAACGCCTCAGCCGCGCCCGCGCCGCACTGGCGGAGCTGGAAATGGAAGACTACGCCGAACGCCGCCTCAATCAGCTCTCCGGCGGTCAGCAGCAGCGGGTGGCTGTGGCGCGGGCCCTGGCTGCGGAACCGGCCGTCGTGTTTGCAGACGAACCCACCGCCAACCTAGATTCCAAAACCGGCCAGGCGCTGATCGAGTATATGAAAAGACTAAATCACGAAAAAGAATTGACTTTCGTATTCTCTACCCACGATCCGCGCCTGCTCGAGCACGTCCAGCGCATCGTCCATCTCGAAGACGGCCGCATAATCAGCGAAGAAACGGTAAATTGAAGGCTAAATTGAAAGGACTGGCGGCTCTGTCCGTCTTGCTCGGCATGGCGCTGGCGATCGACTTCAGTGGCTCGCTGGCCATTAATACCCGGGCCATTTACTCCCACCGTGCAAACTCTTTCGCGCTCGAGGCCGCCTACGCCGGTTCACTGCTGGCCTCGGAATACTGGGGTGATGCCTACCTGGAAACAGCTTTTTACCCCAGCTGGAATCTGGCGCGCAACCGCTTCGATCCCGGTTTATCCAAGCTGGAGTTGGGTTATGGCAACGGCCGCTATGCCTTTGGCTTAGGAGTCAGTCCCGAGCCTCTATCCACCCTGCGACTGCTGCGGCCGTTCTCGCTAACCGATGACGTCGGCGACTACGCCACCGGTCTCTGGGGCGGCTGGGCCGAGCTGTACCCCAATCCTGCGAACCGCTTGCGCCTGGCCTTGCGATACCAGCGAGGAGCACTGTTCAGCGTCTTGCACACCGATGGCAGGCTCTCCGGTAGCGACCTCCAGGCCACCTTCATCTGCGACCAAGAAACTGGGTCTGCGGCCCTGGGAGGAGGCTTTTCGACCATCCTGGGCGAAACAGTCGTCTACAGCGAGACCTGGCGGTTATTCGCCGAGCCGGATCCCTGGCGCGGCGGCCTGGGGATCAACTTTTACCTTTTTGACGGCCTCGCAAGCTTCGAAGCCGCCTACACCGGCGGCGGATGGCAATTGGCCGCTGCGTACAGCCTTCAGGCGGGAGAATTCTGGTCGGTCGATTCGCTACTGTTATACGAAATAAGGGTGAACCGCTTAACCGGCTCGCTCAACCTGACCTACATGGGTGACCCCGGGGACCTGATCCTGGGATTGACATCCACCAGTGACGGGTACGCTGGCGTTATTTGGCTCCCTGCCCTCAGCGCCCGGGTCTATTACTAAATTCCGGCGCTCTAGCCAATGGGTTGCCGCGCGAATAGGATCGGAATCCAGCGGATTTTCCGCTTTTGCACAAAAGTTTGGCGCGCCCGGGAGGATTCGAACCCCCGACCTACCGCTTAGAAGGCGGCTGCTCTATCCCCTGAGCTACGGGCGCGTGCAAAGTGGGGGGCGGCCTGCGGCCGCCCCTTCTATGGAGCGGGAGACGGGATTCGAACCCGCGACCCTCGGCTTGGAAGGCCGATGCTCTACCAGCTGAGCTACTCCCGCATGCTGGTCGGGGCGGCAGGATTTGAACCTGCGACGTCCTGCCCCCAAAGCAGGCGCGCTTCCGGACTGCGCTACGCCCCGTAGCGGAAGCCGGGGCAGCTTCCTTGATAAGCGTAGCACGCACTCATAGGGGGGTCAAGGAAGATTTTTCTCCTACATGAAGCGCTTTCTTCGCTTATATGACTTCACGTCGCGGAACGATTTCCGCCCGCCCGCCTTCGCCGTGCCCAGATAGAACTCCTTGACGTCAGGGTTCTCTTTGAGCGCCTCGGCCTCGCCTTCCAACACTATCTTGCCCTGTTCCATTATGTAGGCGTAACCGCTGACGGAAAGGGCTATGGCAGCATTTTGCTCGACCACCAGCACCGTCACCCCCTCCTCGGCGTTGATGCGCGCCACAATATCGAAAATCTCGCGCACCAGAAGGGGAGCGAGACCCAGGCTGGGCTCGTCCAGCAACAACAGCTTTGGCGCCGCCAGCAACGCCCGGCCTATGGCCAGCATCTGTTGCTCGCCGCCGCTGGTATAACCGGCCAGGCGATTTTTCAAATCGGCGAGCCGCGGAAAATAATGATATATCCGCTCGAGATCCTCACGAACCTTGCCGTCGCGCCGTGTGATTGAACCGACGCGCAGGTTTTCTTCTACGGTAAGGTGCTTGAAAACGTGCCGCCCCTCCGGCACCTGCACGATGCCCAGCTTGACTATATGCTCCGGAGGAAGGTTTTGAATCTCCTGACCCTGATAGACGATCGCGCCATCACGCACCGCGCCGTCCTCGGGTACCAGCAACCCCGAGATAGCGCGTAGCGTCGTGGTCTTGCCGGCACCGTTAGGGCCGAGCAGCGCAGTCACGCGGCCCTCGGGTATGTTGATGGATACCCCGCGCAACACCTGGATGATGTCCTGATACACGACTTCGATGTTATTGACGCGCAGGAGCCATTTTCGTTCGGTCTGGACGGATGTGCTCACGGGGCACCTCCTGATGGGCAGGCGGGCGGCAAAAGCCGCCCGCCATAAAACCGGCGGCTATTCGCCGTAATGCACCTTGCGGAATAATGCGGAGCTGAAAGGCTCGGTAACGGGCACGAATGTGCCACCCCGGGCCTCGAGCACCCGCAGCTTGTCTACGCCCACGTGATCTTTCTTGCTGTAGGTAACCGGACCTACGGCGAGCTTGTTCTGCCAGTTCATCTTGAGGAGGGCCTGATAAACGTTCTCGGCGTTGATCTTTTTGCCGGCGTTCTTGGCTTCTTTGATTGCCTCGATAGCGATGGCCGCGGCCAGCATTCCAGAGGGGTAATGCACGCTTTCTATCGCGTCGGCGGGGCGGCCGTATTTGGCACCCAGATCCTTGACGAACTTGGCCCCGGCACCTTGCTCATGCGGCATATAGTACGCCGTCACCCACAGGAATCCCTCCGCAGCATCACCGGCAAGGCGCAACAGGTCGGGTCCACCCGCATAGTGCGCGCCGGCGTGCTTGATCTTGAGTCCCAGGCGCCCGGCGTCCTTGATCATGTTGGCCACCGGCCCGGCGACGTTCTGGTAAACGATGTACTGCACACCCTTTTTCTCAAAGCGCTTCAGGGTAGCCGTGTAGTCGAGACCCTTGGCCATCTCCTGGACTTCGACAATCTCGATGCCCAGCTCTCCAGCCGCCTTCTTGGCGTCCTTGACCGGAGCCCGACCAAAGGGCGAGGGGTGAATAGCCAAGGCCACCTTCGCCCCCGGGGATACCTTGGCGATGTACTCGAGTACGGCTATGACCTGTTCGGAGTACGAGGCAATGGGAAGGAAAATGTAGTCGTTGTCCGGTGGATCGATGTTGCCGATGTGGTAGGAAGCCGGGATGAAAGGCAGGCCGACTTCCTGCACCAGCGGCTTCAGCTGCAAGGTACCACCGGTAGAGTAACCCAGGAAAACGGGGTCTCCCCGATCCACCGCCTCTTCGAAGTTACGCAGGGTGTTGGCATTATTGTACTGGTCGTCCCGGGTTTCGCACACGAACTCTATCCCGGAAACATATCCGGTGTCGTTCACCCAGCTGCAGTAGTCTTCGATGCCCTGGGCATAATACTTGCCAGCATCAGAGGTGGGACCGGTAATGGCACCGGACCACATGATGTGCACTTTTTCCGCGGTTGCAAACCCCATCACCAGAACCGCGGCCAAGGCCCACAACGTCCATTTGTTTTTCATACACCTACCTCCCTTATTGCGACGGCATTAGAAGAGCCGTGTCGCCTAATATTTGAACGGCCAGTTGCGGAAGTAACTGCGCAACAGCCGCCACCAGTTGGCGAGCCCCCGGGGCTCAAAGATGAGGAAGAGCACGATAGCCAGTCCGAAAGCCAGGGGGCGAATCGCCGAACCTACGTCGACCCCCGGCGGGTTGTAAATTTCTTTGATGGCGTATGAGAACGTCTCCATGTTGATATCGAGAAGCTCCAGAAACGCCGGACCCAAAAAGCTACCCACGAGGGTTCCAAGCCCCCCGACGATGGCCATAGCCAGGAACTTTATGGAAATCATCAAGGAATAGTCCTCAATGACCACCGCCCGCGACCAGTAAGCATAGAGCGCCCCCGCAACACCCGCATAAAAAGCGCCCAGCGCGAAGGCAAAGACTTTGGTCTTGCCGGGGTCCATCCCCATGGCGTCGGCGGCGCGATCGTTATCGCGCACCGCGACCAGCGAGCGGCCAAAGCGCGTACGCAACAGGTTGCGGAAGCCGAAAGCCATGAGAACCAATACTGTAAACGAAACGTAGTACCAAAAATAGTGGTGATTTTTAAACGCTATTTTATATCCAAAGAAAACCATACCCCGGGGCATGGCCATTGCGCCCCCCTGCTCGAGCGCTGGCGAGTGCCCTACCGCCCACTCGAAGATCAGCTGGAAGGCAAGGGTAGCGATGGCGAGGTAGAGGTGCTTGATACGCAGCGCCGGGATGCCCACCACCGCGCCGGCGGCGGCGGCCACCAGACCGGAAACGGGCAGCACGGCCCAGAACGGCAAGTGCGGCGCCACCAAAGCCGCCGTATAGGCGCCCACGCCCATGAAAGCCGCGTGACCGATGTTGATCAGCCCCGCGTAGCCGGTGATGATGTTGAGCCCCAGTACCGCCAGCGCATAGATGAGAATGAGGTCGAGGATCTGCATGTCGCCACGAACGAGAAAACGCGGGAGCACGAGCATGCCGATGAGAAAAACGGCCAGACTCGCCTGTTCGCTGTACGTTGCGAAAATGGTGGTGTCCTGCGCGTAGCTGGTCTTGTAGTTGCCCGTACGCGTCCAGGGATTACGCATGGCGCCTCCTATACACGTTCGATCTCCTCGGTGCCGAACAGGCCGTGCGGCTTGAACCATAGCACCAGCAGCAGTACCAGGAACGGGAAGACATCACCGGTGCCGCCACCCGGTATGTATGCATCCAGATATCCCGCGGCCATGTTCTCGAGGATGCCGATGATAATGCCGCCCACCACTGCCCCGGGAATGGAATCCAGACCACCCAGGATCACCACCGGGAATACTTTTAACCCTATGCCTACCAAACCCTCCAGGTTGAGCCCCGAAATTGCTCCCACGATCAATCCGGCGGCGGCGGCGGTAATGCCTGCGGCGGCCCAGGCGAGAGCGAACACTTTCTCTACCGACACCCCCAGGCTCATCGAGGCCATTTGGTCATCAGCCACAGCCCGCATGGCTATTCCCACGGTGGACCTCTGGAAAAACCACCCGAATGCGGCCAGGAAAACACCGGTAAAGACAACCGCTAGCAGCTGCGGATAGCTGACGCTGATGCCGGCGAAGTTGACGCCGCCCTCGGGAAGGAAACCTGGCAACGAGAAGTTGCCTGATCCATACGGCGTCATGTGTATCAGCCCCCCGAACACCGAAGCGAGCCCGATGGTGACCATGATCACGCTGATGATAGGCTGGCCAACCAGCGGTTTGAGAAATATGCGCTCGGTAAAGTACCCCACTATGGCGGTAAAGGCAAGCGCGAGCACAGCAGCTATCCAAACGCTGAGGCCCAAACTGGTCGAGAGCGCATAAGCGGTGAAAGCGCCTATGGCTATGAAGTGTCCGTGGGCAAAATTGATCACGCGGCTGGCTTTGTAAATGAGCACGAAACCTAAGGCCGCGAGCGCGTAAACCGATCCCACGACTATTCCCGAAACCAGCAGTTGGAAGAAATAACTCACGCGCCCACCCCCTTTCGGGCGGTTTCGTCCGTGAGATCGACGACGCGCACGTTCGCCTCCACCCGCTGCACCGAACCATCCTGATACTTGAACTCCGTCCTGACCAGCACATCGGTCGCCTCGCCGTAAAGAGCATCTACCAAATCGCGATAGCGCTCGGCCACGAACTTGCGGCGCACCTTTCCAGTCCGTGTCAGCTCGTCGTCGTCGGCGTCCAGGAGCTTGAAGAGGAGAACGAAGCGGCGTACCCGCAACCCGGCGGGAAGATCTGCATTTACCAGCTCGACCTCGCGCTTTATGAGCTCAGCCACCTCCGGCTTGCCCGACAGGTCCATATACGTCGTATACGCCAGACCGCGGTCTTCCGCCCATTTGCCGACGGTTTGTGGGTCTATGTTGATGAACGCTGCAAGGTACGGCCTGCGGTCACCGTATACCACAGCCTCCTTGATAAATGGACTGAACTTCAATTTGTTCTCCAGGAACTGCGGGCTGAACATCTCGCCGTCGGCGGTATGCATTACATCCGACAGGCGGTCGATAACTACGAGATGACCGTCGTCGGTCACATAACCGGCGTCACCCGAATGCAGCCAGCCTCCCTCCAGGAGCTCGGCGGTGGCGTTGTCGCGCTTGTAGTACCCCGCGCAAACCGCGTCGGAGCGCGCGAGTATCTCTCCTTCCTCGCTTATCTTGACCTCGGTTCCGGGTATGGGAACGCCAACGGTGTCGTGGCGTACGTCCCCATCGCGATGCACGAATGCGATACCGGTGATCTCGGTCTGACCGTATATCTGCTTTAAGTTGACGCCCAGCGCATGAAAAAAGCGGAAGACATCCGGCCCCAAAGCTGCACCGCCGGTATACGCCCGGCGCAGGCGCAAGAATCCCAGCTGGTCCTTCAGGGGCCGGAAAAGCACGGCGTGCGCAAAGGCATAGGCCAAACGCAAACCCCAAGGCATGGTCTTGCCACGCATGCGGTAGTCAGCCGCCCGGTATCCGACCTTCATTAGCTGCCGGTACGCCCAGCGATTGAAAGCGTAGGACTCGCTGATGTCTACCCAGATGCGGCTCTGGATCCCTTCCCATACCCGCGGCGGACTGAACATAAGATGGGGGCCAATCTCGACCAGGTCGCCCATTGCAGTGGCAACCTCCTCGGGGAAGTTGACCGCAAACCCTCCCGTAAGCCCCATACCCATGGTCATCATCTGCTCACCGATCCAGGCCAGGGGCAGGAAGGAAAGGTAATCGTCGGTCGGCTCCAAGGGGTCTATCTCCTGAAGGGCTACCCCCATGTGAATAAGGTTCTTGTGCGTAAGCATAGCGGCCTTGGGCTTTCCGGTGGTGCCCGACGTCAGCGAGAAATGGGCAACGTCATCGGCGCGCCCCGCCGCCAACCGATCCTCGTAGGCACGCGGGTCGGCGTGACGGTGCTTACGTCCCAGCTCAATTACCTCTGCAAAACTGATAAATAGATCGGAATCATAGTTGCGCATGCCGCGAGGGTCTTCATAGATGATGCGACGCAGTCCCGGGAGCTCGTCCTTGACCTCCAGCAGTTTGTCGGCCTGCTCCTGGTCCTGCACGAGCGCCATGGTGACGTCGGCATAGTCCATCACGTACGCCACCTCGGCGGGCACCGAGGATGGATATATACCAACGGAAACACCCCCGAGACCCTGTACCGCCAACTCAGCATAGACCCACTCGGGAATGTTCTCGGCGATTACCGCAAACTTTTCCCCCGGCTGATATCCCAGCTCGAGCAGGCCGTGGGCGAAATCGCGAACCTTGTCGTAATACTCGGCATAAGTTACTTCGTTCCAAATACCAAAGTCTTTTTCCCGCAAGGCTACGCGGTCGCCTTCGTTCTCCGCGCGCATTTTGAGCAACTGGGGCAGGGTATACCGTTTCAATTCGGGACCGGGACGTATGACCTTCATCCTGCACCCCCGACATAGGCTTCGATAACGGCGGGGTTTTCGGCAACGTCCTCGGGCTTGCCAGTCGCTATCACCATTCCGAAATCGAGCACGTATACACGGTCCGAGATATCCATTACGATCCCCAGGTCGTGCTCAATGAGGATAACGGTGGTGTAACGCTCGGCGAGGATGTCGAGGATGAAGCGCACCATGTCTTCTTTCTCCTCCAGGGTCATACCGGCCATCGGTTCATCAAGAAGCAACAGCTTCGGCTCGAGCGAAAGCGCCCGTGCAACCTCCACCCGCTTGCGTACGCCGTACGGCAGGTTTCCCACCAAAGCCTTGCGGTAGGGCTCGAGCTCCATAAAATCGATCACGTCCTCGACTACGCGCCGATTTTCCACCTCGCCCCGGCGGGCTGCTCCATAAAACACCGAAGCAGCGCCTATGGAGTATTTCAGGTAAGTATGCCTGGCCAGCATCAGGTTCTCGAGCACCGACACACCCCCGAACAGCTCGATGTTCTGGAAGGCCCGGGCGATGCCATAACCGGAGATCGTGTGGGGGCTGGCCTTGGTAAGATCATTCCCCTCGAAGGTAATCTGTCCGTGCGTAGGATGATAAAAACCCGAAATGCAGTTGAGCAAACTGGTTTTTCCCGCTCCATTGGGACCGATGATTGAAACCAGTTCACCGGGCTCCACTACGATATCCACGCTGTTGAGCGCGTTTATACCTCCGAAGCTTAAGGTAACGTTTTCGACTGATAGCTGCGCCAAGTCCGCCTCCCCGGTAATTCGCGATGCCGTTTGCGGCGAGTATACTGACGCAGCACCTGGTTGTCAACGCTTATTGCTGTTAGTGACGTAAAAGCGTCATACTAAATTGGGCGGTATCCATGTCCCGGCGTCATTAACACCCCAGCAGCTTCCGCAAAGCTCTACCCGGATCAGGCTCGCGCACCAGGGAACTGCCGATCAAAACAGCGTCGAAGTCGGGTTCCAAAGCGGACAGCTCGGAGGTGGAGCTATAGCCGGACTCGGCCACCAACAACCCCCGGTAGCCCCGGGAGCGAAGGTGGCGCGCCAAACGCGGAGCGACGGTAAGATCCACTCGCAGCGTCTTGAGGTCGCGGTTGTTAATGCCAATTATCTTCGCCCCGGACTCGAGTGCCAGCTCGGCCTCGGCCTCGTCGTGCACCTCAACGAGCGCGTCCAACCCTGCCGCTCGCGCTTCTTTGATATAGGCCCCGGTAAAACGGCCGAGCACGGCAACGATCAAGAGAACCGCCGAAGCGCCCAATCCGCGCGCTTCCTGCACCTGCCGCGGATGCACCACGAAGTCCTTGCGTAGCAGCGGTATGTCGGTGGCCCCGCGCGCCGCTATTAGATCAGCATCGCTGCCAGCAAAAAAATCGGGCTCGGTAAGAACGCTCACGGCTCGCGCTCCGGCAAGCTGATACGCCCGCGCAACCTTCGCAGCATCCAGCTCGGCGATGACGCCTTCCGACGGGCTCTTGCGCTTTATCTCGGCTATTACGGACAGGCCAGGCTGCGCGAGCGCCCCGGCAAAGTCGAGCGCGGTCGAAAGCCTTTCTTCATCGATACGCAACTCTGGAAATTCGCCGGCCATTAGCAACTCCAGCCTCCGCCGCGCGATCCGGCCGAGAGCACCGGGAACCCGGCTCAGATCAGGAACCATGTCCGCCATGGAGAGCAAATGCATCTGGGGGAAGATCTATTTCCGCCACCCAGGTCAGCAACCGGCTTAGATAAACCTGGAGGAAGTACCCGGGGCTGATGACCTGTTCCACGGCCAAATAAGCATCTTGTAGAGGCGGCTCCCGCAAAGCAAAGAGCCCGTGATAAGGCTGGAGGATGCCAAGCGGTAACCCCCCTCCAGCGTAAACGACTAGATCAACCTCCACCATCATGGCCTCCACCTGGGCTTGGTTGAGCAACACTCGCCCCCTCTGGGGCGCAGGCAGGAGCTGCAAAATAGCCTCGCCCGCGGTGGGGCTCGACTGCCAAACGTGAACCGCGCGCACGGTGCGCAAGGCGTCCCGCAAACCAGGTGCGGCATCGCCAAGCCAAAGTACGCGCGCACCGCTGAAACCGGCATGTTCGATGGCGGTACGCATGGCTTCGGGCCAGAGATAATTACCGGTTACGGCTCCAAACTGGACTTTCAGCGCATCCACCCGCCCCGCCTCCTCCGCCTCCGCCTCGCGACGAGGCGCAGCGCCGTAGGATGCGATTTGGGAATCTCGCCCCTCTACCAAGGCACCAACCAGCGACAACGGCGCCAGCCCCGAAACGGCCTGTGGAATCTCGTCCCCGGGATCTGAGCGCAATATCTGCAGGGGCAAATCGTGACCGTGCACAGCCGAAACGAGGGCGTCGTGCCAGCGGCTTTCGGACGGGGTAAAAAGCGCCAGACAGGTCACGTCGGCAACCTCACGAGTACGCGGGCGATCACGTGGCTGATTATACCCGCGCTCACTCCTCGTTCGTCATCCGCGCACCCCCGCCCGATCCCGTTCGCCAGGCAACGCTCATCTGCGGGCTGGTGTGCTCCCACGCCAAACGGCCTTCGGCGTCTATCATGATTAAACCGCCGGAGCCTCCCAAACCCGCCACCGCATCGAGGCTTTTTTTTACGGCCTCGTCAGGAGTGAGCTCGTACAGGGCAGCGACCGCCCGGTAGGCCGCCAGGGTGCGAGCAAAATACTCACCATGTCCGGTAGCGCTCGCCGCACCCAAACCAGCCGCAGCGTAGGTGCCCGCACCCGGCAAAGGCGCGTCGCCCACACGCCCCACTCTTTTATCAAGCATCCCGCCGGTGGAAGTTGCCGCAGCCAACCCGCCGCGGGCGTCGAGCGCCACCGCGCCCACCGTTCCCGTCTTGCCGGACTTCTTGTGGCGGCGTGCCTCCATCCAGCGCGCCAGCTGCCGTTCCGTTATCAGTTCACGGGGATCGCAGGCGGGAATACCGCGCTCCCGAGCAAAGCGGCTCGCGCCTTCGCCTACGAGCAGCACGTGTTCGGAATACATTACCTCACGGGCCAACATCACCGGGTTTCTGACGTCGCGAACCGCCGCGACGCCCCCAAAAGAGAGTGACCCGCCATCCATTACCGCGGCATCCAGTTCGGCAAAACCTTCCCGGTTCAGCGCCGAACCCGTACCGGCGTTGAAAACAGGGTCATCTTCGAGGATGCGCACAGCCTCAATGGCGGCGGTCAATGCATCCGCCTTTTTCCTGAGCAACATCCAGGCGCTCTCCGCCGCGCGGGTCACGCCCTCAAGTCGCACGTCCCACTCAGCACGATCTATCTTGCCCGCGCCCCCATGCACCAGTACCGCCAGACCTTCCGCAGCTACCAACTCCATACCATCCCCAGTCCAAACCTTTCATAAGGTCTACGCCCGTAGTTGTAGCTGAATTCGACGTAGGGCCGGATAATGCTGAAATTCAGCGCCAGCCCCAGGGTGAACGCAGCATACGACTCAGAACCCACTTCCATGACCATCCCATCGTCCGGATCAAGCCTGGCTATCATCGTCGCAGCACCCGCGGCAACATACGGTTCTGCACGACCAAGCTTCCAAAAGTGGAGTAGCAGATCCAAACCACCCATCAGTCCGCCACGCTCGCCAAACAACAACCGCCCCCGCGCCGTCAATGGCCTGCCCTCGATGTAAAAACCCAGCACGCCCGAATATCCCTTCTGGGCCGGATTCCGGCCAACACCCAGGTCAAGCCCCCCGGCAGCGAGAGCCGGGAGCACAAGGAGAAAAAGCAGCACCAACCGTTTCACGATGCTCATTCTATGCGTTCGAGCCCGGCATACTTGACCAGCAGACGCTTAATCCCCGCCGATGCGAAGTGAATCGTGACCTGCTGGCGATCCCCCTCCCCATGAGCGGCGACGACGGTTCCCTTACCATAGCGCGGGTGATTTACCTTTTCTCCTCCCCGGTACTCGATCTTCCCCACCCGCTCTACCCGGTTCACGGGGGTGTCTGGCGTGGCCGCTGGTGCAGGCTCGTATGCATCGCCGAAGGGGCCGACTGACTTCAGGAATTCTCGGGGAATCTCCTCTATGAAACGGCTCGGCCGCACCCGTTCACGCTGGCCCCAGGTCTCCCTCTCCTCCGAAAGCGTGAGATAGAGCACCTCCCGGGCACGCGTAATCCCCACATAAAGCAACCTTCGTTCCTCTTCAATCTCGGCATCCGATCCCAAACTGGAACGATGCGGCAGCAACCCCTCTTCCACCCCGACAACGAAGACGACCGGAAATTCGAGCCCTTTGGCGTTGTGCAGGGTCATCAGGGTCACGGATCTTTCCGGTGCTTCATTGGGTTCCTCTGCCCGGGCTGTCAGAGCGATTTCATCGAGAAACTGAGCTATGTTGCCTCCGTGCTCCTCTTCCCACTCGGCCGCCGCCCTCAACAGCTCCTCCAGGTTCTCCAAACGCGGTTCGGCATCACCCTGACGGCGCAGCATATCGCTGTAACCGGTTTCTGCCAGCACCAATCGCAAGAAAGACTCGGGACCGGCGTCTTCGGCTGCCTCGCGCAGGGTTCCGATGAGGGCCAGAAATCCGGCCACAGCCTTAGCCTGGCGGGCGGCGAGCAGCTCGCTCGCACTGCGCGCCGCTTCCAAAAGCGATACCCCCTGCCGCTCAGCGTAGGCGGCCAGTTTTTCGACCGAGGTCTGCCCCACCCCGCGGGCGGGGACATTAATTATCCGGCGAAAGGCGACATCGTCGGCGGGGTTGACCGCCATCCGGGCGTAGGCTAGCACGTCCTTGATCTCGCGCCGTTCGTAAAAGCCCACGCCACCGACAATGCGCGCCGCCAGATTTGCGCGCCTGAAAGCCTCCTCCAAAACGCGCGACTGGGCATTGGTGCGATAAAGAACGGCAAAGTCGTCCAAAGGACGTTCGCGCGCGCGCCGTGCCACCTCCCTGGCCACGAACGCCGCCTCCTCACGGTGATCGGGCGCCGTGTACAAGCGTACGGGCTCACCAGCGGGTTTTACTGGTTTGAGCGTTTTTTGTAAACGCTGCTGGTTATTTTCTATTAAGGCATTGGCTACGTGCAAAATAGCCGCAGTAGAACGATAATTGGCCTCCAGACGGTAAACCTCCGCGCCCGGATAGTCGTTCTCGAATCCCAGGATGTTCTGAATGTCGGCGTTACGAAAACCATAGATCGACTGATCGGGGTCGCCGACGACCATCAGGTTGGCTTCATCGCCGGCCAGCAGCTTGGTCAGGCGGTACTGAGCTGGGTTGGTGTCCTGGTACTCGTCTACGTGAATGAAGCGCGCCCGCTGGCGCACCGCCTCCAAAGTCTCCGGATGCTTTTCAAATAGCTCTATAGTACGCAGTAACAGGTCATTGAAATCCACCGCGTTATTTTCGGAGAGGCGTTGTTGATAGTACTGATAAACGGCGGCCATCTGCTCCCTGGATAGACCGCCCATCCAGTCGTCTGCCTGGAGGACAAAGTCCTCAAGATCCCACATGCGGTTCTTTATTCCGTCCACCAAAGCCCGCACGTAAGCAGGCCGCGCCTCTATCCCCAAAAGACCCAGAACCTCTTTTAGCAATACCCGCTGATCGTCGTCATCGTAAACTACGAAACCCGGCTTCAGGCCGACCAGCTCACCATAGCGCCTCAAGATACGCAGACCGGCCGAGTGGAAGGTGCTTACCCACAGTTCTCCGGCAGCGCGCCCCGCCATCCGCGCCAGTCTTTCGCGCATTTCACCTGCAGCTTTATTGGTAAAGGTCACGGCCAGGACCTCGGCCGGGTATACTCCCCGCTCCGCCAGCAGATAGGCCACCCGGTGCACCACCGTCCGCGTCTTGCCGGAGCCGGCTCCTGCAATTACCAGGGCCGGGCCCAAAAAATGCTTTACCGCTGCTTGCTGTTGTTCGTTGAGCGTTGAAAGGAGATCGCGCGCGGACACGCCGATTAGTCTATCAGCTCGAACCACCGCCGTATGATGTGTCCATGGACGAGCTCCGCTTCGGAACCGACGGCTGGCGCGACGTGATCGCCGATAGATACACCTTCGTCAATGTTGCGCGCGCGGCTCAAGCCACGGCCGACTATGTAATCGCCGCCGGAGGAAGCAGGGCGGTTGTGGGTCACGACACCCGTTTCCTCTCGGATCGCTTCGCGGCCCACACCGCGGGAATTCTGGCCGCGAACGGTATCGAAACCCACCTTGCCAAGCGGTATCTCCCCACCCCCGTTACCTCCTTCGCGGTAGTACAGCTACAGGCGGCGGCAGGGGTAATGATAACCGCCAGTCACAACCCGCCCCATTACAACGGCTTCAAGCTCAAGGGGCCCTACGGCGGCTCGGCCACTCCGGAAATATACAATGGCGTAATACAGCGCATCGACGACACGCCCGCAAAAAAGCCCGAACCAGAAGCAGTGCGGCCCTTCGACGTCAGCGAAGCCTACTACGCCAGACTGGGCGAACTGCTGGACATAGACGCCCTTAAGAAATATCCCCATGCTTTTTATCATGACGCCATGGGCGGCGCGGGGGGCGGCTGGATCGCGGGCTTCGTCAGGCGCGCAGGGCTTCCGCTCGACCTGCGCGAGCTCCACGGCGTACCCCATCCGCTGTTCTACGGCGTGCATCCCGAACCGATCCCTCAAAACCTTTCGACCCTGCGGGCGGTCATGAGAGTCGAAAAGGATCCCATCTTTGCCGCCGTAACCGACGGCGACGCCGACCGAATAGGCGCGGTTCTCGCGGGCGGGTCGTACTTCAACAGCCACCAGATATTCGCGGTGCTGCTGCACCACCTCCACAGCAAGGGTCTGCGCGGGCGGGTGGTAAAGACCTTCTCGGTCTCGCAGGTGGTGGACCGGCTAGCCGAGAAGCTGGGGCTCGAGGTCGTAACCACACCCGTCGGCTTCAAGTACATTACCGACGAGTTCCTGAAGGGCGACGTGCTCATCGGCGGCGAGGAATCGGGGGGCATCGGGGTGGCCGGCCACATCCCCGAGCGCGACGGCATCCTCAACGCCCTCTTGCTGCTCGAAAGCGTGGTGACCACTGGCAAGAGCCTGGGCGAACAGTTCACCGAAATCGAAGAGCTCGTGGAATTAAAGCACGCCTTCGACCGCCTGGACCTGAAGGTGGCGAGTCCAGATGCGCGCGACGAGGCTATGAAGCGCCTCTATGAGGCGCCGCCCGACCGCGTGGGGCGGTTTAAGATCGAACGGGTGGAAACCCTGGACGGTGTCAAGCTCCACCTCGAAGGCGGCGCCTGGCTGCTCTTCCGCCCCTCGGGCACCGAACCACTGTTGCGCATCTACTGCGAGGCCGAGGACGCCAGCACCGTGAAGCGCATCCTCAAGGAAGCGCGGAAGCTCGTCGGGGCCTGACGTTTCTCCAACCGGCATGAAGGCGGGCGGAGTCCGCCTTTTTCGCGAGTTCGTGAAACTATGGACGTCTATCCGTTCGTGATATATTTCCCTTGTTGAATAATACGGGCCCCACGGGCTCTACCCGACCATGGGGATTCAGCGGCGGTAACGGCCGCCCACGAACTCGCCCACCCCCCAGACGCGCACGTCCTCGCCGAACCAGGTGCCCGAGCCCTCTACCGGGCCCTCCCAGTAGGCCACAGGAAGGCCCGATCCGCGGATCTCCTGCTCGAGCCGCTTAGGTAAAATTTCGAGCCGCCAGCCCTCCCCTTCCACCCGCCAGGCCACCGCGTAGCGCAGCCCCGTGACCGGCGAGGTCCAGTAGGCGAGCGGCCCCATCCGCATCCCCTCGAGCCGGGTGACCCCGCCGGCGGCGTCCACGCGGGTGGCGTGCAGCACCTTGACCTTCCCCTCGCGGTCGCGGATGCGGTAGAGCATCAGGTCGTCGCCGTTCGAGAGGTGAACGCCGTACCAGTCCCACAGTGCGGCCACGCCGCTCATCTGCTCGCCCCACTGATGGTCAATCCAGGCGGTGCCGCGCACCTCGCGGCCCAGGACGGTACCGCGCAGTTCGGCGCGCGTGTAGGAAACGTAGTACATGCGGCCGGTCTCGGCCGTGCCCGACCAACCCGGGGGGTGGACCACGGGCGGCTTAGTCGGCGTCAAGGCCACGTCCACCGAACCGGCCTGCAGGCGGAACCCCTCGGGGGTGCGCTGGAAACGCCAGCCGTCGAGGTCGAGGTATAGCGGGTCCGCGCGCACCTCCGCACGCAGCTCAGGGAAGTCGTGACGCTCGGTGAACTCGAACCGATCGGACCGCAGGTCGGTAACGGCCAGGTGCTCGCTGGCGAAGGGGTACGGGAAAACCGTGCGCGCCGGTAACCCCAGGACCCGGTAACCCTCGGGAGCGTAGTATTTAAAGAACGCCCAGTGAAAAGCCAGCTGCTCTTCCGGCAGGTAGGCGGATACATACCACCACTCAACCGGCGCAGGCTGCGGGTCCCACTGTCCCGGGTCCGGCGGAGTGCCGGGATCCACACCCTGCAAACGGGGGGCGCAAGCAGTCAGTGCCAGAAGCAAAGCTCCCGCATAAAGACGGTTCATGTCCGCAGCATACAAAAGGCAGGCCCCGGCGATAGACGGGGCCTGCGACAAACAACCTGTACTAGCGGAAGACTTCTATCAATTCGGTAGTGCTCTCGAAGCTGCGGCGCTCGAGCGCCTTCTGGCGCGCCTCTTCGGCCACCCCCTCCAGAGTGGGTACCCCCTCGATCTTGTAAATCACACCCAGGGGCACCTTGTCGGTCCACTGGGTGACCTCGTGGGCCTGGTTCCAATCGGAGGGATCGTGCTTTTCATCCAGATACTCGCCCCGCTCGCGGATGACGTTGAACTCCTGGCGCCCCCGGAAGGTAACGCAGGGGCTCTTGACGTTAACGAGCGCGAATCCCTTGTGCCGGGTGGCCTGTACTATCAGGTCGCGCAGGTGCTTGACGTTGCCAGAGAAACCCTGGGCGATGAAGGTGGCCCCCAGCTCGAGCGCCAGCGCTAGAGGGTTGAGCGGGCGCTCGGGGTTCCCCTGCGGAGTCGACTTGGTTACGTCGCCGTGAGGAGTGGTCGGTGATACCTGGCCCTTGGTAAGACCGTAGATGTGATTGTCCATCACGATGTAGGTGATGTCGGGATTGCGGCGGATAGTGTGCACGAAGTGGTTGGTGCCGATCGAGTAACCGTCCCCGTCACCGCCGGCAGCCCAAACGGTCATGTCGGGCCTGGCGAGCTTCGCCCCCGCGGCGATGGGGAGGGCGCGTCCGTGAATCGAGTTGAAGCCGAAGCTGTTGATGTATCCGGCTATACGGCTGGAGCAACCGATTCCCGATACGACCATCAGGTTCTCGGGCGGGAGCTGCAATTCGGCCGCCGCCTGCTGCATGGCGTTGAGCACGCCGAAATCGCCGCAGCCCGGACACCAAACGATGGGCACGGAGGTCTTGTAGTCCTTGGCGGTTAGCTTTACCGGTTCCATCTCAGGCCTCCCGAAGCATGCCGAGCTCGGCTGCGTGTTTCTTGATGGTTTCGAAGACTTCGCTCACCAACAGGGGGTTGGCCCCCGAGCGCGCGTACGAGTGGGTTTCATCAGGCAGACCGTCGTAATAAGCCCGCAGGTAACGGTAGAACTGCGCCCCAAAGGAAAGCTCCACCACCACGGCACGCTTTACACCCTTGAGGGCTGCGTCGAACGCTTTTTCGGGAACCGGATAGATGAGCTGGGGCACAATCGCCTTGACCTTTATTCCCAATTCCTGCGCCTGCTCTATAGCCTCGCGCACCGCCCCCTTGGAGGAGCCCCAGGCGAGTATGGCGAGCTCGGCGTCGTCGTCGCCATAGATGCGCACGAAACCCGACTCCTCGGCAATCAGCGGCAGTTTGCGGGCACGCTTTTCGCTCATCGTCTGGTGCAGGGTGCCGCTGGAAGTAGGACGGCCGTCCTCGTGGTGTTCGAGGCCGCTAATCACGTGCTGACCGCCAGCCATGCCGGGAATCGCCATGGGCGATACGCCCGTGTCGGTGAGCTTGTAGCGCTTGTAATCTTTGAGGTCACTGGGTTTAGCAAGCTGACGGCTGATGACACGCTTGCGGGCAAAGAGCACCTCGGCCTCCACGGTCTCGCTGCGCTCGCCCAAGAACTGATCGGTAAGGATCATTACCGGTATCTGATATTTCTCAGCTATATAAAATGCTTCTACAGCGACCTGGAAATTGTCCTCCACGTCGCTGGGGGCCAGTACTACGCGCGGTACGTCACCATGGGTACCGCCCACGGCCTGGAAGAGGTCGGCCTGTTCGCTCTTGGAGGGGATTCCGGTAGAGGGCCCGACCCGCTGGACGTTGACGACCACCAGCGGTATCTCCGCCATGGCCGCGAGGCCGAAGGCCTCCTGCTTGAGCGCGATTCCCGGGCCGCTGGATGCGGTCATCGCCTGTTTACCGGCCCAGCTGGCACCGATGGCGTAGGTGATTGCCGCAATCTCGTCTTCCGTCTGCACCACCGCACCGCCGAAATGGGGCAACCATTTGGAGAGGAATTCGAGAATCGGACTCGCCGGCGTGATAGGGTAACCGGAGAAAACCTTGACCCCCGCGTGTATGGCGCCATAGGCTACGGCATCGTCGCCGGTCATCACCAGCTTGGGCTCGCCCGAGCCCTCCGCCTCCAGCACTACCTGGGTCCCCTGCGGAAGGTTCTCGTTCACCCAGGCTTTGCCGAGGTCGATTGCCTGGAAGTTGACCTGGGCGGCTTCGGGCTTGCGCTTGCCGAACTTTTTCATGACCGCGTCTTTGATCGCCTCGAGCGGCAGGTGCAACAGCTCTGCAATCACGCCCAGAGTGACCATGTTCTTGGTGAGGGGAACTTTGATCTCCTCCGCGGCCATCTTCTTGAAGGGCACGGGAATGTACTCGATATCGAGATCCGCGTCAATTGGAAACTCCTCGCGCGGGGTGCTGTCGGCCTCGTCGTAGAGAACCACCGCCCCCTTGCGCAGCTGAATCTCATCGAGAAAACGGTTGAAGTCCTTCCAGCTGAACACGACCAGGAAATCGACGTAGTCGCCCTGACTGTAGATGGGTCGGTCCGATATGCGGATCCGCGCCGAGGATTCTCCGCCACGGATCTGGGGCCCGTAGGACTTGAGCATGAAAGCGTGTAAACCCTTCCGGGCCGCGGCCTGAACGATGAAATCACCCGCAGTGATTACCCCGTCCCCGCCCGAACCGGCGATTGCCAGCGTTACGTCTTGCATCTTATTACCCTCCGTAGGGCCGGGGCTGGTAGCCCCAAAACCGCCGCTTATTCTAGCACTAGTTATGCGCCGCCACGCATGGGAAATAAGCCCCTGGCGAAGCTGGCAGCACTTTTGTGCTACCCTACTTTCGGCATGACAGACACCCACGCCCATCTGGACCGCCTGGAAACGCCCGGGGCGGCGCTCGAGCGCGCCGGCAACTTGCAGGCGGTACTCACTCTCGGCACAGACGTGGAAAGCAGCGCCGCGGCCACCGGCTTTGCCGAAACGTGGCCCAACGTGTTCGCCGGGGTAGGTATCCACCCCACCGAAGCGGAAAATTATACGGCCGCCGCAGCCGAGCTATTGCGCGAGCTGGCCGGCCATCCGCGTGTGCGCGCCAGCGGCGAAACCGGCATCGATTACTACTGGGACGCCGCTTCCCGGGAGGCGCAGTTGCGGGCGCTCGAGTTCCAGTTCGACCTCGCCCGCGAGCACGACTTGGTTATGGTATTCCACGTGCGTTCGCAGGATGGCTCCGACGCCGCCGAACGCGACCTGGAGTCGTGGATTCGGAACAATCACCCGCCCCGTTTCGTGTTGCACGCCTTCGGCGGTGACATGAAGCTGGCCGAAACAGCCCTAGAGCTGGGAGGATACGTCAGCTTCGCCGGCAACCTCACCTACAAGAAAAACTCCCATCTCCGCAACGCCGCGGCTTCGTTGCCCGCAGACCGGCTGCTCGTGGAAACCGACAGCCCTTACCTGCCCCCGGTTCCAATGCGCGGCAAGAAGAACGAGCCCGCCTTCGTGCGCTACACCCTGGAAACGATGGCGGCCGTCCGCGGCCTGGAATTCCAGGAGATGGAAAGAATCAGCGACGAAAACGCCCGGAGGCTATTCCGATGGTAGCGCCCGTTCGTTTCCTGGTGCACTACCATGAGATTGGACTCAAAGGGAAAAACAGACGCCACTTCGAACAGCTTCTCGCCCAGCGGCTGCGCGACGCGCTGGGTCCCGAAACCGTGGTGCGCCTGCTGCACGGACGCCTGCTCGTCGAACCTCCAGAGCGCATGGCGGCGGAGGTGCAAGACCGGCTAGCAAGGGTCTTCGGCGTCGCCTATTACGCCCGGGTGCGCAGCACACCCGTCGATTTTGACGAGATCGCGGAGGCGGCCCTCGAGCTCATGGCCGGTTACCCGGGAAGTTTCCGGGTGCGCGCCAAGCGCGCCAACAAGAAGCTGCCCTTCACCTCCCCCGAAGCAGAACGCGAAATAGGAGCGCGTATTGTCGCGGCCAGCAGCCGCCCGGTGCACCTAAAGGGAGCCGACGTGGAGGTATTCGTCGAGTTCTATCAGGACGAAGCCTGGGTATACACTTCGGCTCAGCGAAACCCCGGCCCCGGTGGCCTGCCAGTAGGCTCCAGCGGCAAGGTGGTAGTTCTTATTAGCGGCGGCATCGACTCCCCCGTCGCTGCCTGGCGCATGGCCAAGCGCGGCGCGCGGCCGGTCTATATTCACTTCCACTCCTACCCCCACACCAGCCTGGACTCGCTAAGGAAAACGGTGGAGGAACTGGAGGTGCTGGCCCGCTGGCACGGACCAAGCCGGCTCTACGTCGTCCCGCTAGCCGGCGTACAGGAGAAAATCTTCGCCAATTGCCCCGAGCGCTACCGCACCCTCCTCTACCGCCGCTTCATGTACCGCATCGCCCAGCGCGCCGCCGAGCGCGAGGGCGCGGGGGCGCTGGTCACGGGCGACGCCTTGGGGCAGGTGGCGAGCCAGACCTTGGAGAACCTGCACGCGGTGGAACAAGCCGTGAGGATGACCGTTCTCAGACCGCTGATCGGCATGGACAAGACCGAGGTCATAGCCGAGGCTCAGCGTATCGGCACGTACGAGACATCCATCCAGCCCCAGCAGGACTGCTGCAGCTTCCTCGAACCCAAACACCCTGCAACCAAAAGCACACCCGAGCAGCTGGAACGGGCCGAGTCCGCATTGAACGTCCCGGCGATGGTCGAAGAAGCCTGGAAGCAAGCAGAACTGCGGCGCATCAAACTGCGGAATTGAACAGCCTTTTCCGAACTAACGGTCTAGAATGCCCCAAGGGAGGACGTCCATGCGAGGATTCGTCGCCGCAGCCCTCAGTCTCTTCACCCTTGCCTTCGCCGCGCCCGGGCCTGATTTGTGGGTCCAGCCCGATGACGGCGTCCGTCCACTAATACAGCTAATTGATACTGCCACGTCTTCGATCAGGTTGAAGGTCTACCTCTGGACCCCAAGCCGCATGGACGTCGTCGAGGCGCTGGGGCGGGCGGTGGATCGGGGCGTAGACGTGCGGGTACTACTCGAGCGCGAGCCCGCCGGCGGCCGGCCCAGCATGGAAATTATCAGCGCCCTGCGCGATCAAGGCGTTGACCTGCGCCTATCCAAGCCCTTCCGCTTCGTTTTCGTGCACGAAAAAAGCATGGTGATAGATGACCGTGTAGCCTGGTTCGGCAGCGGCAATCTAACCGGCTCCACCTTCAAAGCCAACCGCGAATACATGCTGGTTACCAAAAGGCCCGCCTGGGTAAGCGAGATTGCGCGTGTCTTTGACGCCGACTGGCGTGGCCGCCGTATAGATCTTTCCAATGCAGTCCTGGTCTGGAGCCCCGACCGGATGATGCGCGGGGTGCGGGAAGGAAACGCCCGCGAAAAAGTGCTGGGCCTCATCCGCGCCGCGAAGTCCACCCTCTTCCTGGAACAGGCGGGGATGGTGGACGAGGAAGTCATAGGCGCTATTGAAAATGCGGTGCGGCGCGGTGTACACGTGCGTCTCGTCGGCAGCCCCGCGGATCCCGCAGAAAACACTTACTTCGTTCCCGGCGCCGAACGCTTGCGTGTGGCAGGCGTACGCCTCCGCTATCTTCCCAGCCCCTACGTGCACGCCAAGGTTATTGTTGCCGACGGCAATACCGCGCTTTTGGGTTCCATCAACATAAGCCAAAGCTCCCTGAACGCCAACCGCGAGCTGGGAGCGATCATAACTGCCGCAGATGAACCAAAGGCCTTCTTCCGGTTGCTGAGAACGATGGAAACTGACTGGAAGAACGCCCGGCCCGATAATCCCTTCCTGCTGCCGCCAGTAACGGGAGTGATCCCCTGGACCGAAGCGGCAAAATATTATGGCCGAGTCGTCACCGTAGAAGGCCGCATCGCCGCCGTGGAAAGCCGCACCGGCGTCGCCTTTCTCAAGTTCGCGGACGCGCCCGATGCCTTTCGTCTGGTATTTTTTCCGCGCGTCTACGGCAGCTTTGACCAACCCTTTCCCAAGGCTTACCTGGGCAAGGAAGTGCGCGCCACCGGAAGAGTGAAAATCTACGCGGGCTACTACGAAATCATAATCAGCAGCCCGAACCAGCTGGAGGTGTTGCAGTGAGCCTGACAACGACGCTCGAAGGTGTCCGCAACGTCCTACGCACCTTAGGATACGACGTATGGGAAAACGAGGACGGACTGGAAGCGGAACGGCGCCAGGTGGGTCTGACCTATCGCATGTATTATTCTTTTTCCGGTGATCTCAAATTAGAGAAAATACGCAGCAAACCCGAGGAAGTGCGCGAAGCACTCCTGGCCGACCATCCAGGCCAGTTCGTGCGCCAGGAGGAGGTACGCGAATCTTTCTTTACCGTCTGCGAGCCGGAGGAGCTGTTAGGGCTCCTTAAGGCCTGGGAAGCTTGACCTATGCAGAAAATGCGCATAGACTTGCATTAGCATGCGCGGCTTGCTGAATAACGATCGCTAGCGGGGGAAGGCAACCTTATTCCCCCCGGTTCCCCATGAACCGGGGGGAATTTTATGAAAAGAGGGAGACAATGGAACGAACGCTAACAAGCGAGGTACCCGGCAAGATTGGTGAAGAAATCGAACTTCAGGGCTGGCTGCACTGGCGGCGCGATCTTGGGGGAATACAATTCATTCTTCTGCGCGACCGCGCGGGCATAGTGCAGGTGGTGCTGCCGGGCGGGCACAAGCTGCCCCTGCCCGAGTCGGCCGTGCGGGTACGCGGGATCGCGGTCGAAAACGACAAGGCCCCTGGCGGCTACGAGGTCCAGGCCGAAGACCTAAAAGTTCTGCAGCCATCGCAGCAACCAACGCCGGTCGAGATTCCCAAAGAAGAATGGCGCGCCAACCCGGAAACCCTGCTCACCTACCGCTACGTCACCTTGCGCGGCGAGAAGGCGCGGGCTCCGCTCAAGGTTCAATCGGCCCTGGTGCGCGGCTTCCGCAAATACCTGGACAGCCAGGGCTTCACCGAAATCTTTACCCCTAAACTGGTCCGCGCCGGCGCCGAGGGCGGCGCCAACCTCTTCGAGGTCGATTACTTCGGCGAGTCGGCTTACCTGGCCCAGAGCCCCCAGCTCTACAAGCAGATCATGGTGGGCGTCTACGAACGCGTCTACGAGGTCGCCCCGGTCTGGCGCGCCGAAGAGCACGCCACCAGCCGTCACCTGAACGAATACCTGAGCCTCGACGTGGAGATGGGATTTATCGAGTCCGACGAAGACGTGATGGCGCTCGAAGAAGAACTGGTGCGAGCCATGCTGGAAGAGGCGGCCATGACAGCCGGGCCCGAGCTCGATCTGCTGGAGGTGTCGATGCCCGGATTGCCGCGCGAGATTCCGCGCGTGCCCTATTCAGAGGCCAAGCGGATAGTCAAGGAAGAGCTGGGGCTGGGCATGGGCGCGGATTTGAATGACGAGGCCGAGCGGGCGCTGGGCGAGTACTTTTCGGAAAGGTACGGAATTGATTTTGTCTTCATAGTCCAGTACCCCGAATCGGTGCGTCCCTTCTACACCTATCCAACCGGCGACGGTCTGACCCGTGGTTACGATCTGCTCTTCCGGGGGTTGGAGATCACCTCCGGCGGCCAGCGCATTCACGATCCGGCCATAATCGTGCAGCAGCTGGAAAAGAAGGGCATGGAACCGGAGCGCTTCCGCGACTACATCGAAGTTTTCAAGTACGGCATGCCCCCGCACGGCGGCTTCGCCATCGGCGCCGAACGCTTTACCCAAAAGCTGATCGGTCTGCCCAACGTCCGCTACGCCCGTGCCTTCCCGCGCGACCGGCACCGGCTGGAGCCGTAAGGGCGGTGCGTGGTGTGTAGTGCGTAGTACGTAGTTTGTGGTGCGTGGTAGCTGGGCTGGCCGGTGGCATGTAGCTCGTGGCATGTGGTGGGCCAATTAACGGCGACGAAATCACGGCTTCGCCCTTCGGCATGGACCCTGAATCAAGTTCTGGGCAGGCTACCGGGTCTCGTTCGCTAATAGCTCACTCGCCCGGGGATACGTCGTTGTTCAGGAAGATGAAAAAGCAAATCGTGTCCCCGGCCAAACGGGCGAAGCCCGCGCGAGCCGGGGCCCATGCCGCGCCAATAAGCCACGGCTGAGTCTATGGGTCCATCGCGCCTAAGCCCATTGGGTAGCGGCTAGGCTCGCGGCAACCGAATACCGGATTCTTGCACAGCATGGACCCCGGATCCCGGCGGCACAATGCCGCCCCGTCCGGGGATACGGAGAAAAGCGGCTTGTGGTGGGTGGCTTGTAGCCTGTGGTGGGGTCGTCAAAGGCAGCCCAATCTTGGCTGCGTGTGCCGCATAGAGCCCGGATATAGGTAATTTTCGGTTGTATGGTGAGGGCTTCAAAACGAAGACGGCAAGCGATGCAAGGGCGCGCTAGCGCAACTTCAGGGGCAGGCGCAATAACCAGGCGACAGCGAAGTAGACCGTGCTAGCCGTCAGAGAGCCTACGAGCAGTGGAGCGAGCGATACCGCCAGGTCGCGGGCCGGGCCGAGATGGTCGGCTACAAGGTTGCCCAAACAACCCGCCGCCAGTGCTGCCGGCGCCACCCGCAGCAGCAGGCTTAGCTGGGAGGCGGCGGAGAGGAGTCCGTCGCGCTGGTAGACCCAAACCATCCAGGTCAGACCCAGAACTCCGGCGATGGCGGTGGCCAGGTTCAAATAGAACATGCCGCCAGGAACAAGCAGGTAGTAGCCGAGGGTGTTGAGCAAGAAAAGACTAACGCTAATCTTCACTGCCCGGCCTATCTGCTGGCGAGCGTAGAGGCCGCGAACGTAGAGGTTGTAAAGCCCCCAGGGCAGGAGCGCCAACCCCAGGGCTTGCATCGCCTCGGCGCTGTAGGCGAAGACCTGCGCGTCGAAGCTGCGCTTCCAGGCGAAGAGCACCGCGACCACCCAGGGCGCGAGCCCCACCATGAGCGCCGAGGCCCAGCCGAGCAGCACGGCCACACGCGCGAGGCCCTCGTCGAGCAGGCGGGCAAAGGCCGCGGTCTCCCCAGCCGCCGCGTGCGCCGAGAGGCGGGGGTAGAGCGCCATCGCGGGCGAGACCGAAAAAAGCCCCAGGGCCATCAGATAAGTCATATCGGCGTTGCTGAAACCGGTCGCCGCGCCCAACGGCATCGAAGTGAGCAGGGCGTAGAGAACGACGGTCAGGAACTGGCGGGTCGAGGTGGTGAAAACGAAGGGCGTCATTAAGAGCGCCGCCTTGCCAATGGCCGGATGCCAGCCGAACTCGAGCCCGAAACCCCGCAGCGCGGGCACCTGCACTGCCGCCTGCAAGAATCCGCCCAGAACGTAGGCCAGCGCCAGCGCCGTCGCGCTCCCGGGCCACAGCAGCATCACCGCAATGGCCCCGGCGTTGAAGGCGAGCGGGGCGAAACTGGGCCCCCAAAACCGCTCCTCGGACTGCAGGAAGGCGCCGAAGAGGGCCGCCATGCTGATGGCCAGCAAGAAGGGCATGACCAGCCGGATTAAGTAGGTAACCAGCGCCGGATCGAGCTGGGTGTCGGCCGCCAGCAGGAGGGCCGCGAGCTGGGGGGCAAAGAGAATACCGATGCCAACCACCAGCAGGTTGAGGCCTAACAAAAAAGCGGCAAAGCGGCGCTTGAAGCTCTCGCGCTCCGCCTCGGGCACCTCGGCGAGCACGGGGATGAGGGCGTTGGTGACCGCCCCTTCGGCCAGGATCTCGCGGAAGAGGTTGGGCACCCGGTAGGCCACCAGAAAGGCGTCGGTTATGGCCTTGTCGAAGAAGTTGTTGAGCACACCCTGCCGCACAACCCCCAGTACTCGGCTGGCCAGCGTGCCCGCCATCACGATGAGGGTGTTGTGCAGGATGCGCTTCTTACTCAAACCGGGTTCAGTATAGCACCGTGAGATTCATTGCCCGGGCGAGATTGCAACTACATTACCGGCACGCACATGAATTACATACGCGCGTCGAGGGCGGCCGGCAGAAACAATAATTAATCTTCCCAGCGAACCCGGCTACCCTGGGGCGATTTTTCGACCACCAACCGCGCTGGCATCCGCTGCGCTAGCTCGGGCACGTGGGTGACGACGCCAACCATCCGCCCCTGGGTGGGTAGCGCCTCGAGCACCTCAGCCGCCAGCTCCAGCGCCTCGGCGTCGAGGGTGCCGAAGCCCTCATCGAGAAAGAGCGCCCCCAGCCGACCGTGCGAAAGGTTCTCCGAAAGCGAGAGCGCCAGGCTGAGCGAGGCCAGGAACGTCTCGCCGCCCGAGAGCGTCTTGGCCGGCCGCACCGTGCCCGTCCAGAGGTCTTCGACGTAATAAACACCGTCGGTCAGCCGGAAGCGGTAACGGTTTTGCGACAGGGTAGAAAGCAGTTCCGAGGCCCGCACCAGCATGTCGAGCTGCAGCCGCTCGAGCAGGTAGTCGGGGAACTTGTGACCCTTCAGGTCTTCGGCCAGCTGCTCCCAGACGCCCACCTTTTGCACCAGCTCGGCGGCCTCCTTTTCAGCCTGGCGCTTCTTCTTCAGGCCGTTTTCCAGCGCGTCCAGCCGCTCCTCGAGCCGGCCCTGTTCTTTCTCCAGCCGGGCGCGCTCTTCTTGCACCTCCTGCAACCGCTCTTTCTTGACGGCCAGCTCTTTGGGGTCGACCTCCGGCTTACCGGCCAGCAGCCGCTCCACCTCCTGCAACCGCCCGGCAACGTAGGCCTTCTCCCGCTGCCAGTCTTTGAGCCGTTTTTCCAGCTGCGCCACTTCCTCCGGCCGCCGCCGCGCCTGCTCGACCTCCTCGACGGCGGCAAAACCGAGCTGCCGCAAAAGGGCGTCTACGCTCTTTTCCAGCGGCTCCAGCGCCTCGGCCAGCGCAGCCTGGCGTTCTTCGGCGGCGCGCAGAGCACCGGCGGCCTCTTCGACCTGCTCTTGCAGCTTAGCGACCTTGCTGGCCCGTTCTTCCAAAGTCTCTAGCCGTTTGCGCAGCTCACGGGCGTAAGCAGTGGCCTCGAGACCGCCGGTCTGGGCATTTATCTCCGCCGCCAGACCCCGGCGCATGGCCGCCAGCCGGTCTTCTAGCTCCGCTAGTTGTGCGGCTTCGACCGGCTCGCCGGCCTCCAAACGCTGCAGGTCTTTTTCCAGCGTCGACAGCTGCCCGTCCAGCTCGCCCAGCTGCCGCTGGAGGCCCTTGATGAAGCCGCTGGCTTCGGACCAGGCGTCGCGCAGCTGCTGCACCTCGGCTTCTTTCCTGCGCACTTCTTTTTCGAGCTCCGCCAGCACGCTATCCTCCGCCGGCGGCGGCTCGGTTACCGGCTGCAGACAGAGCGGGCAGGGTTCTCCCGGCTTGAGCAGGTGGCGGTATCCGGCCAGCGAGGCGCGTTTTTGTTCTTCCGCGTAGCGTTTCTTGAGCTCTTCCAGCTCAGCCGTCGCCCGCTTGCCTGCTTCCGTCAGGCGGTCGAGCTCCTGCTGCTTTTTCTCGCGCTCCCGCAATAGCGCCTCGCGCCGCTTTTGCAACTCGCTGCAGCGTTTTCGCAACCGCTCGGCCTCGGAGGCCGCTTTCTGCCTATCACGCAGCTCGCGCAGCCGGACCTCGGTTTTGCGGTAGGCGGTCTCGTCGTAGGCCGCGGCTTCGCCTTCGTCACCCGCCCCGCCCAGTGCCGTCAGCGTTCGCGCTTTGGCCTCCAATAGCGGCAGGGTGGCTACCTGGCCGCGCAGCGCCTCCAGCTCGTCGGGGTTGAAGGCTTTGCTATGTTTTTCCCATTCTTTCTTCGCCTTGTCATAGGTGTTTTGCAGCCTATCCAGCTCGCGAGTCTGCCGCGCCAGATTTTCGCGCGCTTGCTGCAAACGCCGCACCTCCGGCAGGGCTCGCTCAGCCGCCCGGGCGCGTTCTATCCAGCCTTCGACCTCGGCCATCCGCCCGGCGTCGGCCTCTATTACCCGCCGCCGGTTTTCCAGGCTGCGCCGCTCCTGCCAGAGCTCGGCCGTTTCGGCTAGTTGCTTGATTTCTTTTTCCAGCTTCTTGATCTCGCCGGCCAACCGTTCGCGCTCTTTTGCCAACTCTTGCAGTTCGTCGCGGGTCGACTCAATGGCCGCCTCGTCCACCTCGGCAAACTGCTCAGCTTGCGTCTGCGCCTGTACCAGCTTTTCGCGCAACTCGTTCAGGCGCTCAACGGCTCGTTCGCGCAAATCCGCCAGCCCACCCAGTCCGTAGAGCGAAAAGAGCAGCTCGCGCCGCTCACGACTGTCGCCCTTCAAGAAGGCGTCGAAGCGGCCTTGTGGCAGCAATATAGCGCGGGTGAAGGCGTCGTAGTCGAGGCCCAGGAGTTTTTCGACGGCGTCGTTGAGGGTCTTGATCTTCTCCGAAGCGCTCGACAGCTGCCAGCCGGCGCCCACCTGCTTTTCCAGCCGCGCCTCGGTCTTTCCGGCAATCACCCGCGTTACCCGCCAGACCTCCTCGCCCAGCCGGAAGACCAGCTGCACCCAGGCCTTGTCCGTACCGGGGTTGAGCAGCGCCTTGAGCCCCTTGCGCCCCATACGCGGCGTCTCGCCATAGAGGGCGAATGTGATGGCGTCGAGCAGCGTCGTCTTGCCGGAACCGGTGGGTCCGGTAATGGCGAAGAGTTCGACGTCGGAAAAATCGACCGAAGCGTGGCGAGCGAAGGAGCCAAACCCCTCGAGGTCGAGCCTAAGCGGACGCATGGCCCTCCTCGTAGAGCTCGCGGAAGGCGGCCAGCATTTCTTCGGTCTGCTGCAGGCCGCGCACCTCGCGCAGGTAGCGTTCGTAGGCTTCCGGCCAGCTCAAGGTTTCGACCCTGGCCGCCGCCTCGGCCAGCGGGTCGGGGGCTTCGAACTCGAAGCGGACCTCGAGCAGGTGCGGGTTGTCCTGGTAGAGCCGCTCGCGCAGAGCGCTGTTGGCCGGGCCGGCGATTATTAGCTTGGCGTAGCCGGGCCAGTTCTCCACCTCGGTCAGGCGACGGTCGAGCTGGTTGGGGTCCAGACGGAAGGTGCGCAGCGGCTTGCCCCAGCCAGGGTTGATAGGGTGAACAATGGGCGGCCGGTCGGGCTCCAGCTCGACCAGCAAGACGCCGCGCTCGGCGTCTTCGCCCTCGCCAAAGTCGAGCTGCACCAGCGAACCCGAATACCAGGCCGCCGGCGCGTCCGATACCTTCTGCTGTCGGTGGATGTGGCCCAGGGCAACGTAGGTGGCGCTGGTGGGCAGGTGTTCCGGCTCGACCGCGTAACTGTTGCCGACGTAAAAACTGAACTCTCCCCCGCCCAGCTTTAGGTTGGCTCCGGCGATGGTCAGGTGAGCGACGAACAGGTTTATCTGGCCGGGCGCAAAGCCGGCGGTCAGGTTGGTGATGAGCTTGCCAACGGTCTCCGAGTAGCCGTGCTGCCAGCTGCCCTCGCTTTCCTCCAGAAGCTGCGCCGCCTTGACCGCGCGCCGCTCGGAAAGGAAGGGCAGCAATGCCGCCCCGCCCCAGTCGCGCCGCACCGCACCGCCCTCGCCGCGCACCCGCACCTCGCCGCGAACGTGCGCCCCGGTAAGCTCCAGCAGCGGCGCCAGCGCCTCCAGGCGCGGCCGCGAATCGTGATTGCCGCTAATGACCAGCGCCGGCACCCCCAGCTCGCGCAAGCCCAAAAAGAACTCAAAGGCCGCCGCTTCGGCCTCAGCACCCACCCGGGGGCGGTCGAAGAGGTCGCCGGCGACGACCACCAGGTCTACTTTTTCTTCGCGTACTATCCGCAGGTGGTCTTCGAGCGCGGCGGCGATCTCTGGCGTTCGGTCGGTGCCCTTGAGCACCTTGCCCAGGTGCCAGTCGGCGGTGTGGAGAACGCGCAAGGCCATGGTTAAATCCTATAGCCCCAGCTCGTCCTTCAGCGTTTCGTCGGAAACTTCCTGGGCTACCTCTTCCGCCTTGGTCGCCCAGGCCGGGTAGGGGAACTGGACGGCGATCGGCACCGGCACCTCGGGCTGATGCAAAATCATCGTGCCCTGTGGCAGTATCAGCGCCCGGTCGCGGAAGGCTCCCGGCAGGTAGCGGTATTCAGGCCGCTCGGCCTCGGCGGCGTCGAGCCGGCCGACCACCCTGATAGCGGCGTTGCCCACCACCCGCCGCTCAACCTCGCTGGCCGTCTGCTGAGCGCCGATGAGGATGACCCCCAGCGAGCGGCCGCGCTCGGCGATGTCGAGCAGGATGTCTTTGATGGGGCTCTCGCCCTCTCGCGGGGCGTACTTGTTGAGCTCGTCGAGCACCACGAATACCTTGCCCCGGTGGCTCCCCGACTCCTTGGCGGCAAAAACGCGGCGCAAGAGCGCCCCCACCACGAACATCTGCGCCTGCGGGCTGAGGTTGTGAATGTCGACGACGTTTATTTGTGCCGAGCTTCCCAATGGGTCCGGGGCGTTGCTCGGGGCGTCTCCGCGAATCAAATGGCCTACATTGCGGCCGGCGGCGCGCAGGCGGCGGATGAAGGCCTGCAGGGTGCCGGTGTGCTGGCGAGCGGTCCAGAGCGGGTCGCCCTTCGCCTCCTCGCCTTCGGATTCGTCGCCTAGTAGCTTGAGCTCAATGTAGTCGACCAGGCGGGCAAAGCTGTCTATTTTGGCCTTACCCAGCGAATCGAAACTGCCAGCCTCCCCTGCCGCCCCCCCAGGCCAGTCGTCTACGTAGACTTCGGGGCCCTGCTGGCCGCGGGCCAGCGCCGCCAGGCGTGCGGTTACGTGGTCGATCAAAAAGCCCAGGTTGCTCATCACCCCGCGGTCGGTGAAAAGAAATGGCAAGAGGCCGCCACGGCAAAAGTCGGCCAGCGACCAGTGGTAGGGCCGCACCCCTTCGGCGCGGCTGCTGCTGGCCACCAGATGGCCCTGGCCCTGGGCCAGCCGCGGCGGGGCGAAGAAGGCGGCGCTGGCGAAGGGTTCGGGCTCGAGCCCTAGCTGCCGGTAGCGCTCGCGCTCTTCGGGCTCGAGCTGGCGGTTGGGCTTGTCGAGGTAGAAGAGATCCTGCCCCTTAACGTTGAAGATGAGCGTTTTGGCGCTGGCGGCGTCGCTGAGAACACCGGAGTTGTAGAGGCCGTGCAGCAAGAAGAGGGCGTAGCTGGTCTTGGCGGCGACGCCTGAGATGCCGGAGATGTTGACGTGGCCGCCCTGGCGACCGTCGAGGAAGGCCAGGTTGACGTAGGCCGGCTCGCCGTTGCGCATGAAGCCAACCGGTAGTTTTTGCTTCATGCGGTCGTAGTAGAGGGCGTTTTCCAGCGCCTCCTCCCGAGCCAGGTAGACCGGGCTGCCCGGGTCGGGCGGCAGGTATTCTTCCGGCTCGAGCCGGGTCACGGTTACGTGGGCGACGTAGGCGGTGTTGGTGGGTATCAGGTCGCTGGCCGCCAGGAAGGTGTCGGAGTCGAACTGGGTGCCCTCCAGCACCTTGTGCACCCGGTCAACCATGCCGTAGTAGCGGACCTTTAGCCCGCCGTGGTCGGCCTCGACCCAGACGACGTCGTCGAGCCTGACCAGGCCCTCTTGAATGCCAATCCAGAACTCCAGCGGGGTCGCCTCGCGGCTGCCGAGGACGACGCCAATGGCCTCTTGCTTCATACCGCCTCCCGTTTTATGTATTCCAGCAAGCGCCGCCGCACCAGGGCCGCGCTGCCCAGCCGGCGGCCTAGCTCGCGCTCGAGCGCCCCCACCGGCACCAGGTTTTGCGGAGCGCGCGGGTCGCGAAAAGGCCGCGAAGCCAGGCGCGGAAAAATAGCGAGCGAAACCGGCGCCAGCTCCAGCGCTTCGGCCTCGGAGGCCGCCGTTTCGACGCGCAGCAAGGTGGCCGCGGGCACATATGGCCGCTCCGGCTCCAGCGGCAAGCGTAAATACCAGGAATAAAAACGCTGCTCGCCGCGGCTGAAGGTAAAAACCGGCGTCCGCTCCCCGGCCGCCAGCTCTCCCAGCAGGCCGGCGTGCTGCGGACCCAGGTAGGCGCGATGGTGCGTCTTGGCGAAGCCCAGCCGCCCGCGCGTCTGCGACGGCGGCAGCCGGTGCAGTGGCCCGTCGTGGAGCACCAGTGCGCCTGGATAACGGGCCAGTACTCCCTCGCCGATGCCCATCTCCAGCGCGCCGCGCCGCTCCATCGCCGCCGCCCGCAACGCCTCCGGCTCGCCCTCAGCCTCGACCAGTTCGTAAACCAGGCCCGGCGCCACCACCAGCTCCGCCGCCGGCCAAACCCCGGGCGGGGCCACCAGGTAACGGCTCAGCCCGAACGACTCATCGTCGTAAACGGCCCCTTCGGGCAGCAAGCCGACCGCGCCAACCGCCACGCTCACCAGCAGCGCCGGGGCGTCGTCCAGATAGAGCAGGGCGTCGGTCCGGAAGCGGCCGTCGACGAAAAAGACCGGGCCGTTCCAGTCGACCCGCTGGTTCTTGATCTCCCAATCGCCATCGGCCGCCAGCGGCTCCGCCTGCAGGTCGGCCAGCGGCTGCGCCAGCTGCGCTTCGGGAGCGGCGTATTCCGGGCTCCAAACGTCGAGGCGGAGGCGCGGTTTCATGGAACCCATCATACTAGGAGCGCTCGTTATGTATCAAACATAACGCCATGATCAAAAACCGCACCGTTCGCGGTTTCTCAATACGGGTCGGTGACTATTTCTTCTTCAATTCGGCCAGGGCCTTCTTCGCCTGCTCGTGTTCAGGGGCAAGCTCGAGCGCCCTCAGCAGTTCGGCGCGGGCCGACTCGCCGTCGTTGGCGGCAAGCAACGCCTCGGCCAACCAGTAATGGTAGTCGGCGTTGTCCGGGGACAATTTGATGGCCTTGGTGAAGTTCAAACGCGCTTCCTCCACGTGTCCGAGATCCAGGTGAGCGCGCCCCAGGTAGAAGTACGCCTCCGGGTAACCCAGGGGATCGAGCTCCACCGCTTTCTCCAGGGCGTCGATCGCCTGTTCGTACTTCTTGCGCATGTAGCGTACCTGCCCGAGATTGAGCCAGGTGCTGGCATTCAGCGGGGCCAGCTCGGCCGCCTTGGCCAGCGCCTGCTCCGCGTCAATCAAACGACCCTTGACGGCCAGGACCTTCCCGTAAAGAAGCTGCAGCTGCGGCGACGCCGGATCCAGCGCCACCCCCTGAGAAAGCATGTCCATTGCATCGTCGAGTCTGCCCTGGGAAAGATACACCTGAGCCAGATTGTAGCGCACTACCGGATCATCGGTGGCGATCTCCATGGCTTTCTTGAATGCTTTTTCCGCCTTCTCGAGATCTCCCTTGTACTGATATATGAGCCCGCGCTGGTTGTATATCGGGTGATAGTTGGGATCCACCCGTTGCGCGTCGTCGAGTATCAGCAGCGCTTGATCCAAGAACTTCTTCGCAACGTCCTTGTCCTCCGCGTACAGGTAACGATCGGTGTACGCCTGCGCCAGGGCCACGTAAAGCGGCGCATAATTGCCGTCGATGGCGATGGCGCGCTTGAGGTTTTCGATTGCCGCGGTGAACTGGTGCATCTTCAACTGAGTACGCCCCAGACCATAAAGGGCGTACACGTTGTTGGGCTCTTTTTCCAGGGCACGCCGGAAAGCGATCATGGCGGCGTCATATTCGCCCGAAGAGTAGTACACGTCCCCAACCAGCAGGTACGCCTTGACGCTTGGCTCCTTCTTTTCGGGCTGGGATTCCTCCGACTGGGCCCAGGCCGATCCGACAAGAACCAGGGCTAGTGTAAACAGCAAAATCCAGGACCTTTTTCGCATGGCTGACCTCCTATAGGATGTAGCGCGACAAATCTTCCGACTCCAGAACCGAAGCCAGGCGCTCTTCTACGTATTCCTTGGTGATTTCAACGCGGCCGAGTTCTATCTGGAAGCTTACTTCCTCAAGCAGATACTCGAGCACCGTGGCAAGCCGGCGCGCGCCGATGTCCTCCAGCTCCCGGTTTGCCCGGTAGGCCATCCCGGCCACCGCCCTGATGGCGTCGTCGGAAAATACCAGCTCCGTGCCGTCGGTGGCCAGCAACTCTGTGTACTGTTTTATGAGGGAGTTCTCGGTATGGCGCAGGATACGCTCGAAATCTTCGGCCGTCAGCTCGGCCAGCTCTACCCGAATGGGGAAGCGCCCCTGCAGTTCTGGGATCAGATCGCTGGGCTTGGCTACATTGAACGCCCCGGCGCCTATGAACAAAACGTGCTCCGTGGATATGGTTCCCAAACGGGTATTCACCACCGTGCCCTCGACGATGGGCAGCAGGTCGCGCTGCACACCCTCCCCGGAAACGTCGGGCCCCTGCATCCCCGATGAGCCGGCTATTTTGTCGATCTCGTCAAGAAAGACGATACCGTCCTCCTGAGCTCGCCGCACCGCCTCCTGGGTTACCTCTTCCTTGTCCACCAGACGCTCGGCCTCCTGGTTCTTGAGCACCTCGCGCGCCTCTATCACCCGCATGCGCTTGCGAACCGGGCGCCTGGGCAGCAGGCCGGAAATCATGTC
The DNA here is from genome assembly GCA_027067955.1 of Thermaceae bacterium. Classification (GTDB taxonomy): domain Bacteria; phylum Deinococcota; class Deinococci; order Deinococcales; family Marinithermaceae; genus Oceanithermus. The sequence continues at coordinate 60,113 of JAMOUW010000076.1, forward strand.
TTGCAAACCCTGCATCTGGTTTTCCATGCCGCCGAGCATACCCATGAACGGAAGTTTTGGCTCCTCGGGCACTTCTATTTCCACGTACTCCTGATCGTAAAGACCCGACTCTACGTCTTGGTGGGGAACGTTGAGCATCTGCGCCAGCTGGCGGTTAGACAATCGCGCAGCAACGGCCGCCACCTTCTCCGTTTTCTCACGCATTACAAGCTGGTAGGCCACTTCGGCAAGATCGCGCACGATCGAATCGACGTCGCGCCCCACATAACCCACCTCGGTAAACTTGGTTGCCTCAACCTTCAGAAAAGGCGCCCCGGAAAGCCGCGCCAGCCGCCGGGCGATCTCGGTTTTGCCAACGCCGGTGGGGCCGATCATCAATATGTTCTTTGGGCTCACCTCACGGCGCAGTTCGGGTGCCAACTTCTGGCGCCGGTAGCGGTTGCGCAAAGCCACCGCCACCGCCTTTTTTGCCTCCTGCTGCCCGATCACAAACTTGTCCAGTTCGGCAACGATCTCGCGCGGCGTCAGCTCGGTCACGCGCCACCCCCTACCTGCAACACCGTGGCGTTGCCGCCCGTGTACAGGTCGATCTCGGCGGCTATTCCCAGGGAGCGCTCAGCAATCTCGGCCGCATCCAGGGCTGTTTCACGATACAGCGCCTTTGCCGCAGCCAGTGCGTACGGAGCGCCGGAGCCGACGGCGACGAGCGGCTCGTCCGGCGCAATTACCTCTCCGGTACCCGACAGCAGCAAAATCTCGCTTTCGTCGGCGGCTATCAGCATGGCTTCCAGCTGCCGCAGGATGCGGTCGGTACGCCAGAGTTTGACGGTTTCCACCGCGGCCCGTTTGAGCGAGCCCCTGGCCAGATCGAGCTGTTCCTCGAACTTCTCCAGCAGAGTGAGCGCATCGGCGACCGCACCCGCAAAACCCACGAGTACGCGATCCTCCAGCTTGCGCACTTTTACGGCCCCCTGCTTCATAACGGTTTCACCGAAAGTGACCTGACCGTCACCGGCGATGGCGGTTTTGCCGTTCCTGTGCACCGCCAGGATTGTAGTGCCGTGCATGCGCTCCATCATGCAAACCGTACCCTTGCATACTTAGGCGGGGGTGAGAGTAAGAACCGCCAGCAGCGCCTCACGGCTCGAGCCCGCCAAGCCACGACTTGAAGGCTTCTATGCCCCTGGAAAACATTGCAGCGCGCCTTTCGCGCTTGGGCATCTTTTCACCCGGAGGGGGGACGAGACCCCAATTTGCATTCATTGGCTGAAAGTCCCGGGGGGTGGCGTTCGCCAGGAAGCGCACCAATCCGCCAAGCATGCTTTGTACCGGCGGCGGCTCCGGGGATGGAAGTCCTTTTGCCAGTGCGGCCGCCTGCAAAGCCGCCAACCAGCCGGTGGCCGCCGACTCCAGGTAGCCCTCCACGCCGGAAAGCACCCCGGCCACGAAGACTCCCGGCAGGGCTTTGAGCTCTAGCCGCTCATCCAAAACCCGCGGGGCGTTCAGGTAGGTATTGCGGTGCATTACGCCGTAACGAACTATCTCGGCTTGCTCTAGCCCGGGAATTAAACGCACTATCTGTTTCTGATCGCCCCACTTGAGGCCGGTCTGAAACCCCACCAGGCTCCACATCCTTCCCTCCCTGTCCTCGCGTCGCAACTGGACCACCGCAAAGGGCCGTTCGCCGCTGCGGGGATCGAGCAGCCCCACCGGCTTGAGCGGACCGTAGAGAGGGGTCTGGTATCCGCGCCGGGCCAGCTCTTCTATGGGCATGCACCCCTCGAAGAACTCCAGCTTCTCCCAGTCGTGCGGCGTATGATTCCGGGCTGCGGCAACGGCCCGGTGAAAAGTCCGGTATTCCTCCTCGGTAAGCGGGCAGTTGATGTAGTCGGCTTCCTGGTCGTAGCGGCCTGCCCGGTAGCAGACATCCATGTTTATTGATTCCCCCAGGATCACCGGGGCGGCTGCGTCGTAAAAACTCAAAAACGGCTCGCCCAGCTTTTCCCGCAGGTCAGTGGCCAGAGCCTCGCCGGTAAGGGGGCCGGTAGCCAGAACGAGCGGCCTTTTCGCAGGAACGCCCGTCACCTCCACGCGCTCGATCGTGATGAGCGGGTGTTCCTGGACACGTTCGGTAACCAGGGAGCTGAACACCTCCCGGTCTACCGCCAGGGCGCCGCCGGCCGGAACGCGCGCCGCATCAGCCGCCTGCATGATCAGCGACCCGGCGGCCCGCAACTCGGCCTGCAAAAGCCCCTTGGCGCTGGTGCGCGCTGTGCTCCCCAGCGAATTGGAACATACCAGCTCCGCCATACGATCGCTAACGTGAGCCGGCGTCATCTTTCTAGGCCGCATCTCGTAAAGAACCACTCGCAACCCGCGCTGTGCCAAAACATAGGCCGCTTCCGAACCGGCCAGCCCTCCACCCACGACATGAACACTATCGGTCACGCCGGCATCATAGTCTCCTCTTCCCCTGCTTCCGTGAGAGTTGCATGTTAGACTTGTAGCGTTCAAAAACTCCCCGATGCGCCCTGCGGCGCAAAGCGCGGGATCAGGAGGTTTATTTATGGCGAAGGTAAAGTTGAATAACGTATGGAAGCGTTTCGGAAAGGTCGTGGCCGTCAAGGAATTCAATCTTGAAACCAAAGACGGCGAGTTCGTGGTTTTCGTCGGTCCTTCCGGTTGCGGCAAAACCACTACCCTGAGAATGATCGCCGGGCTGGAAGAGGTAAGCGAGGGGGAAATATATATCGGCGACCGGCTGGTCAACGACGTGCCGCCCAAGGACCGCGACATCGCCATGGTATTTCAGAACTACGCCCTCTATCCGCATATGAACGTCTACGACAACATGGCCTTCGGGCTGCGGCTCCGCAAGGTGCCAAAAAACGAAATTGATCGCCGGGTTCATGAAGCGGCAAAAATTCTAAAGATCGAGCACCTGCTCAAGCGCAAACCCCGCGAGCTGTCCGGCGGCCAGCGTCAGCGAGTCGCCATGGGGCGCGCCATCGTTCGTGAGCCGAAGGTCTTCCTGATGGACGAACCGCTCTCCAACCTGGACGCAAAGCTGCGCGTGGAAATGCGCGCCGAGATAAGCAAGCTGCAGCAGCGCCTGGGTGTTACCACCATCTACGTCACCCACGACCAGATCGAGGCCATGACCCTGGGTCATCGCATCGTGGTGATGAAGGACGGCGAAATCCAGCAGGTCGACAGCCCGCTCAATCTTTACAACCTGCCGGCAAACAAGTTCGTGGCCGGATTCATAGGCAGCCCGGCGATGAATTTTATCCGCTCATCCGTCGAACCCGAAGGTGACAAGATAGCCCTGGTGCACAAGAACTTCCGGCTGGTGGTGGACGGACCCTTCGCCGAGGAATTGAAGCCCTACAGCGGCAAGGAGGTATGGCTGGGGATTCGCCCCGAAAACATCCGCCTGCGCTCCGAAGAAACGCCGGGCGAACACACGGTAATTAAAGGCATAGTAGACGTGGTTGAACCCCTGGGCGCAGAAACGGAAATCCACGTCCGCCTGGACGACGTCAAGATCACCGCCCGTATCCAGGGGTACGAACCACTGCAACCGGAAGAAGCCGTTGATCTCGAGGTAGACACGTCCATGCTCCACGCTTTTGACGTGGAAACGGGCAAGGCCATAGCCCACGCCCTGGCCTTCGTGGAATAACACGACATGCGCAGGTACTCGCCGAGCCTCAAGTTCTGGTTCACGCTGACGATCGGGACGCTGGCGTTCCTACCCAACCTGATCGTCATATACGTGTTGAGCCGCGGCTCCCCCGAGCTGCTGGCGCAACAGAACGTGCGTATAGCCGTCTGGCTAATCTCGGTTAGCTTTTTCGCCACCGCCATAGGATACCTGCTGGCCAACCGGTTGCTGGCGCCCCTGGACGAACTTACGAGGACCCTGCGCTATCTCAAGGTAAGCTCCCGCACGCTGTCCGATCTTAGCCTGCCTCCCCCAAAAACACCGCTACCCCGGGAAGTGGCCACCCTGAGAAGGCAGATCGACACCCTGATACAGCACCTGCGCGGACTCACAGAAAGCCGCGAGGCGGTGTTCGCAACCCTTGCTCATGATCTCAAGACCCCCCTCATCGCCGCGGTGCGCGCCACCTCTTACCTGGTGGATGCGGACGAAATCACCCGCGAACAGCGTATCCAGATGCTCAGGCAGCTTCAGGAAGAACTGGACCGCACCTACCGACTCATAGAAAACCTGTTGACCGCCAGCAAGCTGGAGACCACGCGCCCCCAGCTGGAGCTGGTCAATATCGCCGCCATGCTGGACGATCTGCGCCTGCGCTACCTGAAGGAAGCGGCAAAACGCGGCATCCAAATCGAGGTCACCGGCTCCGGGGAAACCCGGGCTGATCGGATGATGCTCGAGCGGGCAGGGGCCAATCTGATCGAAAACGCCCTGCGGCACGCGCGCAGCAAGATACTGCTGCGCGCAGGTCCGGGGTTTTTTGAGGTGGAAGACGACGGCCCCGGCCTGCCAGGACCGCTGGAATCTCTCTCACAACCCTTCCACAGCAAGAAGTTGCAGGGGGTGCGCTCTGGCAGTTCGGGGCTGGGGCTGTATATCGCCCGCCAGGTAGCGGAGCTACACAAAGGCGTATTCCGCAGCTGTCAGAGCACACTTGGCGGGGCCTGCATCCGCATCGAGGCCAACGACCGCCGTCTTTCTACCTATACCTTGTTATGATGATACTATGAGACTCCTCATCGCCGACGATCATCCGCTGTTCCGAATCGGCCTGCGGGCCGCCCTCGAAAAGGAGGGTTTCGACGTAGTGGCCGAAGCCGGGGACGGGGATGAGGCGGTGCGGTTGGTGGAAACCCATGAACCCGAGGTAGTAATCCTCGATATCCGCATGCCCCGCATGGACGGTATAGCGGCGTGTACCGCCCTGCGCAAAAAGGGATATCCCGGGATCGTGGTCATGCTCACCACCTTCACCGAGGCCGCCATCCAGAATAAAGCCGCCTCGGCAGGCGCCAACGCCTACTATTCCAAGGAAGTAAGCCCGGCCGAACTGGCCCGGCGCATCCTGCGGCTGACACAGAACCCCGAAGACTCTTCTTTCACCCCGCCGCCGGTGCCCAGCCTTACCCCGCGCGAGCGCGAAGTGCTGGATTTGCTGGCACGGGGCCTGACGGCGCGCGAGATGGGAGACATCCTGGGACTCAAGCCCGACACCGTGCGCGACTACCTCAAACGCCTGTACGGCAAACTCGACGCTGGAAACCGCATCGAGGCCCTCGAGCATGCCCGGCGCCTGGGCTTCCTCGATTCACCCTGAACTAAGCCAACCCGTTAAACTGATATAGATGAAACTCGTGATCGCCGTGGTTCAAGACGCCGACGCGCCGGCCCTGACGCGCGCTTTGGGCGAGGCCGGCCTCACCTCCACCAAGCTGGCCTCAACCGGAGGTTTTTTGCGCGAAGGGAACACCACACTGCTGATCGGTGTGGATGACGGCCAGCTCGAGCAGGTCAAGCAGACCATTCGCGATACCTGCCGTACCCGCACCCGCCTGATCACACCCGGCCTGCCTCTGGCCGAAACCCCGGAGGCGATGGTCGGCCAGCCGGTCGAGGTACAGGTGGGAGGGGCGGTGGTCTTCGTGCTCGACGTCGCCGAGTTTCTCAAGTTATAGGAGACTCAATGAATCATCGTTTCTTGACAATCATCGCAGCACTGTTTCTTTCGCTTTCCTTCGCGCAGATAACGTACAACCCGCCCGGGTTCAACAAGGCGCTCGGCGTCGAGCTGGGCAAAAGTAGTTTCACGTACAAGGGGGCTAGGGTGCAAACCACCACCCTGGCCGGCCTCCTCTATCAGGTCCGCTACGAGGGACCCCGCAATGACCTCGACACCGCCGGGGACGTCATTGCAGCAGCCATCGGCGACCCCGGAATAAAAAAACCCTTCGTGGTCTGGATGGAGAAAAACGGGGACAAGATCGCTCGTGAAAGTAAACCGCTGACCGTCAACCTGAGCAGCGCCTTCACCCTGACCTTTCTCCCTAGTTCCAAGCTGGTCCTTGTAATCGCACCCATGGAAGCGGACGCCTCGGCCTTCGGAGAACCGCGCCACGTACGCGGCAGCGGGCCGGTACTGATTCGCGAATACTCCGATTTTGAGTGCCCCGCATGCCGGGCTCTATTCAACCGCGCGCTTGAAAAGATTCTCGCCCGCTATGTAGACACCGGGCGGGCCCGCTTCGAATACCGGCATTTTCCGCTCTACGAGATACACAAACAGGCGGTACCCGCCGCCGAGGCCAGCGAATGCGCTGCCGACCAAAAACGGTTCTGGGACTATCACGACGCGCTCTTCCAGCAAGGAGTGGGCAATTACATCGGCATCGCCAAGTCTCTCAACCTGGACATCGCCGTATTCGCTGAGTGCATAGCCGAGCGCAAACACAAGGACATAGTGGAAGCACACCGGGCGGAAGCGGAATCCCTGGGCTTGCGTGGTACGCCCAGCATGTTTGTGGGACCTTTCCAGCTCCCCAACCCGTTCGACATCGACAGCTACGAACGCTACCTGCGCATGGCAAAGGCCAAAGCAGCCCGCTGATGCTGAAGCCGGGCGACCTGGTCCTGCTGCTGGACCCCAAGGCCCGCCGTTATCTGGTGCGCCTGAAGGAAGGGGGGCGCTTCGGCCATCACGTCGGCGGCGTGACCCACGAACAAATCATAGCCGCTGGTTACGGCGGCAGGGTGCGCACCACCAAGGACGCCTGGCTTCAGGTAGTCCGTCCATCCCTGGAGGACTACGTTCTGCTCATGAAGCGCGGCGCCGCCGTTACCTATCCCAAGGACGCTGCAGCCATCGTTTTGATGCTTGACCTCGCTCCGGGAGAAAAGGTGCTGGAAGCCGGCAGCGGCTCGGGCGCGCTGGCGCTCTTCCTGTCGCGCGCCGTGGGCCCGCAAGGCCTGGTGGTGAGCTACGAGCGTCGTTCCGACTTCCTCGAACGCGCCCGCGCCAACGTCGCAGGTTGGGGGGCCGACAATATCGACTTTTACCACGGTGATCTGGCAGATGCCGATCTTGAACCCGAACGCTTTGACGCGGTGGCCCTGGACGTTATGGAGCCGTGGAAAGTGTTCGACACCTCAGTCAGGTCTCTGAAAACCGGCCGCCAGCTGGTGCTCTATCTCCCCAACATTACCCAGGTGGTTCAGGCAGCCACCGAGGCCGCGGGTTTTCCGCTGCTGCTGCGAAGGGTGGTTGAGGTGGGACACCGGGAGTGGGACGTACGCCCGCCGGTGGCCCACCCCCATTTCCGGCAGGTGGGCCACACTGCTTTTCTAGTCCAGTTCACCAAGGTAAGACCTGTCGGGAGGCAGCCTCAGCACGAAGAAGAGGGCGGCGGCGAGACCGGCGGCGGTTAGCGCAAAGACGGCTGCATAGCCTATTTTGGCAGCGATCAGCCCCCCAATAAGCGGCCACAAAGCCCGCGGGGCACCGGTCAGAGCCATGAGCGCCGTCGCGGTTGCCGCCTCGGCCGGGCGCACGAACGACAGCAGATAGGCCCCGTAAACGTTCTCTATACCGCTCAGGGTGACCCCAACCAAAACGAAAGTGGCGACCGCCCCCGCCAAGCCCGTGCCCAGGAGCGCTGACAGCGGCACGGCCAGCGCCAGAATTCCTACGTACAGCAGACCCACGTGGCTGCCATGCATGTCCATTCGCCGTCCGATCCAGAGGTTGAGCCCTTCCGCCAGCGCCTGCGCCGCGACCAGATAGCCTATGAACGCGGCGGGCAAGCCGTGTTCGCGCGCGGCCACCACGTAAAAGGGCAAAGCCAAATAGTACAGCCCCGTCAACAGGTACGCCAAGAGAAACCCCCGCATGCGCGGGGTTCGCGCCAGTCTCCAGGCACCCTCGAGGTGCGTCTTCATCGGGGCGCGGGGCCGGGGCTCACCTGGCTCTTCCGGTATCAGCCAAAAACCAAGGAAGCCCACCATCAACGCGATCACCGCAAAACAAAAGGCAACTACGTAACCAGCGGGGAAACTCCCCCACAGCGGGCGGCTGGCGAGCCCCACCACGGCAGCAAAAAGAGCCCCCAGCAGGCTGCGCCAGCCAAAAAAGCGCCCGCGCAGCCGCGGCGGGATCGCCTTACCGATCACCGGCAGATAGGCCACCCCGCCAAGCCCGCCAGCAAGAGCAAAGAGCCCCAAAAAGACGATCAGAGAAGTATAGACGAGCGAAGGTTCGCGTAAGGCGTAGTGCGCGGTCAGATAGGCGAGTACGGCGTACGCGCCGGCCCGGGTCCAGATGGCGATGTACAGGAAGACCTTCTTGCGCCGGGCAGCCTCTACCCAGCTGGACGCCGGCAAACCGGCCAGCGCTGCGCCCAGCGCCAGTGCGCTCAGCACGCCGCCGACCGCCACGCTCGAGCCCGTAAGGTGGGCAATGAATGCGGGCAGCACCGTGCTGGGACTGGTCAGCGCCGTGGCGATCTGCAACATGACCCCATGCAGAATGCCACCGTAAAAAGCCCTTCTGACCGTGCCGTTCACGGGCTCTATCGTAGCGGTAAGGACTGGTTGTGTACAGTGAGAGCCGTGGAAGGCCTGCAGATCGCCGCCGCGCTGCGCAAGCTCCCCCCGCTGCCCGCAGAAACCAGGGGCTGGCGTTTCCCTGCCGAGGACACGGCGGTTCTGGTTCTGGCGGACAATCCCAACCTGGTGCTGCGCTACCGCCCCCCCAATCCTGAGTTTGATCTCGTGCAGGACAGCGCGGGCGGCCCCCCGCGCACCCCGTTCCAGAAACAGCTCGCCGCCCGGGCCCGCGGACCGCTGGTGCGCGCCGAGCAGCTGAAGCTAGACCGGGTGGTGGTCTTCGAGTTTGGCGGGGAACCGGGATTCGTGGACGCACCTCCGGTAAAACTAATATTCGAGCTCACGGGGCGCAATGCAAATTTGATCCTTACCAATATGGAAGGGGTCATCCTGGGGATCGATCGTCCGGTTGGGGCCGACCAAAACCGCTACCGCCAGCTGCGCCCCGGCATAAGGTGGAACCCGCCCCCACCGTATGCCAAACTCGATCCGCACTCCCTTAATGAAAGCGACCTTGAAGGGCTTGTGGGCCGACCTCTGGTTCGCGCGCTGGTGCAAACGGTGGACGGCATAGGCCCCCGGCTCGCCGCAGAGACCGCCCGCCGCGCGGGGCTTGAACCGCAGCACATTATCCGCCGCGAGGACCTGGCAGCACTGCTACGCGCCATTTCCTCACTGGTGCAAAATCCGCACCCGCATTCTGCCGCGCCCGTAACTGGCTGGCGCGAGGAAACCGCGGCCGCGCTGCGCAAACCATTACTGGCGGCGCTCGAGCGCCGTAAGAAAACTCTCGAACGGCGCCTTGAAGATTACGCCCGCGCCCGCGCAGACGCGAGCAACGCTGATGTTTGGCAGCGCTACGGCGATCTCTTGCTGGCCTACGCTCACGAGGTTCCAGAGGGGTCCCGCGAGGTCACGCTGGAAGACTGGGAAGCGGGGCCGGTTACCATTCCCCTAGATCCCGCCCTCTCCCCCAGCGAAAACGCCGCCCGCTACTACCGGCGCGCCAAGCGGGCCCGCGCCCGCGCCGAGCGCTCCCGGCGCGAAGAACCGCGCACACGAACAGAACTGGAAAATCTACAACGGGAAATCGCCAGGGTTCGGGATCTCCCGTTGCGCGAACTGCAACAGCTCCTGCGCCAGCAGCGGCCGCGGGAAACCGCCCAGCCAGGGCTGCGACTCAGCGCGCCCGGAGGATTTGAGGTCTGGGTGGGGCGCAATCGTAAGGAAAACGACTGGCTGACCCGCAGCGCTCACTCCGGCGACATCTGGATGCACGCCCAGGGCATTCCGGGCTCTCACGTGATCATTCGCGCCCGGGGCAAGCCGGCCCCGCTGGATACCCTCATCTTCGCGGCCCGTCTGGCCGCCTACCATTCCCGCGCCCGCGGAGAAAAGAACGTGCCCGTGGACTATACCCGCAAGAAGCATGTCTGGCGACGCAAAGGCGCCGCCCCCGGTGAGGTTTTCTACACCCAGGCGAAAACGCTCTTCGTCGACGCCGAGGCGCCCGAAGCCTGAAGCGCCGGTTGCGCACCGGCATCTTCTACCGCTTCCCCTTGCCCCGGGTGAAGCGGTAGACTGGTGATTCGTGAGAAGGACGATGTTCCACGCCAAGATCCACCGGGCCACCGTAACCGAAGCCGACCTCGACTACGAAGGCTCGATAACCATAGACCTGGACTTGCTAGAGGCCGCCGGCATGAAGCTCTACGAGCAGGTGGACGTTCTCGACATCACCAACGGCAACCGCCTCACCACCTATACCCTCCCCGGCAAACGCGGCTCGGGGGAAATAAAGATGAATGGAGCCGCCGCCCACCTAATCCACCCGGGCGATTTGATAATCGTGATCGCCTACGGCGAGTTCGAAGAGCACGAGCTGGCGGAATTCCGCCCTACCGTTGTATTGGTTGACGAGAAAAACAAAATCCGCGAGGTGCGCAAGGGTTAGCCATGGTACGCTCGCGGCTGCGCCTCTATCTGGAGCTTGTTCGCTTCGAACACACGCTCTTTGCCCTTCCCTTTGCCTACGTCGGACTGCTGCTGGCGGCCTCCGGGCGCTTCGACGCGGGTGTATGGCTCTGGGTCACGGTCGCCATGGTGGGCGCCCGTACCGCGGCAATGGCGCTAAACCGCTTGATCGACTGGAAAATCGACGCCCTGAATCCGCGCACCGCCAACCGCCATCTGCCCCGGGGGCTGGTGCGCCCCTGGGAAACACTCGCCCTGGCCCTGGCGGGTTTTGCGCTGCTCACCTGGTCGGCGTTCCACCTCAACGCGCTCACCGCCCGGCTCCTGCCCGTAGCCGTCGTTTTTCTAACGGGCTATTCCTACACCAAGCGTTTCACCTGGACCTGTCACCTGTGGCTTGGCGTAACCATCGGGGCCGCCGCCGCCGGTGGTTGGATCGCCCAGACAGGACGCTTCGAACCCGGCGCCTATGCATTGTGGGCTGCGGTGGCGCTCTGGATCGCCGGATTCGATATCCTCTACGCCACCCAGGACACCGAGTTTGACCGCAAGCACGGTGTGCACGCCCTGCCCGCACGCTTCGGCCTACCTGCAGCCCTCGCCTGGGCCCGGTCCCTGCACGCCGCCGCCTGGCTGCTGCTGATTATCACCGGCCGGTTCGCCGGCGCCGGCCCCTGGTATTTTGCCGGGGTGCTGCTCGTCGGCCTGGTGCTTATTTACGAACACCGCCTCGTCCGCCCCGACGATCTCAGCCGCGTAAACCAGGCCTTCTTCGAAGCCAACGTGGTCATTTCGCTGGGGATGTTCGCTTTTACCCTGGTCGACGCGCTCACGCGCTAGGCGGCCCGGCTTCGCCGGGCAGCTCCACCTTGCGCCCGCAGCTACACACCGGCTCGGGCCAGATCATCTCCACGCCGTCGGCCCGCTTGTGATACCAAAGCCGCCCGCAATCGGGACAGCGCACCTCTCCGGCATTCAGCGACATCAATTCCCCGGGAGAAAACCGGTAGACCTCGCCGCACCAGTGACAGACCACCTCGGCGCCGCCGTCCTCGCGGATCATGGCCTCGCGCTCGGCCGGACCGAAAAAGGCCAGTGCGTCGAGAGCTTTTTCGCGGCTGCAACGGCAGGCAAAACGCAGGGGAACGGCGTCGTCGGCGTAGCCGAAAGAGCGCAGGTCGGTCCATTCAAGTCCCAAGCCCTCCAGCACCCGCCCCGCCGCACCCTCGAGCCCCAGTTCTGCAAGCAGATCGGTGAAACCGCGCATCCCGGCCAGGTTCTGCTCGAGCCGGGTAACGATTTCTTCACCGGCGTCGGGCAACACCTGGACGACGAGCCCGCCTGCGGCCTCAACGTGACCGGCGGGCGCGAGGCGCACCCCAAGCAACACCGCCGAGGGAATTTGCTCGCTCTGCCAGAGGTAACCGGCCAGATCCTCGGCTATCTCGCCAGATACCAGCGGTACCGAAGAATCGAACTGCTCTCCTCCGGCAAGCGCCCGGATCACCCGCAACTCACCCGCGCCCACGAGCGTCCCCACGTTCAGCTTGCCATCTTCACGCAAGCGGGCTTCTGCCCCGGGGTTCTTGGCGTAGCCGCGCACTGCACCGTCGACCCCCGCTTCGGCAACGAGGCCCCCTAAGGGGCCATCGCCGTCGATGATCAACGTAACCCGCTCGCGCGGGCTCTTGCTGAGCAAAAAGGCCAGCAGCGCCGCACCGGTGAGCGCCCGCCCCAGGGCCGCCGTGGCTGTGGGCGAAGTGCCGTGGCGGCGGCGCGCCTCCTCCACCACGTCGGTGGTATCGGCGGCGAGCACCCGCAACTGACCTCCGGCAGCCAGCCCGCGCAGTAACCGCCCCATCTAATCCTCCTCGCTGCGACCGAAATGAGCGTTCAGGGCCTTGAGCGTGGGTTCAGGCACAAAACGGCTAACATCACCGCCATGGCGGGCTATCTCCTTGATCATAGAGCTGGAAATAAACGACCAGCGCGTAGCCGCCAGGATGAAAAGCGTTTCCACCTCGGGGTTCAGCTGCCGGTTCAGGTGGGCCATCTGCAACTCGTACTCATAGTCGGAAACGGCCCGCAGGCCCTTGACGATTATGCGCGCGCCCTTTGTGCGCATGTAGTCGGCGAGCAGCCCGTCGAAGGCGTCCACCTCTACGTTGTCCATATCAGCAACGGAGGCGCGGATAATCTGCATGCGCTCGCCCACCGAGAACATGAAGCTGCTCAGCTTGTTAGGGTTATGCAGCACCGCAACCGTGACCTTGCCAAACAAACGGCTGGCGCGGCGCACCACATCGAGATGACCGTTGGTAAAGGGGTCGAAGCTGCCGGGATAGACGACGTGCATCAGGTTACCTCCACGATGGTGATGGCGCTCGAGCCGTATACCCGGCGCTCCCCCAGTGGCAGCACCAGGTCGCTGGGGTGCTGCAAGATAATGAGCCCTCCGGAATCAACGAGCCCCGATTCCAGCACCTGCGCGATCGCACCAGCCAGGTCCTGGTCATAGGGCGGATCCAAAAAGACAACGTCGAAACGCTCGCCCGCACGGGCGCTCTGCTCGATAAAGCGGCCTGCGCTCTTCGCTACCACCCGGGCCCGCAACCCCAGCTTGTGGGTATTTTCCCGCAGGATTTTCACCGCCTGGGGGTCGTTTTCCACCAGCACCGCCTCATAGCCCTCGCTGGCCGCCTCCAGCCCCACCGCCCCGCTGCCGGCGTAGAGGTCGAGAAAGCGACCCCTGGCCGGATAACGGCCGCGCAGGTAGTCGAAGAGCGCCTTGCGCAGGCGCACCGGGCTGGGGCGGGCGCTGTCGGGCACCTTCAGGTTGCGCCCGCGCGCCGCGCCGCCGAGAATACGCAGGTTACCCATCTTCTTCACCGTAAACCCCGGGCACCAATTCCGCCACCCGGCTAACCTCGGCGTCGATGACGTCGAGCGTCATCAGCATGTCCAGGTGAGCGGCGCTCGAAGCCCGGCTCTCTGGCTGGTCCTGCAGGCGCGCCAGGTGGGCCAAGCGCAGCTGCTGCAGGTAGTTTTCGGTCTCCGCCCGGCCGGCCAGCACCTCGCGGGCCAGCTGCTTGTTGCCGGTCGCCAGCGCGGTAAAGGCCTCCTGCATGCGCACGTAGACGCGCCGGGCAGCCTCCGAAAGCTCGGCCCGGCCTTCGGGGCTGAACTCGAGCCCCTGCTGCCGCAGTTTGTCCTGCTGCTTCAAAAGGCGGCGTATCTGGTCGGCCAGGTGCTCCAGCTCGCCGGCCAGCAGCAACAGCTTTTCGGCCGTCCCGCTGCTCTCACCCTGGCTCTGCAACCGCGCCAGGTACATCACCACCGCCTGGGTCAGCCGGTCCACCTTTTCCTCACGCGCCTGCACGTCGGCAATGTCGCCCTCGCCGCGCTCCAGTATCCGCACCGTGTCGGCCATCATCCCCAAAACGTGGTCGGATATCCGGATTACCTCGCGCAGCGCCAGGCTGAGCGCCAATGCCGGCGAGCCCAAAGCCTCCTCCGAGAGATACTTGGGGGCGATTACCTGCTTCCGCTCGGGAACCAGTTTCTCCAGCAGCCGCACCAGCCACGGAATGAAAGGCAGCGCCAGCAAACCGGCTAGCAGGTTGAAAAGGGTGTGGGCGTTGGCCACCTGCCTCGCCGGGCCGCCGCCTAGCGCCGCCACCCAACCGCCCAGCGGCGTCAAGAAAAAGAGCAGCGGCAGACCCACCAGCAGCTTCCAGAGCAGATGACCCACGGCCACCCGCCGCGCCGCCGCGCCAGCCTCGAGCGAGGCCAGGAGCGGGGTAAAGGTGGTGCCCACCCCGGCGCCGATGACCGCCGCCAGCGCCGCTTCCAGCGGAATGCGACCGGCCACGTAAAAGGCCATTGCCATCGCCACCGCCGCGTTGGACGAGTGCACCAGCATGGTAAAAGCCAGCGCCAGCGCCGCCATCCAGAGCGGATTTTCGGCCACCCCCTGCAACGCCAGCTGCATCAGCGGCCCCTGGGTCTCCGGCGAAAGCGAGCGAATCATTACGTCGAGACCCAAAAAGAAGAGGCCAATACCGGCCACCGCCCGGCCGGCGTCCTTGAGCGGCTTGTAAAGAGAAGCAAAATAGCCGACGGCGATTATCGGCAAGGCGTAGTCGTAAACCCTGAACGCCGCCAGCTGCAGGGCCACGGTGCCGCCGGCGATGGCTCCCATGCTCATCGCCAGACCCTCGGCTACCGCCAGCACCCCGGCCTCGACCAGGCTGATAACGGTCACCGAAAGCGCGGTGCCGCTCTGGACTATGGCGGTCACCAGCAGCCCGGCGCCAAAGGCCCGCACCACCCCCTTGGTGGCGCGGCTGAGCCAGAGGCGCAGCGAAGAGCCGCCCAGGGCCTCCAGCGCCCTGCTCGCCTGCTTGAGTCCGATTAGAAATAGGGCGAGCCCGCCCAAAAGCGTCAACATGCTACCTCCAGCCTACAACCGGTTTCTCGCGGCCAGAAAAAGAGGGCTCCGAAGAGCCCCCGGCGTTTGGTCGGGGAGAGAGGATTTGAACCTCCGACCCCCTCGTCCCGAACGAGGTGCGCTGCCGGACTGCGCTACTCCCCGACGCGCAAAACTAAGTGTACGGTCATGAATAACGCCTGTCAAGGCGGTCGACTAACGAACTCATTTCGTAGCTTTTGCTAGTCTATTTTTATGAAAAATCAATATTTTGGAGATATCAATGACTATCACAAGTACGGCCTAATGCGCTCAATACAAGAAGCTAGCAAGCTAAGTATCTTGTTTGCTTGGATGCTTACGGAAGACGACGGAAGCAATGACGGTAGGCGAACAGAATACCTAAAACAACCCGAATCTTGGACCGTCTACGACTCCGAGCTCTTTGAATGGCTTCAGAATAATGTCGTCGCAAATGACCACCGACAAATTTCTTTGATAGAAAGTGCCGGATTATTTCAACCGGCAAAGTTCTTCTACGATCTAGTTCCTGCAGATGCGAGATTACGCCGAGACTGGCTAGAAAGGCTTGCCAACATAGCATCCGAAACAGACTTGGTTTTCTTTGATCCAGATAATGGAATCGAAATACAGTCTATCTCTCCCGGTCTGCGCAACTCAAAGAAATATGTTTTCTGGGAAGAGCTTGCCAAGCTATGGCAACAGCACAACTCTATTTTGGTCTATCAGCACTTTCCTCGCGAGAGCCATCATGCATTCACTCAACGCATGCTGCAGACTATAACTGATAGACTTCCAGGATCCTGCCCTATTGCTTTTTCTACAAGCCACGTCCTGTTCCTGCTCGCACTACAACCCCGTCATTCACATCACGCCTGCGATATCACCAACAAGGTCAGAAAAAGCTGGCGAGGAAGGTTTAAAATCACCATTTTGGAATAGCTAGAGCATAACAACTCAGAGAACTACGGGTTTTTGTCGCCCTTGCCGACACAACATTGGCCGAAGCCTGAGTGGCCACTATGGCTACCTGAGTAGTGTTATACACGGCCCCTTCTTTAACAACTGGCCAAATACGCGTCTCTCGTCTCAAGACAATGCTGTATCTTGCCGCCGAAATCCGTAGTCTACGCAATAAGGACTGTCGAGATTAGCTGACAAAAATACAAACCAAGCCATTGATTAGCAGTTGGCTAGCTGCGGCGCTGTAGACTCAACCGTGGCGTCATGGCGCGGCATAGGCCCCGGCTCGCGGTCGCTATGCTCCCTTGGCCGGGGATACGGCTTTAGTCATGCCGTGCTTATTTGGCCAAAGTAGCGCCTGCAACGCGAACTCAATCCATCCGGACTAAAATCGAGATCAGAATGTCCCAACCGGCGGTTTACATACTGGC
>JAMOUW010000077.1 GCA_027067955.1 Thermaceae bacterium
GGTTGTTGGTGATCCGAAAAGCCAAGCGACCGACATTCGATTCGGCCGTTCCTGCAATCATAAATACCGTGTCCCCGGACGAGTGAGCTACCAGCGAACGAGATCCGGGGCCCATGCCGCGCCATTACTCCACGGTTGCGTTTACGGCTCCGTCACCGATCATGTTTGCTAACCAAAGGCTTGATTCGTAGCAACCTGATCCCGGCTGCTTGTACAGCATGGACCCCGGGTCTCGCCCGCTACGCGGGTTCGCCCGGGGATACGAATAAAGGCGGCTTGTGGCAAGTAGTTGGTAACTTGTGGTGGGCCCGTTAAAGGCGTCTCCATCTCGGCGTTGTGTACAGCATGGACCCCGGATCCCGGCAACCTTCGGTTGCCTCGTCCGGGGATACGGCTTTTGTTACGGGAAAGAAAGTAGTTCGTGTCCCCGGCCGAGCGGGTCACTTTGACCCGTGCGAGACCGGGCCTGTCCCGGACTTGATCCGGGGGTCCATGCCGCGCCCAGGCTCCACGGTTCAGTCTTTGCGAAGAAATCACCCTCCCCCGGGGAGGGGGTTGTTGGCGATGCATAACCCCAAAAGTTAGTCGCCCATGCGGGACCAGCCCACCTCCTGCACTCCACATCCACACCCCAATTCACCTCCGCCGGCGGCGGCGCTTGCGGCTCGGCGGCGTCGCTTGCGGCAGCTCCACACCTTTCAGCCGCGCCTCCAGCGCCCGTATCTGGTCGCGGATCTCGGCGGCGCGCTCGAAGTCGAGGTCCTGCGAGGCCGACCACATCGCCAGTTCCAGCCCGGCTATCTGTCCCTTGAGCTCTTCTTCATCAACCGCGTCCGTCAGCCCGGCGTCCTCTTCGTAATCTTCGGGTTTGACCATGCGGCGTACGCTCTTGTTTATGGTGCGGGGAACTATGCCGTGCTCACGGTTATACGCCTCCTGCACCGCCCGGCGACGGTTAGTCTCCTCTACCGCCGCCTTCATGGCCTCGGAAACTTCTTCGGCGTAAAGATACACTTCCCCCCCGGCGTTGCGCGCCGCCCGGCCTATCGTCTGGATGAGGCTGCGCTCGCTACGCAGGAACCCCGTCTTATCGGCGTCGAGAATGGCCACCAGGCTCACTTCGGGCAGGTCGAGCCCCTCGCGCAGCAGATTGATGCCCACCAGCACGTCGAAGTGACCCAGGCGCAGGTCGCGCAAGAGCGCCTGGCGTTCAAAGGCGTCCAGCTCATGGTGCATGTAGCGGGCGCGAATACCATGCTCACTCAGGTAAGCGGTCAGATCCTCTGCCATGCGCTTGGTCAGCACGGTCACCAGCACCCGCTCGTTCCTGGCAGCCCGCTCCTTGATCGCCGCCATCAGGTCCTCCATCTGGCCTTCAGCGGGTTTGACGGTCACTTTCGGGTCTAGGAGGCCGGTGGGGCGGATGATCTGCTCGACCACCCGGTCCGACATTTGCAACTCCTCGGGGCCCGGTGTGGCCGAGACGAAAAGCAGCTGTCCGGTGCGATCCAGAAATTCGTCCAGCTTCAGGGGGCGGTTATCGAGCGCCGAAGGAAGGCGAAAGCCGTACTCTACCAAAATCTTTTTACGGGCATAGTCGCCGTTGTACATGCCGCGGATCTGGGGCACGGTGACGTGCGACTCGTCTATTAAGGTAACGAAGTCATCAGGGAAATAGTCGAGCAAGGTGTAGGGTGGCTCGCCGGGAGCTCGACCCGAGAGGTGGCGGGCGTAGTTTTCTATCCCCGGACAGGATCCCATGAGGCGCAACAGTTCCAGGTCGTAGAGGGTGCGTTCACGTAAACGTTGCGCTTCCAAAAGCTTTCCCGCCTGTTCGAACTCTGCCACCCGCTCCTTCAACTCAGCCTCGATGGCCTCTATGGCCGGACGCAGGCGCTCCTCGGGGGTGGCGTAATGGGTCGCGGGCATGAGCATCAGGGTGTCCAGCTCGGCTCCGCGCTCGCCGCTGATGGGGTGAACGGTTTGTATGCGGTCTATCTCGTCGCCCCAGAGCTCTATGCGTACCGGCTCGGTGCCATATGCGGGCCAGACCTCCAGCACCTCGCCCCGGGCGCGGAAGCGTCCTGGTTGCAGGTCGATGTCGTTGCGGTCGTAGGAAAGCCCGACGAGCCGCTCCAGAATCTCCTCCCGCCGCACCGTCTGGCCAGCTCGCAGCACCAGGTGCATGGCGTAATAGTCCTCGGGGCTGCCCAGGCCGTAGATGGCGCTCACCGAGGCCACCACGATCACGTCGCGGCGGGTGAGCAAGCTCTGGGTGGTGGAGTGGCGCAGGCGCTCGATCTCCGGGTTGATGCTGGCGTCCTTCTCGATGAAGAGGTCACGGCCGGGCACGTAGGCCTCGGGCTGGTAGTAGTCGTAGTAGCTGATGAAGTACTCGACTGCATTTTCGGGGAAGAGTTCGCGAAATTCGGCCGCCAGCTGTGCCGCCAGTACTTTGTTGGGGGCCATGACAAGCGCCGGGCGCGCCAGGGATTCTATAACCCTGGCCATGGTTACGGTCTTGCCGGTGCCGGTAGCTCCCAAAAGCGTCTGGAAACGCAGCCCGTGCCCGAAACCCTCCACGAGCTCCCGGATGGCCTGCGGCTGGTCCCCTTTGGGCTCGGGACCGTGATATACGAACCGCGCCGGGGCGCGGTCTCTTTCCGGTGTTCCGGGCCCCTTTCCCATGCTCACGTACTCACGGCCCCAACCGGTTGAGCACCTCGCGGGCGGGGCCGTAACCGGGATACGTACGCAGTAAGAAACGCAGGGTGCTGCGCGCCTCCCTTACCTTGCCCAGGCGTTCGAGTGCGCGCGCCTGCCAGTATATCGTCTGTGGCTTTATGGGGTCTTCGCTGGCCAGCTCTGCCTGAGCGGAACGAAACTCCGCCAGCGCCCGCGCCGGCGCGCGGGGCAGCAAGGCGAGCCCGCGCAAAAAGGCCGCGTGCGCGGTCGCCCCGGCCCGACCGGCCTTGTCGAATCCTAGCAGGGCGCGGTCGAGGTTGCCCTGGGCTAGGCCCACCGAACCCCAGTAGAGCGCGTCAACGGCCCTGCCGGAGAGCGCGACAGCGCTGCGAAAAGCAGCCCAGGCCGCATCCCAATCGCCACGCATAACCGCGATGCGACCCTTTAGAGCATAGTATTGCGCCTCGCGCAAACCTTTCTCGCGGGCGGCTTCCAGGTAGCGAGTGGCCTCGTCGAAGTCTCCCTCAAGCAGGTACACGCGTACCAGCAGCGCCCGCCCCTCGGCCGGGAATTCGTCGAGCTGTTTCTTGAGCGTAACCTCCGCCAGCGCGTATTCACCGCGCCGCAGCAGCTGGCGCGCGTAGGTGAGATCGCCGGAGGCGGCAGCGGTAAAAACCAGCACCGCGGCGAAAGCCGCCGCCAGGGACAGTACGCGGGTAAGCCGGAACCAGCGCATAGGCTCAGCCTAGACGGGGCACGAATGTAAGACATGAAAAGACCCCTGGACACTCCAGGGGTCTTTTCGCCGGATCGGTATCCGGTTTAGAACTTGACGGAGTACGAGACCTGGAAGGCCTGGGCGGTGTTGCCGCTGTTGTCCTTGTAGTTGGCGTAGTCGAAGTGGAGATCCCAGTACGTCCAGCTCGCGTAGTAGCCGAAGAGCGTGTCGCTCATCGCGGCGCTGCCGTTGTCATAAATGTAGTCAGAGGACGCATCAAAGGCTTTGTCCCTCTTACCTACGGTCATGTTGACGTTGGCGCCGGTGTAGCTGGCTACGCCCGCCTCGAAGGTGGAGTGGTCGAAGAAGAATTCGTTGAGGGCCAGGCCGGCAAACCAGTAGGTTTCGGTGATGCCGCCGGTGGTGGTGCGGGTCACGAAGCCACCCTTGAAGCTGGGGGCGAGCATCACGCCGAGAGGATCGGTCTCGATCTTGCCCCCGAACTTGGTGGTGGTGGTGGGGCCGGCGGAGTTGCTGTGGAAGCGGCCCAGCACGGTGGCGTTGACGATCGAGAACTTCTTGCTGTACTCGGCATAGACCTCGATGTCGTTCACGCCGCTCTTGAGGCCGTGATCGTAACCGGCGTAGAAGTGCAGGCCGGGCACGATGGCGCCCTCGGCGGGGTGATCGAGGTTGGCGCCGTAGGCGGCGCGGTAGTACTGGCCGGGGGCGGCGCCCTCGAGGCTGTCGGCGGAACCGTTGTGGTTCTTGAAGTAGCCGGTGAGGGTCATGCCGGCGATCTTCAGGGCCACCTGGCCGCCGTAGGCCGTCCAGCTACCCACGTCAGTGTTGGCGGCGGCGAGGGTGTAGTTGTCGAAGTAGCCCTTGAGGCTGAAGATGCCCAGCTTGGCCGAGGCATTGACGCCAAAGCCGTTCGAGCTGGCGCGGAAGGGCGCGCTGTTATGCCTGCTGCCGCCGATGAAGTTGCCGGTGGCGTCGTTCGACATGACCGAAGCGCCGGTGATGGCGCCGATGTTGCGGTAGTTGGCGCCGACCTTGAAGGCGCCGAACTCAGCGCCGGCCTTGACGTACATGCCGTTGGCGCCGGCGCCGTCCTTGAAGTACTCGCCGGCCAGGTCGAGCGGGCCCACCTTGGCGCTGGCATCCACGCCAAATACGTCGTTGGCGAGGCTGTCCTGCTTGAGGTAGGACGCGCCGAGGGTGAAGCCTTCGAGCGGGGCGATGCTGGCGTGGACGCCGTAGAAGTAGTTGTAGCCGGCGGTGGCCTCGTCGGGATCGACGATCGGCTTAGAGTTACCGTAAACGGCCTTGATCTCGGCGCCGAGGATGCCGGGCTTGAGGGTGCCCACAATGCCGTGACCGAAGCTGATCGCGTGGTTGTCGAAGATGTACTCGGTGAACTTGGCGTTCACGCTCTGACCGAAGACAAAGCTCAGGGTCTGGCCGCTGGCGATGGTGAAGGTGGTGGAAACTTCATCAACTACGAGGACGGGGTTGACGGTATCACCATGGGATCCACCATCATCAGTATCGGCCGGATCCTTCCAGGTGCCCCGGAAGCTGAACTGGAAGGCTTCGGGGTAGACGTTCACGCCCTCGCCCACGGAAACGCCGTCGAGCTTGCCGGACTGGACTTTGAGGGAGAGGGTGGCGTCGGTCTGCCCGGGGGTGCTCGTCAAGCCATCAGCGGTCGCAACAGGTACCCTACCTCCACCGAACGCACCGCCGAAAAGGCGGTCCACGTCGTAGGCGGCGAAGCCGCTGGCGTTAATGGCGGTGTAAACCAGCGACAGGTTGCCCGAGATGGTGAAGGCGTTGCGCTCGACAACGCTGAAGCGGTCGCTGAGATCGCTCACGCTGGCCTTGACGTCATCAACGTCGGCCTGGAGGACGCTGATCCGGTTCGAGACGTTGACCAGGTCGCCGCGGATGGCGGTGACGTAGTCACGCACCGACTGCACATCGTCCTTGGTGGCGATGCCGGAGAGGTCGGTGAGGCCGGAGGCCTTCTCAAGGGCGGTTACGCGATCCTGCAGGCTGAGCACGTCCTGGTTCAGCAGAACGGCCAGCTCGTTGAGGGCCTTGATGCTGTCGGCGTTGGCGGCAGCCTGGGCGCCGATGGCGTCAACCTTGCCCCCGAGGGCCTGCACCTGAGCCAGCGCGGTGTCGGCGGCGATGGCCGCGGCTTCCACGCGATCGGCCAGGTCCTTAACGGCGGCGCCGCTAACGCCCTCGCCCACCGGCATGCCCTTGAGCTCGGCGATCATCTTCTCGAGGCGGGCCACGTCGCTCTTGGTGGCGGCGTTGTCCTCGAGAGCGCTGACGCGCACGCCTAGGGAAGCCAGCTCGGCGGCGAGCTCCTGAACCGCGTTACGCAGGGCCGTGAGGGTCTCGCCGTCGAGCGAGCCCAGCTGGCCCGGTTGCAACTTCTGCAGCAGGCGGTAAATAATCATGGCCGCCTGGTAACGGGTCAGGTTCTCGTTACCGCGATAGGTCCCATCGGGGAACCCGAGAATGATCCCCTCGGCCGCGATTTTCTCCACCGCTTCCTTGGCCCAGTGTCCGGCGGGAATGTCCGAGAACTGCGCCGAAGCGAAGCCCATGGAGAGCACGGTCAGGAGACCGGCCAGTAGAAGGACTGCTTTCTTCATACCTACACCTCCTTGGTGTTTGCCTGCTTCGCGCGGGAGGTGTACGGCTCGGGGCGAGTTGCCGTGTTTCCTCTCCCGAATCAAGACGTCGCCCGCGCGGGTGCCCCCGTCTGCCCGTGGCCACCACAGGAAGGGCCGGAGACATTAGTGACGGGGTACATCCAACTCGCATCCTAATGGTGCACTCATGCCGCTGTCAAGCGGGTTTTCTTCATGTATTGGCCCTTCCGACGGTATACTTTTGAAAGCAACCGCAAGGAGCGGGGAAAGGAGGTATAACCACAGACATCGGGCAGCGCAGGGAGTGTGCACGAACCGCACACTTTACGAGGTGGTGGACCCCGTAAAGGGGATAACCGGCCAGCCGCCGGGAAAGATCGAATGATTCCGCGGATGCCACCAGGGCCGGCCCGGTCCTCCCGACGCCGGAAGCCAGAGGGGAAAGCCCCGGCCGCGAGGCGGGGACAACCCGAGGCAGGGCAGAAAAAACAAACACAGCATCGGGCTTTTGTTTTTACGAAATTCGTTACGTGAACCACATCCCGGGTTACGCCCGGGCGCGGAGGAAGCATGTGCGGCATCGTAGGTTACGTGGGTTTTAAGAACGCCACCGACGTGCTGATAGACGGCCTGCGCCGTCTTGAGTACCGCGGCTATGATTCGGCCGGGGTTGCGGTAAAAACCAACGGACGGTTGGAGGTGCGCAAGAAAGCGGGCAAGCTGGCGCGGCTGGTGGAGGAGCTCGAAAAGGAGCCGCTCGCGGGTCACCTGGGCGTCGGCCATACCCGCTGGGCCACCCACGGCCCCCCCACCGACGCCAACGCCCACCCCCACCCGGTGGAGGACGGCTCGCTGGTCGTAATTCACAACGGCATAATCGAAAACTATCTAGCGCTCAAGGAACGGCTGCTCGCCGAGGGGCACGTTTTCAAGAGCGATACCGACAGCGAGGTGCTGGCGCACCTGATCGAAAGTTATTACGAGGGCAACCTGGAGGCGGCGGTACGCGTGGCGCTGGCCGAGGCCGAAGGGGCCTACGCCCTGGTGGTGGCCCACAAGGACCACGACGAGCTCGTGGTGGCCCGTACCGTCAGCCCGCTGGTGATCGGGCTGGGCGAGGGCGAGAACTTCGTAGCTTCCGACGTGCCCGCGCTCCTGCCTTACACCCGCCGGGTCATCTTCCTGCACGACGGCGACATGGCCGTGGTCAGCAGGAACGGCGTGCGGGTAATGAATCTAGAGGGAACCCCGGTAGCGCGCGACCCCGACGAGGTGGACTGGGACGTGGAGGCGGCCGAGAAGGGCGGCTACTCCCATTACATGCTCAAAGAGATCTACGAGCAGCCCTGGGTGCTCGAAAACACCCTGGGCGGTCGCCTGCACGAGGAGGCGGCGAACGTCGAGCTGGGGCTCGACCTCGACCCCGCCCGCTTCGACCGCGTGCACGTCATCGCCTGCGGCACCGCCTTTTACGCCGGCTGGGTGGGCAAGTACCTGATAGAAGAGCTGGCGCGGCTGCCGGTGGAAGTAGACGTGGCCAGCGAGTACCGCTATCGCAACCCGGTGGTGGACGAGCGCACGCTGGCGATCGTGATAAGCCAGTCGGGCGAAACGATAGACACCCTGGAGGCGCTGCGCGAGACCAAGCGCCGCGGCGCGGCCAGCCTGGGCGTGATCAACGTCAAGGGCTCCTCCATCACCCGCGAAACCGACGACACCCTCTATATTCACGCCGGACCCGAGATCGGGGTGGCCTCCACCAAGGCCTACATCGCCATGCTGGCGGCGATGGAGATGCTGGCCATCTGGCTGGGGCGGGCACGCGGCACCCTCGACGCCGCAAAGGCGCGACGGCTCCTGGGCGAACTGCGCAAGCTGCCGCGCCTCGTCGAGGAAACCCTGGAGCGCCGGCCGGTCGTGGCACGCGTGGCCGAGAAGTATCACCAGGCCACCGACTTCCTCTTTTTGGGGCGGCACGTCCAGTCGCCCACCGCCTACGAGGGGGCCTTGAAGCTCAAGGAGATCAGTTACATCCACGCCGAGGCCTACCCCGCCGGCGAGATGAAGCACGGCCCCATCGCCCTGATCGACCCGCGTCTGCCGGTGGTGGTGCTGGCCACCCAGGGCCCGCTCTACGAGAAGACGCTTTCCAACATCCAGGAGGTGGCCGCTCGCGGCGGCCGCGTCATCGCCGTGGCCACCGACGGTGACGGGGGCATCCGCCAGCACGCCGAGGACGTGATCTACGTGCCCGAGGTGCACCCGCTCCTGGCCCCGATTGTGAGCGTGGTGCCGCTGCAGCTTCTGGCCTACGAGACCGCGGTGCTGCTGGGCCGCGACGTGGACCAACCGCGCAACCTGGCGAAGAGCGTGACCGTCGAATGAAGCGCATCGCCCCCATCGCCCCCATCGCCCGGAAACGTAGTTTGAAGGAGGCCCGCAAAGGCGGGCGCGCCGAGTGGCTGCGGCTCAGCCCCGAGGAACGCTGGCGGGCGGTGGAGGAGATGCGGCGCGTTTGGTGCCGCGCCCAGGACCCGCCGTACTGGCTCGGCAGGGTGGAGCCGGTCGCCCGCAAACGCCCCCTCAAGCAGGGCTAAGGATAAGCGCCGCCACCGGCCGCGGCGCCAGGCAAGCCGCTTCGGCTTCGCAGGCCTCCGGCGGCGCCAAAAACCGGGGAGGAAGACGACCGGCAGGCGGCCGGGCTTACCCAGCCAGAGGGCGAGCCGCAGGCGAACGCCCGCGCGTTCACGGGCGTGGACCGAGGCTAGCACGAAAGCGCAGGGTCCGGCGGCGCCCAGGTCACGGTTTTCGAACCCCGGGCAGGCCCGCAGTCGCGGGCCCGCCCGGATGGCGCCGTTCGCCTCAGGGACGCTGGCGGAAGTTACCGTCGGTGTTATCGGCATACGTGATGCTGTTGACCGTAAAAACCGTTTCCTTGGCGACCGAGATGCCCCAGTGGGCGCTGTGACGGATGGTGCTGTTTTCGACGACGATGCGCTGGTGCGAAGCGTTGCCCCCGCTGCTGACCACCACGTTGCCGTAGTCGTCGCCTTCACCATTTTCGCTGCCACCGTATTCGACAATCACGTGGCGCAAAACGTTGTCGTGGCTGTCGCTATCGTTGAAGTGCAAACCTGCCCAGTAACCCTTATGGTGCTGCAGCCCGGTGAAGGTGATGGGCTCGGTGGCCGTGCCCTCGGCGCGGATGGCGGCGGCCTTTCCATTAGCCTCCAGCCCTGCGTCTTGCTCGAACACGAGTGTGGTTCCCGGCGCTATCGTGAGCGTTTCCTTGTCCGCCACGTAGGTTAGCGACTCTATCAGATAGGGCACCACCAGTTGCTGCCAGGTCTGGGTGTGTATGGCGGCGTCACTATAACCTCCGGCGACACGAACGTAATCGTACCCGGCGTCGTTTCCGGAAAGGTCGTTGCCGCGATCCAGGAAACCCACCTGATCGGCGTACATGATTATCGGATAGCTGGCATTCTTGGTGATGATGTTGTGGGCAAAATCTCCGTTGGGGGTGTTGTCGGTGCCAATATACGTACGCATATCAAGAAAGATCCCGCTGCCGCCGCTCTCGCGTATGAGCGTGTAGGTAATCTTGAGCCGCGAGCGTTCCTGAATATCAAGAGCGGCGCGATACTTGCCATAGGCCCCGCTGTCCCAGCGCTCATCGGCTCCGGCGTATTCGATCTCCACGTACTTGAGTTCGTTGTCGAAACTGTTGGCGGCGTCGAAGGTTATTCCCTTCCAGTAGCCGCGCGTCTTGGACGCACCGGTAAATAGGATCTTGTCCGAAGCCGTACCCACCGCTACCAGCGCTCCATGGCCACTGACACTGATACCGGTGTCCTGAGCAAACTGGATGACGGTGCCGGGGGAGATTACCAGCTTCCCGGTATCGCCCACCGTCACGTCGGAAGTCACCCGGTAGGGGCTGCACTGGGTGGGCGAAAGTGTGACCTCGCGATCGATGGTGCCTCCCAGAGTGCAGGCGTCACCTCCTCCTCCGCCGCCTCCTCCGGAACCGCCGCTTCCTGAACCGCCTCCGCCGCAAGCCGCGAGCAGCAAAGCTGCAAATGTCGCCAAAACGATTTTGCGTTTCATCTCATACCTCCGATTACACGCTAGCGAGCCATCGTCACAAAGACGTCACAAGAACGTCATTCGGCCATCTCGGCAGCAAAAAGCGCCCCCGCGGGGGCGCTCGCCAGTTCGCGACGGCTGCTAAGAGTTAACGCGGCGGCGACTTCCACGCGCCCCGCCCGGGCGGTTGCTCTTTTGGGTCCCGGGGCGTACGCGTTTGGCTATGCGAACCTTGAGTCCTTGCACGAGATCGAGCTTCGACCCGGCTTCGGCGGCGCGCACGTCGGCGTAGGCGACGCCGCCCACCAGCTGAATGCGCCCGATGTCGGTAAAGCCGGAACGCTTGAGGACCGCCACCACCTTGCCCACCGAAAGGTGCGGAGCCTCCAGCTCGAGCGTGCGCCAGCCTTCGTCGCCGGTGAGGAGGCTGCGCGGCTTGGGCGCTCCGCCCAGCAGCATGGCGAGCAGGCCGGCCAGCGACTCGGCGTCCTCGCGCTCGATCCAGGCCCGGGCGACCTCGCGCCAGACAGCGCGGTCCTCCTCGGGTTGCGCGGCGGCGCGGCGCAGCAGCCCGGCTATCTTGGCCTGTTGCACCTCCTCCGGGGCGGGCACGCGACCGTGTTCGAACTTGCGGCCAACGGCGCGCTCCAGCTGGGCCAGTTCGCGGCGCTCGCGGCCGGAGTGGAAGATGATGACGGTGCCGCTGCGCCCCGCGCGGCCGGTGCGCCCGGAGCGGTGCTGGTAGGGCTCGGCGCGCTCGGGCAGCCGGTAGTGCACGACCAGGTCCACCTCGGGGATGTCGAGGCCGCGGGCGGCCACGTCGGTGGCCACCAGGACGCTCACCTGACCGCTGCGAAAACGGCCCACGGCGCGCTCGCGCTGGCTCTGATTGAGGTCGCCGTGCACGGCTTCAGCCCCGTGCCCGCGCGCGGTGAGCGCCCGTGCCACCTCGTCAGCCTCCTTCTTGGTGCGGGTAAATACGATGACGCGTTCGGGACCGTGGGCGAAGAGCACGTCGGAGAGCGCCGCCAGGCGCGCCGAGGGTGCGGCCTCGATGGCGATCTCCCGGTAGCTGACCTCTTCGTCCTGCACCACGTTGACGACGAGGGGGTCCTTCATGTGGCGGCGCACCAGGCGCCTGGCCCAGCCAGGCAGGGTGGCCGAAAACATCAGGGTCTGACGGCCTTCGGGGGTGGCTCCGAGCAACGTTTCCACCGCCTCTTCGAAACCCATCGAGAGCATTTCGTCGGCTTCGTCGAGCACGGCCAGGCGCACCTGCGAGAGGTCGAGGACGCCGCGGTTCAGGTAATCGATGGCGCGACCGGGGGTGGCCACCACCACGTCGGCGCCGCGCCTCAGCGCCGCCGCCTGGCTGCCGTAACCGGTACCGCCGTAGACGGTGACGACGCGCAGGTGAGGGGCCACCCACTCCATTTCACCGGCCACCTGCAGCGCCAGCTCGCGCGTGGGCGCCAGTACCAGCGCCCGGGGAGCGCGGCCCGGCGCGTGCGACGCCTCGAGGCGCTCGGCAATGGGCAGCGCGAACGCCAGCGTCTTGCCCGTGCCGGTGCGCGCCAGACCCAGCACGTCGCCACCGGCTAGCGCCGCCGGAAGGGCCTCCTTCTGGATGGGGGTGGGAACGGTGATGCCTTTTTTCGCAAGCGCAGCCAGCACGGGCTCGCTCAGTCCGAGTTCCTCAAACACAGCTGTTCCTTTCCGGGGCCCCGCCCATGCCCCGTTCAGGAACCTCGGGTGGGTTTTGCCCGCAAACCCACTAATTCTATACTTTTTGAGAGTGCTTGTCAAGCGTATAATCGGGGGCGTGAACCGCGCCGTACATCTGCCGCTGGTCCGGCTCGCCGAAAACGGGCGCTTTGATCTGCCGGGGTGGCCAGGACTGGAGGTGCTGCGCCTCGAACGCGCAATTCCGCGGCAAGGAGCAGGGAGGCGCCTCTACGTACTACTCGGCGGCGAACTGCTGGTAGACCTGCCCGAAGGCCGCTTCCTGCACCTCCGCCCCGGCGAGGGCGCCGAAGTGGAAGGGGAACACGTGCTAACGCCCATCGGAGAAGCGGTGGTGCTGGAATGGAAGCCTTCGTCCTAGGGACCGCACTGGGGCTGGCCGCGGGCGTGAGCCCCGGCCCCTTGCTGGCGCTGGTGTTGCGGGAGGCGGTGCAAAAGGGCGCCCGCGCGGGCATGCTGGCAGCGCTCGCCCCCGTCGTCACGGACAGCTGGGCAGTGCTGCTCGCCTGGTGGCTGGGCGGAGCGCTGCCCGCGGCGGCGCTAAGGGCGGTGCAGATCGCGGGCGGGATCTATCTGCTGCGCCTGGGGTGGCTGGGTCTGCGCAGAGAGCCCGCGAGGGCCACGGACGTTCCCCCGTCCGCCAGCCTGCGGACCGCGGTGATCATGAACCTGACCAACCCCCACATGTACCTGTTCTGGTTCCTGGTAGGCGCGCCGCTGTTGCACCGCCTGGGGGCGGGGGCGTGGGGGTTCCTGCTGGGTTTCTACCTGGCCATTACGGGCAGCAAGGCCGCGCTCGCCTGGCTGGCGGCGCGACTGCACAGAAGCCCGCTGAGCGCTCCGCTGGCGCGCGCCGGCGACCTGGCGCTCGCGGCACTGGGACTCTACCTGCTGGCAAGCGCCTGGAGCTAGTCGCCGCTCGATCTGAGAGTTTCCCAGGAAAACTCGTCGAGAGGGTAAAACCGGTCGGCCTGCTGGGCGAGGCGGTAAGACGAAAGCGCATGAAAAGTGGCGTTTTCCACCTGCATACCCATGTCCTGGATAACGCGCACCACCTCGGCGAAGTCGCCGTCGCCGCTTACGAGCACCCCCACGTCATAGGCACGGGCGTAGGCCAGCCGCAGCATGTCCACGGCAATCTGGATGTCCACCCCTTTCTCCACGAAGGTGTCGCCGCGGCGCTCGAGCCTCCCCAACCGCACCGAAACATAAGGGACGCGCTTGAGGTAGTTGAGGAAACTCTGGTGCGCCCGGCTGGCGGCGTCCTCGGTTGGCAGGGGAGCATTGTAATAGTAGGCCCTGAGCAGCTTTCGCCCGGCCACCAGGGTTTCTATGAACTTTATGAAGTTCAGCCGATACTCCGAACCCAGCGTAGAAACCAGACCTTTATAAAGGTTGCTGCCATCAATAAATATGGCTACGCGTTCCATACCGCCCCCTCACCTGATAACCCGCGCGGCTAGGGCCGCTTACCGGGGATTCCTCTTTACTTTACCCGGGTTTGCGAATGAGTTTCGTGGGCGAACCACTTCGCGGCGGCGGCCCGGGAGCCCGTAAAAAGGGCTAGCGACCGGCGTTCAACCGGTACGATGTCAGGACCGTATGAGGATAGTAATAAGCAAGGATTTCACGATAGCTCCAGCCCTTGCGGGCGAACCCGCGCGCTCCCCACTGGCTCATGCCAACCCCGTGACCGGAACCGCGGCCGCTGAACGTCCACCCCGACAGGGTGGCTAGAGTAGACGGAAGCCCCAGCCGCCGTAAAAAACGGCCAGTCTGCGGTGTTTCCAGCACCACCCGGCCCGCGCTGCCGGTTATCTCCATGCGAACGATGCGACCGCTGGGCCCCTTGCCCAGTACCTTCATGGACTGCACGGCCCCGGGAGCGTAACCCAGGCCCGACAATGCCTGCTGCACCAGGGCGGGCCCGGTCTGAATGCGCCAGGGCCGGGCCAGCGACCAGGGGTCTTCGCGGGCCTGCAGGTAGGGAATGCTGCCGCCCCACACCTCCTCGGCCGCAGCGGTTACGCCCCCGGAGTCGGAGTGGTAAACGGCGGCTATGGGCTTGCCTCCGTAGGCTAGTATGCGCCCGGCGGTAGCGCGTACGGCGCTGGTGTGGCGGCTGGTTTCGGCGTTCAAGCCCAGGTAGACCTGGCAGCGGGCGGTATCGCAAAGGTCATAGTAGATATTGGAGTCCAGGCGGCGCAATGTATAGGTGCGGGCCAGAATGGCCTGGGCGCGCAGCACCTCGTAGGGAAACGATGACGGCACCTCGCCCGGGAGCACCCCCAGCAAGTAGTCCTCGATATCCACACGGTTGATGAGCAGCATGCGGCCGTCCCGCCAGACGACGCGCAGAAAACCGCGATAGCGCCGGCCGTCCAGTTCGAAATGGCCTTCCCTGGGAACGAACGAGATCAGGTTACCCATGTAACCGCTCGCGGGACAGGGAGGTTCGTCACAGCCCAGCTCGATACCCCGCTCGCTGGCGAAGAGGTTGTAGCTCAGGGGACCGTCCACTACCGCCAGCCGGCCCGACCAGCTCCAGAGAGTATGCGCCCCTTCGAGCTTCACCCGGGCGAGCCCGGTCTCATCGAGCAGGACACGAACGGGCAGACTTCCGGCCCGGGCCGTGATGAAAAGTACGAGGATAAGAGCAAGCCAACCGCGCTTCATATGAACACCAGTCTAGCGCAGGGTTCAGACTTCTATGGGCACACGCCCGCGCGCCGGCGCCTTGCACAGGCGCTCGAGCACCTCCGGACCGTGCTTGAGCAGATAACCTAGAAAGCCGTATACGCGCTCCTGGGGCACTCCCCGGGGGCGCAGGTGGGTAAGCAAGCGCCGGTACTGGTTGCGCACCGTACGCTTGGAGGCCAGCTCGGCGGCCAGCAGTTTGCCGCGCAGGCGTTCGATTTCGCCCTCCAGCCGGCGCTGGCTGCGCTCGAAGGCGCCCGTCAGGGTGGGGTCGAGCGCGGGCAGAACGGCCAGCATGCGGCTAAACTCGTCCTCCACCCGGCGCAGGCCGCGCTCGAGATCGGCTGCGGCCCCGCTGGCGCGGGCAAGGGCCTCCAGCATGGCCTCCTCGGGAGCGTCCAGGAAGACCCAGGGATCGAGGGCGTACTTGTCCAGGATACGGCGCACCGGGGGCTCGAGGATCAACCCGTGCATGCGGTCGATGATCGCCGGGGGCTCCTTTCCGTGCAGCCGGTAGACCCCGGCCAGCTGCGCCACGTAGGCCATCTCCCCGGGTCCCACCACCAAACCCGCAGTAGGCACGACCGCGTCCTGCAGAACCGGGCGCAGCCCCGCGGCGGGGGTGAGTCGGTCGGGGCGGCGGCGCAGGATCGCCTTCAGGTCGGCGCGGCGGTAGCTGCGAATGCCGTCGGAAAAAACTCCGTCATCGTAGTAGAGCAGCCTGCGCCGCCCGTCGTCCCCTTCGAGAAAAAGATTGGTGGCCCCCGGCGGCCGCCCCAATGACGGCGGGATGCCCGCCGATTTGAGCGCCTCCCCGGCGGCGTTGATGGCCATCGCGGAGGCCAGCGGGTCTTCCAGCTCCCGCTCCAGCGCCGGGGCGAAGAGCGGCGCCAGCTCGGGGGCCATGGGGTCGAGCGGAACCAAACCATGCTCCCCCAGGAACGCCAGCAACAACCGCGCGAAGGCCTCCGCGTAACCCCAGTCGCCGTCCAGCGCCTCCTCGATGCGGCGGCGCACCCCCGCATCCCCACCGAACGAACGCAGAAAAGACGAAACCTCGGCGCGGTAGGGGCCAAAGGGAACGCGCGCCACCGGTACAGCCTCGGGAAGCTCGAGCTCCAGCTCCCGTATTCGCTCCGCGCCGTCCAGGAAACGAATCTGGCTTACCTCGGCGGTGTCGTGGTCCTGGCTGGCCACCCAGAACAGACCTACCACGGGTCGCTCTGCGGTGTCGTAGGCGTAGGCCAGCTTGAGGGCGGAGTGGGTCTTGTAGAGGGTGAAAGCCGGGCCCGTGAGCAAGCCGGCCTGCTGTCCCGTGACCACCGCGCTGCTCTGCGGGTGGGCCAGCCGCTCGGCGGCGACCAGGCTGGGTCCGGGGGCCCCCAATCGCTTCAAATAGGCCCCGAGGGCCGCCGCAAGCCGCTCCCGGGGAGCGTGGCGG
The DNA here is from genome assembly GCA_027067955.1 of Thermaceae bacterium. Classification (GTDB taxonomy): domain Bacteria; phylum Deinococcota; class Deinococci; order Deinococcales; family Marinithermaceae; genus Oceanithermus. Next base: position 16,046 of record JAMOUW010000077.1, read on the forward strand.
GGAATAGCAATTTGTGCGGGCAGATCCTCGGGGCCGTAGGGGATGAGACTGCGCAATCGCCCCTGCAGGAAGGCCGTCCGCACCTTACTCACCCGCGTCCTCCAAACCCGCGGCCAGCTGGCGCACCGCTTCCGGGTCCAGCACCACGACGCGGCGGTAATTTATCTCCAGCAGGTCGCGCAAGGCCAGGGATCCCAGGGCCCGCGTCACCGTATCCCTGCCGACCCCCAAAAGGTGGGCAATCTGCCCGTGGCTCAGGTGCACCTCCGGCCCCTCGCGACCCGGCTGCATCTGTCGCACTAGCAGGGCCGCCAATCGCGGCAGCACCTCGTAGTAACGGCGCTCCCGGTAGCGGTCCTGAGCACTGTGCAAACGCCGCACCAGCCGCTCCAGCACCCAGGATCTCAGCTCTCGCGATTCTCCCCAGAGCGCCAGTAGCGCAGCGCGGGGCAGCCGCGCCACCTTCGCCGGGGTCAGCGCCTCGGCGTGGTGCGAATACGCGGCCGCGGCCAGCGCCTCTTCCCCGAAAAGGTCGCCGGGCTGGAGCACCAGGGTGGTTATTTCGCGCCCGCCCGGGGCCAGCCGGAAAAGCCTTATCCAACCGGATCGCACCAGATAGAGGGCCGCGGCCTGTTCGCCCCCCGCAAACAGCTCCTTGCCCGCACGCAACTGCAGCGGCTCGAGCAGGGGCTCGAGCAACCGGGCGACAGCTTCGGGAATTCCAACGGCGGGCTCGCGCTGCATACCCCCCAGTTTAACCGGCTCTCCCCCACGGGACATCTGAACTGGATACCTTATTTTCTCCAGGGTTAACCTAATCTGAGCGCGTAAGAGTAAGGAGTATGACATGAGCGAAATGCATCATCAAGTCCTGATCATCGGCGGGGGCACCGCGGGCATCACCACGGCGGCCCGCCTGGCCCGTTCCGGCAAAAAGCTGGACGTGGCCGTTATAGAACCTTCCGAAAAGCACTATTATCAACCGTTATGGACGCTGGTGGGCGCGGGTATCGTGCCCAAGGAAAGCACAGAACGCCGGGAGGCGTCGGTGATCCCCAAGGGCGTGACCTGGATTCGCGACGCCGTGGTCGAGCTGGACCCCGAGGTCAACCGGGTGCGCACCGCCGGCGGGCGCACCATCGGCTACGACTACCTGGTGGTGGCCCCGGGGATTCAGTACGACTGGAACGCGGTAAAGGGGCTGCGGGAAACCCTGGGTGAGAACGGCGTGGTCAGCAACTATACCTACGAAACTTCCGAAAAGACCTGGGAGGCGATGCGCAGCTTCACCGGGGGCAACGCGGTTTTCACCAACCCGCTGGGGCAGGTCAAGTGCGGCGGCGCCCCCCAAAAGGTCATGTACCTGGCGGACGACTACTGGCGGCGCAAAGGGGTGCGTGACAAAACCCGGATAATCGGCGGCTTCGCGGGCACGGTTATGCTGGGAGTCCCCGAGATAAACAAGAGCCTGGAGCGCATAGTCAAACAACGCGAAATTGAGATGCGTTTTTACCACAACCTGGTCGAGGTGCGCACCGCTCCCAACAAGGAGGCCGTGTTCGACGTACGCGATCCGAAAACGGGCGAGACCACCCATCAGGAAGCTATACCCTTCGACTTCCTGCACGCCACCCCGCCCATGAAGGCCCCAGACTTCGTGGCCGAAAGCCCTTTGGCGGTACCGGAAGGCCCGCACCAGGGATTCGTCGACGTAGATATCCACACCCTGCAACACAAGCGCTACCCCAACGTTTTCTCCCTGGGCGACGGCGCCGCTTTGCCCACCGCCAAGACCGGCGCGGCCGTGCGCAAGCAGGCCCCCAAACTGGTCAAGAACCTGCTGGCCGTCATGGACGGCAAACCGGCCGAAGCCAAATACGACGGCTACTCATCCTGCCCTATCGTCACCGCCCGCGGCCGGGTTCTCCTGGGCGAATTCGTTTACGACAACAAATACAAGCCCACCTTTTTCTTTCTCGACCAGACCAAGGAGCGCTGGGACATGTGGTTGCTGAAACGCTATATTCTCCCGCCCCTGTACTGGTACGGCATGCTCAAGGGGCTGGCCTGACGCCCCGTTCCTCCCCTCGCCAGGACGCCGCCCCCCGAGGGGGCGGCGTTCAACAGCAGAAGATAGGCCCACGGCCCGCCGGCATCAGCCCCAGGCTGCTGGCGCGATCGAAGAGCGCGCGTACCGCCGCCTCGCCCTCGGGGCCCACGTCGCGGGAAAACTCGTTGACGTAAGTACGGATGTGAGCAGTGGCAACCTCGTCGGAGAGCTCGTCGGCATAGCGGCGCACGTAATCCGCCGGTTCTTCGGGGTGGGCGAAGGCGTAGTCCAGGCTGGCGCGCACCGCCTCGTTGATGGCGCGGATCTTCGCTTCGCCCAGATCGCGCCGCGCCAGAATGGCCCCCAGCGGCAGCGGCAGGTCCGTTTCGCCCTCCCACCACTCTCCCAGGTCCAAAAGCCTGATCAGGCCGTGTTCGGGGTAGGTGAACCGCGACTCGTGGATTATCAGGCCCGCGTCCACCTCGCCCGCCGCCACCGCCGGCATGATGCGGTCGTAGCGCAATTCCACCGGCTCAAACCCGTCCGCACCCAGCAGCATCGAAAGCAGCAGGAAAGCGGTCGTATAGCGCCCGGGGTGGGCGATGCGGGCCCCCGCAATGTCAAGGGGGGCGCGGGCCACCACCAGCGGCCCGACTCCCCTTCCCAGCGCCCCCCCGGCGCGCAGCGCCACGTACCGCTCGCGCAGATGGCCGTAGGCGGCGTAACTTATCTTGGTGAGCTCGAGCTTCCCCTCAAAAGCCCAGCGATTGAGGGTTTCCACGTCCTCGAGCACCTCCCGCACCGGCGCCGGAGCGGGCACCTTCCCGTGCACCAGGGCATAGAAGATAAAGGTGTCGTTGGGACAAAGCGAGTAGCCCAGTTTCATGTTCCCAGGCTACCCGACGCGCCTCACGCCCCGCAGCCGCCCGCCGGGCCCCCGGCGCGGGCCCGGCGCGAAATACAGGTTTTTTTCCTGTCCCGCCTGGCGCACCACCGGAAAACTCCCGCCGCACCAGGCGGGCAGGACGGCTACAGCGTCACCCTCGCGCCCGGACCGCTACCAAACGACCTTGAAGAGGTATAGCTGGCTGCCGGACCCTTCGCCGAGGAGGTAAACGTTTTCGCCCAAGGCCGCCAGGCCAACATAGTTTACGGTGTCGCCAATGGGCAGATTTTTGGGGTACGGCAGAATGTAAGACTTGTCCACGTCGCCCCGGTCGTCGAACCTGACCAGCAGGTAGGTTCCGTACTCGATCAACCCCCAAAGCCTGCCAGCGTACTCGGTTAGGGCGACGATCGGATAATAGGCGTAGAATTGATCTTCGAATTCGTTGGGGTTGGCGTCTGTGTTGTACCTCCATAGCATGTACCGATCATTGTCGGTATATCCCGCCACCCACAAGCGGTTTGCGGCGTAGGCCCCGGTCTCGATTTTTACACCGGTACTCAGGGTGTCCACCACCGTTCCCGCCGCATTTATGCGCTTGGCGACGGTGGTGTTTACGCCGTCCGTGGCCCAGCGGTCGCCCGACTGCATGGCGAAGGCGTAGGGGTAGCTGTTGAAAGCGTCGTCGCAATCGACGTCGAAACTGGCGGCGTCGACGGAACAGGGCATTTTCGAGCTGTTTATGTACCAGAGTTTGCCGTTACCGCTCATTAAATTGGTGCCTGACAGTCTTTTGTATACAAGCATATCTTTATACTCGGGCTCTGCTTTCTTGCATGTGTATATCTCGGGCAATGAGCTTGCTCTGTCGAGTTCCACCGAGCGACCGTAGGCGTCGTGCAAAACTACGGTATCGTTTCCGCTGAATTCGTAGGTGTAGGTAGTGGAAATTTGTTGCCTGCTGCCAGCCGGCCGGAAGAAGATGGACAGCGATTTGTTGGGGCCGAAAACGCTCAGGCCGGGGGCGCAGGCCGCAAAATCTACGCGCGGGCCAATATGATAAAGCGTCACCTGGTTGTTTTTAACGTTGAAGCGGATGAAGCTCAAACTGCGCATGCCGTATTCGGCAAAACCAAACCCGCGGTTCTCGAGTTTGACCTTCCACAAGCCGTCGAGCTTTACCGACTCGTCGGTGGCGGGCGCCTGCCCCCCGCAACCGCTAAGCGCCAGGAGGAAGAACGCCGACAACAGAGTAATCAGACCAAGCTTTTTCATCTCGCCAAATCCTTTCTGCAGAGGCGCATACTGCTTTTGCCGGCTGCAGATCGAGGATAGACGGCAACCGTCACAAAAGCGTCACAAGCCGTTTATGATGGGCTCGGCATAGCTACGCCGGAGCAAGACCGTGAAGAGCTACCGCTACCTCGACCTGATAACCGCCGCCTTCGTGGCGGTGCTGATAATCTCGAATGTCGCCGCCACCAAGGTGGTCAGTTTGGGACCTTTCGGCTTTGATGGCGGCACCCTCCTGTTTCCGCTGGCTTACATTTTTGGCGACGTGTTAACCGAGGTCTACGGTTACGCGCGCAGCCGCCGGGTCATCTGGACCGGCTTCGTGCTGCTGGCGCTGGCCAGCCTGACTTTTAGCCTGGTGGCGGCGCTGCCAGCCCTCGACGACCCGGGCGTGGCCCCGTTTGCCCGGGCCTTCGACCTGCTCTTTGGCCTGGTGCCGCGCATCGTGCTGGGCAGCCTGGCGGCTTACTGGGCGGGCGAGTTCACCAACAGCTACGTGCTGGCGAAGATGAAGGTCTGGAGCCAGGGGCGCCTTTTCGGGCTGCGAGCCATCGGCTCAACCCTGGCCGGCGAAGTGGTGGATACCGGCGTTTTTCTGCTGGTCGCCTTCTGGGGCGTCTACCCGCCAGCGGTGGTAGGGCTGATGTTCGTTAGTAACTACGTTTTCAAGGTAGGAGTGGAGGTTGTCTTTTTGCCCGTTACTTACGCCGTGGTCCGCTGGCTCAAGCGGGCAGAGCAGGAAGACTACTTCGACCGCGAAACGGACTTCAACCCCTTTAAGATCTAGCGGCGGTAGACTGCGAGTATGCACGTCGTCGAACGCGACGAAGACCTGGTTTGGATTTTGGGCAGCAGTTACACGGTGGCGGTGCTGGGCGCGCACCCCGAGGAAAGCCGCGCCGCTTTTTACGTGCCCGCCTATTTGCAGCGGCAGGGGTACCGGATCTTGCCGGTCAACCCCAAATACGCCGGGCAGGAACTGTTTGGCGGGGTGGTGCGGGCCCGGCTCGACGAAATAGACGAACCGGTGGACGTGGTCGACGTCTTTCGCGGCTCAGACAAACTGATGGACCATCTGGACGAGATTCTATCCATGAACCCACCACCGGCAGTGGTCTGGCTGCAAAAGGGCATTCGCAACGATGACTTCGCCAAGGAACTGACCGACGCCGGGATTACCGTGGTGCAGGACCGCTGCATGCTCGAAGAGCACCGGCGGCTGATGTGAGGAGGCAGACCATGGAAATCAAAGTCGTCCACGATCCACCCAAAGAAGAACTGGAAAGGATGGGCGTATTCAACTGGCCCGTCTGGACCAAGGAAGTGAGCGAGTTCCCCTGGACCTACGACGCCGAAGAAACCTGCTATTTCCTGGAAGGGCGGGTGCTGGTGACGCCGGATGGGGGCACGCCGGTTGAAGTAGGTGCTGGCGACCTGGTTACCTTTCCCCGGGGAATGAGCTGCACCTGGAAGGTCATCGAGCCGGTGCGCAAGCACTACAATTTTGCTTAGATCAATACTCGTCTTGCTGATCCTGCTGGCCGGTTGTGAAAAACCGCCGGCCAACCGGGTGTTGCCGCAGCGCTCGCCCGACGGTGGCTACGTCTTCGACTTCGAGCGCGGCGTACCGGTAATCAAGGAAGGCCGGCGGCTGGCTTTGCGCGACGAATCCGCGCCTTTTCGCAAGAACCCCGATCTCTATTGGCTCTGGGACGAAGAAAACCGCCTCTGGGTCTACGACGATGCCGGCAAATGCGTCTGCTATTACGAAAAAACGCCTTCCGGCTGGCGGCGTCATTACTGGAGCGGCAAGCGCTCCACCAACCCCGAAAACGACCTGCTGCCGCCGCTGGGACTTTATCCGCCCTGCCCGACGCGGCATTGAAATATAGAAAGTCAGGGCGCGAAATCAGGATAGGACTGGCAACGGATCAACGCCGGACCTCCGGCCGGGCCAGCGCCCGCGACTCCATCCCCGGCCCTCTCCGGGAGGAGGGTGATTTCTTCGCAAAGACCAAACCGTGGAGTAATGACGCGGCATGGGCCCCGGATCTCGTTCGCTGGTAGCTCACTCGTCCGGGGACACGAACTACTTTTCGTTTTCTTGCCCCCATAGACGTATCCCCGGACGAGGCGGCATTTTGCCGCCGAGATCCGGGGTCCATGCTGTACGGAAAGCCAGCGTTCCGTTGCTGTTGATTACCCCACCACAAGCTACCAACTACTTGCCACAAGCCGCTTTTATCCGTATCCCCGGGCGAACCCGCAAAGCGGGTGAGACCCGGGGTCCATGCTGTACAAGCAGCCAAGATTAGGTTGCTGCAAACCAGCCTTCAGTTGGCAAACATGATTGGTGACGGAGCCGTAAACGCAACCGTGGATTAATGACGCGGCATGGACCCCGGCTCGCGGTCGCTACGCTCCCTTGGCCGGGGACACGAAATGCTGGATGTGAGACACAGGGAGCGGGAAGCAGGAAACACCGTTTTTATCACCTGCCAAGCCGCCCTCGGCTTGTTTTGCGTCGTTTTTCAAAAACCTACCTCCCACACCCCACCCCCTACCTCCTGCTTTTGTCCGTATCCTCGGGCGAACCCGCAAAGCGGGTGAGACCCGGGGTCCATGCTGGGCGATACCCCGAAATTAGATTGCTGCAGATTGCTGCGCATCAAGCCTTCAGTTGGCAAACATGATTGGTGCCGTAGTCGCAAACTCAACCGTGGAGTAATGACGCGGCATGGGCCCCGGCTCGCGCGGGTCAAAGTGACCCGCTTGGCCGGGGACACGAACTACTTTTCGTTTTCTTGCCCCCAAAGACGTATCCTCGGACGAGGCGGCATTTTGCCGCCGAGATCCGGGGTCCATGCTGTACACAACGCCGAGATGGAGACGCCTTTAACGGGCCCACCACAAGCTACAAGCTACCCACCACAAGCCGCCTTTACCCGTATCCCCGGACGAGGCAACCGAAGGTTGCCGGGATCCGGGGTCCATGCCGGGCGGGAAGCCAGCGTTTCGTTGCTGCTAACGGCCCCACCACAGGCTACTTGCCACAGGCCACTGTACTACTACGCATCACGAACCAGATACTGCCCGGCTCGCAGCGAGGCATGCGCGGGCTCGGGACGGCGCGGGGCTGGGGTCCGCACCAAGCAAGGCGCATGACGGCGGGGTAAATATTTTTCCAATTGCCCCCCGATTAGCAGGGTGGAACGGACCCGCTATATGACGGGTTTGCTCTTGAAAGCGCTGGAGTGGATGTAACTTATAAACTTACACCCAGGG
>JAMOUW010000078.1 GCA_027067955.1 Thermaceae bacterium
ACCAGTTTGCGGGTGCCGTCGAGGACAAGCGCGGACCCGAAGGAATAGTCCTCCACCCAGGCGTCGCGGGCCGGGTCAAGATTGGCCAGCACCCGCCACAAGAGCTCTTCGGGGTCGGCGGGGTCGACCTCCGCATCGGCCACCAACACCATCCGTGCGCCGCGGGCAGCCTCCTGCGCAAGCAGCTCCTTAGTAAGTTCGCGCACCTGGCCGGGATGCGTTTTCTCGACGGCGAGCGCCAGCACCCCGGGCCAGGCGTGCTGACGAACCAATCCGGGATGCGCAACCGGGCCGGGCAAATCCGGGGCAGCCACACCCGGCCCCTCGGTAAAAAACTTGACGCTGCCATCGATGATCAGCTTGCCGGAAAAACCAACGTCGAGCGGTGCGTGGTCGAGCTCGTCCGTTGGACCCCGGCTGAATACCACGTCCCGCTCCGGACGCAGATGTCGTACAGCAGCCAGCAGTGAATCGAAACCGGGCCGGGGGGGCGCGTCGCTGGTGACAACGATCACCTTGGTAGACATCAGCTGCCCCAGGCCCAATAAACCCTGGCCCACCTTGAAACCCTGGCCAGCGTAGGTCTTGTCGATCTGCACGTTGACCCAGTTGTGGGCCACACCTGCTGGCGGCATATGATAATCGCGGATCTCGGGCATCACCAACCGCGCGGCGGGCAAAAAGAGGCGCTCGCTCGCTTCGATGAGCCAGGCGTCCTCCATGGGTGGGGGACCCACTACCGTGCTGGGGTAGACCGCCCCCCGGCGGTGGGTCAGGGCGGTGACGTGGAACAGCGGATACTCGGAGGGCGGAGTATAAAAGCCGGTGTGGTCGCCAAAGGGCCCTTCGGCAACGAACGGCTCATCCGGATCCACGTAGCCCTCGAGCACGAACTCCGCTTCCGCGGGCACCCAGAGGTCCACGGTCTTGGCCTTTACGAGCTCAACCGGCCGCCCGCGCAGGAAACCGGCGAGGTGGTATTCGTATATCCCCGGCAGCTCGGGCAGGGGTGCGGTGGCGGCGTAACCCAGCACCGGGTCGCCGCCCAGAGCAACTGCCACCTCCAACCTGCGCCCCAGCGCCCGAGCTTTTTCGAAATGCCTGCGCCCGGTCTTGTAGAGCTGCCAGTGCAAAGCGGTACTGCGGGGTCCGAAAACCTGCATCCGGTACATCCCCACGTTGTACTCCCCGGTATCTGGATCCCGGGTAATCACCTGGGGCAAGGTAATGAAGGGGCCGCCGTCACCGGGCCAGCAGGTTTGCACCGGCAAACGGCCCAGGTCGACCGCATCGCCGGTAAGCACGACCTCCTGCACCGGCGCGCGGCGAACCTTCCGGGGAAACAGGCCCTTAACCTCACCGAGCTTGGGCAGGAGCGCCAGCGCTCCGGCCAGACCACCGGCGGGCTTGAGGTCGAGCAGGCGCTGCACCTTGGCGGCCAGCTCGTCCAGGTCGGCCACCCCCAACGCCCGGGCGGTGCGCTCGGGGGTTCCGTAAATGCCGATTGCCAGGGGGAAATTCCTTCCCTTCACATTTTCGAAAAGCAGTGCCGGGCCGCGGCTTTTGAAAGCGCGGTCGGCCATGGCGGTGATTTCCAGCTCCGCCGCCACCGGCTCACGCACCCGCACCAGCTCACCGCGACGCTCGAGATCACTCAAATATGCTCCCAGATTCATTAACACGCCTTAACGATACCAGCGGTTGAAGCTAACGCGCAGCCTTGTTAGGCTTAAGGCCATAGGAGGGGGTAATTATGCGTAAAACCATCTTGATCTTGATTCTTATACTAAGTGCGGCGCTGCCCGCCTGGGCTCTCGGCAACATGCTGGTCATCGCCCAGGGGGTGGACGCGACGACCCTTGACCCGGTCAACCACCAAGAAACGCCCACCGCAAACGTGGCCGCACAAATTTTCGATAATTTTTACCGCAGGCTGCCCAACGGCAAATACGAGCCCTGGCTGGGAACCGCAAAGGCGCTGGACGATCTGACCTGGGAGCTTACGGTTAAGAAAGGGATTCGCTTCCACAACGGCGAGGAGCTCAACGCGGAAGTAATCAAGTTCAACTTCGACCGCCTCCTCAACCCCAAGAAACCCCTCAAATACTCCACTTACTTCAAGGACATCAAGAGCGTGAAGGTCACTGGCCCCTACACCCTCAAGGTAACCACCAGCAAACCTTCACCGCTTTTCCTCACGCGGCTCACCTACTTCTGGGTCGTGCCCAAGAAATACATTGAGAAAAAGGGTGACGCCTACTTCGCCAATCACCCGGTGGGCACCGGCCCTTATAAGTTCGTACGCTGGGTGAAGGATCAGGAAATCGTCCTCGAGGCAAACAACAAATACTGGGCTGGCAAGCCGAAGATCAAAAAGGTGGTTTTCCGCCCCATCCCCGAAGCCTCCAGCCGTGTCGCCGAACTGGTGACTGGAGGAGTGGACATAATCACCAATCTATCCCCCGAAGCCGTGGGGGTAGTCAACGATTCGGGCGTCGCCGAAGCGCGTACGGTGCCTAGTATTCGTAACATTTTCGTGGTGCTCGACGTTAAGGGTGAGGGGCCGCTGCACAATCGCAAGGTGCGCCAAGCCCTCAACTATGCGATCGATAAGGAGGCCATCGTCAAGCACGTCCTCGGCGGTTACGGGGTGCCCGTAGGCTGCCCGCTCAACCCCTACATCTTCGGTTACGACGAGGAACTGTGTGAGCCGTACCCCTACGACCCCGCTAAGGCCAAGGAGCTACTGGCGGATGCGGGCTACCCGGATGGCTTCAGTTTCTCCATGGGCAGCCCCTCGGGCCGCTACCTCAACGACCGCCAGGTAGCCGAGGCGATCGTAGGGCAGCTGGCCAAGATCGGGGTTAAGGTCGACCTGAAGGTGCAGGAATGGAGCAGCTACGTCGGTCAGATACTCGAGCGCAAGATTCCCACTGACGCCTGGCTGATCGGCTGGGGTAACGCCCAGTTCGACGCCGACAACACCCTTTTCACCATGCTCTATGGCGGCACCCTGGTGGACGCCCCGCCGCAGTCACTGTTCGACTACTGGCAAGACCCGGAGCTCGACCAGGTGCTGCTCGCAGCCCAATCGGAAATGGACGTCGAAGAACGCCTCGATTACTACCGGGATGCGCTCTGGTTCATCCGCGAAGGAGCCCCCTGGATATTCCTCTACCAGCAGAAAGACATTTACGGGGTCAACACGCGTGTGAAGTGGCAGCCGCGCCCCGATGAACTCATATGGGCTTTCGACGCCGAAATCAAGTAGGAGTGAAACCCCTCTAACGACAACGAGCCCCTCCCCGGAAAACGGGGAGGGGCCAATACGCCGATGCTGACATACGTCATTCGCCGTCTTTTTTTGGTTCTGGTTGTGGTCTGGGGATCTGCGACCCTGGCCTTCGGACTGCTCTACCTCTCCGGTGATCCTGTCAACTTGATGCTGCCCCTGGACGCCGGCCCCGAGGCCCGTGAAGACCTGCGCCGCGCTTACGGATTCGACCGGCCGCTCTATGCGCAGTACGGGCGCTACCTCCTCAAGCTGACCCAGGGAGACTTCGGCACCAGCCTGCGCTCGGAAGAACCCGCTTTGGAACTGGTGCTGCAAAGAATGGGGCCTACGCTACTGCTCGCCGGCTGGGGATTGCTTTTCGCCGTGGCCTTTGGGGTACCCGCAGGCGTGCTGGCGGCGGTGCGCAAGGGCAGCCTCGTCGAACTGGGCACCATGACGCTGGCGCTCCTGGGCCAGTCGGTTCCGGTGTTCTGGCTGGGCCTGATGTTGATTCTCGTCTTCGGGCTCAAGCTTCACTGGCTGCCGATATCGGGGGCGGGCAGCTGGAAACACCTGGTTCTGCCCACCATCACCGTCGGTACCTTCGTAACCGCCTCCATAGCCCGCCTCACCCGCAGCGGCGTCATTCAGGAGCTGCGCAGCGACCACGTACGTACCGCCCGTGCAAAAGGCCTTTCCGGAAGGGTGGTGGTTTACAAACATGCCCTGCGCAACGCCGCGATTCCCGTGGTCACCATCATCGGCCTGCAACTCGGTGCCCTGCTCTCTGGGGCGGTGATCACCGAAACAATCTTTGCCTGGCCGGGGATAGGCCGCTTCGTGCTGATAGCCGTGAGCCAGCGCGACTTCCCGGTAGTACAAACGACGGTGGTGATCTTCGCGCTGATGCTGGCTTTCGTGAACCTTGTCGTGGACCTGGCCTACCTGTGGCTCGATCCCAGGGTGCGCTACACATGAGAAAGCTCCTGCGCAATCCCGCCGCCGTCGCCGGCCTGCTCATCATCGGCCTGCTCGTGCTTACCGCGTCCCTGGCGCCCTTACTCAGCCCGCACGATCCCACCTTGCAGGACCTGGCGCTGCGCCTCAAACCACCCGGCACCGAGGGGCACCTGCTGGGTACCGACCGGCTGGGCCGGGACGTGCTCTCGCGAATAATCTACGGCGCACGGCTTTCACTTTTCATATCCATCACCAGCGTGCTCATCGGCATGGCAATTGGGATACCGCTGGGACTGGTTTCCGGTTTCTTCGGCGGCAGGCTGGACGACGCGCTCATGCGCCTGGGCGACATACAGCTGTCCCTGCCCTTCATCCTGCTGGTAATAGCCATCATCGCCGCCTTGGGCCCCAGCCTTACCAACACCGTGCTTACGCTGGGCGTCACCAGCTGGGTCGTCTACGCCCGGGTAGTGCGCGGTTCGGTGCTCTCACTCAAGGAACAGGACTTCGTACAGGCGGCGCGGGCGCTCGGGGCCCCAACCCTGCGGATTCTCACGAAACACCTGCTTCCCAACGCCGCCGGCCCGCTGATCGTAGTGGCGACGCTTGAACTGGCCCGCATTATCGTCAGCGAAGCGGCGCTCAGCTTTCTGGGTCTGTCCGGCGTTCCTCCCGAGGTACCGAGCTGGGGGCAGATGCTAGCCGACGGCCGCGAAGTGCTCTATTTCGGAGGGTGGTGGGTGGCCACCTTCCCGGGTGTGGCCATCAGTCTGGTGGTGCTGGGAATCAACCTGCTGGGCGATGCCCTGGGCGAGGTGCTGGACCCGCGAAGTAGATGAATGAGTGCGTAGTACGTGGCGATAAAGAAGCCTGTGGCCTGTAGCTTGTGGCTCATGGTGTTTTTAACTTCTTCGTGACCGTCATAGCCTTCGGTCCGGTTGCGGCGCGACAAGGACTCCCTCCCCGGGAAAGGCGGGGGTGGGGTTGTGCGATACTGCAACCGGAAGTTCAACTTCTGTATCACAAGAAACCCAACCCCCATGTATCTTCCATAAGGGACACAGCCGAAACCCCCAAGGGCCATTCCTAAGTAGATACGCCCGCTAGGGTGATAGGCGGCCACCCGCCCCGTGACCTTGGCCGTACGGTATCTCGGTCT
>JAMOUW010000079.1 GCA_027067955.1 Thermaceae bacterium
ACCAACCCGACCGCCGACCTCGGCGGCCGGGCCTCGACGGACGAGTTTACCGAGGCGGTGCTGGCCAACCTGAATGGTTAAACTGGAGTATGCCGAGCCTGAAAGGTAAAACCCTGATCATCACCGGCGCTTCGCGCGGCATCGGCCGGGCGCTGGCGCTGGGTCTGGCCGGGCGCGGTGCGAACCTGGTGCTCACCGCCCGCGGGGAGGGGCCTTTGGAGGAAACGGCGCAGGAGGCCGAGGCGCGGGGTGCGCGCGTCCGCCATCACGCAGGCGACGTGGCTGCTGCAGAAACTGCCCGGCAGCTCGTAGGGATGGCGCGCGGGCTGGGGCGTTTCTGCGGTTTTATTCACAATGCCGGGGTGTTACACGCGGGACCGCTATTGTGGGAGCTGCCCGAACGGCACTGGAACGAGGTGCTGGGGGCGAGCCTCACCGGCGCCTACCAGCTCACCCGCTTCGCCCTGCCCGATCTTATCGCTAGTGGTGACGGCGTGGCCGTTTTTGTCGGCTCGGGAGCCGCGGAATACAACCTGCCCGGCATCGGGGCCTACGCCATAGCCAAAGCTGCCGAAGAACACCTTGCGCGCCAGGTGGCGGCCGAAGCGCCCATGGTGGCGAGCTTTGCTTACCGCCCCGGAGTGGTGGACACAGGCATGCAGGAGCAGGCTCGCAGCGCCAGCGGCGGAGCTGCGGCGCAACTGCAGGAGATCTTCGGGGGATACAAGGAAAAGGGAGTGTTGATCAGTCCCGAGCAGGCGGCTGAATACCTGATCCGGGTGCTCGAGGCCGATCCGCACCGCTATACGGGAAAGATATATGACTGGCGAAAAGAATAAACGCATGCGCAGCGACATCATCAAAAAAGGTATCGATCGTGCCCCGCACCGCTCTCTCCTCCGGGCCACTGGCGTTATCAAGCGCGAGTCCGACTTCGATAAGCCCTTTATCGCCGTCGTCAACAGCTACATCGACATCGTTCCGGGCCACGTACACCTGCGCGAGTTCGTGGAGAGCATCAAGCAGTACATCCGCGACGCCGGCGGGGTGCCCTTCGAGTTCAATACCATCGGCGTGGACGACGGCATTGCTATGGGCCACGAAGGCATGAAGTGGAGCCTGCCCAGCCGCGAGCTGATCGCCGACAGCGTCGAGACGATGCTCCGCGCTCACGCCTTCGACGGGGCAATTTTCATCCCTAACTGCGACAAGATCGTGCCCGGAATGATCATGGCCGCCATGCGGGTCAACATTCCCAGCGTCTTCGTCTCCGGCGGACCGATGAAGGCCGGCTACCTCGACGGCCAGGCGCTCGACCTGATCAGCGTTTTCGAGGGCGTCGGTGCGGTGAAGGAAGGCAAGATGGAGCCGGAGCAGCTGGAAAAGATCGAGCAGATCGCCTGCCCCGGCTGTGGCAGCTGCTCGGGCATGTTCACCGCCAACTCGATGAACTGCCTGCTCGAGGCCCTGGGTCTGGCCGTCCCCGGCAACGGCTCAATTCTGGCCACCGACCCGCGCCGCGAAAAGCTGAAGAAGACGGCTGTCGAATGGCTGATGCGGATGGTGGCGAATGACGAAAAGCCGCTCGACATCATCAGCGAAGAAAGCTTCGAAAACGCCTTTCGCCTCGACGTCGCCATGGGCGGCTCGACCAACACCGTTTTGCACACCCTGGCCATCGCCGAAGAGGCCGGTATGCCCTTCTCGCTGCAAAAGCTGGACGAGATAGGCCGCAGTACACCGACGCTGTGCAAGATTGCCCCCTCGAGCGCCTACCACATGGAAGACCTCGACCGCGCCGGCGGAGTATTCGCGATCTTGAAGGAACTCGACCGCGGCGGCTACCTACACAAAGAAACCCGCACCATCGCGGGCAAAACCCTGGGCGAGCAGCTAACCGGAGACTACGAGATAAAAGACGAGCGCGTCATCCGCCGCCTGGAAAACCCCTACGACGCCAAGGGCGGCCTGCGGGTGCTGTTTGGCAACCTGGCCCCCGAAGGCGCGGTGGTCAAGACCGCCGGGGTGGTACCGGAGATGATGCAGCACGAAGGCCCGGCCCGTGTCTTCAACAGCGAAGAAGAGTCCCAGGCGGCCATCGACGCCGGCCAGATCAAGCCGGGCGACGTGGTGGTGGTGCGCTACGAAGGTCCCAAGGGCGGCCCCGGCATGCGCGAGATGCTGGCCCCCACCAGCGCCATCGTCGGCCGCGGCCTGGGCGAGAGCGTGGCCCTGATTACCGACGGCCGTTTTTCTGGCGGCACCCGCGGCGCTGCCGTGGGGCACATCAGTCCCGAGGCGGCCGAGGGCGGGCCGATCGGCCTGATCGAAGAAGGCGACATAATCGCTCTCGATCTGGAAAACGGCACCATCGAGCTCAAGGTCGGTGAAGAGGAACTGGCCCGCCGCCGCACCCGCTTCGAGCCGCTCGAGAAGCCGGTGAACGGCTCCTGGCTCAAACGCTACCGAACGCTCGTCACCAACGCCGCCCGCGGAGCGATCCTTAAGACCGGCTGACAGATATATATTATGCAGACATCGCTACGATTGTTCCGGCGAAGGGGTGGTGAAATCTAAATATAATACATTCCTATGTATATAGAAGTTAATCCGTTATAATATTTCCAAAAGGAGGCAGTCAATGCGAGTTCGATTCCACGCGTATCGGTTTGTAATATTGGGAATTGTAACGGCTTTCTTGCTGACCGCCTGCCCGCCATTAACCAGTCTTCCCACGGGCCGGATCGACCTCTTGTACGAAATCGACCCCAAGGGACCATTCCTGGATGCCAATTTTCTCGTCACCAAAACTCACCTCATAAGCTACGGACTCGGCACGGTAGCGGCTCTGGATCCGGGCGCCGGACGGTACGACTGGGAAAAGTACTTTGACTATCCCGTTGCCCCGGAATTCCTACAGGAGAGCAATGAGATCCTGCTCTGGCCCCATCGGTTTTCGGAGGAGGATAAGCTCCCCGACCCGCCGGTTATCGTCGTGCTGAATGCGGAAACGGGTGAAGAGACCCGCCGGATAGCTTTAAACGTCCCCCTGGAACTGTTTTCCCAGTGGGACCCCCGGTACATTGCCCGCAAAGAAGACAAGATATACATAGGGGCCACCCGCGGCAGGATAGCAATTCTGAAAAAAGAAAGCACCGGTATAAAACACTACAAGACAATCCACATTGCTGAAATTTACGACGTGAGCGGTTACGCCGACGACCCCGATGCATTCGTGGTGCTCAAGGTCATACCCGATCCGGATACGAGCGATTTATACGCGCTTGCTACTACGGGTCCCGGTTATTCCGGCAGCAAGCACGTGTACCGCGTTTCGGAGGACGGGCGTACAGTATGGAGTGCGGTTCCCCATATACAACCCAGCGACATCTTGCTGGTAAACGATCGGATACTGAGCTTCAACTACCGCGCCAATCTTGCCCTCGATGCTCGAACAGGAGCCCTAACTGACGATGGACCCGGCTCCACCGATGGGACCTGTGCGGAAGGCCAGTACGGGCTGCATCCAGTCTGGTACGATCGCGGGAATAAGGTGATCTACGCACCCTACGGTGTACTCGGCGCAAAGCCGCCCTTCGAATGGCTGTGGTCGGTGCACGACATGATCGACAGGGCGGACGTGGTTAAGTGTCTGTACGCACCGGTAGTCAGCGAGGGTTTCGTCTATTATGGCGGAAAACAAATGCTGCTCGTGGCCGAGGCGGCCTCCGGCAGGATCGTGGATATTGAAACCGCGGACCGCCGCAGCTACGAGCTATGGCTTGATGCGCCGGTCTTCCTGGTAGGAGAATACATCGTCGTTCCGCACCAGTTCATTCATGACCAGTTTCTGGCCGTTTACAAGACAATTGATTAGTGACGGCGTGGAATCAATTAATTTTCAAGCCATTCGGTCTCGTACTCCCTGGTCTTGGGGATGACGCAAAGAAATTCAACCGGCTCGCTGCCGCGGTTTTCGTACCAGTGGGCTACCCCTGCCGGTATAAAGACCGCTTCTCCAGCGGAGACAAGGCGCTCGTTCTCATTCAGGCCTACTATCATACTGCCGCTCAGCACGTATTGCTCGTGTTCGATGGTGGGGTGGCGGTGCGGAGGAATGCGCCCGCCGGGCTCGATCGTGAAACGCCTCAGAATGAAATTTGGAGCGCCGTCGTCAGGGCCGATCAGGACCTGAAGAAAGGCCCCCTTCCCTTTGGCCACTGGCTTCTTCGGCACGTCGGCGGCGGGGCGGACAATAGGCGTCGTCTCCATGACATTATTCTACTGCCCGGGCGGCGAGTAGCTTTTCCACGTCCTCGTCATTCACCTGGGGGAAGTGGCGGTAGTAGGCTCCCACCGCGACGAAATCGGGAGGAGCGCTCAGGGCTACCACCTCGGCTCTCTGCCGCAGCTTGTCCAGCGCCTCTGGTGGTCCCACGGGTACGGCGATGACCACCCGGCGGGGCTCCTCGGCCAGAACGGCGGTGAGCGCCGCCTCCATGGTGCTGCCGGTGGCGATGCCGTCGTCGGTGATGATCACATCGCGGCCTGCAAGGGGCTCCTTGGGACGCAGCGCCCGGTAACGCCGTCGGCGTGAACGGATTACCTGCATTTGCCGGCCGGTTTCGGCCTTGAGGTAACTGGGATCGGCGATGCTGTCTGCGTAGGGCTGGAGGAAGACCCGTCCGTCTTCGCTAACTGCTCCGAGCGCGTACTCCGGGTTTCCGGGGGCACCAATCTTGCGCGCCAGGACGACGTCCATGGTTCCGCCCAGTTCGCGGGCGATAGTATCGGCCAGGACAACTGCTCCCCGCGGAATTCCCAGCACCACGGGCCGTTGCAGCCCTAGCGGGCGCAGTGCTTCGGCCAGCAGCCGCGCCGCCTCTTTGCGGTCTTCGAAGAATCTAACCGGCATAACTCCTAACCCATTCTACTCTCCCCGGGATATTGGCTGGAATGAATGAGGGTGGATACGTGTGCCGCGACCCGTTTCCCGCCGCAACCTAATAGAGGCGGCCGGTAAAGAAAGCCCGATCAGGTCGGAAAGTCGATGCAAATTTGACAGGAATGAAATTGTTCCCCAAGGAAATAATCTTTGTGATGAGCGGGTCGTGGAGTTGCGTGGTATGCGGCAGGAGGGTCCCACGGCATTCTTTCCGGCGAGGCGAGCGTTCCGCTCCCTGCTAATCCGGGTGACATTTCCTGGGCCGGTGCCCCGTGAAGACGGTGCCGATTACCGGGTAGACGTCGTTTACGTTTGATCGGCGCTTGGGTTACCGTTCCTTCAATTTTGCGGCGGCCTCACCGCAAGCCCGATTTGTCCGCAGGGTCGGGCTCAGGTGACTGCACCCGCCGGCGCGCGTTCGGGTTGCGCCCCTGCCCGGATTGCGGGTGTTTTCGCTGGGGCGGGGTTACGGGAGGTGCCCGCATTGGGGGTTGCATCAGGGGAATACGGCCAGGCATCCGAGCAACTGCTGCCCAAATCCTGGCTCGGTCGCACAGGCTGGTTTGGCTGAAAAGGCCAGCCGCGCCTACTATGCAGGGCCGGTGCCACTAAGGGCAATGCCGGGAGGCCCGATGTGGGGAAGTCAGGAGTTTTCCGAGTTCCCCCGCCGCAACATGGACAGCTGGTAGAGGGAGGCAGTCGCCACCAGCCCAACCGCGAACCATGCTCCGAGCGGCAGGTTTACCCAGGCGCGCACGCGAACGTCGTGGGTAATCAGCTGTGCCCCTGCCCAGACAATGATTAGCGCTCCGACCATGTTCAACCAGGGCCAGCGGTTGAGCAGCTCGGCTATCGCCGCGGAGCCGAGCATCAGGATGGGTATGGAAAGAAGCAGCCCGAAAACAAGGAGGCCCAGGTGGCCGTTGGCGGCACCGGCTACCGCTAGAACGTTGTCGAGGCTGAGGGTAAAGTCGGCGACGATAATCAGAGTCACTGCCTGCCAGAAAGACCGCGCGCTGCCCACCCGGGCCCCGTCCTCTTCGCCTCCCAGCAGTTTGGCAGCTATCCAGAAAAGGGCGGCTCCGCCGAGAGCGCGCAGGAAGGGTACTGCAAGCAGCAAAGCGGCCAGAATGGTAAAGGTTACCCTCAATCCGATGGCTCCGAGGGTACCCATCAGTATCGCTTCGCGCCGCAGCCTGGCAGGGAGATCGCGCACCGCCATACCGATGACCACCGCGTTATCCCCCGACAGCACCAGATCAATCAGGATAATACTGAAAAGCCCCAGCAGACTCGCTTCCGTGATCATTCTTCGAGGATGAAGCGGTCTTCGTGGTCGTGGAGGCGGACTCGTTGGATGATGCGGTGGTCGTGATCGTTGTTGGTGTCCGACGTCGCCACCACGGTTACATAGTCACGAATGGGACTTTTGAGCACCTTTTTCGTCAGGGTTTCCTCCACCTGGAATATGCCTGCGGCATTGTTCATGCGCACCCGGATTTCTATGGGTATCGTGTCACCGCGCATGATGATCACCTCGTCGACGGCCAGTGCAGAAATAGAGTGAATATCTATGGAGCCCAGGCTGAACGCCTTCCTGCCCCGTCCCTTGGTGATATCGGTTCCGTCGGCCACGGCCGTAACCCCGGCCTCGATGGTCAGCGGTTCGGGGTGGAGGTCATGGCTGTATATCGAGTGCAGCATCAGGGCGCGCAGCTCGATCCTCTGTTCGGGCTTGGGGTAAAGCTCGCTCAGGATGCGGTTGAGCATGGGAAGCGCCAGGGTTACGCCGAAGGCCTCGTGGTGTTCGCGGTGCACCTGGTTGCCTATGTCGTGGAGCATGGTAGAAAGTATGACCACCACGAAGGCGTCTTCCAGGTTGCCAACCCCCGACTCGATGGTGTCGGGGCGGACCCCGGCCTCAACGAGAAGCTGCAGGATTGCCACTGATGCTGCGCCGGTCAGCAGGGCGTGGACGCGGCCGTGGTCGTTGTAGCCCAATTTATGCATGGTGATGTAGTTGGCCATGTCCCAGTGGCCGCGCGCTTCGGGATCTTTTGAAAGCATTTCGTAAGCCGCCAGGGCGCGGGGATAAGGATCGAGTCCCTTGCGGATTGACTGATCAGCTTCGACATACAGGCGTGATTTGGGACTTGCAATGTGGATGATTCGTTCGCTTTGCTCGGACAACGGCAACCTCCAGAGGAAACGCCTCCGGTCCACAGGGGACCGGTTCCCAGAAAGGCCATTCTACCGCTTTTCCGCCGTGCGCGCGAGGTGGCTATTCCCCTTTGAATTCCGGTGCCCGCTTTTCCAGGAAAGCATTGGTTCCTTCCCGCATGTCATGGGTTGCGGTGGTCATCCCAAAAAGGTCGGCTTCTATTTCCAGGGCTTCGGGCAGGGGAACGTCGTAGCCGCGGGCCACCGCCTCCTTTGCCAGCGCAATCGCCACGGGGCTGTTCTTCATAATTGACTTCGCCAGCTCCTGCGCCGCCATTATTGCGTTGTCGGCGACCCGGTTGACGAGCCCGAGCTGCAGCGCCTCCTCGGCGGGAACATGCCTGCCGGTGAGGATTAGGTCGAGGGCGCGCCCCACGCCGATCAGGCGCGGTAGGCGCTGGGTGCCCCCAAACCCGGGAATGAGCCCGAGCCCCACTTCGGGAAGGCCCAGCCTGGCGCCACTGGCTGCAACCCGCAGGTCGCAGGCGAGAGCCAGCTCGAGCCCGCCGCCCAGTGCGTAACCGTTGACGGCGGCTATGGTTGGCACCGGCAGCGCGGCGATGTGGTTCATGACCTCCTGACCGGCAAGGGCGAACTCCCGGCCTATAAACACGTCCTTCAGCGCGTTGATTTCGGATATGTCGGCCCCCGCCACGAAGGCTTTTCCCTCACCGGTGAAAACCGCCACCCTGACTTCCGGGTCTTCGGCGATGACCTCGGTCACTTCGGCTATCTCGCGCAGAACGTCGGCAGCTAGCGCGTTCAGGGCTTTGGGACGGGAAAAGGTGACCCAGGCTATGCCGTCTTTGACCTCGTAACGCAGGTGTTCGAATTCCGGTAGTTCGAGCGCGAAAGCGGGAACATCTTCGTGCGGATGGTCGTGTTCGTGAGCCATGCTACACAACTCCTTTCAGTAGCAGCAGTCCTTCAAGGGCCGTTTCTATCATGCGGTGCACTCCCTGCCGCAGGACTTCTTCTTCGATGAACTCGGTGTCGCCTATCTGGTTGGAAACCGTCAGCAATGCTCCGGCATGCACTCCTCTCATTTTGGCGATGAGAAACAGTGCCGCAGCTTCCATTTCGAAAGCCATTACTCCAAAGCGGTTCCAGGAGCGTGCGCTTTCGGGATTGGTAGCGTAAAACGCGTCTTCGGTGGCGATCAGGCCCACGTGGTGGGGATTGCCCGAGGTCGCCGCCGCTTGCTCCAGGGCTTTGAGTACCGGCCAGCTGGGGATCGGGGCGTAGGGTTTGTTCTCCAGGTACTGGCGGGTGGTGCCGTCGAGCGGAACCGCACCCTGCACCACGAGGAGATCCGCGGGGGAAAGCGCCGGGTCCACGGCGCCGCTGGTGCCGACCCGTACCAGCACCCGCGCCCCCAGCTGCACCAGTTCTTCGGCCACTATCGAGGCGGAGGGGCAGCCCATGCCGGTAGTTTGTACGCTAACCGGCAAACCCTTGTAACTTCCGGTAAAACCGAGCAGCGACCGGTAGGTGTTGTATGTGGTGACGTCGTCAAGGAAATTTGCGGCGATATACTCGGCCCGCCCCGGGTCTCCGGGTAGCAGGACGAAAGGTGCCAGGTCGTCGGGCCGGGCGCGTACGTGTAAAGGGCTCATACACACCTAGAATACCGCGCCCTCAAAGGTAAGCGACACCCGGCTGCGTTCCCGTAGAATCGGAACCAGGCGCAGGGCGTCACGATTGGCGCATAAAGCAACGTCTCGCTCCAGCCCCACCTTTTCGAGTGCGCGGGCGGCGGCGCTGTGGGCGATGACCCCGGCGTCGGCGTTTTCCGCCAGCTTGAGCGCCAGCAGCGCTCCCTCTCCCAGCCTTGCTCGCGATAGCCGCTGCAGGGCGGAGACGATGACGCCCACGGTATAGGCGTCGTCAAGCGCCAGCTTTCCATTGCGGCCGGCGGCCACCAGGAGGACCGAATCATAGCCGGTCGCCCAGCGGGCCGCCGCGGCTGCGTTGACCAAGGCGCCAAGCGCTACGTTGGGCACCAGCGCCGCCGTCCGCAGGGTGGCCCGGGTGCCATTGGTGGTGGTCATCACCACCGGGCGGCCATCCAGTTTAAGCAGCGCCGCCTCGCGCGGGCTGTTTCCAAGATCGAAACCCGGCGGGGGCAACCCGTCGCGTTCTCCCGCCAGAAGGGCGGCGCTCGCGCGTGCGAGGCGGCGGGCCGTTTCCAGCCTGTCCGCGAGCAGCAGCTTCCCGGCGCCCGCCTGCAAGAGGAAGGCGGCGGTGGTAGTCGCCCGAATGACGTCCACCACTATGGCGGCGTCGAACCCGTTCGGCATCGCCTCCGCCGGGCTAAGGAGGGCGTCAACTCGCAATGGCGTTTCGCAGTGCCGAAATGTTTTCGGCGACGGATGATTTCCGGTTGAATATCGCGGACCCTGCTACCAGCACGTCGGCCCCCAGCCTGACAAGTTTGGCGGCGTTCTCGACGCTTACCCCCCCGTCGATTTCGATTTTCGCCTCGGGGTTCAGCCGGTCGCGCATGGCGGCCAGACGTTCTAGCCTTGCGAAGCTCCTGGGAATGAATGCCTGGCCGCCGAATCCAGGGTTGACGCTCATCAGGAGCGCCAGGTCGAGGTCTTCCAAAAGATCCTCGAAGCGATCGAGCGGTGTAGCCGGGTTGACCGCCATCCCCGCTTTCGCACCGGCTCGGCGAATCATCTGCAATACGCGGTGTGCGTGCGGGGTTGCTTCGGCGTGGAAGGTGACGATGTTGGCGCCGGCCGCCACAAAGCGCTCTGCGTAACGCTCCGGTTCCACGATCATCAGATGCACGTCCAGGGTCAGCCGGGTGACGGCCCGCAGGGATTTGACCACCACGAGGCCCATCGTGATATTGGGGACGAAGCGCCCGTCCATTACATCCAGATGTACCCAGTCTGCCCCTGCTGCTTCGGCGGCCTCCACCTCTTCCGCCAACCTGGCGAAATCGGCAGAGAGAATGGAGGGGGCGATGAGGGCCATGTTTACAGATCGTAGAGTACGTTCTCCAGCCCCGTGGGGTCCAGAACCTCTATGACCCTCGAGCCGGAGACGATCAGCCCCAACTCTTGAAATTGTCCCAGCACGCGCGTGGCGGTTTCCCTGCTGGTACCCGCCAGGTCGGCGAGTTCCCGGTGGGTGAGCGACATGCGCCGGCCGCGCGGCGTTGCTTCGCCGTACTTGTGCCGGTAGAGCTTGAGCAGGGCGTAGGCTACCTTGCCGCGGGCTTCCTCGAAGGTCAGCACCTCGACTTCGTGGTTCATCTCACGCAGGCGCCGGGCGATGATGCGCGCCAGATTATGGGCTACCTGTGGAAAACGGCGCACCAGACCCCAGTATTCCTCCAAATAAAGTGCGTGGATGATGGTGTGTTCCACTGCGGTAGCGGTTGCCGATCGCGGTTCATCGTCCACCAAGCTCATTTCGCCAAAAATCTCTCCCGGGTTTAAATACGCCAGCACCTTTTCGCGCCCGTCCAGGTTGCGATGGGAAATCTTGACCTTGCCGGCGCGAATCAGATACAGCGCGTGCCCGGCGTCCCCTGCTTCGAAAACGGTCTGCCCCGGTTTCAGGGAAAGCGTTCGGAAAGCCTGTTCGGCTATCTCATACCCTTCCGGGGGCACCCCTTCGAAGAGGAGGGTTCGACTGAGGTGAGATACGTCGAGTTTCATTATCTACAATCTATACTACTAAACCTGCCAGGGACACCTACCCCCTTTTATGGGTAGGATGAGCGGGTGAACGCTCTCAGGGCCGAGGGTCTGGTATTCCGTTACCCTGAAATCGAGATTTTTCGCGGGCTTGATCTCACGTTGGAGCCGGGCGAGGTACGCGCGGTGCTGGGTCCCAGCGGATCCGGCAAGACTACTCTGGTTCACCTGCTGGCGGGTATTTTGCCCCTCAGCGGTGGAAAACTGTGGTGGGGGGAGGTGGAGGTCAGCGGCCTGGGAGAGGAGGCGCTGGCGCGGCTGCGCCGGGACCGGGTCGGCCTCGTGTTCCAGCACCACTACCTGCTGGACGAGCTTACCGCTTTGGAAAACGTTCTGGTGCCGGGCATGATAGCGGGCCGCCCCGACGCTGACCGGGCGCGGCTGCTCCTCGAGCAGGTGGGACTGAGCGCCCGTTCCGGGCAGCGACCGGAGGCGCTTTCGGGAGGCGAGCGTCAGCGCGTCGCCGTGGCCCGGGCGCTGTATCCGCGGCCGCGGGTGATCCTCGCCGATGAGCCTACCGGTGCGCTTGATCGCGCCAACGCCCGCAAGGTGTGGGAGCTCCTGCGCGCGCTGGCCCAAGAAAACGGGGCCGCCGTATTGCTGGCGACCCACGATGAAGCCCTTGCGAACGATGTCGCTGCCTGGCGCATCGAAGAAGGGAGGCTGGTGGAAGTCTAGAGCAGCGGCAGCTCGGCGGCGGTGGCTATTCCCTCGGCCCCGTTGCCCTGATGGAAACCGGCCATGCGCGCAGCAACTTTGCCGCCGGCGCGGTTTACCACGCGCTCGAGGGCGCGCATCGTGCCGCCCGAAGCGACGACGTCCATTACCAACACGACGTTCTTGTTGAGGATGCGCTCGGTGTAGCGGCGGTCGAGCCAGAGCACCTCGCCGGCGCCCAGGGTAAGCGATTCCACCTCCTGGATGATGGGATCCACCATATAAGGGCGGCGGCGTTTGCGCACCACGATGTAATTCAGATCGCGGGAGGCCGCGAGTTCGTGCGCCAGCGGTATGGAGGACGTTTCGACGGTGACGATCAAGTCGGCCCCGGACGGCATTTTGGGCTCGAGCTCGCTGGTTACCGCGCGCACGAATTCGATATCTCCCAGGAAGTCCACCAGGGGGATGCGCACTCCCGGAAAGGGTTCGTGCAGCGGTACGTGCCTGGTCACACCGCCGATTTCAATGGGATATGTTTCCATGGTCACCATGCTCGTCAGGCCTCCTCGGGGTTGAATAGAGGCAGATGGCCTAAGGCAATCACGTCATCGCGGGGGGTTCCTTCGGTAAAGACCGCCATGACCGCGGAAACCTCCCCTCCCACGCTTTCTATCAGCTCGCGCAACCCCTTGAGCGTGCTTCCGGTAGAGACCACGTCGTCCACTATCGCCACCTTCCTGCCCTTTATCTTGGCGATGTCCGCGCCGTCGAGCACGAGTAGCTGCGGTTTGCCGGTGGTTATCGAAAGGACCTCGCGCGTTACCGGCTGGATCATATACGGCTTCGCCGTCTTGCGAGCAACGATATAAGGCAGCCCGGTGCGGTTCGATAGCGCGTGCGCCAGGGGAACCGCCTTTACCTCGGGGGTCACCAGCACCTCTACCTGTTTGGGTAGCCGCTGCGCCATTTCCGCGGCCACCGCCTCGGTGAGCTCGGTGTCCCCGAGGAGATTGAGAAGGGCGACCGCAACGCCGTCGCCCACCTGCACCACTGGCAGCTCGCGCCGAACGCCGCCGATCTCGATGGGGTAGCTCTTCATGGCTTTAGTGTACACCCCGGTTAGCTATAATAAGGCCATGGTTAAGGCAAAACTGGAAAACCTGGGGGTGGAAGCCCAGAGCGGAAACGTTGTTGCATTGTTGCGAGCTGAGACTGGCGAGCTCCTCCCCATCTGGATAGGTCCGCTCGAGGCCCAGAACATAGCGGTCGCCCTGGCGGGCGAAAAACCACCCCGACCGCTGACGCCCGATCTACTGCTCTCGGTGCTGGAAATGCTGGGCGGGAAGCTCAAGCGCATCGAGATCACCGAATTAAACGACGGCACTTACTTCGCGCGGCTGGTAATCGAACACCGGGGCATCGAATACGAGATAGACGCCCGCCCCTCAGACGCCATGGCGCTGGCGGTACGAACCGGTGCTGAGATTCTCGTGGATGAGAAGGTGCTCGAAGAGGGGAAGATAGACGAGGCCAATTTCGAGCCCCACGGCCCCACCCCCGAGGCCTGACAGATACCCCTTGTCTCTCGGGCGCGCGGCGGCCCCTAAAAAGACGGCGGACATCAAAGGGGTTCCTGCACTCAATGCGGTGGTCAACGGGTCGGCCGTTTTTTCGAGACAAAAAGGAGCCGTATTGCTTTTTGGTATTTGTGCTATTTTCGCTATATTCCCCGAAGGCGTTTACAAGGTTTTACCGCCGCCCAAAACCCGTTGCATCGTATGGATGCGTGGGCGTTCGAAACGTTATAACTAGCCGCTGACGGCGTTGCTCATCACATGCACGTGCACGTGAAATATCTCCTGGCCGCCGCGCTCGCCCACGTGGGCCTGGATCTTGTAGTGCTCGAGTCCCAGCGCCCGGGTAGCCACGCGGTTTACGGTGCGGAAGAGCGCGCCCAGTTTGCGCTCGCCTCCCTCGCTATCGGGATAGTCTGAGAGCCTGGGCACGTGCTCGCGCGGCACCACCAGCACGTGCACCCGGGCCTTCGGGTGAATGTCGCGGAAGGCTACGAATCGTTCGTCTTCGTAGACGATGTCGGCCGGAAGCTCCCCGGCGATAATGCGGCAAAAGACGCAGTCGCTCATGCCTTCAAGTCTACCGGCCGGGCCGGGCGGGCCCGCAGTGTGTAGCCCTCGGCGGCCTCCACCACGACCTCAACTTCCTGGCCCGCGGTCAGACCCTCGCCACGGAGCTCGGCCTCGTAGTAGTCGGGGGTGTGACCGTAGGCCACGCCCGAGCGCACCCGCTCCACCAGTACGGTGGTGCGGCGGCCCAGAAGCGGGCGCACGCGCGCCTCGGCCAGCTCCGCGGCCAGGGCGATGAGTTCGCGGGTGCGGCGCTTGCGCTCGGCGCGGGGCACCTGGGGCAGGCGCGCGGCGCGGGTGCCCGGGCGCGGGGTGTAGGTGAATACGTGCACCCGGCTCGGGTGAACCTCGCGCAGGAAGGTAAGGGTAGCGCGGTGTTCGCCTCCGGTTTCGGTGGGTAGACCGGCGATTACATCCGTGGTCAGCGCAAACCCCGGAATGAGCTCGTGGGCTGACGAAACCAGTTTGCGGTAATGGGAGGTGTCGTAGCGCCTTCCCATGAGCTCGAGCAGGCGCTCCGAACCCGTTTGCAGACTCAGGTGCAGGTGAGGGCGGATGTGCGGAGCGTGACGGCCGATGATCTCCAGCAGTTCGGGGCCGGTGTCTTCGGGCTCGATCGAGCTGAGCCGCAGCGGTACACCCACCGCCGCCAGTTCACTTAGCAGGCCCGCAACGCCGCGGGGGTGACCGGCGTAAGATCCCAGGCGCACCCCGGTCAGCACCAGCTCTTTGTAACCCGCTGCAGCCAGGGTTTCGGCCTCCTCCAGCACGCTGCGCCATTCACGGTGGCGTTCACGGCCGCGGACGCGCGGGATGATGCAGTAGGCGCAGCCGGCGTTGCAGCCGTCCTGAATCTTGATGAAGGCCCGCACCCGATCGGTATAAAGCCCGCGCTCTCCCGCGCCCCAGAATTCGTTTGGCGGGGTAGTGATCGGATCGGCCGGGAGGCCAAAGTGCTCGAGTATGACCCGGGGAAGCTCGGCCTTGCTGCGGTTTGGCACCACCGCATCCGCCCCCAGCGTGGCTATTTGCTCGGGGGCGAGCTCGGCGTAACATCCCGTTACCACCACGAAGGCCTCGGGGTTGGCGCGCCTCGCCCTGCGGATCTCCTTGCGCGCGGTGGCCTCGGCGGTCGCGGTTACGCTGCAGGTGTTTATTACCACCAGGTCCGCCGCTGCGCCGGGCTCGACAACCTCTGGGTTCAGGGCTGCCAGCATTCCTACCAGCGCGTCCGACTCCACCTGATTTACTTTGCAACCCAGGGTGCGCACCGCAATCTTCATCCATATCATTGTCTCTGTCGTCCGGACCCGCGTCAATATACGGTTTCATGTTAACGGTCCACTTTGCATATCGGGACGCTTGTCTGTATATCGGGGATTGAACCCAGTAATAAACTGGCAGCATGACCGATCTTGACATTGCCCAGAAGGCGAAGCTGCGTCCGATCCGCGAGATCGCCGGCGCGATAGGTATTCCCGAAGAGAAACTTTTCTATTACGGCACTCAGATGGCCAAGGTGGAGGGTGAACCCCCGCCGCGGCGGGGGAGATTAATTCTCGTTACCGCGCTTACCCCCACCCCCGCGGGGGAAGGCAAAACCACCGTATCCATTGGCCTCACGCAAGGTCTCGGCAAGCTTGGCAAGAAAACGGCCGTAGCGTTGCGCGAGCCCAGCCTGGGCCCTGTTTTCGGCGTAAAGGGCGGGGCCACCGGCGGTGGTTACAGCCAGGTGTTGCCGATGGAGGAGATAAACCTTCATTTCACGGGCGACTTCCACGCCATCACCAGCGCCGTCAACCTGCTTGCCGCGATGATCGACAACCACATTCATCAGGGCAACTCCCTGGGGATCGAGCCCCGGCGGGTGGAGTACAAAAGGGTGCTTGACATGAACGACCGCGCCCTGCGCCAGGTCGTTACCGGTCTCGGCGGCCCTATCAATGGCGTGCCCGCCGAATCCGGTTTCGAAATCACCGTAGCTTCTGAGGTAATGGCCATCATGGCTCTTGCCCGCACCATTCCCGAGCTCAAGGAGCGCCTGGGCAAAATCAGGGTCGGGTATACCTTTGACCGCAAGCCGGTTTATGCTCACCAGTTGAACGCGCACGGCGCCATGACCGCATTGCTGGCCCAGGCCCTGAAGCCCAACCTGGTGCAGACCCTGGAAGGTCAGCCGGCTTTCGTGCACATGGGTCCTTTTGCCAATATCGCCCACGGCGCAAACTCCGTGCGGGCCACCGAGATGGCGCTGGGATACGCCGACTACGTTGTTACCGAAGCCGGGTTCGGGTCCGACCTGGGTGCTGAGAAGTTTTTCAACGTCGTGAGCCGCGCCGGAGGTTTCGAA
This sequence comes from Thermaceae bacterium, assembly GCA_027067955.1. GTDB lineage: Bacteria > Deinococcota > Deinococci > Deinococcales > Marinithermaceae > Oceanithermus. Next base: position 16,033 of record JAMOUW010000079.1, read on the forward strand.
CCGGAGGCGGTGGTTCTCGTGGCCACGATCCGCGCCTTGCGCTACCACGGTGGCGCCGATGATTACAACGAGCCCAACCCCGAGGCCGTTGATCAGGGGCTTGCCAACCTGGCCCAGCACGCAGGCAACATCCGCCAGCACGGTTTTGATCCGGTAATTGCGCTCAACCATTTCACCTCCGATACCGAGGAGGAAGTGGAGCTGGTGCGCGCCTTCGCCAATAAGTACCACCTGCGTTTTGCGGTGGCGGAGGTATGGGCCAAGGGAGGAGAAGGTGGCCGCGCTCTCGCCGAGGAAGTGCTCGCTGCTCTGGAGACCCCGGGCAAGCTCCAGCCTCTCTACGATCCCGAGGACGACTTGAAGTCTAAGATTCAGCGCATCGCCACGGAGGTATACGGCGCAGCCGGTGTCAGCTACACCAAGAAGGCGCGTACCGCCCTGCGCCGGATCGAGCGCGATGGTTGCGACCGCCTCCCGGTAGTCATGGCCAAGACCCCGGCGAGTCTTTCGGACGACCCCAAGAAACGGGGCCGTCCCAGCGGTTTCACGGTCACGGTCACCGACCTCAAGTCTCGTTGCGGTGCGGGGTTCGTGGTCGTCTATATGGGCGATGTCATGACCATGCCCGGCCTGCCCAAGGTGCCGGCGGCCGAGCGCGTGGACGTTGACGAGGGCGGAAAGATCGTCGGACTTTTCTAACGACTGACCGAGATGCACCGGCGCCGCGGTTTGGCGCCGGTGTTTACGTTGCGCCCAGCTTGACCACGAGGGCGCGGAGAATGCCGGATCCGGTGTTTTCTACTGCGTGCGGCGTGCCTGCGGAGCACGGGATCAGGTGGCCGCTACGCACATCCGCCCGTTCGTCGCCCACGATGATCACTCCGCAACCTTCGAGCAGGTAGATGAAGATGTCCACCGGGGCGCTGTGCCTGCGAAGATTCTCTCCGGGCTCGAGCGTCACCATGAGCACCTGCCCTGCTTCGTGGTCGTAAATCTTGCGTACCTGTGCCCCGGACTTTTGCACTGCATCTACGATTTCCATAGCAGCACCCTCCCGGTATTCGCCAGTTCTCCGGTCTGCGCCGTGGTTGCATTCTGGCATACTCCCGGTGGACGGCGCCGCCGTATCGGATGTCGTTCCGTTCGCTGGCGCGCGGGGTTCGGGCAATATGTGCAAATAAGCGATCACCGCCATGCTCCTGCTGCCGGACATTGCCGACCTCCTTGACAGGTTGCATCTTCCGGCATAGAATCGGCGGCAAGATGTCTGCGTTTGTGAGCATCATTATCAACCCCGCGCTCGACCTAGTACTAGGTCGGGGCGGGGGTGGCTTGCTTACGTAGCGCGTCTTCAAGGTAGAGCAAACCGCACCCCGCCCTAGCGGCGGGGTGTTCGTTTGCCGGGAGGGGGAGTGCGGAATGAATGGAGCGGAAGCCATACTGGAAGCGCTGGCGCGGGAGGGCGTGGAGGTGATCTTCGGGGTGCCCGGCGGGGCAAACATGCCTTTATATGATGCGATGTATACCAGGCCGCGGTTCAAGCACGTGCTGGGGCGCCATGAGCAGGGGTCGATCCATGCGGCAGAAGGTTACGCTGGCAGCTCCGGGCGCACCGGGGTAGTTTTCGCAACCAGCGGGCCGGGAGCACTCAACCTGGTAACCGGCCTTGCCGACGCACTCATGGATTCGGTGCCTCTGGTGGCGATCACCGGGCAGGTCTCCAGGGCCGCCGTAGGTACCGACGCTTTCCAGGAGGCCGACGTTACCGGGGTCACCATGCCCGTTACCAAGCACAACTACCTCGTTCAAGACGTTGACGAGATACCCCGCATCGTAAAAGAAGCCTTTCTCATCGCTTCTACCGGCCGGCCGGGGCCGGTCCTGATAGACGTCCCCAAAGACGTTCAGCTGGAAGAATTCAGCGGCGACTTTGATGTTCAACCTGATTTGCCGGGGTACAAGCCCACGGTGAAGGGGCACCCCCGCCAGCTGGAAAAGGCGCTGGCGGCGCTGGGGCGCGCTCGCAGGCCGGTGATGATGGTGGGCGGCGGCGGCCACGACGCCGCCGACTTTCTCCGCCACTTCGCCGAGAAGTCCAGGATCCCCGTGATAACCACACTGAAGGGTTTGGGGGTGCTTCCGGGCAACCATTCGCAGGTACTGGGTATGCCGGGAATGCACGGTACCGTGGCAGCCAATCGCGCGCTGCAACATGCCGACCTGATTCTGGCTATTGGCATGCGCTTCGACGACCGTATCACCGGAAACATCGAGAAGTTTGCTCCTGACGTGGAAACCATAGTGCACGTGGACATCGACCCCGCCGAGATTGGCAAAGTGGTCCGGACCGCCATACCGATTGTGGGTGATGCGCGCTGGGTGGCTGAGAGGCTCGCCCAGACCGCGAAACCTCTGGATATCAGCGACTGGTGGGATCGGATTCACGAGTGGCAGCAGCGGCACCCCCTGCCCACACCGGAACGCGACAGGCTCTCTTCACAGGAAGTAATCAGGGCGTTTTGGGAGGCCACCGGCGGCGACGCTTTCGTTACCACCGGTGTAGGGCAGCACCAGATGTTCGCCGCACAATTCTGGAAACCCAACCGTCCGCGCAGCTTCATTACTTCGGGCGGGCTGGGAACCATGGGCTTCGGTCTTCCGGCGGCGATCGGAGTACAGGTGGCGCACCCGGATGCCACGGTCATCAACTTTGACGGCGACGGCTCTTTTCAGATGACCTTGCAGGAGCTGGCTACGTTGTTCAAATACCGTCTGCCCGTCAAAACCGTTTTGTTAAACAACGGCTATCTGGGAATGGTGAGGCAGTGGCAGGATCTGTTCAACGAAAAGCGTTACGCCGAGGTGCACCTGGAAGATTCGAATCCCGACTTCGCAAAGCTGGCTGATGCGTTTGGGGTCAGGGGGTTTACGGTGGAGAAACGCGAAGACCTGGTAGAGGCTGTTAAGGAAACCCTCGTTCACCCGGGCCCGGTGCTGGCGGAGTTTCGGGTCTTCCACGAAGAAGGGGTGTTCCCGATGATACCCGCAGGCGGCAGCGCCGAGGACATGATCATCGAAAACCCCCGGGAGGTGCAGCAATGAGGCACGTGGTCAGTGTTCTGGTGGAGGATCACCCGCGGGTCCTGACTCGTATCACCGCTCTTTTCGCGCGTCGCGGTTTTAATATCGAATCACTGGCTGTGGGCAGGACGCACATGCCCGGGCTCTCGCGTATCTCCATCGTGGTTCTCGGGGATGATCGCATGATCGAGCAGGTCGAGAAGCAGCTGAACAAGCTCATTGAGGTCATCAAGGTTACCGACCACAGCGAGCCCCACGTAGAGCGAGAAATGGCGCTCGTCAAGGTGCGCACCGAAGGGGTGGAGGAGAGGTTGCAGATTAAGGAGATTGTAGAGGCCTTCAGGGCGCGGCCGGTAGACGTAGGGCGTACCAGCTCGACATACGAGGTGACCGGTGACCCGGGTAAGATCGAGGGGTTCATAGCCGGATTGGAGGCTTACGGGGTGCTCGAGGTGATGCGCACCGGCGCCGTAGCAATGAGTCGCGGCGAGGCTATACTGAGGCCCAGATTGAAAAAGGAGGCTGTATGAACGTTTATTACGACCACGACGCAGACCTGGGATTCATTCGCGACAAGAAGGTGGCCATCCTGGGATACGGTTCCCAAGGGCACGCCCACGCGCTCAACCTGCACGAGTCCGGAGTACCGGTGATCGTGGGTTTGCGTCCCGGTTCGCGCCGCTGGGATCAGGCGCGGGAGGCGGGGCTCGAGGTGGCCGCCGTGCCCGAGGCCGTGTCCCGGGCCGATGTGGTAATGATCCTGCTGCCCGATGAGGTGCAGGCACAGGTGTACCGCGAAGAGGTAGAGCCCAACCTGAAGGAGGGGACAGCGCTCGTTTTCGCCCACGGCTTCAACGTTCACTTCGGTCAGATCAGGCCGCGGGCCGACCTGGACGTTTGGATGGTGGCGCCCAAGGGACCCGGACACCTGGTCCGTAGCGAGTACCAGGCGGGGCGCGGGGTGCCGGCCCTGGTGGCCGTACACCAGGACGCTTCGGGTTCGGCGTTGCCCACGGCGCTAGCTTACGCCAGGGGCATCGGCGCCACCCGGGCCGGGGTAATCCCCACCACCTTCGCCGAGGAAACCGAGACCGACCTTTTTGGGGAGCAGGCGGTGCTTTGCGGCGGGACCAGCCAGCTGGTCACTTATGGTTTTGAAACCTTGATCGAAGCGGGCTACAAGCCGGAGATTGCCTATTTTGAGGTGCTCCACGAACTCAAGCTGATAGTGGATCTTATGTATGAGTCGGGACTTGCGGGCATGCGCTTCTCGATTTCCAATACTGCCGAGTATGGCGACTATACCCGCGGGCCGCAGGTAATCGGGCCCGAGGTCAAAGAGCGCATGAAAGAGGTCCTGCGCCAGATTCAGGAGGGCGAGTTCGCCCGTGAATGGGTACTGGAGAATCAGGCAGGAAAGGCAGTTCTGGAAGCCAAGCGCCATAAGTGGGCCCGTCACCCCATTGAGCAGATCGGCCCCAAGTTGCGGGCAATGATGCCCTTCCTCAAAGCGCATATCAGTGAGGAGGACGTAGGCGATGCGACGGATTAAGATCTTTGACACTACCTTGCGCGACGGCGAGCAGTCGCCCGGTGTGGCCCTCAGCCCGGACGAAAAGGTGGCGATCGCCAAACAGCTTGCGCGTTTGGGCGTAGACATTATCGAGGCGGGTTTTCCCATCGCCAGCCCCGGTGATTTTGCGGCGGTGCGCCGCATCGCCGAAGAAGTAGAAGGTCCAACGATTGCCGCTTTGGCACGCACCGCCAAAGCGGACATCGAGCGGGCTGCGGAGGCGATAGAACCCGCATCCCGGCGGCGCATTCATACTTTCATTGCCACCAGCCCGGTTCACATGGAAAAGAAGCTACGCATGACCCCCGATGAGGTGGTCGAAAAGGCCGTGTGGGCGGTGAAGCTGGCGCGTACCTTTGTCGACGACGTGGAATTTTCCGCCGAGGATGCAGGACGCAGTGATCCCGACTTCCTGGTGCGTATTTTTGGAGCTGCCATAGAGGCTGGGGCGACCACGATAAACATCCCCGACACGGTTGGATACCAGGTACCCTGGAAGTTCGCCGAACTAGTCGGTTACATCATCGAACATACCCCGGGTTCCGACGGGGTGGATTGGTCGGTGCATACCCACGACGACCTTGGTCTGGCGGTGGTTAACAGTCTGGCGGCGGTGCGCGCCGGAGCGACCCAGGTAGAGTGTACCGTCAACGGCATCGGCGAGCGAGCAGGCAACGCCAGTCTGGAAGAGGTGGTGATGGCCCTGTACACCCGGCGCGATTTCTTCGCGGCCGAAACCGGGGTCAACACCCGCGAGCTCTACCGCAGCAGCCAGCTTGTCAGCCGCCTTACCGGAATGGTGGTGCCTCCCAATAAGGCAATTGTGGGCAGGAACGCTTTTGCCCACGAATCGGGTATTCATCAGGACGGTGTTCTCAAGGCGCGCGAAACCTACGAGATCATGAATGCGGAGATAGTGGGGCGCGAAGCGGCGGTCATGGTACTGGGCAAGCACTCGGGGCGGCATGCGTTCAAGAAGGCGCTTGCGGAATTGGGTTATGAGGTAAACGACGACGAGTTAAAACCGCTGTTTGCTCGCTTCAAAGAGATTGCCGATCGCAAGAAGCAGGTGACCACCGAGGACCTCATCGCTCTGGTCGAAGACGAGCGCACGCGCGCCCCGGAGATGTTCAAGTTGCTGGACATGCAGGTGCATTCGGGGCTTGCTCTTACCCCGGTGGCCACCGTGAAGGTAAAGACGCCCGATGACGAGGTAACCGAGGCCGCCACGGGTGACGGTCCGGTGGACGCGGTTTACAAGGCCATCAGCCGCGCTGTGGGGCTGGCCCCAACGCTCGAGCGCTATCGCATTGAGGCCACCACCGGCGGTACTGAGGCGCTGGGCGAGGTAATGGTGCGGTTGCGTCAGGGTACCGTGGTGGTTACCGGGCGGGGAATCGCCCCCGACATCGTCGAGTCGTCGGCCCGCGCCTACCTGGACGCCCTCAACAAGCTCGTTTCCGGCGTGGGCGCGCGCGAGACCATCGAAGCGCCGTAGGAGCCGTCATGCCCCCTGGTATAAACGAAATCGAGGAGTGGGTGATCAAAACCGAGGCGCGCCTGGGGGCAACGGTGGAGCCTGACGCCCAGCGCATATTTGCCGCCTATCACCGGGTTCTGCGCTGTTTCGTGCGCGATCTGGAGGATCCACGGGACATTGCCCTTTCGCGCGCCGCGGCGCTGATGCTGGTACAGGAGCTGATACTGCAAAAAGAAGGCCGCAGTGGCTGCGAGTAACGGCGGCTTGGCGGGAATCCGGATAGAGGTGCTGGACACCACGCTCCGGGACGGTACCCAGGCGGAGGGAGTCGATCTTTCCGTCCGTGACAAGGTTACTGTGGCCGAAGCGCTGGCGGGATTTGGCATCGACCTGATCGAGGGAGGATGGCCGGGCTCCAACCCCCGTGACGCGGAGTTTTTCGGGCTCATGCGGGAACGGGCTCTTCCCGGCGGCGCGCGCCTTACTGCTTTCGGCGCCACCCGCAGAAAGGATCTGTTGCCGGAGGATGACCCCTCCCTGGCGGCCCTGATGGAGTCCCTAACGCCCGTGATCACTATTTTTGGTAAGTCCTGGACTTTGCACGTCACCGATGCCCTGGGAGTGAGCCTGGAGGAAAACCTGGTAATGATCCGCGAGTCGGTGTCCTTTTTGCGTGCTGCCGGTCGGCGGGTGATTTACGACGCCGAACACTTTTTCGACGGCTATGCGGATGACGCCGCCTACGCCATGGCGACGCTGGGGGCGGCCGCCGAAGGCGGGGCCGATACTTTGGTGCTGGCCGACACCAACGGCGGCCGCCTTCCTGAAGAGGTCTTTACCGCCACCCGGCAGGTTGTGGCGCGTTTCCCGCGACAGGTTATCGGTGTTCACGCCCACAACGACGCCGGGCTGGCCGTGGCCAACAGCCTGGCGGCGCTGCGGGCGGGGGCGCGCCACCTTCAGGGCACCATCAACGGCTACGGCGAGCGGGCCGGCAACGCCAGCCTGACGAGCCTGATCCCCGCCTTGGTGCTCAAGTACGGTGCCGACCTGAAGGCAGCCGAGAACCTGGAAAAACTGCGTGAGCTGGCCCATTTCGTTGACGAGCGCGCCAACCAGCACCCCGATAAGCGTGCTCCCTACGTTGGCGACGCCGCCTTTGCCCACAAGGGCGGGGTACACGTTTCGGCGGTCCTCAAGAACCCGCGAACCTACGAGCACGTTGAACCCGAACGGGTGGGTAACCGGCGCCGTTTCCTGGTTTCCGATCTCTCCGGCCGCTCCAATTTGCTGGCCAAACTGGCCGAGGCGGGGATCGGGTTGAGCAGGGACGAAGCCAGCCCCTTGCTCGATGAGGTTAAGGCGCTGGAGCGCGACGGCTACGCCTTCGAAGCCGCAGACGCCTCCTTCTTTTTGCTTGCCCGGCGGCTCCGTGGCGGGGGGGAGCCGTTTACCGTGAGCGCCTTCAAGAGCTGGACCAGTGGCGACGCCCACGGCCGCTGGCAGGCCGAAGCGACGATTCAGGTTGAAGTAGGTGGCCGCTCGGTTCACACCGCTGCCTGGGGCGAAGGGCCGGTGGGAGCCCTCGACAACGCCTTGCGTAAGGCCTTGCTCGACTTTTTTCCAGAGCTGGCGGAAGTGAGGCTGGCTGACTACAAGGTGCGGGTACTGGAGGGCCAGCAGGCGGGCACCGCCAGCGCGGTGCGGGTGCTGGTGGAGATGGAGCACCCGGCGGGGCGCTGGAATACCGTCGGTGCCAGCGCCAACGTGCTCGAGGCCTCCCTAAAGGCTCTGACCGACGGTTACGCTTACGCCTTGCTCAAATTGACGCCCGGGACCGGGAGCTGAGTTCCCGGTCCCGGGCGTCAAAATGCAATAGCTTAAGGGTTCAACCTCAGCGCCAGCAGGTCCAGGTCGCCGTCTTTGCTGGTCGTGTAGCCAATCACCACTATCCTGCCGTGAGGGTCAAGACCTACTTCGAAAGCGCCGTCAGTGCCGGTGTTGCCGGTGCCGCCGTCGTAGGCGAAAACGCCGTTTGTGCCAAACTTGCCGTCGAGGCTGCCGTCGGGGTTCAACCTGATGACTATCAGGTCTTCGCCCCGGCCGGAGAAGAACGAGCGCCCGGCGACGATAATACGCCCTTTTCGATCGGCAACCACGGAGAACGCCCGGTCGCTGCCGGCGTGGCTGCCTCCGGCGACCTTGTCGAGTGTTACGGTGCCGCTGCTGCCAAAGTTTTCGTCCGGGGTGCCATCTGCCTTTAGCTTCTCGACCACCAGGTCGTAGTCTTTGCCGTTATAAACATAGCCGGCGAGGTAGAAACCGCCGTCATTGCTGGGGGTGATCGAACGGACGCGACCGCCCACGGTGCCGTCGCTGAAAGCAGTCAGGCCGCCCCAGTTGCCGAGGTTCATTTGGGCGTCGATACTTACGAATAAGCCTTTTCTGTTGTTGCTGGTGTCGATGATTTCGCCGCCGCCCATATAGCCGCTGCTGTTGGCGGCCAGCGAATAGAGCGCATCGTATTTTTGCTTGCCGTCCGAGGCTACCGTGTCTAGGGCACCATTGCTCTTGAACCTGGCTATTATGAACTGCTCGGTCACGTTGGTGTCTTTGAAGCTCATGCCGCTGACCAGGAAGCCGTCCTTGACAGGCAGCAGCGAGTATCCCCGGTCGTTACCGTTGCCGTTCCCTCCGGCTAGATTGTCATGAGTAATTGTGCCGTTGCTGCCAAAACCGCTATCCAGGCTGCCGTCGGGGTTGAGCCGTGCGAGCAACAGGTCGTCGTTGTTGCTATTGTACGAATATCCGGCGACTATCAACTTGCTACTCGGGGTGATGGCCATAGCGCGGTCGAAGTCGAATTCCCGGGTGTCGTAGCTCAGCGGCCGCAGGTCGCCCAGAACGGCGACCCCGGTATTGTTGGCGAAGCTGGCTTCAAATTTGCCGTCCCCGTCGAGTTTGCAAACTACCAGTTTGTCATTGCTGCGGCCTAGGACATACATGACGTTGTCGCCGAACGCCAAACTGTAAGCTACATCGTCCTTGCCCTGTGTTTGCGTCAGGTCTTTTACCACCGTTATGCCGCCGGTGCCAAAGCTGGTGTCGAGGGTGCCGGCCGGTGGGACGATTTTGATTCCGAAGCCAATGGCGTGTTCGATCTTGCCGGACGAGAAAGTCAGCGTGGTGTCGTAATCGCCAGGCGGGGCGGTATCGCTGGCGCTGATGGTCAACGTGAAGTCCGCTTTGTTGCCGGATACCGTCAGCGTGGTTGGTTTCAGGGTTATGCCCTTTGGCAGGTCGTTTCCGTTTGCCAGACGGGCGGATACCGTTATCTCCCCCTTGAAACCGCCAGAGGGCACGATGCTGATGCCGACGCCCCCGCTGTCTCCCTGGTGTATTTGAATGCTTGATGCCGAAGGCACTATTTTGAAGTCTGGTTTTTGTTTTTGATTGCAGCCGACGAAGTAGAGGGCTAGTGCCAAGAGCAGGACCGATTGGACGATCTGCTTTAGCATTGTTACACCTCCATCAAAAATGATAATCAATGGGTGCCACAATCTTGGTTTAGATCCGCCGCCAGGAAACGCGCTTGTGCGGCAAGGGGCTTGCGAGTCTGACGGACCTGCACCCGACAATTCCGAGGGGGCTTCGGCTAGACCTGCAGCCCCCGCCGGGATGGCGAACATCCGTTCGCCGGTTCAGCACCCGGTCTTCGGGGGCGGCTATGGCATGCGGGTGTCTGCCCGTTCCCTTCCGGGCGCCCTGAGGCGGTTGTCTGTGCGCTGTCGCTATGCGGGGATCAACGGAGATAACCGGGGGCTTCAGGAAAGCGATCGGAGAGGTAGCGATAGAGTGCTTCCCAGGATGCGAAGCTAAGTTCATCCCGGTTGCGCTCGCGGAAAAGGATGCGCAAGGGTTTGAAGGGCGCTTTAAGGACCCTGATTTCGAACACCCATTCTTCAGTTCGAAGATCGGATCGCTCCATGTTGACAGGTTAGCGGGCATGCGTCACAAAAGCGTCACAAGTCCCAGACCGTGCGCCAGACGAAGGTTGTGGTAAAGATGCGCCGGTACCTGGAAGGCAAGGCGTCGAGCTGCTTTTGCAGGTGCTGGCGCGCTTCATCGCGCCAGCGCGCACCCTTGGGGTGATGGCGGGCGTAAGCAGCCCAAACCAGAGGCAGGTCGGGAACGCCGACCGGCCAGTCACGGCTTGCACGCAGGGCTTCCGCGCTCAACCTCCGGGCCAGATCGTGCTGGCGGGCGTCCGCTGCAGCCAGAGCCGCATGCGCCAGGCTCCGGGCCAGGTGGCCGTGTTCATTCCTTGCCTTCCAGTGGCGCGCAGCGCGCCGGAACCAGTGCAACGCTTCGGTGGGTTCACCGCGTCGCAGGTGCAGGTAGCCGCGGGTGTGGTAGGTATGACCCAGCTTGGCCTGATCTCCTATACGCTGCTGTACTTCCAGGGCCTGGTCGAGGTCGCTGACGGCGCTTTCGAAATCTCCCAGCTCTATGGCCGCCCAGGCCCTTTCCGATTGCGCTAGGGCGGCGTCTTTCTCGAGGTGCAGTTCCCCGGCCCGCTTCACCGCAGCGTCGAAGGCGCGGAAGGACGCTTCGTTGTCACCCAGCTTGAGCGAAGACAGCCCTTCGAGCTCCAGGGCATCCAGCTCGCCGCCGAAATCGCCTGCCTGCCGGGCAGCTCTGCGCAGGCTGTGCGCCTCTTCCAGTGATCGCAGGTATTCGCCCCGCAGCCACCAGCCCGTGGCCCTGTCGGCGCGGATGCGCAAAGCGAGCACGGTGTCGCCTACCGCGTGAGCTTCGGCCAGCGCGCGGGATTGTAGGGCGTCTCCTTCGGTTTTGTCGCCCAGCCGGTAGTAGAGGGCGGCCAGATTTCTCAAAGTGCGTGCGACTCCCTGCCGGTCGCCGATTTGCTCGTAGGCGTCGAGGGCCTGCTCCAGCTCTGCAAGCTGGGCTCCCGGGTCACCATGGCGGTAGTAGGTCCAGGCAAGAATGAAGTGCGCGCGCGCCTGGCAGGCCCGGTCACCTGCGCGCAAGGCGCGGGCCAGGCCCGCCTGCGCCGAGGAGAGCGCACGGGGGTAATCGCCGCGCTGGAGCAGGGCTTCGGCAAGCAGCAGCCGGGGGCGGGCCCCGCCGTCCATGCTGAGCTCGCGGAGGCGTTCCAGCTCGTTTTCGCCGAGCCTGCCCAGCCGGATTTCGAGCTCGAGCAGGTCCAGCTCTGCCCGGGAGCTTTCCTCCGGGTCCAGATTCTGTGCAAACGCAAGGGCTCTTATGAAATACGCGCGGGCGGAGAGCGGTTCGTTTGCAGCGCTGCGGGCTGCGGTGAGGAAACCGCGGGCGGCACGTTGGGGTTCACCAGCTTCCTGCCAGTGCTCGGCGGCTTCCGCCAACCTCCCCTCATCTTCGAGGGACCGGGCCCAGGCACGGTGGTACGTACGCGCCAGAGAGGGGTTGAGCGTTTCCATCACCAGCGTCCGCAGGTGTTCATGGGCTGGAGTGTAGCCCCCCGCCAGGGCCGCCGCGAGCTGGCGTTCGCGCAGCTCTTCGAGATACTGCGCGGCCTCGAGCGCGCGAATCCCCAGAACGCGCCCGAGATCCTCAGCGGGAACGGGTCGGCGTGCCACGCATATCATTTCCAGGGCATGTCTAAGCGGGTTGTCCAGGCTTTGCAGCCGGGCCCAGAGCGTCTCCCTGATGCTGCGCGGTATCGGCAGCTCGCGGTAGTCCTCGGTGGTGCGGTCGTAGGGGGTTGACCAGCCTTCGGTGCGGTGTCGCAGCTCCCCGCGCGCAAAGAGGTGCCGCAGGGTTTCCAGAATGAAGAAGGGATTTCCACCGGTAGCCGAGTGCAGCCTCCGGGCGAAGAGGCGCGCGCCATAGCGCTGGTGGGCCAGGCTTTGGATGAGGGCGTGCACCGCCTCCTCCCCGAGCGGGGGGACCTCCAGCCGGATTATGTCGTTTTCGAGAGGGGCCAGCCAGGAGGCTGCGGGACCGGGAGGAAGGGGTTTCCTGGCGGTGAGCACGAGCTGGGTTCCGGCGCGTTCGGCCATCGGCAGCAGGTGAGCCAGCAGCTCGAGGCCCGCCGGGTCGGTCCACTGGAGATCGTCCCAGACCAGCACCGGCCCGGCCAGGGCCAGCAACACCCGGCTCACGCCCTCCAGGAATCTGGCTCGGTCCGCCGCGCCCTGCAGGGGGCGCTCCGAAGCGGGCAGGAGGTGCGGCAGCAGGCGCCCTGCTTCGCGCAGCCATACCGGGTCGAGATCCGGGACGCCCTGGGCGTTGATTCCCTGCTCGAGCGCCCGTGTCAGCCCGGCGAAAGGCAGGGAGCGGCTGGACGCCGGGTGATCTATCGCCAAGCGGCCGCCACTCCTGGCCTGATGCTCCCGGGCGAGCCGCGTTTTACCGCTGCCGGCGTCACCCAGGAGGATAACCGGGCGCGGTCGCAAGCGACCCATTTCTTCCAGCAGCCCTTCGCGCCCCACCAGCGGGGGTTTGGCGAGCGTTTCCGGAACCGGTGCGGAGGAGGGCCGGCTGGGCGTTTTTTGTTCTTTCAGCTGAAGAAAAAGCCGCTCGGTTTCCGGATCCGGTTCCAGTCCCAGCTCGCGCTCCAGGCGGCGTTTGTAAGTCAGGTACACCTGCTCTGCTTCGTCCCAGCGGCCGGAACGGGCCAGCAGCCAGAGGATGCGGCGGTGGGCTTCTTCATGAAAAGGATCCTCGGACAGCACCCGTTCCCAGAGTTGCAAAGCCTGTTTTTCCCGGCCGCTGGCTTCGCGTTGAAGCGCGAGGCGCGACAAAACCATGACCAGCCGTCCCTGCCAGTTTTCCCTTTCCAGAGCCAGCCAGTCTTCGAATACCTCCGCGCCCTCGATGCTGAAAGACTCCATGAAGGTGCCGCGCCACAAAGATGCCGCTTTCTTCCAGGAGCCGTCTTCCAGCGCTTCGAGAAATTCTCGTGCATCGCTGCCCACGCCGCTTAGTCCTACCTGCTCTCGTTCGACGCGGAGATGGCCTTTTAGCGGGGTCTTCTGCAACCGGTATAATTCCTGCCTCAGGCGGTGGCGGGCGGTTTTGTCGGGGGCATCCCATAGCAGCGCAGCCAGCTTGTGGCGCGGTTGCGGTCCCGGATGCAGCGTAAGGTAGGCTACCAGGGCCAAGCTGCGCAGGGTCGGTAAATGTACCCGCACCCCCGCGCACCACAGCTCGGGCGGCCCGAGCAGCAGCATCCGGCATTCGCCAGCCACATCATCATCTTGCAACGCCCTAGCGCCGGTTTTGGTGCAGGAGCCGCGCCCGCTCCACGGCGAATGCAAAGCGCGCCAGGCGCAGCGCCCGTGGCCAGCGTTTGGGATCCGTACCTACCCGCAGCAGCCATTCCAGCCCCAGGTGTCGCGACCAGCCTGGCATGCGCCTGGCGGTACCTGCGAGAACGTCGAGGGTGCCGCCGACTCCTATCATCACCGGCACTCCCAGCGCTTGCTTGTTGCGCCACAAGAAGGTTTCCTGCCGTTCCCCCAGCCCCGCCAGCAAAAGGTTGGCGCCACTGGCTGCGATCGCCTGCACTGTATTGGTTTCGTCGGTGAAGTATCCGTGCTGAACCCCAACCACCTGTGCCCCTGCTTTTTCGGCCGCGCCGGCCGCCCGCTTGGCAACACCGGGCCTGCCACCCAGCAGAAAAACCCGCAGTCGCGGCCCCAGGTCTCCAAAGAGCCGCTCGGTCAGATCGACGCCGGTTACCCTGTCGGGGAGTTTTTTCCCGTTCAATCTCCTGACAGCCCAAAGTATACCCACCCCATCGGCGGTAACCAGCTCCGCCTCTTGGATGGCCCGGTGCAGCTCGGGATCGTGTTCGCTGCGGACGACGATCTCGGGGTTCAGAGTGATCACCTGTGCCGGTTTAGTGCCCTCCAGGCGCTTTGCAATCCAGGCAACCGCCTCTTCCATCGAAACCGGGTCTAGCGGCAGCCCCAATATTTGTATACGCGCCGTGATCATGGGGAAGCGGTAAAACGAAACAAACGCTCTGATCCTGTTTGTTCGCTGCCGGCCAGGATGGGCAGGTTGCGGTCGGCGCCGACGCGGCTTGCCGCCACCAGATCGTCCTCGAATCCCATGCCAAGCAGGTAGCGGCCCGAAGCGGAGGTCATCAGTGCTTCCAGCGGATTCGCAAATGCCACCGGAAGTGCGGCGCTCAAGCGCGCTGCGTCCCCGAGGGAGAGGGGGACCTGTCTTGAGGCCAGGGCGCGTACCAGCAGACCGGCGGCGAAAGCGTCGTCAAGAGCTTCGGTTCCCCGAAAGCCCGCGCATACAACCGCCACCCGTTCGGGCGCGGCTTCCACCAGTTTTTCGACGATGAGCGGCGCATTACGCAGCGAGGCCAGCCAGACACCGTTCGCGTGCTCGACGCTTTCCAGGGCTGCAGGAAGATTGTCACTGGTAAAGAAGACCCTGCGCCCGTCTACATCGAGCTGTTCCAGGGCCGCTGGAGAGGTTCCATGATGGAAGCCTTCGGGGGGGAGTCCTTCCCTTTCTCCCAGGAGCAAGTCGCCTGTACGGGCGCGGTCTCGCAGCACCCCGGTGCTGCTGGCCACCCAGACCTCCCGCGCACCGTTTTCGAGCAATATGGTGATCGAAGTGGTGGCGCGCAGGGCGTCTACGACCACGATCAGCTCGTCGTGATAGGGAGGGCGGGGGGCTAGGTCTACGCGTAGGCGCATTTCGTTAGCGATTGTAAACCCTGGGGGCTAATCCCGCAGCAGCAGAGTGGGTTCATCGCCGAGCGGGGGGAGGTCGTCCAGACTGCTGAGCCCGAAAACCTCTAGAAAACGCAGTGTCGTTCCGTAAAGACGGGGTCGGCCGACAGCAGGTTTTTCCCCCACAACTTCTACGAGCCCGCGTTCCAGCAGGCCTTCCATGACCGCGTCCGAGTTCTTTCCGCGCATGGCTTCCACCTCGGCCCGGGTTATCGGTTGGTGGTAGGCAACTATCGCCAGCACCTCCAGCGCGGCAGCGCTAAGCCGCGGCGGTTTTGGGCGCAGTGTTCGGCGGGCCCGTTCTACGTAGCGGGGATGGACAATAAGACGCCATCCGCCAGCGACCTCCTCCAGAACCACACCGTGGGTTCCGCTTTCGAGGGTGCGTTCCAGTCTTCTTATGAGCTGGCGCGTTTCCTCTTCGCTGCGGTCCAGCCCCCGGGCCAGATCCTGTGTTGAGAGCGGTTTACCGGCCGCGAAGAACACCGCCAGCAGTTCAGCCAGGGTTTCGTTCACGTATCCTCCAAGATCGCGAGCACTTTCTCTGCGGGAACGGCCCCGGTGCGCAAGATTTCACCTGAAACCAAATCCACCACTGTGGATGCACGTCGCCCTTTTGGTTCTCCCGGATGGATCCGCCCCACCCAGTCAGCGTAACGCATTGCGTCCCGGTAGCTGAGTACAGGAGGCTCGCCGCTGCGGTTGAGGCTGGTGGCGGCGACATATCCCCCCAATGCGGCCAGCAGGCGGCGCAGTTCGGGGTCGGCAGGAACGCGCAGACCCACCTTTCCCTCCCGGACGCAGGTGGTTGGCGCCAGCGTAGAAGCCGGGGCGACGATCGTAAGGCCTCCGGGCCAGAAGGCCGCTGCCAGACGCTTGAACTTTTTTGCCCAGTCTCCGTCGTCTACGAGCCGGCGTGCGGACTCGTGGTCTGCTGCCAGAAGCTGCAACGGTTTTTCGGGCGGGCGGTGTTTCAGATGGTACACACGCTCCACCGCTTCGGGGAGATCGGCGCGCGCCAGGAGCCCCCAGGTCGTGTCGGTGGGCCAGGCCAGCAGGTCTCCGGCGATCAAGGTTTGCAGGCTATATTCAAACTCGGACGCCACTAAGGTATACTATCGGTTAAGATGCCTCTGTATCACTATCGAGCCAAGGACCGCCAAGGGCGTTCCATAGCGGCGACAATCGAAGCCGAAGACATCCGCACTGCAGCCAAGATCCTGCGCGAAAAGGGTTACTTCATTTCCGAACTGAAAGAGCCCGGCAAGGGGCTCCAGGCGGAACTCAAGATCCCCGGCCTGGACCGGGGCCCCGGTCTCAAGGACGTCGCCATTTTCAGCCGTCAGCTGGCAACGATGCTCTCCGCGGGTTTGCCTATCGTGCAGGCCCTCGCAATCCTGGAACGCCAGACCGAGAACAAAGGTTTTCAGAAAATCATCAAGGAAGTCCGCAGTGATGTGGAAGGAGGGTCCAATTTCAGCGATGCACTACAAAAGCACTCTACATTTAGCCGTTTGTACATAAACCTGGTGCGCGCCGGCGAAACCTCGGGCACGCTAGACGGCGTTCTCGACCGCCTCGCCACCTTCCTGGAAAAGGATCTTGAATTGCGCGGCAAGATCAAGTCCGCGATGACATACCCGGTGATCGTATTCGTCTTCGCTATCCTCGTCACCTACTTCCTTCTCACCGGGATCGTGCCGCAGTTCGCGCAGATCCTCACCGACCTGGGTTCTGAGCTGCCGCTGCTGACACGCTTCCTGATCGCTGTGTCGGACCTGCTGCAGAGAGGGACCCCCTTACTTATCCTCGGCGCGATCGTTCTTACGCTGGCGTACCGCTTCTATTACAAGACCGAGCGCGGGCGCCGCGTTATCGACCGCATCAAGCTGCGCCTGCCCGTTTTCGGTCCGCTGATCAAGAAGAGCGCCATCGCGCGCTTCAGCCGCACTTTTGGCCTGCTTATCACCAGCGGTGTGAACGTGGTTGAGGCTATAGACATCACCCGCGGGACTGCCGCCAACGCCATCGTGGAAGACATTCTGGATGAAACCAAGGAGGCCATTCAGGTCGGTGAGCCCATTCACTCCACCTTGTTGCGTTACCCCGTCGTTTTCCCGCCGATGGTTTCCTCCATGATTGCTATCGGCGAAGAAACGGGCGCTTTGGATACGATGCTGCAAAAGGTGGCGGACTTCTACGAGCGCGAAGTGGATGAAGCTGTAGCCAGCCTTACCGCGGCAATCGAGCCGATGATGATCATTTTCCTGGGTTTCATCGTGGGTACGATCGTGGCGGGTATGTTCCTGCCCCTCTTCCAGATCATCAACACCTTGTCGGCCGGTTAACGCATCGGGTTCTACACGGGCGGTGCGTGCGCCGCCCGTTTTCCGTGGTGCGGTAAGATGGGCGCGGTATGGATGCCGTTTCTCTTGCCCGCCAGGTTAATGACGGAAAGCTCGATCCGCGTGATGTAGTGCACGACTCTCTGGCGCGCATCCAGCGACTGGATTCCCGAGTGCGCGCATTCCTGAGAACAAATCCCCAGGCCGAGTCCGAAGCGGAGCGGGTCGGACGGCGGGTGCAGGAGGGGGGGTCATTGCCGTTAGCGGGGGTGCCGGTTGCGGTCAAGGACAACCTGGTCACCCGGGGACTGGAAACTACCTGTGCATCGGCTATTCTCGAGGGCTTCCTTCCCCCTTACGACGCCACCGTGATCAGCCGTTTGCGCGCCGCCGGTGCGGTAATCATAGGAAAGACGAACCTGGACGAATTCGCCATGGGGTCGTCTACTGAGTATTCGCACTACGGAGCGACCCGTAATCCCTGGGATCTGGACCGGGTACCCGGTGGCTCCTCCGGGGGTTCGGCTGCGGCGGTAGCTGCAGGATTCGTGCCCGTGGCACTGGGTTCTGATACCGGCGGCTCTGTCAGGCAACCGGCTGCATTTACCGGTACGCTTGGCTTCAAGCCCACGTACGGCCGTATTTCGCGCTATGGGCTCGTAGCTTTTGCTTCCAGTCTCGACCAGGTGGGAACGTTTGCTCGCTCCACCGCGGATCTGGCGCTCATCAGCCGGGTGCTGATGGGGCACGACCCCGCCGATGCCACCAGCCTCCAGGAGGCGGTCCCCGAGCTGGCCGCCGATCCGGTCTCTGCGCGTGGTTTGAAGATCGGTCTGGTGCGCGAGACCCTTAGCGAAGGAAATAGCGACGGCGTCCTGGACGCAATCGATCGTTTTCGCAAACTTCTTGAAACTGAAGGGGTGCGCTTCGTCGAGGTGTCGCTGCCGAGTTTGCGATACGCGCTGGCCGCCTACTATCTGGTCGCAACCGCCGAGGCGAGTAGCAACCTCGCCCGCTATGACGGCGTGCACTATGGAAAGAGGGAAGCCGCTGGCGATGTGGGCGGCTTACTGCAGCAGACCCGCGAAAAGGGGTTCGGCCCTGAGGTGAAGCGCCGTATCCTAATGGGCACCTTTGCATTGTCGTCTGGTTATTACGACGCTTATTACGGGCGGGCGCTGCGGGCGCGCCGCAGGCTGGCCCTGGAGTTTGCGCAGGCCTTTGCAGAAGTGGACTTACTGCTTACCCCCACCACCCCCACTCCCGCCTTCCCGCTCGCTTCAAGGCTGGCCGATCCCATGGAGATGTACTTGTCGGACGTGGATACCGTCGCCGTCAACCTTGCAGGGTTGCCCGCACTCTCGTTGCCGGCCGGTTTTGAAGCAGGCTTGCCATTGGGGCTGCAGCTTATTGCTCCGGCCCTGATGGAAGACCGGCTTTTCGATATAGCGGCCCTCTTTGAAGAGGTCACCGAAGGTGCCTACCTGCAACTAGCCCCCCTTGACTGATCATGGTTCCCGTTGAGTATCGCATGGCCGCGCGCGTGGCCCGCTTTTTGCGCGAAGCAGGCGGGCCACGCAGTGCGCGTGAAATAGCGTACCGGGCGCTGGCCATGCCTTCCGTTGCGGCAGCGCGACTGGAAAGGGTCATCGAACCGGTGCTGGACGGCCGCTTCTTCCGCGAGACGGAGGAACTGGGGTTATGGGAATGGCGCTACTCACTGCCCCGGGATGGAGAGGCGCTGGTGGTGCTCGACCTGGAAACTACCGGGCTGTCGCCGAGCGAAAATGAAATCATTGAGATCGCACTGATGCGCGTGGAGTCTGACCGCATAGAGCGGTTTTCCCGTTTGGTTGACCCCGGCGTTCCGATACCTCCTTTTATAACCAAGCTCACGGGAATAACCAGCGCGGACGTGGCCGGAAAGCCGGATGTTTACAGCGTGTTGGAGGAGGCCCTGCCCTATTTGGACGGCGCGGTGCTGGTCATTCAGAACGCGCCCTTCGATATGGGTTTTTTGCGACCTCGGGCACGCCGCTTGGGTGTTAAGATACATAACGAAGTTGTCGATACCGTGCAGTGGGCCAGGCGCGCACTGCCGCTCTTGAAGCGAAGAAGGCTGGATTGTTTGGTCAGGGCTTTTGAAGTTTCGATTCAAACCGGGGCGCGTCACCGCGCCCTGTGGGACGCGGAGGCCACTTGGGCAGTAATGCGGGAGATGTACTTCATCCTTACCGCCGGGAAGCCCAAGAAGGTGCTGGAGGTGTAGATGCGGGCCAGGTACGTGGTGACCAGTACGTGCATTCAATCGGGCACAATCCGCCTCACGCTTTCATTGCGCCAGATGCTGTCTGGCCGCGAGCGGGTTGCCTGTCAGGATGAGGACGGCGAAAGGCTGGATTGCACCGTCGACTGGGTGCGCGGTGTTTTGGATGGGCTGTTGCCGTACTTTGAGAAACGCCGTTTGCAGGTAAACGACGTGATATGGCTGACGCTTGATGACGATGTGCTGACGCTCGAGGCGGCCGCCGCGCGTAAGGCACGCCCCCGTCCGGTCGCCCGCCCCGCGGGGCGGGCCGGGGTAGAGGAGGTTAAAGCGATGGCGGCGGTGGAGGCGGCCGTCCCGCCTGCGGGTGTCGTGGCGGAGCCGCCCAAGCGGGTTCGCGTTACCCCGCATGCCGGTGAAAAACGGGCTGTCAAGAAACCGGGTTACGTTCAGGCGCTGGAGGCGCTGGACCTAAAGTTCACGGCGGGCGAGGCGTACGACCTTTTTCGCGCCTATCTGGGGCGGCGTGAGTATACGCTGGCGCTGGGTCGTTACGGCGAAACCGACGCTGCTGACCTCCTGGCCGTCCGGCGTACTGGAAAGGCCGATTTTGTGGGGTTGGTGGTACCCGAGGCGCGCATGGCGGAGGCGGTGGCGGGGCTTGGGGGCGTTAGGCTTGCTCTCGTTTCGCCCGAAGCGCTTTCGCAGCTGGTGTCGCTGAAGAAGCTTTTTCCAGTGGGTCCAGTAGAGCTCGAGCGGCTGTTGCGGGCGGGTCGCGTGGATGCTTCCGCCATTGCCCGGCTGGCCGAGGAGGTGCGCCGCTGGGTTGGCGAAAGGGCGGCTTTCTCGGCGGTATTGCTGGCCCTGGCGGAATATACCCGGCAGCAGGTCTTCTTTCCCGAGGACGTTCTGGCAAATTTGGGAGAAGGAGGATGGGATCGGGAAACGGTCCGGGCGGTTCTCGAGGCGCTAACCGGGCCGCCGTTCCTGTTGCTCGAAAAGAGCGGTATGGGTGAGTACCTTTTGCGGGAGCCGGTGGCCGATAACCTGACTCATCTGGCGGAGTATGCGCTTTCGCTCAAAAGCCGCATAGCGGCCCGCTAGATTTCGGGATCAAAAGCGTAGCCGGCTGCGGGGTCAGCCGGATGGTTGCCGGGGCGGAGGTTTACCCCAAACGTGGTTAATGCCTTCGGCGGCGCGAATTTTCAAGTCGCGCAGGGCGCTTTTCTTTGGCCCGGCGCGGTGCAGCGCCATTTGAACCATCGCCTCCGGGTCGCCGGGAAGTTCCCAGTAGGGAGCACCGCTCTCGGTGCAGAAGGCTTTTACCTTGGGGTCATAGCTGCCGCCGGCGAAGGGGGTTCCCGCTACCGCTGCCAGGATTAGGCCGTGCAGGCGCAGCGAAAGAACGTAGCCGGCCTGGGCTATCAAGTAAAGTACCCGTCGCGGGTCACCGCTTATCTCGCGGTTAAAGCCGTTGAAGAGCTCCAACGCTGGTTCGTCAAAGTTTGGCTGGAACCCCAGTACCAGCAGTTCGTATCCTAGCGCTTGCAGCCGCTCGGCCACCTCTCGCATCCGCCGGTTGGCCTCCAGCGGCACTCTCGCCCGCGGTACCAGCACCACCAGACGCTCCTCGCGGCTGACGTGCGGCGGTTCTAGCAGCAGCGCGGCGTCTGCACCCAGGCGCAAGCGGTTGGGGGCAACCCCCATCCGTCTGGCCAGTTTCAGAGACTCCTGGTCGCGCACCACCACGGCACGACTGCGTTTTAGGGCGGGTGCGGCGAGACGCATGCCGCCGGGGCTCAGCGGTCCCAGGGACTGGCCCAGGATCCAGGTAGGTTTTCTCAGAGATTGAGCCAGGTAGAGCAGACCCAGGTAGTACGCCAGGCTCTTGCCGGAGGTTTTGTTTTGTAACAGGCCGCCTCCACCCGATAGCAAACCGTCGCTTTGCTGCAGGGTACGCGCCAGCGCCAGGCTCATGCGCGGGACTGCCTCTGTGCCGTGCAGCGATTCGGTCCCCTGCGGGTCGGCCGATAGCACCACCGGTTCAACGCCGCGGCGGCGGGCCTCGCGTATCAGCGCCATGAGAATAGCTTCGTCTCCGGCGTTTCTGAAGCCGTAGTAACCGCTTAGCGTGACCACCATCTGCGCACCATCCATATGCTTGTCGCAAGTACGAGCCCCAGGAGCAGACCGGCCACAGCGCCGTTGAGGGTGCGCGCCAGAGAAACGAATAGCGGTGAGTGATAGTGGCTGAAGGTGTTGAGGATGGAGGCTTCGGCTAGGGCGGAGAATGCCAGCAGGCCCGTGCGCACCCAGCGTGGCCAGGGCTGGGTCAGTGCCGGGACCGCCAGAGCGTGGCCGAAAATTTCTTTGAAACGCGGGCGCACCATCCAATCCTGCAGCGCCGTTCGCAGCTGCAATTCCAGGCCCGGTACCCACTCGGTATTCCCGCGCCTGAGCAGGACTATCGCCAGAGCAAACAAGGCGGCCAGGGCCAGGGCCACTTCTCCGAGGCGAACCCGGTGTTCCCAGGCGGCGGCGATAACCTTGCGCAGGTCGCGGTCTTCAGGCAGACCCGCCAGCGCCACAAGCAGCGGCGGGACCGCAAGAGTAAGCAATACTCCCTTGAAGGGCACCAGACCGGTAATGGTGAGAGTGCTCGAGCCCAGCGCTGCCAAAAACGCCGAGCCTGCCAGCGCATAGCCCAGCGCCGCGAGCCAGGCGGTGAGGCCCCGGCGGTGCTGGGCAAACCCCAGAGAGGCGAAGACCAGCGCGGCGAGCAACGGACCCGCTTGCCCCCCGGCATAGGCCAATCCGGCGAGCAGGAGGCCCAGGGAGATTAGCGCGCCGAGCGGCTGCGGATAGGCCAGGGCTAGAAGTGCCAGGCCGGCAAGCACTCCCACCCAGGCGAGCCGCGAGTAGGCCGGGAGCTGCAGCGTCCGCGGCTTTGGTTCCCCCAGGGTTATACCGCTGGCCGCCAGGCCCTGCTTGACGCGCTCGACGAAGCGCGCGGTTTTGCCAGGTTCCGGCCACGGCCTGAAATAGAGGATTTGGTGCCCGCGTTCGCGCGCGGCGAGCAGATATTTGTCCGCTGCTGCTTCGGGGCTCAGCTTGAGCTGCCATTCCGCTTGCAGGCTGAATACCCGCAGCGTAGGATGCATCCTGGCTATCTGTAAGACGCCCTTTTGATCGGCCGCTTCCACGTATCCGACGGGCGCCTCTAGCAACTGTGCCGCTTCGTTTAGCCTGTCGGGAAAGCCAAGCGCTTCTTCCCCGGCAAACACCACCGCCTGTACGGGTTCTGGCAGCAGCGGCGGCCAGCTGCGCAAGCGGTCGTTATATGGCCGGTAGACGATATAATTACCGCGGCGGTAACGGTTCAGGATGAACTCCTGATCGGGCCCCAGGGGCATCGTCAGCACATCTTTTGGAAAACCGATCCATATTCTGTCCAGCCAGGCGACGCGGTGCTGGGGCAGGGTCCAGGCCCCGGCTATGCGCCCCTGTTCACCAGGGTCGCGCGGTGACAGGTAGTACCAGCCGGGTTCGAAGCCCGCTCCAGGATGGATCAGCCTCAACATATTGCCATCGGCGTACAGCGCCTTGCCCCGTTCTACCCAGTCTTCGGTACGCAGCTCGTAGACCCCCAGACCGCGTACGCCCATGTCGCGATAGGCATCCAGCAAATCGTCAATGTCGAAACCGCGCAGCCGGGCCTCTTCGCGGGCGGCGAGGCCGTCGAGGGTGAGCACCACCGGACCGGGTTGCTCCACCAGCCAGCGGGTTTTAAGGGCGGCCAGTGAGGGCAGCAGCGCCAGTACGATGAGCAGGTTGAGAATCTGCTTCACGAGGCCCCCAGAATGCGATGGATGCGGCTGGTGAGCATTTCCAGGGCCGGATCGTTGTGCCCCCCGTGTGGGATGATTACGTCGGCGTAGCGCTTGCTGGGCTCTACGAAGGCAATGTGCATGGGGCGCACGAAGTTGAGATATTGTTCGATAACCGATTCGGGGCTGCGCCCGCGCTCGTTTACGTCGCGACGCAGGCGGCGGATGAAGCGTACGTCGGGGTCGGCGTCGACGAACACCTTCAGGTGCATGTGGTTTCTGAGACCGGCGTCGTAAAGGGCGAGGATGCCCTCGAGCACCACCACCGGTGCGGGTCGTACCTGTTTGGTTTCCCGGGCGCGGGTGTGCTCGACGAAGGAATACAGCGGGCTTTCGACGGGTTCCCCCTGCACCAGCCGCTCGAGATGGTCGACGAGGAGAGGCATGTCGAAGGCGTCAGGATGGTCGTAGTTTATGCGCGTGCGCTCTTCGAAGGTCAGGTGATCCTGATTTTTGTAGTAGTTGTCCATTTGCAACAGGGCGACGCGGTCCTTGCCCACTACCTCGATTACCCGGCGGGTGACGGTGGTTTTTCCGCTTCCGGTGCCGCCCGCTATGCCGATGACGAATCGTTCCATGCCGTACCCATTTATACCAGGACGAAGGGGGTCGGATGGGCTTCGTCTCGTATCCGCTCAGGCGGAGCCGGTGCGAAGCACAAGTTTGCGGACCGTGTAGGTCAGGATTCCCAGTGCCGCCGCCAGAGCCAGGCTTCCGAAGACCCAGAAAACGCGCGGCCTTCCTTCGACGGTCGCGCGCACGGTCAGAAGCGCCCCCGCGGGGAAGAGAAAAGTGACCGGCACCTCTTCCCCGGGAGGATAGGGCCCCCCGGTGAGACGGATGCGAAAGGCGGTGGTAGCGCCCAGGCTGGTGACACCGTAGGGGATGGGCACCGACGGCACGGGGCGCCACGCGCTTCCCTCGCGGAGCTCGAGCACGCCCTCGCCACGATCGGTAGCCACCACCTCCAGTGACAGGGGATCGTCCCAGGCGGGGTATACCACCAGCCCTTCCAGGAAAACTCCCTCCGCTGTGCGCACTATGCGCAGTTCCTCGATTTCGAAGTCTCCCGCGTGAGCGCGGGCGATTCCGCCCAAGAGCAGCAGTCCCGCCAGCCACAGCGCTCGCACTAGAACCGGCCCCTCCGCTCTAAAATGGCCCGCAGATCACGCAACATGGCGGTTTCTTCTTCTACCGCTTGCTGGCCGTAAAGCACCCGGATGCGGCCCTCAGGATCGATCAGCGTCACCGTTGAGGTGTGGTCTATGTAGCCGCTGGGGTCAGTACGTACGTAAATGTAAAAGCCGGCCGCCACTTTGGCTATTACCTTGGGCGGACCGGAAAGACCGATGAAACTGGGGTGGAACAGTTTGGCGTAGCGGTCCATGGCCGCGGGGGTGTCGCGCGCCGGGTCGATGCTGATGGCGAGAACCTGCAGCTGTTCAGGCTCGCCCAGTTCGCGGTAGATGTGCGCCAGGTGGTTTAGCGTAAGCGGGCAGACATCGGGGCAGTTGGCGTAGCCAAAAAAGACGAGGACCACCTTGCCGCGAAAGTCGGCCAGGCTCACCGGGCCATCGGCGCTTTCCAGGCGGAACTCGGGGGCTGGGCGCGGGTTCTTGAGCACCGTACCGGAAAGGGCCAGTACCTGCGGACGTTGCTGGAACAGCCACGCGCCCCCCAGGATTACCAGGAGTGGAACGAGGTACAGGATGCGCCGCTGCATCGCGCCCAGTCTACCTGGAAGGGGCAGCGCCGGTCAGCAGCTTTTCGAGGCCCGCCTCGTCCAAGACGGGGATATTAAGCTCCCGGGCCTTTTTGAGTTTGCTACCCGCTCCCGGGCCGGCTACCACGTAGTCCGTCTTTCTGCTCACCGAACCGGCCACCCTCGCCCCCAGGGTTTCGAGCTCGCTTTTTACATCGGCGCGGGGGCGGCTGAGCTCGCCGGTGAGGACGATTGTGAGCCCGGCGAGCGGCTGCTCGGCGGGCTGGGCCTGCTTGGCCTCGAAGCTTACTCCGGCTTCCCGTAGCCGCCGGATCAGGCTGCGCATCCGCTCATCCGCAAGCGCCCGGCGGATCTCCGCGGTGGTCACCGGGCCGACGTCGGGCACGGCCTCCAGCTCCTCCTCGTTGGCCTCCATCAGTTTCTCGATGGTCCCGAAGCGACGGGCCAGGGTGCGCGCCAGCGCCTCGCCCACCTGGGGGATGCCGAGGCCGTAGAGGGCGCGTTCGAGCCCGCGGGCCTTGCTCTCTTCCAGTTGCACGAGCAGGTTCTCCGCGCTCTTCTCGCCCATCCGCTCCAGGCCGGCCAGGTCTTCCTTGGAAAGCCGGTAGAGGTCGGCGGCGTCTTTCACCAGCCCCTTTTCCAGCAGTTGCTCGATCAGCTTGTCGCCCAGGCCCTGGACGTCCATTGCCCGGCGGCTCGCCCAGTGGCGCAGCTGCTGGAAGGCCTTGGCGGGGCAGAGGGGGTTGGGGCAGCGGTGAATCTTGCCATCCTCCACCAGCTCGGTGTTGCACTCGGGGCAGCGCTCGGGGAAGACGATGGACGTTTCCCGGCCGGTGCGCTTCTCCCTCACGACCCGCAGGATTTCAGGAATGATGCCGCCCGACTTGTGCAACAGCACCACGTCGCCCGCGCGGGCATCCAACTCCTCTATGAAGGCCTTGTTGTGCAGGGTAACGCGGCTCACGGTGGTGCCGTCGAGCTGGACCGGCGTCAGGTTGGCCACCGGGGTGATGCGGCCGGTGCGGCCTACCTGGAAGTCCACGCCCTCGATGCGAGTTTCTTTTTCTTCGGCCGGAAACTTGTAGGCGGTGGCCCAGCGGGGCGCCTTGGCCGTGTGACCCAGGCGGCGTTGCGCTTCCAGGTCGTTCACCTTGACGGTCACCCCGTCGGCATCGAAGGGCAGCTCGCCGCGGCGGGCGAGCATCTGCCGGTAGGCCTCCTCGACCCCCGCCGCGCCCACCGCGCGGGTGCGGTGGGGCTCCACCGGCAGGCCCATTGCCTCCAGGCGGTCCAAAAGCTCGAGCTGCGTGTGCGCCCCCAGCTCCGCCGCCCCCTCGCCCACGCCGTAGAAGTAGATCGCGAGCCGGCGCTCGGCGGCGATGCGCGGGTCTTTTTGCCGCACCGCGCCGGCGGCGGCGTTGCGCGGGTTCTTGAAGGGCAGTTCCCCGGCCTCCTCGCGAGCGCGGTTGAGTTCCAGGAAGACCTCGCGCGGCATGTAGACCTCGCCGCGCACCTCGAGCCGCTCTGGCGCGCCCTTGAGCTGCGAGCGCAGACCCTGCACGGTGAGCAGGTTCTGGGTCACCTCCTCGCCCACCCGGCCGTTGCCGCGGGTGGCGCCCCAAACGAGGCGGCCATTTTCGTACAGCAGGTTGACCGAGAGGCCGTCGATCTTGTACTCGAGCGCGTACTCCAGTGGCGGCTCGGTCCCCAACGCCCGGGCGACGCGCTCCTCGAAGGCGGTGATCTCCTCGGGACCGAAGGCGTTATCCAGCGAGTAGAGCGGGGTCGGGTGCGTGACCGGCTCGAAGCTGGCGCCCAGCACCCCCGCCCCCACCTGGTGGATGGGTGAGGCGGGCGAGCGCAGCTCGGGAAAGGCGGTTTCCAGCTCGGCCAGTTCGCGCACCAGAGAGTCGTATTCGGAGTCGGAGATTTCGGGCCGGTCGAGCACATAGTAAAGGTGGTTGTGGCGGCGGATCGATTCGATCAGCTCACCCATCCGCCGGGCCGCTGCTTCCTTATCCACAAAACCCAGTATAGAAAGTCAAAATGAACCGCATCTTTACCGAGGTTACATGACCTTCACCCTTCCCTGGCATATAATGACGCTGGCGAAAGAGCCATTAGGACACCAAACCTTTAAGGAGGTCGAGTATGAAACGATGGGCAGTGTTGGGCATGATGCTAGCGGCCTTCATGGGCCTGGCGATGGCGCAGGTTCGTGTTGGTATTGCGTTTGACGCGGGCGGCAAGAACGATCGCAGCTTCAACCAGTCGGCCTGGGAGGGTGCACAGAAGGCCGCCAAGGACTTGGGCATCGAACTCTTTGATTTTGAGCCTTCCGATCCCAGCCAGGTCATTCAGGGTATCCGCAACTTCGCCGAGGAGGAGTTCGATCTGATCATCGCCGTCGGTTTCGCCAACCAGGGTGCTATCGAAGCAGTGGCGAAGGAATTTCCCGACATCCACTTTGCGATCATCGACTCTGTAGTCGACCTCCCCAACGTGGCAAGCCTCGTTTTCCGTGAGCACGAAGGCTCGTTCCTGGTAGGGTACATCGCCGGCAAGCTCACCCAGACGGGGACCGTCGGTTTCGTGGGGGGCATGGACATCCCGCTGATTCACAAGTTCGAGCAGGGCTACAAGGCTGGCGTCGAATACGCCTGCGCCGAAGACGGCATCGAGTGCAACGTCATTATCAATTACGTGGGCAACACCCCCACTGCCTGGAACGACCCCGCCAAGGCTAAGGAGATCGCTCAGGCGCAGGTTTCCCAGGGCGCCGACATAATCTACGCCGCCGCCGGCGGTTCTGGTCTGGGAGTGCTCGATTACATCAAGCAAACCAAGTGCACTACGGGCAAGAAGTTCATCCGCGACCCCTTCCGCAACGTTCCCGGCAACCCTTGCGGCAAGGACGCCCGCCCGCTCTTCCTGGTAGGGGTGGACGCCAACCAGAACTACCTGGGCGACACCGATAACAATCCCAAGACCCTCAACTTCGTGCTTACCTCCATGCTGAAACGCGTGGACGTGGCCACCTACGACACCATCAAGAGCGTTGTCGAGGGCAACTTTAGTGGCGGCATTCACGAGTTCGGGCTCGAAAACAACGGCGTTGGCTATGCGCTCGACGAGTACAACAAGGACCTCATTCCGCAGGCGATCGTCACCCGCCTCGAGATAATCAAGCGCAAGATTCTGAGCGGTGAGATCAAGGTACCCTCTTCGCGCTAGGATCATGCCGAATACGGGCCGCCCCCGAACGGGGGCGGCCTTTCCGGTTGGTATACTGCTTCCGTGAGCGAAGTCGCTTTGCAGCTTGAGAACATCACCAAGCGCTACCCCCTGGTGCTGGCGAATGATCATATTAACTTGAGTGTCAGGTGGGGCGAGGTGCTGGCGCTGGTGGGTGAGAACGGCGCGGGCAAGTCCACCCTGATGAAGATCGTTTACGGGCTCGTCAGGCCCGATGAGGGTGAGATCTACGTCGACGGCGAAAGGGTGGAGATTAACACCCCCTCGGACGCCATTGCGCTGGGCATAGGCATGGTGCACCAGCACTTTATGCTCGTGGACACCCTTTCTGTTCTTGACAACGTCATTTTGGGGATGGAGCCAAAAGCAGGTCCGGCCATCGACTACGCAGCCGCCCGCAAGCGCGTAGTTGAGCTAATAAAAGAGCTGGGCTTCGATCTCGATTCCGACGCCGTAATCGAAGACCTGCCGGTGGGTGCGCAGCAGCGCGTAGAGATTCTCAAGACCCTCTATCGCGACGCCAAGATACTTATTCTCGACGAGCCTACCGCCGTGCTCACCCCGCAGGAAGTGGAGGATCTTTTCAAGTTTCTGCGCGAGTTCGCTGGGAAGGGGCACGCCATCATACTTATCACCCACAAGCTCGATGAGGTGATGGAGGTTTCCGACCGTGTCACCGTCATTCGTGACGGCAAGGTGGTGGGCACGGTGAACACGTCTGAAACCAGCGTGGCCGAGCTGGCGCGGATGATGGTAGGACGGGAAGTGATATTGACCGTGCAGAAAAAACCCGCCGAGCCCGGAGAGGTGGTGCTTGAGGCCGCAGACCTGCGGGTCGAGGGAAGCGGTCACCGTCCGCGCCTGGACGGCGTCTCATTTCAGGTGCGCGCGGGCGAGGTCGTGGGCATTGCCGGCGTGGAGGGCAACGGACAGACCGAGCTGGTTGAGGTGATCACCGGCCTGCGCCCCTTCAAGGGCACGCTGCGCTACAACGGCGAGGCCGTGCACCCCAGCGCCCGCAAGGTGCGCGAGTGGGGTGTGAGTCACATTCCCGAGGAGCGCAACGACCGCGGTTTGATCCTCGAATTTCCCACCCGGTATAACATCATCTTGGGTGATCACTACCGTCCGCCTTACGCAGGCTTCCTGGGTTTTTTCAACGACGCCGTCATCAACGATTACGCTGAAAAGGTAGTTGAGCGCTTCGACGTACGGCCGCGCAGCATCCACCTGATCGGACGCCGCTACTCGGGCGGCAACGCTCAAAAAATCATCGTTGGCCGCGAGCTGGCGCGCGAACCCAAGCTTCTCGTAGCCGCTCAGCCCACCCGCGGCGTGGATATCGGAGCAATAGAATTCATCCACCAGAACATCATCGAGGCGCGCGACCGCGGCATGGCGGTTTTGCTCGTTTCTGCCGATTTGAACGAGGTTATGAGCCTTGCCGACCGTATTCTCGTTATGTATGAGGGCAGGGTGGTGGGCGAGGTATTGCCGGGAGAGGTGACTGAAGAACAGATAGGTCTTTTGATGGCCGGTCTGGAAGCGGCGGTCTAGCCCGTTCATGCGTGTGCTTTTTGTTGGCGACGTGGTCGCGGGGCCTGGATTGCGAGCCGTGGCCCTGCACCTGCCGGATATACGCAGGCGTTACGATTGGGTGATAATAAATGGAGAGAACGCCGCGGGCGGTAAGGGACTCGACCGCAAGAGTTATCGCATCTTGCGGGAAGCTGGCGCCGACCTGGTCACCCTGGGGAACCACGCTTGGGACAGAAAAGGCGTCTATGATCTTATAGATCGGGAACCCGTAATCAGGGCCGCCAACTATCCTCCGGGAACTCCCGGGCAGGGCTGGTGGGTACTGGAACGGGGAGGTTTCCGCTTGCTCGTGTTCCAGGTGATGGGTCGCGTATTCATGGGGTTGTTCGACGACCCTTTCCGCACCGCCGACCGCATCCTTGAAGAAGTTCCCCACGATGCCGCAATCGTGGAGATTCACGCCGAGGCAACCAGCGAAAAGTACGCCCTGGGGCACTATCTCGACGGCCGTGTGGCCGCGGTTCTGGGTACCCACACGCACGTTCCCACGCTGGACGCCGGGTTTCTCCCCCGGGGCACGGCGTTCCAGTCTGACGTGGGAATGACCGGCACCTATAATTCCGTAATAGGCGGAGACATCAATACTTTCCTGGACCGCTTCCTTACATCGCGCCCGCAGCCGTTTCGCAGCGCCGAGGGGGCGGCCAGTTTTCTGGCCACCGAGCTCGTTTTTTCCGGCACCCGGGTACAGGCGATCAGTCCCTATCGCTGGGAGGAGCCGTGACCCTGCCCGAGGCGCTCCGGCGCGACGTGGACAGGCTGGGCCGGGCGCTGGGAGAAGCGATCCGCATGGTCAGTGGCGAGCGCCTGTACGGTCTGGTCGAAGAGGTGCGCACCCGCACCAAGATGCTGCGCCGCCATCACGATGAAGCCGAGCGCGAAGCGCTGGATTCGCTAATAGGGAGTCTGGATCTTCACCGCGCCGAGGGTCTGACCCGGGCCTTTACCAGCTTCTTTTATTTGGCTAATCTAGCCGAGTCGTTCCACCGGTCCCGGACGGTTGCCCGTGAAGAAAGCGGATTCGCGCGCGCAGCGCAAACCCTGCTGGATTGGAACGTTCCCGCCGGAGACGCTGAGCGTCTTGCCCGTGCACTCCGCCTTCGCCTTACCTTTACGGCGCACCCAACTGAGGCGCGCAGACGCACCGTAAGGCATCACCTGGAGCGGCTGCATGAAGCCCTGGAGCGCGATGACGGGGAGATGCTGCGTGAGCGTGTCGCCTTGCTGTGGGCCACCGAGGAGCTGCGCCGTACCCAGCCCACCGTGAACGACGAGGTGAAAGGGGCGCTCTACTACCTTCCCCGCAGCCTTTGGTCGGCCCAGGCGCGCCTGGTCGAGCGCATGGAAACGGCCCTCCATGACGCCTACGGGCGCAAATTCCATGTCGGTAGCCCCATTCGCACCCGCAGCTGGATCGGAGGAGACCGCGACGGCAATCCCGCCGTTACCCCGGAGGTGACCGCCTGGGCTCAGGATTACGCACGCCGCTTGTACGTAGAGCATTTCTGTAGCGAGCTTGATGAGCTGATCAGGGATCTCTCGGTTTCCGAACGCCGCCTTCCAGTTCCGCGAGACCTGCGCGAGGCCGCAGAACACGCACTCCGGCTCATCGGTGAACCTCCCCGCTTTGCTGGCGAGCCGCTAAGGCGTTATCTGATGGGTATCTATTACCGGCTCGAGCACACCCTGACGGCGGGCCCTGGCGCTTACCGGGAATCCGCCGAGCTGGTTTCCGACCTGGCCCGGTTGCGCGGCGCCTTGCGTGCCATGGGCCTTGTTTCCTTTGCGATCCGGGGCGTGCGCCCGCTGGAGGAGGCCGCGAGAACCTTCGGGCTCGGTTTGGTATCCCTTGATTTGCGTGAGGAGTCGGGCGAGCACCGCCGGGCGGTTGCCGAGCTGCTGGAAGCGGCCGGCCTGGCTGAAGACTATCCCGGCTGGTCCGAAGAGCGGCGCGAGGCCTGGCTAACCGAGGAGCTTGCGAGCGCGCGACCCCTGGCCCCCGTGGGCTATGAGCCCGAAGGTGCTCCGCTGCGCCGGGCGCTGGGGGCTCTTGCTGTATGGGACGGGCGCGGCGCTTATGTGGTGAGCATGACCCGCGGACCGTCCGATCTGCTCGAGGTGCTGCTGCTGGCGCGCGAGGCAGGCCGCTACGATCCGCAACGTGGTGCGCCCTTCGACGTGGTGCCGCTGTTCGAGACCCTGGACGATCTGAATACTGCAGGCGTTACCGTGGAGCGCCTGCTAGCCAACCCGGTGTTCCGGCGTCAGGTTGCCGCGCGCGGGGCGCTGGAGGTGATGATAGGTTACTCGGATTCGAATAAGGACGCGGGATTTCTCGCCGCAAACTGGGCGTTATACATGGCGCAGCAGCGCGTTGCCGCGTCGGCCCGGGCTGCCGGGGTGCAAGTGCGCTTCTTCCACGGACGCGGCACCTCCACCGCACGCGGTGGCGGTCCGGCGGGCAGGGCGATAGCCGCATTGCCGGCGGGTGCGGTAGGACCGGAAATCCGTATAACCGAGCAGGGCGAAGCCCTGGCCGATAAGTACGGTCATCCCGACCTGGCCCTGCGCAGCCTCGAGGAAACGGTCGCCCACCTCCTGCTCGCCGCGGCGCGCGACGCCGGCTACGGGCCCGCCGCCGGGTTCAAGCCCGAGGTCGCCTGGACGGAGGCGCTGGCGGGCGCTGCCAAACGCTCTGCGGAGGTGTACCGAGGGCTGCTGTCGTCCGAGGGTTTCTTCAGCTTCTTCGAGCAGCTAACCCCCATTCGCGAAATCGCCGCCCTGAAAATTGCCTCACGCCCCGTTTACCGTCACGGGCGTATCCGCGATGTGAGTGACTTGCGGGCGATTCCCTGGGTTATGGCCTGGACCCAGGTACGTGCCAACCTGCCCGGCTGGTTCGGTCTGGGGGAGGGGCTCGCTGCTCTGGACCCTGATCTGCTTGCAGAAATGTACGCAGGCTGGCCTTTTTTCCGCAGCGTGCTAGAGGGTGCCGAGCTGTCTTTGGCGAAGACCGACCTGAATGTGACCCGTAACTACCTGCGCTTATTGGAGCCGGGGCTCGCCGAGCGTTTCTTTCCCCGGCTGGAACGGTCGTTCGAGTCGTCTCTGGAGGTGCTCGAGGCGGCCCGCGGAGCAGCGCTTCTGGCGACGACCCCCGAGCTGGCCCGCAGCATTGAATTGCGCAATCCCTACCTGGATCCCATCAACCATCTGCAGGTAGAGCTTCTCTTCCGCTACCGGAGGCTGCCTTCCGAGAGCCCTGACCGCGAGGCGACTACGCGGGCGCTATTGTCGACGATTTTGGGCATTGCGGCAGGGATGCGCAATACCGGTTGAAATAGCCGGGTAGAATGAGCCCGTGGCCATGACGCGCCTGTATCACATCTCCGATATCCACGTGGCTTCCAAATACTTTCAGCCACAGCTGATGGAACGACTTATTGCGGAAGTAAACAGTGAACGCCCTGATCTGCTCGTGCTTTCGGGGGACCTCACCGATCGCGGGCTTGCCTACGAGTTCGAGGAGGCCCGGGACTGGACCGACCGTTTTGAGGTCCCGTTGCTCGTCACCCCCGGGAATCACGACTCGCGTAACGTTGGTTACGTTCACTTCGAGGAGATCTACGGTTCGCGCTATCGGATAGTGCGCCTCCCCGGCGTACACATAGTTGCTGCGGACTCGAGCGAGCCCGACCTCGACGAGGGGCGCATAGGCCGGAGCATATATCCGTGGTTGCATGAAGCCCTTGATTCCGCACTTGAGGGCGACCTGAAGGTTTTCGTCACCCACCACCACCTACTGCCGGTTCCCGGCGCCGGGCGGGAGCGCAACATATTGCAAGACGCGGGAGACCTGCTCAAGATACTGGTGGATCACGGGGTGGAACTAGTGCTAAACGGTCACAAGCACGTGCCGTGGGTATGGCGCTTCGAGGACATGCTGATCGTCAATGCGGGAACCGCGACCACCAACCGCCTGCGGGGAAAGGAGCAACCAAGCTTCGCGGTCATAGACCTTTCGGGCGAAGCCATAACCGTGCGCCACAGGTATTACGATGGCAGTGAGGAAACCTTGCACCACCCCCTGAAACGGAGGACCCCGGCATGAAGGAATCGATGGGCTGGAACGCCATGCAGCGCGTAGGCCTGTTCGTTGACACGCAGAACCTCTACCACTCCGCGCGAGATTACTACGAACGCACCGTCAACTTCGAGAGTCTGCTCAGGCACGCGGTGCAGGGCAGACAGCTGGTGCGGGCGACCGCGTACGTGGTCGAGCGCGAGAACGACACCTCTGCCTGGCCCTTTATTTACAAGCTTTCCACCATGGGGTACCGGGTGCGGCGCATGAACCTGAGCGTGCATCATACGACCGATGAGGGCAAACCCATATACGAAGGCAATTGGGACATGGGGATAGCGGCCGACATGGTGCGGTTAATGGACTCCCTCGACGTGGTAGTTTTGGGTTCCGGTGACGGCGATTTCGTAGACATCCTCGAGGTGCTGATGGAAAAGGGCATCAGGGTTGAGGTCATTGCCTTCAAGGAAACCACCGCCCAGAAGCTCATAGATGCAGTAGACCAGTTCACCCATCTTCCCGAGATCGAAGAACCTTTCATGCCGCAACGCGAGAAGAACTATCCGGGCACGAAGTGAGTTCACGCGGACAGCGGATAGCAGACTACGACTACCCCCTTTCCGAGGATCGCATCGCCCAGGAAGGCGCGGATCCGCGTGACAGCAGTCGATTAATGGTCGTTGCGCGCGGTAGGGGCGTTCTCGAGCATTCGCGTTTTTTCGAACTGCCGCGCTTTCTGGTCTCTGGAGATCTGCTAGTCTTCAATGAAACGAAGGTTTTCCCCGCCCGGCTCCACGGCGAAAAAGAAAGTGGGGCGCGGATAGAAGTACTGCTGGTGCGAAAGGAGGGCGCGGATCGTTGGTGGGCGCTGGTGCGGCCCGGCCGCCGGCTCAAGCCCGGGGCGCGGGTTCGTTTCGGCGCACTCGATGCCGAGGTGTTACAGATAAACGACGAGGGTATGCGCCTGCTTTCGTTTTCGGCGCCAGTGCAGGAGCACCTGCCCGGGCTGGGAGAAACGCCGCTTCCGCCTTACATACACAGGCGGGTTGATCCCCAGCGTTATCAAACCGTTTACGCCCGGTACGAGGGGTCGGTGGCCGCCCCAACGGCGGGGCTGCACTTCACCCCGCGCCTGCTTGATGAGCTGGCGGAGATGGGCGTGGAGATGGCCCACGTTGTGTTACACGTGGGTCCGGGAACTTTTCAACCGGTCAAGGGCGCTATTGAAAAACACCGCATGCATGCTGAATATTTCGAGGTGTCGGAAGAGGCTGCATTGCAAATCAACCGTGCCCTGGCCGAAGGGCGGCGGGTCATCGCTGTGGGGACCACGGTTGTGCGTACTCTCGAATCGGCCTTTGTTTCCGGCAAGGGGGTGCGCCCGGGTGCGGGGGAAACGAGGCTTTTCATTCGCCCCCCGTATCGTTTCGCGGTCGCTGGGGGTTTGATTACCAATTTTCATCTGCCGCGCAGCACTTTGCTCATGCTCGTTGCGGCGTTTGCCGGGTACGACGTGACGATGGCCGCTTATCGCAAAGCGCTGGCGCATGGGTACCGTTTCTACAGTCTGGGCGATGCGATGTTGATCGTCTGAGCTGCCTGATTTGAGGTACGCAACCTCCGGTATTTGGCGCTTGGTGAAAGGAACGGGGCTCGTGACTGGCTGATCGGGCCCTGTGGCGAGGGTTACAATCGCGGTCTTGCGCGCCGATTAATACCACCGGCTTTCTCGTAGTGCAATCAGCAGGTCCCCTTTTGTCGGAGGAACGGGGGGCGAGGGAAGTTTTGCACGGGTTCTAGGGCGTACGTACATTTCGTGGGTGTCTTTTGCAACCCGCTCTCGCCGCGCCGGCTCCGGGCTTCTTCGCGCCCCTCTCCCTGCACAGGGTTTCCAGGGGTCGCTTTTTAAGTTATCCTCCGTTGTTGGTGCGGTAAAGCCGACGCTCGGCTTCGATGGCGTGATCTAGTTCCTGTATTTCCTTCAAAATCTGCAATGTGTGTTCCCGATCTTCTTTGAGTGCTGCCGTCAGCCGGGCGCGTTTGCGCCGCAAATATGCTTCGCGCAGTCTTGCCAGACTCTTGTCGAGCTGCTCCTTGTGTTCGCCGGCGCTATCGCTTCCGGATAGCATCAACCGTTCGAACAGGAGGCCGCCTTCACCGCGACCGGCGAAGCGATCGAGAATCCGCCGCTGTCTGAATCCTTCTTCCTCGGCCACCCTGATGAACTCTGCCAGAAATGTGTCGTCCGGGGGCCAGCTATGATCTTCTACGTAACGTACCCAGTCAGCGAGATGGTCCGGGCCGACCGCAAGCAGCTGAGCAATGACATCCAGCTCCAGCAGCAAAATGCGGTCGTCCGGATTCTTCACCGCCGCTTCCACCTGGGCGCGTTCCACAACGCGCCGCTTGCGCTTTTGTTGGCTGCGGATTAAGTCTTCGAGAGCCCGCGGGTCCAGGCCCAAGCGATCCACGATCACTGCTTTCAAGGCTTCGGCGACGGGGTCGAAGGGATCGACGTCGACCAGGCGAGGGAGCAATCGTTCCAGCACAGCACGTTTCCCCTCAGTGGTGCCGAGATCGACGTCCTCGGCTGCCGACTGGAAGCGGTATTCGACTTCCGGGAGGGCTTCCTCCAAAGCCCGGGCAAAGGCTTCCTTCCCGCCGGGGCTGGTGAGCAGGTCCCCGGGATCGCGCCCGGCGGGAAGCAGCACTGCGTAAGTGAGAAAACGGCGCGCCACCGCGACGTCCAGTCCCGCCAGCGTCGCTTTCCGCCCCGCTTCGTCGGCGTCGAATGCCAGATACAGCCGCTCTGCTTCCGCACGCTCCAGCAAGCGCGCTTGCTCTTGCGAGAGGGACGAGCCGAGTACGGCGACGGTTTCGGTCCAGCCCAATTGCGTTAGCGCCAGAACATCAAACAGCCCTTCGACGACGATGGCCCGGCGGCGTTTGCGGATGCTCTTCCTTGCCTCGGAAAAACCGTATAGCAGGCGGTTTTTTTTGAACAGGTCGGTTTCGGGCGTATTTAAATATTTGGGCGAGTCGTCGGCGGATAGCGCCCTGCCGGTAAATGCGACCACCCGTCCCATGGGGTCGCGTATAGGGAAGATGACCCGCCCGCGGAAACGGTCGTAGACGCGCCCCTCTTTTTCTGCAAGGACCCCCGCTTGCAAACCTAGTTTGAGGGGAACCTTATGGCGCGTTAGGTGGCGGACCAGCCCATCCCAGCTTTTTGGGGCGTAACCAAGCGAATATTGCTCTATCGTTTCGGGTTTCAGGCCGCGGCCTTGCAGATATACCAGCGCTTCATTTCCGATGTTGTCATGAAAGTATTCAAGCGCTATCCGGTTTACGTCTACGAGGTCTTTACTAGACTTTTGGGACGGTCCGCGTTCGGGGAGCTCTACCCCGGCTTCTTGGGCAAGTTTTTCCAGGGCCTCGCGGAAGTCCAGACCCTCGATCATCTGCACAAACTTGAATACGTCGCCTCCTGCTTTGCAGCCAAAGCAGTAAAACATGCCCTTGTTTTCGTCTACATAAAAAGATGGAGTCTTTTCGTTATGAAAGGGGCAGAGGCCTTTCCAGCGCCCCTGGCCTGCGGGTTTCAATGGAAGGTACCGCTCGACTAGGGATTTAAAGTCGATGCGGTCGCGGATTTCTTCACGAGGGTCCATCGGTTTCCTGCAGCCGTGCGCTGCTGCCATGCTGGCGCGCCCACGCACCCAGGATACCGTAGCCTCCGAGGCTGTGGTCAGCCGCAGAACCGGAATGCTCCAGCCGGGTCAGCAGAGATTGCCGCCACGTTTCCTGCGTAGCCAGTGAACCCTTGAAGCGCAGGAGGTGCTCAACCGGTTCGCCCCGCCCCATGGCGATTTCTGCCCGCAACAGACGCGCAGTTTCACTGACCGCTACGAAGCCCCCGGCACCGGCGCGCCTTTGCAGGTGCTGCGCCAGCGCCAGCGCCTTTTTCGGTTTTCTATGCATCAGATACAGACCCCACAAGGTCAGGGTCAGGTAGTGCAGATAAGGGCCGCTGCTACGAGTTTGCCTGCGGGCGGCCTTGAGTACGGGTATGGGGTTCCCGCCCGTACGCCATATCCGCAATGCTTCAGAGAGGGCAAATAGCAAATGGCCCGGCGAAGAGGTTTCCTGGGCGTGACGACGCTGCAGCTCGCGGAAGCGTTGTTCGCTATCGGGACCACCACGCAAGGCGTATGCCAGGGCCAGGTTAGCCCCCAGCCAGTGATGAGGTTCACCAGCATAAGCAGACTCGCCCAATACTATAGCCTGTTGTAATTGCCCGGTTTCTATGAAATAGCGCATGCGGATTGCGTGGATTCGCGCCCTCTCATTCGGTGTTCGCGCGTGATCCAGGTGAACCTCGGCTTGCTCCAGTGCGGCAGCCGCCTCACTGGCCCGACCTTGATCGAGCCACAATCCCGCACGAACGCTCCACGCGGTGGTGGCCAGACCGGGATGGGCTTTGCGCGCGTGCTCGACGGCCCGATCTGCCCATTCGGCGGCGGCCTCCAGTCGCTCTGCCATCCAGCGGTGCCCGCTTATTGCCAGTGCCGCTTCCGCAGCGCGGCTTTCGTTGCGAGCTTCCATGTAGTGGGTATATGCCGAATGCATGGCCCTGGCAGCCTCTTCGTAGCGACCTAGTTCGGCGTAGCTTTCAGCAAGGAGACGGGCATGCGCGGCTCTGAGTTCAGGGGGACCTTGCGGCTGCGCCGCGTGCAGGCGCTCGAGCCTTTCGGCTGGAGGGTCGAGCGCCAATAGTGCCATAGCGACCTCCGGATCGCCTCGCCGTGCCTTCAAGTAACGGCCGAGATTGATCCTTGCCTCCTTGGCCATGCCCAGGCGCGCCTGCGCCAGGCCGGTAAGCTTGAGCGCTTCGTGGGATGTCTGCCCTTCTAGCCACGAGAGTGCCGTTTCGGGCGATCCCCCCTCCAGATGCAGCGCCGCCAGGCGCAACCGGGCTTCATCCTTGTTTTCGTCAGGAAAGTAACCCAGCGCAGCCTGATAGTATTGCTCGGCGCCGCGGAAGATGCCTTCTTCTTTTTGCAGGTCGCCGGCGCGCAGGTAGGCGCGCGCCGCGTCGAGATTGCGGCCTGCCAATCGCGCGTGCTCGGCCGCCTGGGCGGCGTAGTGAGTACTGGGTCGGTTTCGCAACCAGTGCCAGTAGGCCTCGTGAAGCCGCAGGCGGTCCTTTTTCGAGAGAAAGAGGCGGGCGGCTTTTTGTAGCAATGGGTTGGCGACCCGCAGCGCTGTTGCGTCTTCGTCGCTCGTAGTGTCGGCTACCAGGTAGCCGTCTTCGACGAGGTCGGTAATGGCGCTGTCTACTTCTTCGTTGAGCAGCTCCCGCAGCAAACCCGGCCAGCTAGCTGGCTGTCCTAGGGCGGTATAGAGAAGAATCTTCCGGTGTAGCGGGCGCAGTTTGTCCAGCCGGGACTGAAAAGCCGCCATTACCGATGCGCCGGGATCTGCTGATAGCGCAAGGAAGCGCAAGGCTAGCGGGAAACCTCCGCTTTCTCGATATATCCCCTCGCGGGTACCCTTGTCCAGTGCGGGATTGAGGTGCCTGAGGTAGGCGTCGGCATCGCGCGGCGATAGCGGTCCCAGCATTAGATCGGCTCCTGGGGCTGGCGAGCGTTTGAGCACCAGCACCGTCAGGCCTTTCAGGGGTTCGCTGCGGAGTTCGTCAAGCAGGCGACCAAGCAGAGCATGGTCGTGTGGTCCGCTGCGCATGACCAGCACCGTGGGGCGCTCCGTGGCCAAATATTGAAGGCCGCGCCGGAAGCTGCGCGCCAGGGTGCTCTCCAGGTCTTCCGGGGGGGCGGGACGCTCGGATTCCAGGCCAAGTGCGAAGGCAAGTGCCCGGCGGTCGAGGTCGGCGAGGGGAAGCTGCGCAAGGATGGCTTCGGGGGTCATGCCCAGACTGCGCGCCAGTGCCTGTTGCAGGATTTCACGCACGGGGCTCCCTACGTCCACCCCGGGAATGTGAATCGTGCGTATCTGGGACGAACTGCGCCTCAGGGCTTCCTCTACCAAGAACGTTTTTCCGGCGCCGATGGGTCCCGAAATCACGGCCACGCGGCCGCCGCCCCGTTCGGCCTCGCCGATCCAGCCCAGAACCCGCTTGATCTCTTCTTCGCGGCCGAAGAGGGGATGTTCGCGTCGCCCCCAGCCCTGGAAGACTCCTACAGGCTGGGGTTCCCGAAAGCCCTTGAAAAGGCGCGGTTTCAGACCCTTAAGGTTGGCCTCGGGGATCAGCTGTGCCGTTACCTGGTCCAGCCATACTTCGCCGCCCGGGGCCGATGCGGCGAGACGCTGTGCCAGATTCACGGGGGTTCCTATCACGGTTTGGTGCTGCCCCTGTTCGCTTCCTAGCGGTCCCAGCAGCACCAGGCCGGTGGCGAGCCCTACCCGGCCTTGCAGCTCCTGACCGTTACCGCGTGTGGCTTCGACCATGCAGGCCGCCGCTTGCAGCGCTCGCAAGGGTTCGTTCTCGCGGCTCTTTTGCAGCCCGAAGACGGCGAGCATGCCGTCGCCGAAGAACTTGTCCACGTAGCCGCCATGAGTGGTTACGCAGTCGCGGGCCCGCTCCAGCAGTTTATGAACTGCATGATGGGTGTCTTCCAGGTCGTGCGCGGTGGTGTAGCGGCTGAAGTTGGTGAGGTCGAAAAACAAGGCAGTCGCCCACCTGCGCTGCGGCAGCGGGGCCCTGCTCAGCGGATTGCCGCAATGCCCGCAGAACTGAAATCCCTCTGGATTGCGTGCACCGCAATGCGGGCAACGCACCTGATTACAACCTCCCTTCCATCCGGAAAGCCATCAGGGGGGGTTCGGTGGTGACCTCTATGTCCATCCCCTCTTCAAGGGGCTTCTCCGATGCGAGGACCAAAGGTAGACCACAATCCATGAGATAGAAGCCCGGTTCCAGCTCGGCCTGGACCCGGCCCTTCAGCCGATAGCGCCCCCCGGAGAGCTCCTCTATTCCCGGAGCGTGCCGGCGGTACCTGAACGATTCGACGCTTGCATGCAATACCAGTTCGACCTGGCCAGTGGGTGCCGGAGGTGCGCACCGATCGAAGGGGTAAAGCACCCCGACGGGGGTAATCGCCTCGAGTAAGGGATAGCCGAAGGGATACGGTAACAGCTCAACGTTTACCGCGTGATCGGCGAAGTGTTCCGCGAAGTACTCGGGGCTTTCCTCATAGGCCATGGGAACATTTTAGGTTAGGGAACCAGCCGTGGCGTACCCCAAAATAGGGGGGGTGTGACCGGGGTGAGAGCGACGTTTGGCTCAGAAGACGGGACCGATTCGAAAATGGAAAACGCCCCGAGGATGAATTCCGCTGAAGCCGTAATCGAAGCGAAGTGCAGGGAGGAGGACCGAACCGTAACCCAGGTTCAGCTGCACTCCGGCGCCGAAGCCCGCTTTCAGGTCCGGGTCGTCTCCTGGATTCCATGCTGTTCCGAAGTCCACGAAGAGAATGCCAATGACGGTTTGGCTGATGACCGATTGCAGGTTGAAGTCGTAACGGTACTCCACGGAGCTGCCCAGGAAGTAGCGCCCGGAGAACTCCATGGGTTTGTAGCCCCTTAGTGTTCCGATCTCCACCTGGTTACCCCCCAGGAAGAAGATGCGACTGGCTGGAGGATCTCCTAGGACAGCTCCCCCCGAAGCGCGCAAGGCGAAAACCTGGCGCGGGTCTTCGTCCACCACGGTATAGGTCTTGAAGTTAATCCAGGCAGGTACAAATTGGCTCGCAGGTTTTCCATAGGGAATGTTGAGACCATAAGCCAGGGATCCTGTGAGGGTAAACCCCTGTCTGGGGAACTGGGGGTCTTCGACGGTTGAGTACGTGGCTGAAGTCCCGACCGAGAAGCTGCGGTAGGGGACGGGCAGCAGGCTGCGGGCTGTGGCCTCGTCGGGTTTGGATGGTTTATCGGGATCGTAAATTTCCAGCTTGGGTTGCACCCACTCGCCATCGAGATTGACGAAGACCTTGAGGTTGTCCAGCTCGCGCGACCAGGGTCTGCCTACGGAAAACTTGCCGCCGCTGCGGCGCTCGCTATACTCCCAGCCCGTGTCTGAGTCGTTCGAATCCTTCAGCGGCAGATTACCCAGCGGATAAGTATAGGCGCTAATGCTGAAGCTAGTGGGCACTTCCTTGAAGTCCAGATAATCTACCCAGAGCCAGGGAATGCTGTAGCTGGCGCGAATGGAAACGTTGTCGTGGGCGTCGTTCTCTCCGAACGACAGGTTGAGGCTGGCCTGATGGGCGCGGCCCCATAAGTTCTTGGTCTCCAGTGTCGCCTGACCGCTCCAGCCTTCTACGCTGGACCAGGCTAGGGCAGGGGCCAGTACGGTGGTTTTTGCCTCTTTGAGAGTAAGGATCAATATCAGGCGGTCGGGGGATTCCCCGGTCGTCGTATTGACCGCGGGGGGTTCTGCCAGCAGTCCTGAACGCAATAGGTTGCTGATGCCCTTACGAATTGCCGGAACCGAGAATAGTGTTCCCGGAGGCGGGAGCTCACGAAGTACGACGAAGTCGCGCGTGCTGTGCGCTCCCGTCCAGTCGAGCCGGTAACCCCCGATTCTCAGTTCGTGAATTCTAAGCAGGTAAACACCGTTTTCAAAGGTGAAGTCCGGCTGAGGAAGGATTTCATATCCGGCGTCGTGGTAGGCCCGCTGGATTCGAATGAAGTCTTCCTGGGCCAGTTCGGGAGAAAATAGATCACCCGGGCGCAGGCGGAGTAGCGATTTTAGCTCCTCCGGGTCGAGTGCGGTTACTCCCTCCAGGCGCAGCTCGCGAATCTTTCCATAACGCACCTCTCCTGGAGTGAGCACCACCCGAACCCGGTCGCCGCCGGCGGGCTCGATTCTGAGCCGAATCTCGCGTTCGACTTCGCGGGAGATTCGGGCGACCTCGTCAAGCAAGCGATCGTAATTGAGAATTTCCCCTACTTTTAACCCAACCCTAACATTCTGTAGTTCCCCGGTATCGATCTCTGCAAGCTTCAGTTCGTGGATGAATACAGTCAATGTTCCTTCTGCCAGGTAGGTTCGCTTGGGATCTACACCAGAGAAGCGATATCCGGCTTCGAAGTACTTACGGTTGATTTGTTCAATGGCGCTGCGGTATAGGGGCCAGGAGAACTCTCCCTTCTCGAGCAGGGGTTTAAAAGGTTGCCTTAACTCCGGGAGCGGAAAGACGCTCGCACCCTTTATTTCAAGTTTCTTGAGGGGTTGGGTTTCCTTCACAGAATAAGTCAATGTAATCCCAGATCCGCCCTCCAGGGTTTCCAGCTCCACTTCGGGGGTGAAGGGAAAACCCCGTTCCCGGTAGAAATTGGCGAGACGTTCCGCCCCTTCCCGGGCCCGAACGGGGTTGAACGTAGCTCCAGTACCCAGGGCGAGTTCGTCATTGAGCAGTTGCGCAAGCTGATCCGGTGGAAATGCTTGCGATTTTACCTCTACCTTTGCTATTGGAGGATTTGGTTCCAGTTTCACAATAAGAACGTCGT
Source organism: Thermaceae bacterium (assembly GCA_027067955.1). GTDB lineage: Bacteria > Deinococcota > Deinococci > Deinococcales > Marinithermaceae > Oceanithermus. Next base: position 59,619 of record JAMOUW010000079.1, read on the forward strand.
CTTCAAGAGCGACCTCTACTTTGCGGAAATAGCCGCTTTCCATGAGTGCGTTGCGGACTGCTTCTACATCGATGCTGCCAGTGTCCTGCCCAGGTTTTACTGGCAGCGCTACCCGCGCCAGGGCAGACAGCACCGGGTCGGCACCTTCGATGCGGATATCGGCGAGGGGGGCGGCTAAAGCAAGACCTGCCGTCAGCAGCAGCGGTACCAGGTAGTGTCGCATATCCTGATGCTACCTCTACGCGTGAAGTGGGCGTGAGACCCGTGTGGTAACGTAATATTGTGAGTTACGAGGCAATCGTTGACGCTGTCAAATCAGTGCGGGAGCGCACGGACTTTACGCCGGAAGTGGGGTTGGTGCTGGGATCGGGCCTGGGCCCGCTCGCTGAAGAAATCGATACAGTGGCCGAGATCGCATACAGCGATATCCCCGGATTTCCTGTATCCACCGCCCCGGGGCATGAGGGAAAGCTGATTCTGGGCAGGCTTTCGGGTCGGGCCGTGGTCGCTTACAAAGGCCGGGTTCATTACTACGAAGGTTATTCCATGGAAAAGGTGGTATTCCCGGTACGGGTCGGCTATTTTCTCGGAGCCAGACGCTTCGTCGTAACCTCGGCCGCCGGGGGGCTAAATCCGGTATACCAGGCGGGCGATTTTATGCTGCACCTGGATTTCATCAACGCCATGGGTGATAACCCTTTGCGCGGCCCCAACGATGGCCGTCTCGGGCCCCGCTTCCCGGTCACTTTTGACGCCTATGATCCCGAATACCTCGAAGTGGCGCGTCGTGTAGCGCGCTCCCAGGACGTACGCTTGCGCGAAGGCGTATACCTGGCGATTAGCGGACCGAGTTATGCGAGTCGCAGCGAGCTGAGGGTTTATCGCTACGGCATGTATGCCGACGCCATTGGTATGTCGGTCGTGCCCGAGGTGCTCGCGCTGCGGCATCTGGGGGCGCGAGTTCTGGGTCTTTCGACAATTACTGACATGGCGCTGGCGGATAGTTCCCACCATGCGGACGAGCAGGAAGTCATCAGGGTTGCGCAAGAGCGCAGTCCCGTTTTCCGCAGGTTGGTATCAGGCATCATTGCCGAGGTGCCGTAATAAAGATGGGATTGCTGGAGGTTCTTTCCCGCATAGAGGCTGCAGCCAAGCGGGCGGGGCGCGATCCTTCCGACGTCCGCCTGGTTGCGGTGACAAAAGGGCGCAGCCTGGATGAAATACATGACAAAGTGCTGCGCTATGGGGATTTCCCCCTTGGCGAGAACCGCGTCCAGGAAGCGAGGGTCAAGATGGCAGCATGGCCCGAGCGCGAGTGGCACTTCATTGGGCCCCTACAACGCAATAAGGTACGTTACCTGCGCCCGTTCCGGCTCATCCACTCAGTGGATTCGCTTAAGCTGGCCAGAGCCCTGGCGGCGCGCGCTGCCGGGGAGGGCTACCGGCCCCGGATCTTGCTTGAGGTAAATGTCGGTCGCGAACCGCAGAAGCATGGACTCGACCCTTCCGAGGTGGATGAGGCGGTGGGCGCGGTGCGAGAGATGGGGTCTTTGGAACTGAGCGGTCTGATGACGCTGGCTCCATTGGTAGAGGATCCGGAGCAGGTGCGCGGTATTTTTCGGGAGCTGGCGCTAATGGCCGCCAAGCATGGTTTGCAAGAGCTTTCCATGGGAATGTCCGGCGACTATGAGGTTGCCGTAGAGGAGGGGGCGACCCTGGTGCGGGTAGGCCGGGCGCTCTTCGAAGAGTAAACTAACGGTAATGGAGTTTAACGCGCTCGATATACGATATCAGGAGTTTAAACGCGGTTTACGGGGTTACGCAGTCGAAGAGGTTAGAGCTTATCTGGCGCAGCTGGCGGACTTCGTATCGCATCTGGTTGAAGAAAAACATCGTTTGGAGAAACGGGTATCCGAGTTGGAACAAAGCCTGTTGCAAATGCAGCAGAACGAGGAAAAACTCAAACGGACGGTAGTAGCCGCCGAGAGAATAGCCCGTGACGTAAAGCAGCAAGCGCAGCGCGAGGCGGAGCAGATAATTAAGGAAGCTCAGGAGCTGAAGGAACAAACTTTACGGGAAGCGGTGGAGCACGTAAAACGCGTTCAGCGGGACCTGGACATGCTTCGGAGAGAACGGGATCTATTCAAGGAGAAGTTTCGAGCCTTGCTGGAGGAACACCTGGAGTCACTTGATGGCGAGGGCGAATGGGGTTAATGAGTCCATCCCAAATGGGCCAGGGTGAATAACAATTGTTCCCGAAGCCGATACCTTCTCGAAAACTCGCCCTTAACCGGCCAGCCCCTAGCGTCGATACCCAGACGACGCGCTAACAATAGAGCCCGGGGCAGGTGCGGCTCATCGGTCACGATCCAGACCCCGCCGGGTTTTAGAAATGTTCGTGAGCGGGCCAGATTTTCCCAGGTGCTGCGACTTTTTGTTTCGCAGGCCAGTGCAGCTTGGGGTACGCCCCGGGACCTCAAGTAGCCGCATCCCGTGTCGCCTTCGCTGTGGCGGTCCCCAGGAGCGCTGCCGCCGCTAACTACGATACGTTCGATCATGCCTCTTTGAAAGAGGGTGAGCGCCGCATCCAGGCGGGCGCGAAAAATGGGTGACGGGACGCCGTCGTACTGTGCTGCGCCGAGAACCAGCGCCTGCCTGGGTTCGGTTGTTTCCCCGGGGACACCGGCCGTGACTAAGATTCCAAAAAGCACCAACCAGCTAAGCAACCAGTGCCACGCCCGCATAATTCAAGTTAACCTTCAGGGAGTGAGGATGTCCAGCTCGTGCTAAAATTTTATCGCGCAAGGGGTGCGCTGAAACGTACATGAACAAGCTTTACGGAAACATCCAAGGGCTGAAACCTTCCCTAAAAAAGAAGCTCGGGAATCTTTACCGCCGCAGGGTACCCGCAAACCGCCTCTACACTGCCGAAGTGGCTCGTACCTTAGCGGCTCTGTCCCAGGAGGTGGGCCGCCCTGTAAGTGTACTGCTGGCCCGTAACGGGCAGGTGCGGGCCGTTGCGGTGGGTGACGCGTCTGCTTTGCCGGTGCCGGAGCATGCATATTTGGAGTCGCGGCTTTCGGGTTATCGAATCCTGCACACTCATATGGCTGAAGGCGGCTTGAGTGCTCCGGATCTTTCTACGCTGTTTTTACACCGGTACGATTCCATTACGGCCATCGATGTCGCCGCTGGTTTGCCGGCTGGAGTGCACCTTGCCCATCTGGTTCCGCCCGACGCCGAGGAGGAAGACTGGCGTATTTATCCGGCTCGCCCGTGGGATACCTATTTGGAGTGGGATTATGGCGCCGTACTCAGGGCACTTGAGGAGGAGCTGGCGCGCCAGGATGATTTGCGTGAGCTCAGGGACGGTGCGGGTGAACGCGTAATACTGGTGGGAGTCGATGAAGGTCAGGGTCCCGAGTCGGAATTGCGCCTAGAGGAGCTTACCGAGCTGGCCGGCACTGCGGGCGGGGTGGTGGTGCACCGCGAGCTTGTGTACCGTCCCAATCTCGACCCACGTTATGCAGTTGGGAGGGGCAAACTCGACGAACTTACACTCGTCGCCTACCATGAGAATGCCGGGACGCTAATATTTGGTATAGATCTCACTCCCGCGCAGGCTGGCGCCATAGAGCAGGTAACCCAGCTGAAGGTGCTGGATCGCACCCAATTAATTCTCGACATATTCGCGCGCCATGCGCGCACGCCGCAGGCGGAGGCGCAGGTGGAGCTAGCGCAGTTACGGTACCTCTTGCCCCGTTTGGTGGGCAAGGGAAAGCAGTTGAGTCGCTTGGGCGGCGGAATCGGCACGCGAGGCCCGGGCGAAACAAAACTGGAAGTTGATCGCAGGCGCATAGGTGAGCGCATTCACCGCCTTTCACGTCAGATAGAGCGCATCGCCAAACAGCGGCGTGAAGCCCGCAAATCCCGCAAGCGCAACCGAATTCCGGTAGTAGCCATTGTGGGTTATACCAACGCTGGCAAGACCACCCTGCTGCGCTTGCTGGCGCGAAAGGGCGATGAGGGTGAAGACAAGCTTTTCGCAACTCTGCGGCCGCTTACCCGGCGTGGGTATCTCCCCGGGTACGGTGAAGTCCTTTTTACCGACACCGTCGGCTTCATCCGCGACATGCCTCCGGCGCTGCTAACCGCATTTGGTGCGACTTTGGAGGAGCTGTTTGAGGCCGACTTGATCCTCCACGTGGTTGACGCTACCGCTGCTGGGGCTTGCGAACACCATAGCGTCGTAGAGGAACGCCTGCGGGAGATGGGGCTCGAAACTCCCCGGTTGGTGGTAATCAACAAGATCGACCGGGCTGATCCATTCGATCGCATGCAGCTTGAAGAGCGCCTTGTCGGCGTTGCCCTTTCGGCGCTAACCGGTGAGGGGCTGCAGGATTTGACCAGCCGGATAGCCCGCTCTCTCATAAGCTCGGGTTTGCCTGCCCAGCCCTGGGCCCAGTACGACATGCGACCCATGGGGTAGCATGGGCGCATGCCCAGGCAATATCTACCGTTCCTGTTGGTCCTTGCCCTGCTGGTGGCCCCGGCGTATGCGGATGCTGACACCGTAGTGGCCCGGGTGGGCGGGCGCGCCATTACCCAGGCGGATTTGAATTGGCAGTTCGAGCTCTTCTTGCGTCAGAGCACAGGCGGCGTCGCTATTAGCGATGAGGTGCGGGAGCAGCTTGCGGGGCTTAAAAAGCAATACCTGGAGCGTATGGTTCAGGACGCCGTAGTTGTTCAGGCTGCGGAAGGCATGGGGCTGGCCCCGGATGCGGCCACCATTGATAGGCGTATAGAGCAGGCTAAACAGCGATTGTCGGGTGACGCCGCCTTCGCTGCGGTTCTTGAGCAGTACGGTATTCCCGGTGAAGCCGCGTATCGGCGCATGGTTTACGAGGCGATGTCCTACAAGGTTTTAATCGGTTGGATACGTCAGCGCTTGCGGGTTTCTGACGCCGCATTAAGGATGATCTACCTGCTCGACCGCGACTCTTTCATTGAGCCTGAGCGTATCTGCACTGCCCACATCTTGGTGCCGACGCAGAAGGAAGCCGAGGATATAGTGGCCATGTTGGAGGATGGCGCTGACTTCGCCGGGCTCGCCGGTGAGTATTCGCAGGACCCGGGGTCGCGTGCGCGCGGTGGAGACCTGGGGTGTGTGGACCTGGGGAGCCTTGTACCCGAATTCGAGTACGCGGCGTTGGCGCTCAGTCCGGGTGAGATATCGCCCCCGATCAAGACGCGGTTTGGCTGGCACGTTATCCTCATGAAAAAGCACATCCCCGCGCGTGTCCGCCCGTTCGTGGAGGCCAAAGGGATGATCCGGGCCCGTATAGAAGGGCTTGCAATCGAGCATTATATAAAAAACCTGGTAGCCCGCACTGATGTGGAGATTTATCCTGACCGGATCCGTTAGCCCGTGAACCCGTTAGACAAAGTCGTCCTGGCTGCGCGAGAACGCGGTTACGAAGTGCATCACGCCCCGGCGAAGCCCCCGGCTATGGCTGCACGGCTTTACCTTGATTGGCTGGCGGCGGGTATGCATGCCGGCATGAAGTACCTGGAACGTGACCCGGAACAGCGCGTCGATCCGACCAGGCGCTTCCCCTGGTTGCGGGGTGTTTTGGTGCTGGGTCTTTCGTACGCATATCCGGAGCCCGACCGGCCTCTCGGGGGGCTGCGCGCGGGAAAGGTGGCCCGTTATGCCTGGGCGCGTGATTATCATTTGCGAATCGAGCCCCACCTGCGCGAGCTCGAGGCCATGTGCGCGCAGCTGGGCGGCATCTGTCGGGGATACGTTGACCACGGCCCCCTGCTTGAGCGCTCGTACGCAGCAGCCGGCGGCGGTGGCTGGGTGGGGCGTAATGGTCTTTGGCTTACCCAAAGTGGCGGCAGCTACCATCACCTGGCGGTACTTCTCACCTCCTGGGAAACGGGCCCGTTCTCTCAGCATCCCCATCGTTGTGGCGGTTGCACGGCTTGTGTGCACAGCTGTCCTACGGGGGCGATCGTAGCGGATGGTGTGGTGGACGCACGTCGCTGCATCGGCTACTGGACGGCTGAACATCGGGGTCCCATACCAGTGGGATTCTGGTCGGGGATTGGAAATTGGTTATTTGGTTGCGATGACTGCCAGTTGGTTTGTCCCTGGAACCGTAAGGCGCTGGCGGCCCAGCCATCCCCCGATCCAGAACTGGCGTGGCCGAATCTCGACAATTTCTTTTCTATGTCGAACAGGGCTTTCGCCAAATATTATGCGGGGAGTGCCTTCGTTCGCAGCGGGCGGCCGGTGCTGGCCAGAAATGCTCTAATTGTTCTTTCCAACGCCTATCCGGATGCGCTATTAGATGTGCTTCCGGTGGCGCTGGAGGATCCCAGCGCATTGGTGCGCCAGACTGCGGCTGTTGCCGCCGCACGAATTGGCCGCCGCGATTGGGTTCAAAAGGTTTTGCGCGGGCTTACCTCTCGGGAGCGCGAATACGTGCTGTCAGCTCTAGATCTCCTCGAGTAACCCGCCGTTGCGTATGGCCTGCGCCACCACGTCGGGCAGGCCCCAGGCCTGGACGTCGAAAACCGTCTGGCCAATGTCGTAGTCGATTTTGAGGGTTTCTACCTCAACGCCGTCGGCTTCAATGGTGAGAATCATTGCGTCGGCTCCGGGCTCGCCGCCCAGCGTCATCCCGACGGAGCCGGGATCGATTAGCCAATAATCGTCGATCTGCCGGTGAAAGGGAACATGACTTCCGCCGCTCACGACGATCCGGCTCGAAAGCCGCTCGAAGATGGGCAGAAGTTCCGCTGCGGGTTTCGAGAGCGGGAAGCGTTTTTCGGGCTGGTAAGGCAGGCCGTGGAAGCCGCGCAGGCGTCTGTATGGGGTGTTGAGCCTGTATGTAACCGGCAAATAGCGCAGCCATTGCAGTTCTTCTGAAGTTAGCTGGTCGCGCGTCCACTCGAGAATTTCGTCCGCTACACCCTCACGTTCCGTCCGTGCGAATGGGAATGCCAGGTTGGCATCGGCGGGTCCGAGTGTGCATACTATGTTGCGTTCGCGTAGCAGTTGAATGACTTCCCGGGGATGGGGTCCGTAGCCGACCACGTCGCCGAGACAAAGTGTAAAGTCCACCCCTTCGTCATCCAGCAGCCCCAGCGTGGCTTCCAGGGCTGGAAGGTTGGCGTGGACGTCTGAAAACAGGCCGAGGCGCATGGTTATAGTTTACGTGAAAAAGGACCGGGCGTCGGCCAATTCTCACCGGGCGGCGTTAACTTAGTGCCATGGCGGTTTTCTTGCTAGGCGCAGCCCTGGCCGTGACCTTGCCTCCCTTTTCGTTGGGGTGGCTTGCACCGTTACCGCTGGCGCTGTTGCTGCGAAGCTGGCGGGGGCCTCGATCGGCCAGGTCGGCGTTTCTGGCCGGAGTTGGATTTTGGGGGGTTCACCTGTTCTGGCTGCCGCAAAGTTTTACCGCCATGTTCGGGGCGCTGGGTGTTGCGCCCTTCTTGCCCATGATTGCTGCGGAGGCGGGCTTTTGGGCTCTGCTGGTATGGGTTCTCGGGCGACGTGGTCCGGCCATAATTGGTGGCTGGGTACTGCTGGACTATCTTCGCGCCAACCTCGGCCCGCTGGCGTTTCCCTGGGGAGATCTCGGATACGCTCTCACCGATGCCCCGGGCCGCATGCTCGCCGCTGTTGGTGGCGTGCATCTGCTTACCTTCACGGTCATGCTGGTGGCGTATGCGCTCTACAGGGGACGCTACCTGGTGATCATTCCCTGGGTCGTATTGTGGTTGTTGCCGCTGCCGCAAGTTTCCGGTGGGGAGCAGGTATTGCTTGTTCAAGGAGCCATAGATCCGCTGCACAAATTGCGGGGCGCTTCTGCTCAGCAGCTTTACCTGGAGCTAAGCCGCTCTGGACTGACCTTGCATCCTGATACCGGATTGGTAGTCTGGCCGGAAACTGCGGTACCGGAACTGCCGGAGAACGTTGGGGAGTGGATCGGTAGCCGTTCGCTCGTGGCTGGTGTAGCGGCTTTTGAGGGGGGATACCGCAACCGCGTAGTGTGGTGGCGTGATGGTGAAATACGCGCTGTTTATGACAAGAACAAGTTGGTGCCATTCGGTGAATTCTTCCCCTGGCGCCCAGTCTTGGGCTGGTTGTACGATTACTTCTTCGATGCCTACGGTTTGGGACCCCTGGGTGATACCGCTCCAGGAGGGCGCGTGGAACCGCTGGGCCCTTACGGAGCGTATATTTGTTACGAATCGGTGTTTCCTGATATCAGCCGTCGCGTGGTGCGCGCAGGCGCGCGAGTGCTTATTAACGTAAGCAACGACGCCTGGTTCGGTTCAAGCTACGGTGGCGCCCAGCATTTCGCCATGGGCCGCCTGCGCGCAGTTGAAACGGGGCGCTGGCTGCTTCGCGCTGGCAATGACGGGATTACGGCGATCATCGATCCGTTTGGCAGGGTGGCCGCAAGAATAGAGCCGGGACGCAGGGATGTGCTGGCGGGTACATATGAAATGCGGAGCGGTCGCACCCCTTATGTGACCATGGGAGAGGCGATCGTATTTGTTCCAGCGCTGCTGTTGCTGATCGTAGGTCGTGAACCCCGCCGCGCCCTGTTTTTCTAGCGGGATGACGTTCTCAAGCCGGCGTTAGAATGCCAGCATGCGCGCCCTTCTCTCCGTATCCGACAAGACCAATCTAGACGAGTTCGCCCGCGCCCTGGCAAGCCTGGGCTTCGAACTGGTTTCCACCGGCGGCACCGCCCGGTTCTTGCGTCAAGCCGGGCTCGAGGTAACCGACGTCTCCAGTGTTACCGGCTTCCCGGAGGTGCTGGCCGGCAGAGTAAAGACCCTGCACCCGCTGATTCACGCCGGCGTCCTGGCCCGTCCCAACCAGCTGGACGAGCTGAAAGAGCTGAACATTGCCCCTTTCGACCTGATAGCCGTCAACCTCTACCCCTTCGAAGAAACTGTTAGCGCCGGCGCGACCGTCGCCGAGGCGCTCGAACAAATAGACATTGGCGGGCCGACGCTACTCAGGGCGGCGGCCAAGAATCACCAGCGCGTTTGGGTTGCCAGCGACCCGGATGATTATTCGCTGGTGCTCGAGGGGCTGCAAGCAACGCCCAAAGAAGCGGCCCGGCTGCGTGAACGGCTGGCGGCGCGCGCCTTCGCCAGAACCGCCGCCTACGACGCGGCGATAGCAGGTTGGTTTTCCGACCGGCTCGAGGGCCGCTTTCCAGAACGCAGGGTCTTGGTCCTTGACAAGGAGGCCGCGCTGCGCTACGGCGAAAACCCCCACCAGCAAGCCGCCCTCTACCGGGTCCGCGGCGAATCGGGGCCGCTGCTCTCCGCCAAGCAGCTACAGGGCAAGCCGATGAGCTTCAACAACTATGGCGACGCCGAGGCTGCCTGGAACCTGGTCAGCGCCTTCGACGAGCCGACGGCGGTCGCCATGAAGCACCAGAATCCCTGCGGCGTCGGCAGCGCCGCCAGCCTGGCGGCGGCCTTCCAGAAGGCCCATGACGCCGACCCGGTCAGCATCTTTGGCGGCATCGTCGCCCTCAACCGGCCGCTCGACGCCGCCACCGCTGAAAAGCTAGCCCCGATCTTCCTCGAGGTACTGTTGGCCCCCGACTACGAAGACGAGGCCCTGGTGCTGCTGGCCAATAAGAAAAACCTGCGCGTTCTCCAGGTTCCCCAGTTTGCCCGCGGCGACTACCTGGACCTGCGGCGGCTGCGCGGCGGCCTGCTTGTGCAGGACGCCGACGTTGCTCCGCTGAGCGAAGACCGGCTGCAAGTGGTCACCGAGTCCACCCCCAGCGACGCCGAGTGGGCCGACCTGCGCTTTGCCTGGGAGGTGGTTCGCTCGCTGCGCTCCAATGCCATCACCGTAGCCAAAAACAAGCAGACCCTGGGCACCGGCATGGGCCAGACCAGCCGCATCGACGCCGCCCGGCACGCCCTCGACCACGCCGGCGAAGCGGCCCGGGGGGCGGTAATGGCTTCCGACGCCTTCTTCCCTTTCGACGACGTCGTCAAGCTGGCCGCCGAACGCGGCATCCGCGCCATCATCCAGCCTGGCGGCTCCATGCGCGACGCTGACTCGATCGCCGCCGCCAACGAAGCCGGCATCGCCATGGTCTTTACCGGCCTGCGGGTCTTCCGCCATTAAAAAGACCGGCCGTCACGGCCGGTCGAACGGCGAACGATCCGAGCAGAACGCTCGCAGTCAGTTGCGTTTGAATAGGTAAACGTAAGCTACCAGGCCAACCGCCAGCGCCGCCGCCAGGTTGGGCAGCAACGGCAAACCCTGGCCGCTGCGATTGGCCACCAGCGCCCATCCGACTGCCAGGCTGGCGGCCAGCAACATCAATAAACGCACGGCCGGGCCCATTAGAAAAGGGGTTCCTGGGAGGCGGTCTTGATTTCGCGGTCGGGTTTGGGGCCCAGTTTGTCCAGCTCTTGCTTGACGGTCTTGATGTCTTCCCAGGTCAGCGCCTTGGGGCCGCCGGGGGCGCGGGTCGGGTTGCGCAGCAGGTAGGCCGGGTGGAACATCGGGAAGACCTTGATACCGTTCCACTCGAACCACTTGCCGCGGACCTTGGTAATGGGCACCTTCTCGCCCAAAAAGAACTGGGTGGCAACCGAGCCGAGCGGTGTGATTATCTGCGGCCGGATTATTTCGACCTGCTTGAGGAGCCAGAGCGAGCTGCAAATCTTGGCCTCGTCGGGCAGCGGGTTGCGGTTGCCGGGCGGGCGGCACTTTACGATGTTGGTAATGTAGACGCTCGAGCGCGGTATTCCGGCGGCCTCGAGGATGCGGTCGAGCAGCTGGCCGGCGCGCCCGACAAAAGGGCGACCTTGCAGGTCTTCATCGGCACCCGGCCCCTCGCCGACGATCATCAGCTTGGCGTCGGGGTCGCCTTCGCCAAAGACTACGTGGGTGCGTTTCTCGTGCAGCCGGCAGGACGTACAACGGGCCGCCTGCGCGGCCAGTTCTTCTAGCGTCATGATTCCCGTCTACTCCATGGGTCGCCGCTGCTTGCGTGCTTCGCGGCGAACCTTGGGGTCGAGACCGATCATTAAGAAGAAATTTTCGAGGGCGTTTTCCTTGCCCTTTATTTCGGGAAAGGCGTCCTCGGCGGTTCCGGTTACGAAAGGCAACGATTGGTAAAGCTCTAGAGCGTGCTCCACGACCGCATCCGGGCCCTTGCTATCGGCCAGCTCGGCCAGCTGGGTATAAACCTCCCGGCGGGCTTCGGCATGGGTGCGGAAGACGTCGGGGTTGGGGGTTTCAGGGGCTCGCAGGACGTCCTGCTTGGCGATGCGGCGGTAGTGCTTTAACCCGCGAACAATCTCCTCGGTGGACAGGGTCACCTTATACTGCATCCCGGCTCCTTTCGCGCACCAAAAAACCGCCCGACGTAAATGGGCGGGGTCGGTACGGGTGCGAAGCTTGCTTCATATACCTGATTATAGGCTTCGGAAAAATGCAGTGTCAACGAATGAATTTTGCCTTTGCGGTCCGCGGTCTTGTGCTACGTATAATTGGGGCGTGAACCACATCGGCCGGTATTTATTGAACCGCTTGCGTGCCCGCGAAGGCGCGTTCGAGATTTGGGAGGGGCAGGATACCGTAACCGGCACTTTGGTTTTGGTTTTCAAGCCGGTGACCGTGCCTCCACCGGCGTTCCGCATTCAGGGGGCCCTTCCCTGGCACGATGGCGAGGAAGACGCCTGGGTAGCGGAGCTGCCCTTTGGCGCTGTTCCCTTAAAAAGTCTGACGGGTAAGGTGTCTACTGTTGAGCTTACCGCGTGGACGAGGCGGCTTCTGGGGATCCTGCTAGAAATGAAGGCTTCCGGGCTCGAACATGGCCGTTTAGACGCTAGCAGGATCTGGGTGAAGGGTGAAGAAGTGTGGATCGAGGGCGTGGGGTTGCCGGTTGAGCCGAAGGCCAGCGACGAAGCGGCCCTGGTTGAAACTTTGCGGGAAGTGGCGGGGGATCGCTGGCGCGACTGGCCCTTTCGCCGGGTTCTTGAAGAACTGGCAGCGGGCGGTATTGGGCTTCGCGAAGCAGCCGAATACCTGGCAGATCCGCGCTCGTTACTCGAGCTGGACTCAGATGACGAAGGCGCGGAACGCGGCCCCGCGGGGGTGCTTGAGGAACGTAGCGGGGACGCCGCTGACGCGCCGACAGGTCACGGTAGAGAAGAGGTCGAGGCTACAAACGTTGCGATCGGGGAAGGATCGCAATTGCTCGAGCAAGCTGCCGAAGAAGCCGGGTCCGCGGAGGCGGGCTCGGTTGAACACGATGTTCTCGAGCCCGACTTTTGGAAAAACGGCGGAGGCGGCCCCGATAATGAACCGGGTATTGAGCGGGCGTCCCGCTCCACGGACCCGGGTCGGGTGATAAAGATAAATCGGCTTAGCGAGCCAACGTTCGATGTCATCGAGCCCCGAACCGAAGACACCCGGCCTCGCGGCCGTTGGGTGTGGCGTATTGGCATGCTCTTGTTTTCCGCGCTGGCGATATTGGCGGCGTACTGGTGGTCGGAGAGACAGCAGCCCGTTAGCGCTGGAGAAACGTATGTAGTCGAGTTCCGGGTCGATCCCCCGGATGGGCATGCCGAGCTGGTTTTGCTGGACGCTCCGGAGGGGTCTGGACTTGTCCGTGATCGCGTACTCGCGGAGATTCCCGGAAAGGTTTCTTTCGACATTCCGGGGGTCTACCGGATCCAGATACGCGCCGAAGGCTTCTTACCGCAGGAGAAGCTGATTGAGGTGCCCCCAAGAGCTCGCAGCATCACGGTACGGCTCGGTCCATAATCTGGGTAGACTGGGAATATGAGCGTAGTCATTCTTGATTTCGGTTCCCAGTACACCCACCTGATAGCCCGCCGCTTCCGTGAGCTGCGGGCTTACTCGGTGGTCCTTCCCGGCCATGCGGCGCTTGCGGAGGTACAAGCCCGGGAACCGACGGCGCTGGTTCTCTCGGGCGGGCCCAGCTCGGTCTTCGACCCGGCAGCCATCCGCCCGGCGGAGGGCGTGCTCGAGCTCGACCTGCCGGTGCTGGGCATCTGCTACGGCATGCAGTACCTGGCCCAGCACTACGGCGGCAGGGTGGAGCGTAGCGGCCGCGCCGAGTACGGCAAGGCGCTACTCACCAGCTACCAGGGCCCGCTATTCGCAGGGCTGTCGGGCGAGGTCCAGGTCTGGATGAGCCATGCCGACGCGGTTACCGAGCTGCCTCCCGGCTGGCGGGTGGTGGCGAGCACCGAAGAGAACCCGGTAGCCGCCATTCAGGACGATGCCGGCCGCCGTTTTGGCGTCCAGTTCCACCCCGAGGTGGTCCACACCCCCAAGGGAATGGAGATTCTAGAAAACTTTCTCGCCCGCAGCCAGGCTGCGCGCAACTGGACTCCCGACCACGCCCTCGATGCCGCTCTGGCAGAAGTGTGCGCCAAAGCCAGCGGCGAACGGGTGCTGCTGGCGGTCAGCGGCGGGGTTGACTCGAGCACCCTGGCCCTGCTGCTGGCCCGCGCCGGGGTAGACCACACCGCCGTCTTCGTCGACCACGGCCTGTTGCGCCTGGGCGAGCGTGAAGAGGTGGAAAGGGCGCTATCGGCTGCTGGCGTCAACCTGGTCACGGTAGGCGCGCGCGATCGCTTTCTGGCTGCCCTGGCCGGCGTTAGCGACCCGGAGGCCAAGCGCAAGATAATCGGCCGCGAGTTCATCGAGGTCTTCAAGCAAAAGGCGGCCGAGCTGGGCCCGTTCAGGTTTCTGGCCCAGGGCACCCTGTACCCCGACGTCATCGAGAGCGCCGGCGGCACCGGTGCGGCCAACATCAAGAGCCATCACAATGTCGGCGGCCTGCCGGCCGAGCTGGGCTTCGAACTGCTCGAGCCCTTCCGTTATCTCTTCAAAGACGAGGTCCGCGAGCTGGGCCTGCTGCTGGGTCTGCCAAACACCATCCGCCTGCGCCACCCCTTCCCCGGCCCAGGCCTGGCCATCCGCATTCTGGGTCCGGTGGACGAAGAAAGGCTCGACATCCTGCGCCGCGCCGACGACATCTTCATTAACGCCCTCAAAGACCACGGCCTTTACGACGAGGTCTGGCAGGCGCTGGCGGTACTGACGCCGGTGCGTAGCGTCGGCGTAACCGGCGACGAACGCCGCTACGGATACGTTCTGGCGCTGCGGGCGGTGACCAGCGTCGACGGTATGACCGCCGACTGGGCGCGGTTGCCGCACGATTTCCTAGACGAGGTGGCGCGCAAAATTCCGCAACGGATCCCCGAGATCGGCCGCGTCGTCTACGACCTCACCAGCAAGCCACCGGGGACTATCGAATGGGAGTGACAAAAGACCGGGTTATCTTTGTCATCCCGCTGCGGTTGCATGAGGTGTGCTCGAGCTGAAGCAGGTCACCGCAGGTTACGGGCGCAATGCACCGGCGTTGAAATCGGTTTCGCTGACATTGCAGCCTGGGAACGTTCACGCGATCGTTGGCGCGAATGGGGCAGGGAAAACGACCCTGCTTCGCCTGGTTTTAGGTCTGCTTTCTCCCGGGTCGGGCCAGGTCAGGGTCTTCGGGCAAGATCCACTTCTTTCCATCGCGCAGTTTGTTCACAAAACCGGAATATTGCTTGATGGCCGCAGGAGGCTAGAGCCCCGCTGGACCGCTGAGGAAAACCTCGAATACCACGCGCTGCGTTTGAAGCTCCGCCCCGTTGCGTACCGCGACCGCTCCAGGGGGTTGCTCGATCGTTTCGGGCTGCCCGCCCGCGAGCCCGTTAACCGGTTTTCCAGAGGCATGCGCCAGCGTTTGCGGCTTGTGATCGCTTTGCTGCCTTCACCCTGTCTCGTGCTGCTGGACGAGCCTACCCTGGGACTCGACGTCGAGGGGCAGAAGGTGTTGATGCGGATCATCGACGAAACCCGTAGCGCAGGGGGCTCCGTTTTATTGACGTCGCAATCGCTCGACTTTCTCGAGAGGGTAGCGGATGAATTTACGATCTTGCGCAAGGGCGAAGCGGTCGCGCAAGGCCCGCTGGACGCGGTTGCCCGAGCCATCGGGCAGACGTTGCAGGTGGCTCTGTCCGTGGCTTATCCCGAACGCATTGTTGACGCGCTTCCCAACGAGTGGGAGCTGGACGCTCACGGCCGGATTCGCGTACCGCTCGATCCGAGAGCCATAGCAAAAGTCATGGAGCTTCTCGTAGAGAACGAGGCGGGGCTTTTAGATCTCGAACGCCCCTCCCCGCTGGAAAAGAGCATAGGAGGTGAACCATGACCGCCGTACCTGGCTTCCTCGCAAGATTGTTCCGCTTGCAGGCCGCCCAGGAGCTGCGCTATCCCGTAGCTTTTGTTACGAACTTGCTGGCTGCCGCTGTATTCCTTGCTCTCTTGGCCTTCGCCGGCCGGGCTGTTTCCGGCGCGCACTCACCCGTTCCGCTGCTGCTGGGTTTTATGGTCATGGTTTCCCTGCAGAACCCGTCACGGATCGTCGAAGATCCCGCCGGGGCCCCGGAAGAGTGCATGCTTTCGCGGTGGACGCTCACGGGGCTGATGATCCTTGAAACGCTGGCTCGGGGGCTGTGGATGACGTTGCAGCTCAGCCTTACCTTCGTATTGTTGCTCTTGCCTCTCGGGCTGGAAGCTCAAGAGCTGCGCACCTTTTTCCAGTGGGCGCCGCTTGCGTGGTGGGTGGGTCTGGGCCCGGGGCTGATGCTGGCTAGCGCAACGTTGCTATTCAAGCGGACCGGTGCGCTCCTCAACCTCGTCTCCTTACTCGTGCTGGGCGGTGCGGTGCTCCCCGTTGGCGCTGGTTGGGTTGGTTACGTGTTTCCTTATGTCGAGCTGCTTGCTCTCGTGCGCGGCGCCCCGGGGTCGGCTGGTGGGGCCTGGATTGCGGCCACGGCATGGGTGTTGGTCGGCGTGCTCTTGCTTCGCGCCGCCGAGCGGTACGGAGCACGCCACGGCCTGCTTGGCGTACGCTGAGGTGAGGGGCTGTGGCATGGAAGAGATCTACACCGTGAGCAGCAAACAAGAGGCTGATGCGCTCATCCATCCGTTGACTATCCAAATCCTCGCTGCCTTTGACCGGCCCCAAACCGCGGCAGAGGTCGCCAGGGTGCTAGGCGTTCATCGCAACGTCGCGGGATACCATGTCCGCAAGCTCAGAGATGCCGGTTTGCTGAATGTTGTACGCAGAGAGGGTCGCCGCATCTATTTGCAGCGCCGCGCTCGGATCATCAAGGTTCCGTATACGCTCACGCCGTTTGCTTCTCCCGGCGATCTCGTGCGGGGATACCTGCAGGACCTTATCGACCGCATAGCTGGCGAGGTTGAAAAGCTTGGCCGTGCTGAGGGTGCCCACGAAGACTTCATGGTCATTGGAGATATGGAAGGCGGTGCATTGCCTGAGCGAGGCAGCGTGGTTCTCCAGGGGAACCTTCGTATGGACGCGGACGCCATACGCCTGTTGGATGAATTGAAGCGAAGAATTATGACCGATACGACGTACGCGTCTGGCGGTGCTGGGACGGGTATAGGGGAAAGGTTTTGCAGCGTTGCTTTGATTGCGCTGCCCCCGTGCTGAGAAAACCCCGGCCGCGGCGGGGTGCTGCGACCGGGGGTGTTTTTGCGGATCGGGCTAGCCCCCGGCGACCATTCGTAGCAGCGCTGACAACGCTCCGACCGCTAGCAAGAGCAGCGGCAGCACGAATGCTTCGCGAAGGTCCGCACCGCGCTTCAAGTTGGCAGCCAGCGTGACCAGCGCAAGAAACAAAAACACGTAAGGCGCAAGAACTAGCCACCGCATACCTGCCTCCTCAGTCTTTGACGTAAATGAAGCTCCAAGCGATCCATACTTCCTTGTTTGGTCTGACGCCCCCGGCGAGCACTTCCGTGGTGATAAGCTGCCCGTAGCCCTTGTCGCCGTCGATTATCTTCAAGCGCCCGCGCCAGTGCGCCACCAGCTCCCCGTTCAGCTTCCGCAGCTCGGTTTCGTAGACATCGCCGCTCCTGGCCTTCCCTTTGCCGGTCTTGCGCGTTACGATGCGCTGCCACACGTCGAAGTTGGGAAGGACGATGTACCCCGCGAGAACCGGTTGATTGGGTTCCTGGTAATACAGGCTTGGCCGCCCGCGCTCCGAGTTTGAAACCTGCACCGGCAGGTGCAGCGCGCTTTCGCCGTTCAACGAGATCCGCGTAGCCATGTGCAGGTTGACCAGGAAGGACGGAGCCCCGATGGCGCGCGTGATGCTGTCGAGCTCCGTGGGGTTTTCGATCCCCAAGCTCAGCAGCTCCTCCACAGGCTTGCTATAGGCCGTCAGTTGAACCGCTTTTCGCTGCAATTCGAAAGCCTCGTGTGATTTCATTCGTCAACCCCCTTTCTATTTCAAAATGAATTATCTGTTGTAAATATGACCAATACTACCCCCCCTTGTCATTGCGAGCGCGGTCCGGCCTATATGATGGAAGGGTGCCATGCACGGTCGAAGTCTTCACCGACGGCTCTGCCGACGACAAGCGCCGCGGCGGTTGGGCGGCGCTGCTCAGGTACAACAACCACGAAAAGCTCATCAGCGGCGCCGAGCCGAACACCACCAACAACCGCATGGAGCTGACCGCCGCGGTCATGGCGCTCAGGGCGCTCAAGAAGCCCTGCGAGGTGCACCTCTACACCGACTCGCAGTACCTCAAGAAGGCCTTTACCGACGGCTGGCTCGAGAAGTGGCAGCAGAACGGCTGGAAGACGGCCGCCAGAAAGCCGGTCAAGAACAAAGACCTCTGGCTCCAGCTGCTAAAGGAAACCGAGCGCCACCGGGTCCACTGGCGCTGGACTAAAGGCCACGCCGGCCACCGCGGAAACGAGCTGGTCGACAAAGAAGCCCAGCGGCAGCGGCGCGCGTTACCGCTGGACTAGCAGGCTTGATTAGCCGAAGTAGTCGGGTTCGTTTCCCGGTTTCCACTTGATGTTGCACCCCATGCTGGGCCACTGGGGCTCGGGTGGCGGCTCGCCCGCCAGTAGCGCTTCGAGCGCGCCGATCAGGTCCTCCCCCGTAGGTTCGCCCTTCTCGGGTCGTGTGGCGTCGAAGCGGCCGCGGTAGTAGAGCTTGTGCCCGGCGTCGAAGAGATAGAGGTCAGGGGTGCACATCGCTTTGTAGGCCTTCGCTACCTCCTGGTCGGCGTCGTGCAGATAGGGGAAGTCTGCCCCCACGCGCCGCGCCTGCCCGGCCAGCTCTTCCGGTGCGTCGGCGGGGTAGTTCTCCACGTCGTTGCTGGAGATCCAGACCGTGGCCACGCCGCGGCCTGCGTAGGCGTTCGCCACCTCGGCCAGTTTGGCTTCCACGTGCCGGGCGTAGGGGCAGTGATTGCTCATAAAGACCACCAGAAGCGGTGCGTTCGAAAATTCTTTTTTGGAAACGAGTGTTCCTTTCGTCACGTCGGTGAGTTTGAAGTTTGGCGCCGGGGTTCCCAGGGGCACCATCTGCGATTCCAGTACAGCCATGAAAGTCCCTCCCGCGCCCATTGTAAAACGAACCAGCGCTGTCCCGGGACAGCGCTGGTTCGTTTTGGCCGGTTTGTTCGTTACTTGCCGTGTTCTCTGCGCATACGCTCCGCTTCGGCGAGGATGCGGTTGACGTGCTCCTTGAGCGGCGCCCAGCCATACCAGTGCATGTAGTCGTTGCTTACGTGGAAGGCACCCTGGAAGGCGCGCTGGCGGTATTCCATGTAGATGAGGTACAGATCGAGCTCGATGGGGGTTATGTTGTCGTAGTACTGAGCTACCGAAGGGGCGTATTTCCACCCTTTGGGTTTCTTGAGGATGCCGTCTCTGTAGAGCCCCTGTACGGCCTGAATCGCCTTGGCGAATTCGTGGTCGGCTAGCTTGACCACCATGTCGGCGTTCTTGAAGAAGTCATCCACATAATCGGCGCTATGGCATTGGTTGCAAACCTGCTTCATTTCGAGCCGCAATTTATTGAACTGCTCGGGACCGCGTGCGGCACGCGCCTGCGCCACTATTTCGAAGAAGCGCTGGGTGGGCTGGAAGTTCTCATCCAGGATCTCGTTTACCTGCAGGATCAGGGCTCTGTCGAGCGTCCACTGGACGTCGTCATCCAGGTCCACGTAGTGCCCGCTGGGTAGCAGTTTGGCAAGTTTGTGCAGATTTGCCTTCAGTCCGGAGTCTTTTACCGCCGCAGCCAGCTTTTCTACGTTCTCCTTGGTGGGGATGCGCAAACCAAGGAATCCCCAGGCGGTTTCGACGTTGTGGTTGCCGCCGGGCATGTGACAGGTTTGGCAGGTGGGGGCACGGCCGCCCTGTTCCCAGCCTTTGTTGCCGTCGATATCCCAGGTGATCCCGTGCTTGGACGACATGTACATTTCCCACTGCGGATGGTCGAAACCCATGTGGCAGTTCGAGCATGCGCGCGGGTCCTGGGCTTCGGTCTTATTGAAGCTGTGGCGGGTGTGGCAGGCGTCGCACTGGGCGTTGCCGTAGCGATACTCGGAAGCTTCCTTGCCACCGTCCCACTTCAGCGGCCCCGTGTTTCCGGCTTCGGCCCCGACGTAGCCTTTGCGTCCTATCTTGTGGCATCCCGAGCAACCGCGGTAGCCTTCGCCGACGATTGCGCTGGGTTGCCCGTGCATGGCGCTCTGGGTTTTCATGGCATACCAGGCCAGCTCGTGCTTCCCCAGTCTGAATTCCTGCACTTTGTCGGCATGGCAGCCCATGCAGGTATCGGGGGTGGGGAAGGTGGCCTTCGCGTAATCGTGCTCGTTGGTATGGGCGCTTCCGTGGCAGTTGCTGCAGTCGAGGGGCATGTAGGCATTGGTTCCCATCTTGCCCTCGTGGAATTGATGCACGATGCCGGGGGTAACGTCGCTGTGGCATTGTACACATGTTGAGTTCGACCGCTTAGCTAGGGCAAGGCCAGCCAGGGCCAGCACCAAGATCGTCCAAACCATATATCTTGTCCAGCGTTGCATACACCCTCCTTTTACGGCATTCCGCCGCCGGTGATGTGAGCACACAATGCAAGCGCCATGTTAGAAAAAGCCAAACGCGTGGTTGTCTGTATTTTCCCAGGGTTAACTAGGAAGAATGTCCTGGTGTGGAGTACAATAAAAGAAGAGTGATAAGACACCGGGGTATTTGGCTGTTGCTGGTATTGGCCGGCACCTTGTTGCTGGTCGTGTGGCGCCAGGCCGGAAGGGGAGGCGAGATGAAAATAGTCAGCCATGCCTTTGGTTACGGGGACCCCATTCCTGCGAAGTATGCCCGTTGTGGTATGGGGGCCGCTAACGTCAGCCCCCCGTTGTCGTGGTCCGGCGTCCCGGCGGGCACCATGGGATTTGCATTGATCATGACGGACCCCGATGCCCCCGGGGGCAATTTCGTGCACTGGATCGTTTTTGATCTTCCTGCTGCGGTGGAATCGTTGCCGGAGGGCGCGAGTGGCAGCGAGTACATGACCGAGGGTATGAACGATTACGGCGCGGTGGGCTATGGTGGTCCCTGCCCGCCGCCAGGACGACTGCATCGCTATTTCTTCCGCCTGTATGCCCTTGACGTAGCTTCGCTGGATCTGCCTGCCGGAGCTGGTATTGATGAGGTGTTCGGTGCCATGGACGGTCGGGTGCTGGCAAGAGCCGAGTGGATGGGCGTATATCGCCGGTAATATGTTTTTCAGACGTTGCGCCCGAAACGAGGAGGAAAGTGGGATTAGGCCTAACGAAGCGGAAGATCATCGAGCACTTGCGCGGTAATAGGTCAACGGTAGCAGAGCTGGCCGAGATCCTGGGATTGTCCAAAGTCGCGATATACCGGCACCTTGTAGACCTGGAACAAGAGGGGTTGGTACATGCGGTATCCCGGCGGAGGGGCGGCCGCGGCCGCCCCGTGCGTGTTTTTGAGGCGATCGATGAAACCACCGCCTATGCCCGAATGTGTCGCGAAATGATCCAGCAAATCGAAGAACTGTACGGTCCCGGAGCGGGAGTAAGGGTGTTGAGGGCGAGATACCGTAAGGAGCTGGACGCGTGGAAGGCAAGTTTACAGAGCCTCGACCTGACCGAGCGGGCGGTGCGTCTTGCCGACTGGCTAAGCGAACAGGGGTATCGGGCGCAGGCGCGAATAGAAGGTAATACCATTGTGCTGGAACAGCGCCATTGCCCGAAGCTGGCCCTGGCAAAGGACTACCGCACTCTTTGCCAGGTGGAAATGGAGTTCTTCGGCGAGCTTATGGGCGTTCCGCTTCGACGCGAGAGCTCGCTTAGCAATGGAGACGCTTGCTGTCGGTACCGGGCAGATTTCGACAATGCTGCTATTTAAGGTGAAGGAATCCAGATTTTTTCGCCCGGATAGATCAAATTGTCATCCTCAATAATAGAAAAGCTATCATCTTGAGCAGCCTTGGCATTTGTGGCGTTTCTAATCTCGGGGTAGCGCGCAGGGTCGCCGAGATAAGTTTCGGCAAGTTTGCTCAGCCAGTCATCCTCCTGCACTATATACGCGTGTCCCGCGGCGCTTTCTTCCGTAGAAGATTTCCCTGTGGGGGGTGATGCGGTCCCGGTGGAACGTTCCGTAACGGTAGTTTCCGACCGGTCTTCTTGCAGCTCGAGAGTCAGGGGCTCGCTAGTTTTCTCGGGATCGTCGGCATAGGCGACGCGAACAGTATGTCTTCCGGGAGGGATGTCTATGTGAACGCTCCATTTGCCGTCTTCACCTACTTTGATGGGTGAGTCCAAAGGCAGCGGCTTTTCGTCCAGGAAGATCACCAGTTCCCTTCCCACTTGGGCGCTGCCGCTTAGATTCAGGGGGGATCTGGCCGGAGAGGGTACGGGGTCCAGCTCGGGTGCTGCAGACTGCTCCGGTTTTGGCGCGGGTACGGTGAAGCCAAGCGGTTCGGATGCGGATGAGCCGATCGCCGCCCTGGCTGTATAGTCGCCTGGCTCGAGCTCCACAGCGGTGAGCCAGCGCCCGCCGTCATCGGCCGTTACGTTGCGATCCAGGGTCTCTCCTGAGCTGCTAGTTATCGTAAGCCTTACATTCTTGCCCTTTGGGGCTTCGCCACCGAAGGTGACAATACCGCTGGGGTCGACTTCGGCGCTCAGGCCCGGAGCAGGTGCTTTTGGCCAGAGCCACCACAGGAGCAATATCAATACCAGAGTAACCAGGGCCTTGAAGATGTCATAGCCTATGGGGAATAGGCGGGAGGATTGCATGCCGGCTAACCTTCCCGTCCGCCCTGCAGGGCGTCCTGGTAATCTTTGAGCTCATCCCACCGTTCCTCGGCGGCCATTTTTGCCTGGCGAGGCCAGGTAGTCGGGTCCGCGAGGCGGAAGCGTTTCCCCGCCGCATTCAGAATTCCTTTCAAACGCTCCGCAGAGGTAGCCGCCAGCGTCTTGAAGGTGCGAATACCAGCGTTATGGAGGAGTTTTTCGATCTTGGGACCGATGCCCTCAATTTTTTGCAGGTCATCCACGGTCGCCTCACCTTCGCGTTGCGGGGTGGCTGCGGAGGCGCCGGCCGGGGCGCCGCTTTTTGCTGCCCGCAGCTGCTGCAGCGCGGCGTCGCGTTCGTTGCGCATGCGATCCAGCTCGGATTCAAGCTGGTTGATACGCGATCGTAGATTTTTTTGCTCGTCCTCCAGGGTGCGCAGTTTCGCTTGTAGCATCTTGGCTCGCTCGCGCTCCTCGTTAAGGGAGCGTTCGCAGTCGCCCAACTGTAGATGCAGTTGCTGTATGCGGCCACGCCAGTAGATCACGTCGATCAGCCACTCCACTATCCACCCGATTAGAACACCTAGTAGGATGTACCAAAGCACCATAACCACTCCATTCAAAAGGTGCGTGCGGGTTTTGCAATATGCACCTGCATACAGTTTACCGTAAGCGGTTCCAGCGTGCACGCATTATGTCAGGAAGCGGGCGCCGGGTGTAGTGGCAAGCCTCCTTTCAGGACTGCAAGCACATCGCCTGTAACCATTGCAGCCATCCGTTCTCTGGTGGAACGCCCTGCTGAACCAATATGGGGCGTAAGCACGACGCGGGGATGGGTTGCGAGCGGATGGTCGTGCGGCAGGGGTTCGGGGTCGGTTACGTCGAGGCCCGCGGCGAAGAGGTGGCCGCTTTCGAGTGCGGTCAGGAGGGCGCCGGTGTCTACCACCTTGCCGCGCGCGGTATTGATCAGGATTGCGCCTTCTTTCATCCGCGCCAGCCGTTCGGCGTTCATCAAACGCAATGTTTCCGGGGTCAGGGGGGTGTGAAGACTGACGAAGTCGGAGCGCTCGAGCAGCTCGTCCAAATTCGTGTGTTCGGCACTTAGCCCGGTTTCCGCCTCGGGTTTGGGGCGGCGGCTGCTGTACAGCACCTTCATGTCGAAGCCGCGGGCGCGGCGGGCGAATGCCTGTCCGATGCGTCCGAAGCCTATCACGCCTACGGTTGCCCCATGCAGCTCCGGACCCAGTAGCAGCTCGGGGTGCCAGGTTTGCCATTCACCACGGCGCACGTAGTCGTGCCCCTCTACCACCCGGCGGGCGGCGGCGGCGAGCAGCGCAAAGGCCAGGTCGGCGGTGGCGTCGGTGAGCACCCCGGGGGTGTGGGTAACCACGATGCCGCGCTCCTTGGCGGCTGATAGGTCTATGTTGTCCAGCCCCACGGCGTACTGGGCGATAATTTTCAATTGCGGACCGGCAGCGTCCATCAATTCGGCATCCACATTATCTTCGAGCATGGTTATCAGGGCGGATGCACCTCTTGCTCGTTCGAGCAGTTTTTTGCGCGGCGGGGCCAGGAAATCGGGCCAGACATCGACCTGGAGGCCATCGTCTTGCAGCCGTTTCAATGCCTTACCGGGCAGTTTGCGGGTAACGAAAACGCGCTTCATGCCACTCAGGTTAACCCTTCCCCGAAGGCGTGAAAGAGCTCTTCGAGTCCGGACTCGGCAAGGATGAGTTCCTTGAGCCGGTTGCGGGGTGAAAAGGGGGCGTTTTCCAGCAGCCGGCGGATGAAGCCGTCACCGCCCGCTTCTATCATGCGCGCACTCGCGAGGTCGAACACTCCCTGGAATATCAGCCCTTCGCCCGGGCTCTGTGCGGATGACGTTTCAAGCTGCCAGGGCTGGAGCGTTTTGGTGCTGGCGTTCCAGACAGATCGGCCCAGGCGCGTGCCTGGAGGTAGAGCTCGGTGTTGGTTCGATGCAGCGCAAGCATGTAGAGGAAGCCGGCCAGGAGCTCGTTTACCCAGCGCGTCCGGACCCGCAACCCCCAGGCGGCAGCGACCGCGTGGGTGTATTGGCGGGCGATGTTGAGGTCGAGGAAGGCGGTGATGGGACCGGGCGGGCGGGTTTTGCCGCGGGCAGCTTTCGCGAAAGCGTGCGCCAGGTGTTCGAGCAGGCGGTCGGGATAGCGCAGGGGGGCGAAGACACGTAATTCCCCGGGCGGGTTGTTCTGTTGAAAGGGGAGGCCGTAGGGGCGGGCGGGTGAAGCGATGCCAGTCCGCGCCGTCAAGCACGAATAGGGTCACGGGCGGTACGGTGCGTATTGCCGTAAGGACTTCCTGAAGTGATATCAGAAATCTCCGCAATTCCATTGCGCGCAGCCGACTGCCAGTGGAATATTCGAGGGGTAGCCGGGCATGGCACAGGCGTTTCAGCATTCTACAGCTTCATTTCAAGATAGCGCCCATGCGGGGTGAAGCCCAGGTTTTCGTACAGCCAGCGCGCTTCTTCGGACGTGTACAGCCGTATCCGGCGGATGCCCTCTTCCCGGGCGTATTTGAGCGCGGCGTCGGTGAGCCGTTTGGCCAGCCCGCGCATTCGGTGGCTAGGCAGCACGTAGACGTTGTGTATGTAAGCCTCGACGAGGCGCGTGCGTCCTGGTTTTGGCGGCATGGGCTCCCGCATCATGGACAGCACTGCCACGATCTCGCCCATGTCTTCAGCGAGCCAGGCAACCTCGCGTTCCGTCGAGAGCGCCCAATCGAAATAGTTTTCCGACGCCTGGGCGAACTCGAGTTCGTCACCTTCCAGGCGGCCCATTTCCCTGAAGAGCAGAACCCGGAACTTGGCTATTACACCGGCGTCGGATGCGGTGGCGGGGCGGATCTGGAGCACGGTTACATTGTAGGCCAGAGAGCGCGAGCTGCGAAGAGGCAGGCCGGTAATTTGTCGTATGGGCGGGCTTGCGCATGCACGGGGATGTTACAGGGAAGAGCCGGTGGCGATATTTCTTTAGCAGCGTAAACCTCGCTACCTTAGCAATATCCGGAGTTCAGACCTGGTCACCTACCCGCGATCGGGGGCGTGATAACCTTCCAGTAAACAAGCGGTGGCCAGCCAACAGTAACCGAATTTCGGCTTCTCGCCCGGTATGGACCCCGGATCCCGGTGGCACGATGCCGCCTCGTCCGGGGATACGAACAAAAGCGGCTTGTGGTGGGTGGCTTGTAGCTTGTGGCGGGTATGTCAACGACAACGCAATTTCGGATTTCTGTACAGCATGGACCCTGAATCAAGTTCAGGGCAGGCTCCCGGGTCTCACCCTCTTC
>JAMOUW010000080.1 GCA_027067955.1 Thermaceae bacterium
CAGGGCGACCTTCATTTGGCGCTCTCCCTGTCAATCTCGCGGTCGAGCGCCTCGAGCGCCTCCTCGCCCAGCAGCCGCAGCGCCTCCTTGCGAGGAACGCGCCACTTGCGACCAAAGCGAACCCCCTCGATTTCACCCTGGCGCAGCTTGCGCCGCACCGACTCGCGGCTGACGCGCATCACCCGGGCGATTTCCTCGGGGGTGTAGTAAAGGCCCATGGGCGCATACTAACGCACTTAACGCACAGAGCGCAAAGTCGGGCGGGGCCGCCCGCCCGACCTATTGCCCCTCGCCGCAGTCGTCCCGTCTTCCTCGGGCCCTGTACTCTTCCAGGTCGCGCAACATGGGGCGGTGCAGGTGTCGGTGTCTACGGTGTGTGCGTAGCAACCACAAGGCAAGGCGGCGCCCTGGGGGAGAGCTCGCCGCCAGCTCGGCGAGAGTAAGGAGAAGGCCTACAAAAATGACTGCTGAAGTTAGTGTCAAAGTTAACCCCAGAAAGCCAAAGGCGAGGAAATCGTAAGGAAAGGGCGTCTTATCGAGACCAGAGAGGCCGCGTTTTGCAACGAAGAAAAAGGCTAGTAGGGGTAACCAGGCGAACCGAGAGAAGTAGCTCCCCAACCGTCTTCGTCGCAGCAGCCGTAGGACATCGGCTAGCTGGAGTGTGATAACGACCTGAACATAAATAAGAGCTGGACTGGGGTCTGTTTGATAGCTGCGACCGTGTTGCTGTTCGAATTCGTGATTTTCCACCAAAAAACCACCTCCAGAGGGTGGCCACCCTCTGAGTGGAAGTATATCACATGAGGAGACTGAGGTCAACGAAATAGGGATATACGGATGTTGATAGGTAAGCTAAACATCGATAAACGAGAAGGTAGGGGTTGATAAAACGAACATATATATTGTATTGTACTATACAGGGTGAACTGTGATATATCACAACGTGTATGGGTAGCAAGAGTGTACGTAAGTAGCAAACAGTGATGAACTGCGAAAGGGAGGTAGGCAAAAAAGATGATTAACAGAACTAGCAGCACGACATATGCCGAAGCTGCGGTTTTGGGCGCGCTGTTAAAGCACAAGACAAAAGCGCGCACCAAGGATTGCGGTGTGTGGGCTTACAGGCTCGGCCGCGAAGCCCCTGGCGTTAGCTACTCGGCTGCCCACCGCATACTCAAGGAGCTTCAAGAAAGCGGGTATGTGCGCGTGAAGGAAGAGCCCGTCGGAAAGCGCAAGCGCATCAAGTACATGCTGACGCCCGAGGGCGAGGAGTATGCAGTCGAAGCGATTACGCGCTACCTCGACCGGATTGGTGTGGAGCGCAAGAGTAAAAAACGCGTGGCCAGCAGGAAAAAGCTAGCCATTGATGCTGCCAGGTGATTCTTGATGGCTGTTTGGAGCCGCAAGCGCGTTTTTGCTTGCGGCTCAATAATATTATTGACGCAATGCTGTTTTTATGGGCATTGTATATATGTAATATAAAAATGCAGTAAGTCAGTAAGGCAGTAAAGCATCAAGGCAGTAAGGCTTAAACTATAAAAATTTTATAGGTAAAGCCGCTAGGTGAGCGGGTGGATTTCCTGCGCAGGGCTTTTCAAAAGCGCGACGGGTTTGGGCTCAAAAACCAAAGTGTGGGAATTTGTGGGGTTTATGCAAGGCTTCTTTCCTTTTGGCTAGGTGTATCTTATGCAGAAATTTCACGTTGAGCTGCAACTTAATACACCGAAACCCAAATTTGAACGAGCTTTATTCCCGTTAATGCTCGTAACCGCGAATTTAAGGCTTCCGAAGGATTATTGCGCTCGGGGAGGGCCTAGGAAGCGCTTTAGGCGTTCTCTTAGGGAGTCTGTGTCCTTAACCTCGCACTCCCAGACCACAAGCGTCTCCCAGCCTAGGTCAAACAGGTCTTCAATGTGGCGCTGATCCCGCTCCTTATTTCTGGCTATTTTCTTCTTCCAATACTCGGCGTTGCTTTTGGGAAGCCGCGACCCTCGCGGGCAAGAATGGCCGTGCCAAAAGCATCCGTGTACGAAGATCGCCTTTTTGCGGCCGGGAAAGACAATGTCGGGGGCCCCGGGAAGGTCCCGCCGGTGTAGGCGAAAGCGATAGCCCATTCCGTGGAGCAGAGATCGCACCCTAAGCTCCGGGGAGGTGTTTTTGCTTTTGACCTGGCGCATTATCCAGCTGCGCTTGTCGGGAGAGAAGGTGTCGCTCATGCCCTTTCTTCGATGAGAAGCGAAGGGTCTGTTTCGTGTTTTGTAACAATGGCGTTGTACTTGGCAACCAGGTCCTTGGCTGTGGTCCTGCGCCCCGCCGCTGCGAAGCGTCCGAGCTCATAAAGGTTTCCCGCAAGAAACTGCTCGGCTTCAAATATGTCTATGCGGTCTGAGACGCCCTCTTGTTCGGCCAGGCCGCGAGCCACCGCTTCGTTGAGGGTGATAATCAGCGGCCGCAGTCCTTGGTCAAGGTTGCTCTTGCATTTTCGAATCAGCGCCTCGCCCGGAGCAGTTGTGACGTGAACGGCGACGTCTTCAATGACGAAGTCGCCCGGGCGATCGGTGACGCCGTCGGCGGCGGAGGCGCTGTGGTGCTCCACGGAGCCCTCTTCGCCGAGGACGAGCTCCAGCTTGGCGCCCACAAGGTGCTGCAGCATCGTTCCTGCGAATGTAGCCCCCGGACCCGATTCCTGTCGTTTTTTCGCTTGATTCAGTAGGTCGCCGATGATGTGGCGTAGAGACTTTGAAGGGTCGTAGCGGAGCTGAAAAGGCTCGCCGGCGAAGAAGTCGCGCACCTTCTCAACCCACCAAGACTCAATAAGGTCGAGGTCGGCGATCCCCTCTTCGGCCAGCGCGTTCAAAAAGCGGACGTAGACCTCCATTTTTCCGACGCTGCCGCGACTGGTTCGGCCGCCCTCTTCGGCTAAAACCCGCGTAACCCCATGGTCTTTTAGAATGGCCTGGACTCTAGATTTACCGAGCCCTCGCACCTGGCCGCCGCCGCTGGTAAGGAGACTGTTTGGGTCCAGGGGCAGACCGCGGGCCTTCGCGTGGCGGGTGACCACGAGCGCCACAGACAGGCCGCCCTTGCTGAGCATTCTGTGCTCGGCCGCAAACTTCTCTAGGCGTACTTTAATGTCTTCCATTCGTTCTCCTGTGCTGAGGCGGCGCGTTCTGCGAGGCCCGCCAACAAGTGCTTGCCTAAATATCTGACTACGGGGACGACAACCGCATCGCCCATGGCCCAGTAGCCGTCGTTGTAGGAGCCGGGGATTTTATAGCTGCTCCGGAGACCCATCAGCGCCGCCGCCTCGCGCACCGTTAGGAGGCGGGTGTGAAGTTCGCCGTTGCGCTCCAATACGAGGATTTGCCGACTGCTTCCGCCGGAGGGGGTTCTTAGCGCTCCGGCGAGGCCGTCGAAGCGGAGTTCGAGCACTTGACGGCCGCGCCTACGGCGCCTATAGCCTGGGAACACGCGACGACCGCGCCGGAGCTCTTCATGAAGGCGGTCTAGGTGGGCCGGGGGGATTAGGCTCAGGATGCGGTTGCGTTTTTCATAACTATCAGCCGGAGCCTCGAAGTCAACGATGTCTTCGAGGCTGAGCCGGCGCTGAGGGGGGCGGGGGAGCCGCCACCACACCCAGTCGTTTAAAGAGCGCGCCACTTTTTGGATGGGCGCCGGGTGCTGCCACCCTGGTTCGCCGGCCATGAAGTCCGAGGCGTTTACTTTTCGATCAACCCCTATGACGAAGACGCGCTTTCTAGACTGCGGAACCCAGTGCGAGGCGTCGATAAGGACCGCGCCCACCTGATACCCGCGCTCTACGAGCGCGCTGTGAAGCCTCCTGTAGTGCTCGCCACCGGAGGCGGAGACCAGCCCAGGAACGTTTTCGGCGACCACCAGAGGCGGCCGAGAAGGCATTTCGTCCATAACGCGGAGCCATTGCCAAACAAGGCCGCTGCGCGCGCTTTCAATGCCGCCCATGTTTCCGGCGAGAGACAGGTCTTGGCACGGAAAGCTGGCCCATGAAAGCTCGGCGGTTGGGACCTCCCAGCCGCGCACTTCTTCAATCGGAGACAGCCGAAACGTCTTTTTGGCGTGGTTGGCTAGAAAGACAGCCGCCTTCTTTGGGCTAATGTCGTTGGCCCAAACCGGGTGGAAATATGACCGCAGCCCCTCAGTGGCTAACCCGGCCCCGGCGAAGAAGTCTAGAAACACAGGCTTGCCGTTAGATGTGCGCTTGCTCGCAATGCGGTCCACTCTGCGTTAAATGATAGCAGTCGACCATGAGCCGGCGCTCGTTGCGAGGGTTTGGCGACGGGCTTGTAGCGGATAAAACGAAAAACAAAAAAGAAGGCAAGCTAAGCACGTTACACGTGCCGCTTGCCAAGGGGGAATAATCCCCCTTGGAACCCTCTATTTGCAACAAATGACTGACGTAACGGGATTTACAATAAAATATAACCATGGCTATAAAACTACGCACCCTCGGCATCCGCGTCACCCCCGCCGTGGCTCACGCGGTGGAGGAATTGGCCAGGCAACAAGGCGTCAGCATCAGCCGCATGGGGGCGACCCTTATCGAGGAGGCCCTCGCCGCCCGCGCCGGATCGTCTATTGATTGGCAACAGCGTCTTGAGGAGCAGGCCCAGCGCGCCCTTGCCAAAGCGATGGGCCGCTTCGGCGACCTCGCGGCGATTGCGGCGTTTGAGGCGTCGACCCACAGGTTGATGTACGCGCAAAGGCTGGCGCAAGAGCTGGGCTCTGAGCAGGCGAAGCAGCTGTCGAACAGGGCCAAAAAAGAAGCGGCAAAGCGCATGCGCAACGCAAAAAGAGATGCTGGTGCTGATGCTTGAGGACGGGTAGTGGTTTGCTTCTTTACCCCCGTTATCCTGGTGGAACGGACGCGACATACCCATACATGACTCCGCTATGGTCTAGCGTGCGATTGTGAACAACAGAAACGGAACAAAACACATAGACCCTCAGGCATTTAGGAATTTTTATGGTGACAACGTAAGCTACGGTCGTCTGATGCTGCCGGTGGCGGCCGGCGCGTCCGCCCTGCCGGGGCTGTACGAGGCTCGCGCGCTCGCGTGGCAGGCGCACGCGGTCGTGGACGGCCCGTGGGCGGTGCCCCAGCCGCCGTTCGGCGACGACCGCGACACCGTCATCGGCAGCGACGTTGAGCTCGCGACCTACCGCGCCATGCGGGAGCGGCTGGGGCGCCAGCGCCCCCCCCACGAGCTGCTGACGGCGATCGCCGCCGCCAGCGGCGGCGTGTCGGTCGTGGTGGAGGCC
>JAMOUW010000081.1 GCA_027067955.1 Thermaceae bacterium
TACTACAAGGAGCAGGGGCGGGAGGCCCTGGTGGCCTGAGGGGTTGACGGGGGAAGACGGTATCACCCCCAACCCCCCCAGGGGAGGGAGAAAAAAAGATGTGCCAAGCCGCCCGGTTCCGGCAAGCTGCAAGCCTCCCCCTCGGGGGAGGTGGCCGCAGGCCGGAGGGGGGTTTTGCCGTTTGGTTTTCGTTTCCCCGGACGAGGCGGCACCCTGCCGCCGGGATCCGGGGTCCATGCTGTACACAACGCCGAGATGGAGACGCCTTTAACGGGCCCACCACAAGCTACAAGTCACCCACCACAAGCTGCTTTATCCGTATCCCCGGGCGGACCCGCGAAGCGGGTGAGACCCGGGAGCCTGCCCTGAACTTGATTCAGGGTCCATGCTGTACAGAAAGCCGAGATTTGGTTGCCGCCGACAAAAGTAACAGGGTTGATAGAGGGCGGGCGCCGGGGACGTAAACTTAACCGTGGAGTCTGGGCGCGGCATGGGCCCCGGCCAAGCGGCCACAAGGGCCGCTTGGCCGGGGACACGAAATGCTTCTATTTTCTCCAGTCCGAAGACGTATCCCTGGGCGAACCCGCAAAGCGGGTGAGACCCGGGGTCCATGCCGTACATACAACCGAGATTGAGGCTCCTTTAAGGCGCCCGCCACAAGCTACCTACTACTTGCTACAAACTACCGGCCGCGGGCTTGTCACGTTACCGTGCACCACGCACTTCGTGCCACGAACTACGAACAGATTTTCTTCCGCAGGCCACCGGACTTGTTCTGTTACTGGTCGCACACCACGTACCACGCTCCGGCAACCGTCGCAGGCCCGCCTCCTACTTTTCTTCGTACTACCCAACCGGGCAGACCGCGAACCGTCAGCGACGTGCTTTCGCGCCGTAGCAGCACCCGGCAGGCTTCAATCCTCGGGTTTCATCTCCCACCCGCCGGTAACGGGGTTGTAGGTGTCCACGTAAGCCCTGGTGCCCAGTTCGAAGCGGCTCTCCAGGACGTTGTAAACAGGGCGGGCGTCAGCCTCGCGCGGGGCGAAACCGCCGCTGATCGGATCGAAAACCAGCCTTGCATCCGCCGGAGCAAAACGATAAGTGCCCTCCTGGGGAACGTAGGTAAGCACCCAGTCGTCGGGAACCACTTCCCACTCGCCGGTGATGGGGTTTAGCCTTGGTTTTTTCATCCTGCCCTCAGTGTAAGCGGTAATCGGTAGCCTTACTGTTCAGATGACCAGGTAAGGGCCACCGCTTCGGCCAGGGCCAGGTCTTCGGGAAAGGTGATCTTAAACATGCGCCGGTCGCCGGCCACGAGTTCAACGGGGTATCCCAGGGCGCGCACCAGCTGAGCGTCGTCGGTAGCGGTGTTTCCTTGCGAGCGCGCCAGCTGGTGCGCTTCGGCCAGCACCTCGCGGAAAAACGCCTGCGGCGTTTGCACCAGTGCGTAGCGGCTGCGGTCGAGCGCGGGGCCATAGCGCCCCTCTTCGGGTTCAATGAGGGTGTCGGGCAGCGGAATTACCGGAACAGCCGCCCCGCCGCCGGCGACCGCCTCCAGGAGCCGCTCGATCACCGCAGGCACCACGAAGGGCCGCGCGGCATCGTGCACCAGCACGACATCGCCGCGGGCTTCTTCCAGGAGCCCGGCCACGCTGTCCTGGCGCTCGCGACCGCCCTCCATGAAGCGCACGTTTGCCGCAGCGGCGGGAGGGCTGCTGCCCGCGGGCAGGGCTACCAGCACTTCATCGGCCCAGGAGAACGCAGTGAGAGCCCGCTCTAGCAGGGTACGGCCGCCTACGCGGACGAAAGCCTTCGGTCCGCGCCCCAGGCGTTTGCCGCTGCCGGCTGCGGGGACCAGTACCGAAATCGTCGCGCCATACATCCTAGCCCTCCCAGCGGGGACCGCCGGCGTCGAGCCCCAGGTGGTCGAGGATGCGCTGGGTCAGGAACGCCAGCAGGTCGTCCAGAGTGCGGGGGGCATGGTAGAAGGCGGGGCTCGCTGGCATCACGACCGCCCCCGCGTGCGCAAGCTTGAGCAGGGCCTCCAGCGTTGCGGCTGGCAGCGGGGTTTCCCGCAGGACCACGACCAGCGGGCGGCGCTCTTTGAGGTGCACGAACGCAGCTCTCAAAAGCAGGTTGTCGGCTATGCCCGCAGCCAGCTTCCCGGCCGAGGCGGCGCTGGCGGGCACGATCACCATGCCGTCGGTGAGAAAGCTTCCCGAGGCCGGTGCGGCCCCCATATCGTCTGGATCGTATACGACGGCGGCGCGAGCCTGCAGTTCTTCCGCGGAAACTCTTTCACGCTCCAGCACCCGGCGGGCGCCGGCGCTGATGATCAGGTGCGTTTCCACGTCTTCCCGCGCCTCGAGGGCGCCGAGCAGATGCCGCGCATAGGGCATTCCCGAAGCGCCGCTGACCCCCACTACTATCCGCTTCACGCGTACAGCATACAAAACGCGGCCTGGATGCAGGCCGCGTTTTGGGGGCGTGTGGGACCGCTTATTCCGGCGGCGACCAGGGGTCGCCCGCGAAGAACCCCCGGGTCAGTCTGGCCACGACGCCGCTGAGCAGCACCAAGGCGATTAGGTTGGGTACCGCCATGAGGCCGTTCATGGTGTCGGAAACCATGACCAGCGCGCCGAAGCTGCCCAATCCGCCCACGAAGGCCAGCACCGAGAAGGACAGCCGGTAGGGCCAGCGGATGCCTTCGCCGAAGAGGAAGGCTGCGGCCTCCTCGCCGTAGAAGGCCCAGGAGATGAGGGTCGTGAAGACGAAGAGGCTGAGCACTATGGGCATGAGCGCCCGCAGCGGGCCGATGGCCCCGAAGCTGCCCATTAGCACATCGAACGACTCGCTGCCCCCCATCCAGTTTCCCGCCGAAAGCACCACCAGCGCGGTGAAGGTGTTGATGACGATGGTGTCCAGGAAGACCTCGACCGCGCCCCAGAAACCCTGGCGCACCGGGTGGTCTACCTGCGCCTGGGCGTGGGCGATGGGGGCCGATCCCAGGCCGGCCTCGTTGGAAAACACCCCGCGCCCGACGCCGGCCTTGATCATTTCAACCATGGTCACGCCCACGGCGCCGCCGAACCCCGCCTGGAGGTTGAAGGCGCCCTGGAATATGGAGAGGAAGGCCGCGGGCAGGTGGGCGATGTTCATCAATATGGCGAGCGTAGCTACTATTAGATACAGGCCGATCATGAGGGGAACCAGCGCCTGGGCGAAGCTGGCGATGCGCTTTACCCCCCCGCCCAGCACATAGGCCACCACCGCACCTGCGAAGAGGCCGGTCCACGCCGGCGGTATGCCGATGTTACTGTTCAGCGCTCCCGAGAGCGCGCTCACCTGGACCACGTTGCCGATGCCAAAGGCGGCCACCGCCGCGAAGGCGGCGAACAGCCCGCCCAGCCAGGGGAGGCCCAGCCCGCGGGCGATGTAGTACATGGGGCCGCCGGACACGCTGCCGTCGGCGAACTGCTGGCGGTAGTGGACGGCCAGGGTGGCCTCGGCGAACTTGGTGGCCATGCCCACCAGGGCGGCCATCCACATCCAGAAGATGGCGCCGGGCCCGCCGATGAGAATCGCCGTGGTGACGCCTACGATGTTGCCCGACCCCAGGGTGGCCCCCAGGGCGATCATGGTGGCCTGGAAGGGCGATATCTCACCGCCGCTGCCCAGGGCGCGTTCACGGATGGCCCCCAGCGTTTCCCGGAAAATTATGCCCAAGCGGGTGAACTGGATAAACCCGGTAACGATGGACAGGTACAGCCCCACCGCCAGGAAGACCAGCATCATCTCGAAGCCCCACACCCAACCGTTAATCCACTCAATTACGTTCATCGTCCCACTCCCCTCAGCCGCTTGTACCTAGCTCGGGGTACACGCTCAGTTTAACGCCGCGCCCCGCCCGTAATTTGCGCAGGTCCTTGTCGTGCAGCATGATGCGCCCGGGAATGTCTGCCCGGGGGCGGACCTCAAACGATGCTTCCTGGCCCCGGGGCGATTTAACCCGAACCCCGAACGTGCCCGGCAGCAGCTTGGACCATTCGGAATACAGCGCTTCGTCTACGAAAGCCACCCCCTGGTTCTTCCCGTAAAAGCTGAGCGCGACCAGTATTTCGGGTTGCATCTCGCTGGGGGTGCGCATCTCCACCACGCCCTCCGCCAGAAGCTGGTCGAGCGCCTCCGCCACCTCGATGGGCGGAGCTTCGGATTCTTCCAGAATGCTGGCGATCGAGCGTCCTTCGAGCAAACCCAGGATCTGCAGCATTATCGGGGTAAGCCGCATTTCCCCGCTGCGCCGCGAGAGGGCCAGACCAACCTGCCAGTCTCCGGGCAGATGCTTGAGCGCCGCCCAGCGGTCACCCACGGAGAGCATGCGCGCCAGAGCCGCCTCGAGCGGCAGGGCAAGGTTGGACTCCGGCGGCAGTGGCAGGGCGTCGTCGAACACGAAAGGAGCGCGCGGGAGTCCGGCGAGCAGCTCCAGCGCCGCCCACCCCCGCCGGGCGCCCGCCCGGGCCGCATGCAGCCCGCCGGACTTGAGCGCCACCCGACCCTCGAACCAGGGCGGCCTGATTAC
The DNA here is from genome assembly GCA_027067955.1 of Thermaceae bacterium. Taxonomy (GTDB): domain Bacteria; phylum Deinococcota; class Deinococci; order Deinococcales; family Marinithermaceae; genus Oceanithermus. Next base: position 4,580 of record JAMOUW010000081.1, read on the forward strand.
GAGCACACCACTGCGCCCTGCTGCAGCGAGGGTCTGGATCAGGGTACCGAGCGGAAACTCCGAAAGATTACCTTTTAACACACGTCCTCCGCAAACGCACGGCAAAAATCACTCACCATTAGATTAACACTACTTTTACACGAATCTTCAGCCGCGGTCCCGAAAGCGCCGTTCTGGCGGCCAGCGGCGGGGTGCTGGGGGATAATACGAGGGTGAAGCCTGTACTCTTGATTCACGGGTTTACCTCCCATCCCCGGCTGGTGTGGGGGCCCCTGCCCGAAGCGCTTGCCGCCGCCGGATTCGACGTGCACCCGGTCACGCTCTCGGGGCACGGCACCCGCCCTGAGGATCTGGCCGGGGTGCGCGCTGCAGACTGGGTGCGCGACGTGGATTCCGCGACCGGGGGGTTGAGCGACTATCTGCTGGTGGGGCTCTCCATGGGGGCATTACTGGCCGCCGGTCTGGCAGCCCGCAAGCCGCCGCGGGCGCTGGTGGCGGCCGTACCGGCGCTCGGTTTGAAGAACCCGCTGGCGCCGCTGGCCCCCTACCTGGCTCCGCTGCTGCCGCGTCTGCCCGGCACCGATTCGATAGCAGACCCCGGCCTCCGGGCCGCGAACCCCAACTACCCCTACTTCCCCAGCAGATCGCTGGCGGAGCTGCTGGCGCTGATCCGGCAGACCCCCGCATGGCTGGAGGCGGTGCGGGTTCCGGCTCTGGTGGTGCGCGCCGACGCCGACAGGGTCATCGCCCCTGCGGCGGCGCGGCGGTATCACGACGGCCTGGCGTCTGCGGATAAAGAGCTCGTGACCGTACGCGGCGGGCACGACTTCCTGCTCGACAGCCATGCGCGCGAGGGCGCGGACTTGATAAGCTCCTGGCTGGCGAAGCGTGGCTAGCTCATTCCGCGCTGGATGTACTGTTCCAGCTGCTCGATCTGGAACTGCTGCTCGTCCATGATCGACTTGACCACGTCGCCGATAGAGATGAAGCCCGCGAGCTCGTCGCCTTCCAGCACCGGCAGGTGGCGTACCCGTTTGTCGGTCATCAGCGCCATGCACTGCCAGTCGGTTGTCTCGGGGGTTACGTAGAGGATGTTGGTGCTCATGATTTCGCTCACGGGAATGTCGCGGGACGCCTTCCCCTGCAGGATCACCTTGCGGGCGTAGTCGCGTTCGGAGAAGATGCCGACGATGTTGCCCCCGGCGTCCACGACCGGCAACGCGCCCACGTTGTACGCGGCCATCTTTTCCAGAGCTTCGAACACGGTGATGTCGGGCGATATGGTATAGACTTCACGTCCCTTCTTCTCCAAAATCTGGCGTACCGTTGCCATGGCGACCTCCTCCTTTGCCCCGTATGGGGGTGTGGTTTTCATTGTAGCGCGCGGTATCCTGTAGGGGTATGGTCCGCCACGCGCTCCTGCAACTGAAACCAGCAAAGGGCCAGATCCGCCACAACCTCGAGCATCTCGAGCGCACGCTGCTGGATCTCAAGGACGAGCACATCGACGTCGCGGTGGTTCCCGAAGCCTATCCCACCGGGTACTTCCTGCAAGGGGGCGTGCGCGAGCTGGCGCTGACCGCCGCGGAGCTGGTAGGCCGCCTCAGCGCCTGGCACGCCGAACACTACCGCGATCCCCTGGACCTGGTCATTGGTTTTTACGAGCGCGACGGCGGGGACTACTACAACTCCGCGGCCTATCTGGAACTGGGCGGGCGGGGGCTGGTCCACCTGCACCGCAAGATATTCCTGCCCACCTACGGGGTGTTCGACGAGGAGCGCTTCCTGGGACGCGGTCACGAGCTGGCCAGTTTCAACACCCGCTTCGGGCGGGCGGCCATTTTGATATGCGAGGATTTCTGGCACACCGTTACCGCCACCACCGTGGCCCTGCAGGGGGCCGACGTCATCTACGTACCCTCGGCCTCGCCTGCACGCGGTCTTGCCGGGGCGGCGCCCGCCAACGTGGAGCGCTGGGAGATGCTGGCGCGCGCGGTTTCGGGCGAGCACGGGCTCTATGTGGCCCTGGCCAGTCTGGTGGGAAGCGAGGCTGGCAAGCTGATGAGCGGTGGCAGCCTGCTGGCGGGGCCCGAAGGGGAGGTGCTGGCGCGGGCGCCGGTGTTTGCGGAGGCTGCTTTGCTGGCCGACGTCGACCTGGACCGCATTCCCCCGGTGCGCTACGACAACCCCATGCTGGCCGATCTGAAGGCGGGTATGCCCCTGATATTCCCGGAGATGCGCAAGATAGTGGAGGAGCTGTGAAAATAGTCCGCGGGGTTCCCGCACACGAAGCCCTCGACCTTGATTACCCGCTAGTCGCCTCCGCCCTGACCCGCTTCATCCGCGAGGAGCTGGGCGGGCGGGGATACGAAAAAGCCGTCGTCGCCGTCAGCGGCGGGGTGGATTCGGCGGTTACGCTGGCGCTTGCTGCCCGGGCGCTGGGGCCGGAGAAAGTACACGCCCTGAGCCTGCCCCACGAGGAGTCCGCGCCCGAGTCGAGCGCGCACGCCCTGCTGGTTTGCGAGAGTCTGGGCGTCGCGCTGGAGACCGTGGACATCACCCCCATGGTCGAGGGCTACGCCGCGCAGACGCCCCAGATCACCCCCCGCCGCAAGGGAAACGTGATGGCGCGCGCGCGGATGATCGTCATCTTCGACAAATCCGAGCAGTATCGCGCCCTGCCCCTGGGTACCGGCAACAAGACCGAGCGCCTCTTCGGCTATTTCACCTGGCACGCCGACGATAGCCCCCCGGTCAACCCCCTGGGCGACCTCTACAAAACGCAGGTCTGGGGGCTGGCGGAACATCTGGGGGTGCCCGAAGAGATCGTACGCAAGGCGCCCACCGCCGATCTGGAACCGGGGCAGACCGACGAAGCCGATCTGGGCGTGAGCTACCGCCGCGCCGACGTTATTTTGGAGCATTACCTCAAAGGGTATCCCGACTCCTACATAGTAGGGCTGGGCTACACCCCCGACGAGGTGGCGCTCGTCAAGCGCCGGGTCAACCGCACCCACTACAAACGGCATCTGCCAGCGGTAGCGCTGGTGAGCAGCACCGCCATCGGCGAGTTCTACCTGCGGCCGCTCGACTTCCGCCTGGAAGACTGAACCGTTCCCAGCTCGTGCCCGTGCTAGCTTGGAAGACGTGGCCCATGCTGTATTGAGGAGGACAGGATGGTCAAAAACGAAATTATCGGCGTGGTCACCGACCCGGGGAGCAGCCTGACCCCGGAGGCCGCGCGTTCCCGGGGCGTGATGGTGCTGGATCCCACGGTGCCGCTCGAGCCCCAGTACCGGCGCATGCTGGAACACTACGATCGCTTGCTGTCGCTGCACGCTTCACCGCTGCTGTGCCCCATGCACGAAACCGCCACCCAGGCCGCCGCCGAGCTTACCGACCGCGTGCGCGTGGTCAACACCACCCTGGGGTCGGCCGGTCTGGGGGCCGCCGCCCTGCGCGCCGCTGAGTGGATAGCCCGCGGGGCGGACGAGATCGAAACCCTGCGCGAGCTGGAGCGCCTGGGCCGGGAAGGAAGGTTCTACCTGCTCACCCAGGACCTGGACCAGCTGGTCAAGAACCGCATGCTTCCGGCGCTGGCCGGGCGTTTCGGCCGGGCGCTGGGGCTCTGGGCGCTAATCGGGCTCGAGAAGGGACGTTTTCAATCCCCCAAGCCGGTGCGCGAGGGAAAGGTGCTGTCTACCTTAATCGGTCTGTTGAAACGTCAGTTCGGATCGCAGCGCCTGCGGGTGCGGGCTACCCTGGGGGAGGTGTCGCCGCAGCTGCGGGACGAGGTCAAACAAGCCCTGGAACGAGAGCTGCACCTGGAAGCGGGCAGCCTCGCGCCCATGGACCCGGTTGCGCGTATGCGGGTCGGGGACCGCGCCCTGGCCGTCTTTGCCTACCCGGTGCCCGCCTCCTGACCCGGCGGATGGGCGCTCAGCCCTGGCGTAGCGGCGTGACCGCCGCCTCGTTCTCCTCGCCCGAACGGATGCGCACCACCCGCTCAACCGGCAGGACGAATATTTTTCCGTCGCCGACGTCGCCGGTGCGCGCCGCCGCCAGTATGGCTTGGATGGTGGGTTCTACGAAGTCCTCCGATACCCCGATCTCGATCTTTACCTTGTCGTAGAGCCCCATCTTTACGGTCGTTCCCCGGTAGGTTTCCACCCGCTCGGTGCCGCCGCCGTGCCCCTGTACGCGGCTTATCGTCAGGCCGCGCACCTCGGCCTTGAAAAGGGCCTCGAGCACGTCGTTCAACCTTTCCGGGCGGATGATCGCCATTACCATCTTCATGCCGCACCCCCCCTGCGCTCGCCGTCGAGCACCAGGATCGCCCCCTCGGTGGTGGGATACGCCTCCTCGCCGTGCAACACCGCATCCAGGCCCACCGCCTCCTCGCGGTCTGCGGCCCGCAGCGGCACCAGCAGACCCACTAGCTTGAGCAGCACGAATGACATGGTGGCGCTGAGCAATACGGCGGCGGTCACGGCCACGATCTGGATCCAAACCTGTTGCGCGTGCCCTTCGAGGAGTCCCGGGACGCCGCCCCAGGCTTCGGAGGCGAAAACGCCGGTAAGCAGCGCCCCCGCGATGCCCCCAAGGCCGTGGGCCCCGAAGACGTCGAGGGAATCGTCCAGACCCAGGCGCGGCCGCGCGAGGATGAAGAAAAAGCTCGGGAATGCCGCTATCGCGCCCAGCCAGATGGCTCCCAGGGGCCCCACTGAGCCCGCCGCCGGGGTGACGGCAACCAGTCCCACCACGGCGGCCGTGGCCGCGCCCACGGCGGTCGCGCGCCGGTAGCGCCACAGCTCGAGCAGCATCCATGCCGCCATCGTCGCCGCCGGCGCCAGCAGGGTATTGGTGAAGGCCAGCCCGGCACTGGCGTTGGCCCCGTAGGCGCTGCCGCCGTTGAACCCGAACCAGCCGAACCACAACAACCCGGCTCCGAGCAGTACGAAAGGGATGTTGTGAGGGAGGAACGCCAGCCGCCCGAAGTCTTTGCGCGGTCCCAGCACCAGCACCCCCACCAGCCCTGCCACCGCCGCGTTGACGTGCACGACCGTGCCGCCTGCGAAGTCAATTGCGCCCAGGTCTTTCAGCAGCGCCGATCCCTCCGGCCCCCAAACCCAGTGGGCGAGGACCGCGTAGTCGCAAAGCGTCCAGAGGGTGATGAAGAGCAGCCAGGCCGGGAAGCGCATCCGCCCCACCAGCGAGCCCGAAATCAGCGCCGCGGCTATCACCGCGAAGGTGCCCTGAAAGGCTACGTCGAGCAGCGCGGGCATGCTGCCGGAGAGATCAATGTTACGCATGAGGGCCAGCGACAGATCGCCTACCAGCGGATTCCCGCCGCCGTAGGCGATCGAATAACCCGCGAGCGCCCAGGCGAGGGTTACGAACCCCAGGGCTCCGAAACTCATCATCATGGTGTTGAGCACGTTTTTCTGCCGCACCAGCCCTCCGTAAAAAAACGCCAGGGCGGGGGTCATGAGCAGCACGAGAGCTGTGGAAACCAGCATCCAGGCCGTGTCCCCGGTGTCGGGAGCGCCCGCCGCTAGCGCCACGCCGGTAAGCGGTAGCAGGGATAGAGTCCAGTATTTCTTCATCGCGCGTTCCTTCCGTCCGGCGCCGGCCGGTCGTTCCGAGTCTAGCGGCCGGTGATGCAAATTGTCAACTAAAAGTGTATGTATATACATAAGCCATCGTCGCTTTCCTTGGGAATCGACATATAATGTGCACTTTGTTACCGAAAAGTGCGCATTATTGCCAGTATTTCTGCTACACTCTGCAAATCGAAGCGGCTGCGGTATCGTGAACCCGTGACTGAGGCCGAGGTTTATCAGGCTCTGCTGGCGGGACCGGGAGAGCGGCTGGTTCTGCTGGGTTCGTCCGTGGCTCCCGAAGAGCTGGCCCGTTACGCAGCCGGGCTCGCCAACCGTGCCGGCGGCACCATCCTGCTGGGCGTTACCCCGGCGCGCGGGGTGGAGGACGCCGCGGGGCTCGAGCCTCTGCAGCTAACCCACGCACTCTTCGAGCTCACCGGAGGAAGCCTGCTACCCCACGTCGAGCGCATAGAGACCGGCGAAGGGGTGGTGTGGGCGCTGCACGTGCCCAAGAGCCCCTACGTGGTTTCCGCCGGAAGCGGGCCCGCCCCCTACTGGGACGGTTCGCGCCTGACCGCAGTGCCGGCCGCGGACGAAGCCGCCGCTCCCCCCGACCCCACCGCCCGGCCCCTGCCCGGTGCGGGTCTCGACGACCTGGACCCGGCGGAGCTGGCGCGTTTGGAAGACCGGTTGCGCGAGCGCGGGAGCCCCCTGGCCGCCGCACCCCCCAAGGAACGCTTGCAGGCTTTGGGGATGATCAGCGAGCTGGAGGGTCGCTGGGTGCCTACCGTAACCGGGCTGCTGCTTGCCGGCCGCAGCAGCTCGCTGGCCCGGCTCCTGCCCCAGGCCGAGGTGAGCTATTACCGCCACGAGGACGACGACGTCGACTACGTTCTCAGGGAAGATCTGCTGCGCCCCATACCTGCCGCCCTGGAGCGCCTGCGCGAGCTCATTCAGGCCAGGAATCGCTTTCATCCCCTCACGGTGGGGCTCTTCCGGGTGGAGGTCTGGGACTTCGACGTCGAGGTATACCGCGAGGCCCTGCTAAACGCCTTCGTGCACCGTGACTGGACCTCTCCCGAAGCCGTTCAGGTGCACCATCACTCCGACCGCCTGGAAATTTCCAATCCCGGCGGCCTGGCCCCGGGCATCACCCCGGAAAACATCCTGCGCCACCCGCCCCAGCGCCGCAACCCGGCGCTGGCCGCGGCGCTGGGGCGGCTCGGTTACGTGGAGCGCGCCGGCCAGGGGGTGGACAAGATGTACCGCCTGACGCTGCGTTACGGCAAGGAGCCGCCCGAATACCGCGCCTGGCCGCAGGCGGTGACGCTGGTGCTTCACAACCCCGGTTTTGACGCCGGGTTCGTGCGCTGGGTATCCGAGGCCCAGAACCGCCAGGGCAGCTTCACCCTCGACTATCTGATTGTGGCCGCGGCGCTGCGTCGCGGACCCCGCGCCACCTCCGAGCTCTCCCGGGCCCTGGCCCTGGGTGACGCCGCCGCGCGCAGGCTCCTGGCGCGCATGGAGAGTGCGGGGCTCATCGTCCCCGAAGGCCGGGGAAGGGCGCGGCGCTGGCGGCTTGCGGAGCTGCCTCGCTAGAGGTTGCAGACCTGCGCTGGAGCAGGTTCGCTGGATGCGCCATTAAGACCGCCGCGGCTGCGGGGGCGGCCCCTCCCGGGCGGCCGCGGGCCGGACGCGAAGGGTAAAATGCTGGTGTGACGGAACGTCAGCGCAGGTTGCTGTACCTGCTCACCCGCGCCTACATCGAAACCGACAGGCCGGTCCCTTCCCGCTGGCTTGCCGAGCGGCTCGGGGTCAGCCCCGCCACCGTGCGCTACGACCTGGCCGACCTGGAGGCCGCGGGGCTGGTAAGGAAGCCGCACGCATCCGCCGGGCGCGTGCCCACGCGCCGCGGTTTCCGCCAGTACGCCCTGGCCCAGCTGCCCCCCGAGCCGCTGCCCGCAGATACCCTGCAGCGGCTGGCACGGGTGCTGACCGGTTCGGGCAACCGCTGGCCCCAGCTGGCCGCCCAGATGGCCACGCGCCTGGGCGGCTATCCGGTGCTGCTGCGTCTCGGCGAGCCGGGGCCGCCGCAGGTTCTCCAGGTGCACCTTTCCAGTCTGGGCGGCGACCGCCTCCTGGCCGTGGCCGTGCTCGAGGGGGGGCGGGTGCTCGAGGGGGTGGTTTCCTTTACGCCCGACGGCGGCGACGACTTTTTGGAGCAGGCCGAGCGCTGGCTGCGCGGCCCCTATCCCCTTGCCGACCTCGGGCGGCGCGCCGCGCCCACCCCGCGTCTGGCGGAGCTGGCCCGCAAGCTCACCAGCGCTTTCGCGGGCCCGGGTTCGGAACGTTACCTGGAGGGTTTGGGGTCCATGCTCAGCCAACCCGAGGCCCGCGACCCCGAGTTTCTGCGCCGCACCCTCGACCTGCTCGAATCGCTCCCCGCGGGGCCCATAACCCCTGCGCGCCGCCTCAACGTACGCGTGGGGGACGTGGAAGGGATCAGTATGGTGCAGGCGGGCTTTCAGCGCGGGGGCCGCAGTGGCGAGCTGACGCTGATCGGACCGTTGCGCATGCATTACCGCGAGGCCCTCTCGGTTGCCGAGAGCTTCAGCCAGGCCCTGGAAGGAGAGACCGTTGGTGCGGGTTAACGTGCGTTTGTTCGCCCACTATCGCGAGGTGGCCGGCAAAAGCCGCCTCGAGCTGGAACTGCCCGCCGGCAGCACCGTCGCCGACGCCAGGAGCGCTCTGGAATCCGCCGTTCCCGGGCTCGATCTGGGCGGGGGCATGGCCGCCATAGGCGACGAGCTGGCAAAGCCGGACACCCCGCTGGCGGACGGGGACGAGCTGGCCTTCCTGCCCCCGGTGTCGGGGGGCGGGGACGAGCGGCTGGCGCTCACCGCCGAGCCGCTAGAGCCTCTAATAGGGGAGCTCATCGGCTGGGCTACCGCGCCCCCGTACGGCGCGGTGGTCAGCTTCGTGGGCACTACCCGCAGCCCCAATAAAGGGCGCGCGGTGCGCTTCCTCACCTACGAGGCCCACGAGAGTCTGGCCGGGGCCACGCTCGCCCGCATCGCAAGCGAGATGCGCGAACGCTGGCGGCTGGGAAGGGTGGCCCTGATGCACCGGCTGGGGCGTGTAAATCCGGCGGAGGCCTCCATAGTGATCGTCGTTTCCGCTCCCCACCGGCCCGAAGCGTTTGCCGCCGCCCGTTACGCACTGGAGCGCGTCAAGCTCATCCTGCCGGTTTGGAAAAAAGAGCACCTGGACGATGGCGAGGTGTGGGTGGAGGGTGCGGCGGCGGAAGACTACCGTCTTTAGACCAACCGGACGGGGTATTTACTCTATAATGCGTGAGTAAGGAGGCGTATGCCGCAAATCGAACGCCTCGTGGTCGAGGCCCTCTCAGAATACGTGTCGCCAATTGCGGCGCAAAATATAGTGACCAGAGCACTCCGCAAGGCCGGGGTGGACCCTGACTCCCTCTCGCCCGAGGGTTGGGTCGACTTCATTCGTGATCCGTTGCTTTCCGAACTGCGCCAGGTGATCCCCATCAGGGAGCCCACCGGGGGCCTGAGTCGTCTCCTGCGTTCGCTCGAGGAAACACCCGCGGCGCAACAGCCGCGGCGCAGCGAGCCCGCACCCGCCCCGCCGCCGCGTGACACCCTGGTTCTGCCCAAGCGCGAGGTGGATATCAACGCCAAAAACGTCCGTGAAGAGCTCGTCAACGAACTGGCGCGCGAGGAGGGTGTGCGCGGCGTTTTATTGCAGGGGCCCGACTTTCAGGAGAGTCGCCTTCCGGGAATGGAAGATCTGGCGCCCATCCTGGGCGTGGTCAACAAGCTCTTGCAGAAAGAAAAACCTTATAAACTGTTTTATAGCGTCTTCGAGGAGGGGCAGTTGCTTTTGCGCCCCCTCGGTCCCGCGCTCGTGGCGCTCGTGGCCAAGCGCGAGGCGAATCTCGGCAGGCTGATGCATGTACTAAACAGTTACGAGGCCAAAGGAGGTCAATCATGAACCACACCCGTTGGATCGTTCTAGTATTCCTCTTCGCAATCGCCTGGGCGATGCCGCTGCCCCAGCTGTATGATCAGCTGGCGTCCAAACTCGAAACAGCGCGCACCGAGCTGCTGCGCGATCCCGCCGCCAGCTTGCAAGCGCTCGAGGATGCGCTTAACCTTTTCCGTAGCGGCTCCGATAACATCCCGGATGCGCTGAGCGAGGGTGTGGTCCAGGCTCTTAACAATGCCCGCATTGCCGTATCCCGCAAGAGTAAGGCCGACCTGGAGGGACAGCTCTGGGTGGTGCGCGGGTCGCTCGGCAAGTTGATGTATGAAGCGATGTTCCAGGCCGTTTACGACGGCGATACGGAGATGGCTTTGGCGCTACTGGACCGGCTTATCAAGGTAACCGCACGCAGCCCCGACCTCAAGGCCAAGGCTGTTCCCTACATAGAGTCTGGCGACGTCGAGGGTTTGCGCACCTTGTTCGAGCGCGCCTACGCCGAGGCCATATACAAGACTCTGCAGCTTGCGCAGAAGAAAAAGCACCGGGCCTCGCAATACGCGCTTACCGCCAAGGCCTACGGGCTCTTCCTGGTGGTTCAGGATTCGCCGCGGCACGACATGATGGCGCGCGACTTCGTGGATGCACTGGCCAGAATCGTTTCCGGCGACGACGAAGGCTACCGCCAGCAGACCGACATGCTGATTGAGGCGGCGCAGCGCTTCTTCCGCGCCGTGGCGCCACCGGTGACCGTGACGCACAGCGCCGCCCCCGCCCCCGCCCCCGCTCCTGCACCCGCGCCCGCTCCTGCTCCCACCGCGCACGCCGTTTCCGCTCCCAGCTCACCAGCCCCCACCCAGGCGGCTACGCCAACACCGCCGGTCACGCCGCAGCGGACGCCGGCGCCGCGCGCTCCCGCGCCTTCCGGTGGGGCGAAGCCGAAGATCAAGGCCGACGTCACCGTCAACCCCATGGAGCAGCTGGAGCAGGACGTCCTTTTTATCGTGGGTGACAGAAGAAAGGCCAAGGAAACCGCGGCCATTCTCGCCCAGTCCGGTATCTACAGTTACACCGACTGGCGCCGTAGCCTGCAGATGACCCGCGGTCTGGTGGCGGCGGCGCTTCCTTACATCGCCCGCGGTAACCCTGATGAGGCCGCTAGATATCTCGAATACGCGCGCAACCGCTACCTCTTCGAGCTGCGTCCGCTCGTGCTCGCCACCAACTCCTTTCCCCTGGACAATGCTATGCTCACCCTCTTTGACCGCTTCATCGGCGGTGTGGGTTTGCGTACTTCCGATATCATCCTCATCATCAACCTGCTCTCCGCCGTGGAGTACCGGTCCCTGGGTCAGCCGCTACCCGCCAGAAAAATGTTTAGCATTGCAATGCAGATTGAAAAAGCTACCTTCGGCACCCCCCGTGCGGTATTCTTTATTGTGATGGGCGCACTAGCGCTATATCCTATCTATCTCATTTTTATTACTTTCGGCGGGCGAAACATTTACTGGCGACTCCTCGGTCTCGCGTTCTTCTTCCTCTTCCTGCCTGCTCTCTTGGAAGGCGTGGCCTACTTTGGTGACATCCTGGCCTCTTACGGTAGCCTGCCTATGCTGCACCGTCTGAGTTTCATGTCGATCATGCAAAACTACCTTGCCCAGATCGCTTGGGCCGCCACTACCTTCCTGGTGGTAGTCTTCGCTTCCTGGGGTCTCCGTGGTATTGCCATCCAGTTCGGTCTCATCCATGACCGTCGTCAGCCTGCGGTCAGCACCCGCACGAGGAGCGGGGTAACCAGAGAAAGAAAACCCACTCTTACCAGCGAAACCATTGTCGAGTGGGACGAAGAATTCTAAATCCATAGCGGAGGTTTACCAATACCGTGCGTCTACTGAGCCAACTCCAAACCACCCTGGAGCCGCACCTGGGCTCGCGCACCCAGGACGTTTTGAAGGAGGGGTTGGCCCGTTTGGGCCTTGAAGCCCAGTCACTTGACCCCGACCGCGCCTCCATTTTGCTTAAGCGCTTCGTTTACCGCGCCCTGCAGAGGCAGATGGACGCCGCCTCGGCCCGCAAGGTGATCGAGGAGACGCTGCGCGGCCTCACCGAAGGGGGCACGTCGCAGGCACGCCCGGCGGGCGGTGTTTCCAGGAAGGAAGCACCCAGGAAGAGGAGGCCAAAGTCTGGTGCGTCCAAGCAAGCGCAGGACAGCGTTTCCGAGGCTGAGGTACTGGAGGCTTTGCAAAAAACGCTTTCGCGCTTCAAACTTTACTTTGAGTGGCCCGAGGTGCAGCGTCTGCGCAGTCTGGCGGCGCTCCTGGAAGCCGATACGGGCGGCGGGGATTCCCCCGTAGAGCTGCTGATAGAAGCCCAGAACCAGATAGAGCTGCTTGAAGAAAAGCTCCAGAACGCACTGCTCCGGCAGGCGCGCGACATATCCGACCTGGAGGATGCACTCGAGCGTGTCAAGACGATAGGTGGCCCTAAGCCCAAGCGGCTGCGCTCGCTACTCAAGCAGATTAAGGAAGCCCAGCAGCAGGAGACCCTGGCTACGGCCGAGGTGGAGCGCGCCCGCAAGCTGGCCGCTGACCTGCGCAAACTGGTCGAGTCATCGGTGGTGCAGAACCCCACGCTGGTTCCCGAGATGAGCCCGGAAGCTCCTCCCGAACCGGTTAGCGACAGCACGGGTGGGGCCGGCGTGATAGCGCTGGAGGACGATGACAGCCCCGAGCTGACGTTGGGTTTGGAAGAAGAGGAATCGGGCGATGACGAAGAATTCGAAATTCTAATTGATTTCGACAACCTTGAGCCCGAGGTGGCTGATCGCATCCGCGAGATTGACCTGGCCGAGGAGCGGCGCCGGCTCGAGCGCCTCAAGGAGCAGTACGCCTCGGTAACCGGGGTGGAGGCGGTCGCCGGATTGCTTGCGGAGGTGGAGTCCATCCTCGATTCCGGCGAGCTCGCTGGCGATCGCATGAACGATTTGCAAAGCGCCCTGGAGAACGCCTTCAAGGACGCGGTTGCGGAGGCCCGAGCGCGCTATGAGTGGCTGACGGAAAAGCTGCGCAATCTCGAGCTGGAAGACACCGAGCTCGACAGCCGTCCCGCCCGCACCCAGCTGGAGCTAATCAAGGAAAGCCTTGATATGGGCGTGCTTCCCAGCGACCTGGAGCAGGCCGAGCGACAGGTAAAGGCCCTGGAAGAATCCCTCGCCGCCAAAAAACAGGAGCAGGCGCGGCACGGCCGTCTGCTGGAGGAGGCGCGTGGTTTCGTAAAACATGCGCGCGAGGCCCTGCCCGAAGGAGAGCAGCCCGAGCTGGCCGTTTTTGTCGAGAATTTGGCGGCCCTGGAAGCGGGGCTGGAGGCGGGGAAGGTGGACGAACCCCTGCTCAACCGGCTCAAGTCTGAGCTGCCCGAATTGCTCAGTCAGCTTGCCAGCTCCGGAGAGGCGGCGCGCGCTTTGAGTTCGCGCCTGCTTGCCGAACTCGACGCCCTGCCCGACCTGGAGGCGCTCGTCAGCGAGCGCGAGGCGCTGAAGCGGAAAATAGAGAACGGCTCACCCGCGGGGCTGGAAGAAGAGGTGGCGCGGCTGGTGGAGCGCGCCCGGCAGGGCGTGCTGGAGCGCCTCGACGTTCTCAAGGGTATGCTTACTCCCTTCACGCGCGACGTCGCTTTTCTGGATGAGGCCCGCGCCCAGATGGAAGGCGGCCGCTTCCCCGACCTTTCGTCCCTGGAGCGCAGAGTGGAGCAGCTCATATCGGAAGCGCGGGACAAGGCGCGGCGAGAGTTGCGCTCGCTGCGCGCCTCCGCCGAACGCCTGCGCGAGCTGGGCGGCGAGGAACTACTGGCGCAGGTTGCCGAGGCGGAATCGGCGCTGGAACAGAAGATTCCCGACCTGACCCCCCTGAAGGAGAAGCTGCAGGCTCTCCTGGAAAAGCGCGAGTCCTGGCGGCGCGAGCTTGATCAGCGGTACCAGAAGGTGCGCGAGCGTTTCGAGGTGGCGCGGGCCGTAGGCGGGGAGACCGCCTATCGCGCCCTGACGCTGCTCAACTTCCTGGAGAAGGGCGCGCGGCGGATAGAGCGCTTGGGCACCAGCGGTCTGGTCGAGATGGAGAAGTCCCTGAACGAGGCCGAGCAGCTAGTGACCCAGCTGGAGCAGGAGTATTCCGCTGCCAAGGAAGTGGCCGAACAGCTCTCGGGCAACGAACTTAACAACCTGCTCGACGTATTTGAATCCCCTTCGGAACCGGCGCTCGCCGTGGAGGTCGAAAAGGGCGAGATGGAGCCGGTAGCGCCCGAGCCGTCCGCCGGAGCCGCACCCGCGCCCGGGCTGCGTCCCGGAGCTCCCGCAGCCCGGGAAATCGGCGATGAAAGCCTGGCCCCCTTCGACGTTCGCGGCGTCCTCTGGGCGACCTGGCTAGAGGACCGGCCCCCGACCGGCCTAGACACCGGCCTTACCCGTGATCTGCTGGCCGATCTGGACCTTCTCAAGGAGGAGGCGGGGGCGCAGTCCCTGCGGCTGACGGTGCTCACGTTTCCCGGCCACGTGTTCCTGGTTTATCACGAGGGGGAACGCCATCTGGTAATCCTTGCCGAGAAATCGTTGCTTTCGCGGCTCATCACCACTATCCGCCGCCACTTTTCCACCCCGTCTTGATCACGATCACCCTTGGCGACGAGAACGACACCGCCCGTCTGGCCAGCTTGCTGGTGCAGCACCTGCCAGCGGGCAGCGTCGTTTTACTCAAGGGGCCCCTGGGTGCCGGGAAGACCACGCTGGCGCGCCATGTGGCCCGAGCATTGGGTTTTACCGGCCGGGTCACCAGCCCCACCTATACCCTCATCCATACCTATCCGACGCCCGGAGGAACGTTGCTGCATGCCGACGTCTACCGGTTGCCCGATTCGGCGCAACTGTGGGAGTTCGGCCTGGAGGAGGCGCTGGAGGATGCGCGCCTGGCTTTGATAGAGTGGGGCACGCCCGAAATTCTCGTAGCCGACGTGGAAATAGAAATCGAGATCACCGAAGATGGCACCCGCCGGTTACGTTTGGCTGCGCTCGAGCCGGAATTGAAGGACGTCGTGGCGACCATCGAGCAGGCCATGCGCAGGGGGCGGGGCTAGCGCCGGGTATTTACGCTTTGGCATGGCGGCCCGGTTTGAAATACGGGCCGGGCGCAGAGCGGGGTTACATCGGCAGCAGAGGCACCTCGAAGCGCGCCGGGGCGGTGAGTACGTCCACCCGCAGCCCGTGCACCGCTGCCGGCGCCTGCCGAACTTCCGAGGCATCTATCAGCGCTATCCTGCCGGCTACCACCTCGGCCTGCCCAGCGGGTCCTACCAGCACCGCCGAGCCCTGCTCGAGCCCCAGCCCCAGCAGGTCCGGACGACCGATGACCACCTCGCTAAGGCGATGAAATGCGCCAGCCCCCTCGAAGCCGCCCTGAACAGCCAGACCGGGCAGCAAGCCCAGCCCGTAGCGCACTGCTGCGGTTTCTGTGGTGCCCCCGGGCACGGCGCTGCCCAGCAAGGGCGACGCTTCCAGGGCTGCCGCTACCACGCCACCGCGGCGGTGCACCATGGCCAGGGCCTGAACCAGCCGTGTTCCTGCAATCAGTTCCATCAGACGCTCCCCGCTTTCATCCGCCAGCAGCACCAGCGGCGTTTCCGCCACCTGTTCCGCGATGCGCGAGTCCATGGCCTGCTCCCGCTGCGACAGCGCCAGCACCGCGGTATGCCGGGCTCCGTGGCTGTGAAAGATCTCGCGCCACGCCTCTACGAGCGACAGTATCTCCCTGGGCGTAACGAAGAGCACCACCCCTCCCGACTTTTCCAGGAGGAGCGACTCCGCGGTGCGGGTTTCCCCGCGTAGCGGATCCGCACGTCCGAGCAAAGCGAACCATCCTGTCTGCCGCATAGCCGTCCTCCAACTTCATTTTAGCGAAACCGCATAATGCAAAATATAACGTATTATTATACGCGCCAACACCGATTTCTCATGCATAAAACGTGTTCCTATGCTAGTGTGAAGCACGTGACCACCGAAGCCCGGAGCGCCCCCAACAAGCGCGACATCATCCTCGAGGCCACGATCCGGGTCCTTCGCGACCGCGGCCTTTCCGGGCTCAAGGTAGAGGAAGTAGCAAAAGAAGCCGAGGTAGGTAAGGGCACGGTATACCTGTATTTCGAGGACAAGCAGGATTTGCTCAAGGCTCTCGTCGAGTACCATACGATGCGTTTTTACAACGATGCCGCGGCCATATCCGAAGAAAACCGTTCCTTCCGGGAGCGGCTAGAGCGCTTGCTTGCGCGCCGCATCGATTTCGTGGCCGAGTGGCGCGGTCTCTGGGCGGCTGTAGCGCGTGAAGCCGATCCCCAGGGCCAGCAGGCCTGGCTCACCGGCCTTCACCGGCGCTATCAGGGCATCCTCGAACGCTTCATCGCCAGCGGCATCGCCAGTGGTGAGCTGCGCCCCGAGCTGAACGTTCCCCTTACCGCTGCGGCACTAGCCGCTTTCGGTTGCAACCCCCAAATAGATTTCCCCCGCGAGGCCTACGTGCGGCAGCTCGCTGAGGTCTTCATGAAAGGAGTATGCGTGTGAAAGAATACCGTCCCGGAGACAAGGTGGTCCTGCCCCCGTACGGCGTCGGTGTCGTGTCTGGCATTGCCCAGCGCACCGTGGCCGGCATCGGCCGCTCTTACTACCAGGTCGAGTTCCCCGGCTCCCGTTCCAAGGCGTTCGTGCCGGTCGAGTCGCCCCAGCAAGTGGGTTTGCGACCGGCGCTGACCCGCGACGAGGTGCCCCAGATTCTCGAACATCTCAAACATGGCCAGCTTCCCCT
>JAMOUW010000082.1 GCA_027067955.1 Thermaceae bacterium
GGAGAAGGATGACTGTTCAGCGAGAATCCCCCGTTGCCCCAAAGGGGTCACCGCCCAAGCAACTGTTCCGAGAGCGTGGGTGGGTTTCCTGGGCACTGTTTCTCACAGACGTCTTCGTACTTGAGCTTGCGCTGTGGTTGGCGTGGCAATCGCGCCTGGCGCTCGTGGGCTTGATGCCGGTTCAGCTTGGCCCCGATCAATTTCGCAGCCTGGCCCTGGCGGTGGCGCTGCTGCCCGTGATTCAAGCGATCCGCGGCATGTACCCGGGTTACGGGATGGGTCCAGTCGCGCGACTGCGCGACTGGAGCTATGTCATCGTTTATTTTTTCGGGGCACTTGCAGTGTGGGATTACCTGGTTCTGGGAGGACGTTGGTCGCGCGGAGTGTTATTGATTGCAGCCGTATACGCTGCAGTACTGATACCGCTTGCTGAGGCTCTGTTTCGAGAGGTGACCTCACGATTGGGTGCTTGGGGCGCACCTGTAGTCGTCTTGGGTGCCGCGCGTACAGGTGCGTTGGTAGTTCGTTTACTGGGGCAAAATCGTGCCCTTGGCCTGGTGCCCGTGGCGTTGTTTGATGACGACCTCAATAAAGTGGGCAAGAATGTTGAAGATGTGCCCGTAGTTGGACCGATCGGGGCGGTGAACGATTGGGTTGGGTGGGCGCGCGTGGCCATTGTAGCCATGCCGGGGGTGCACGGGGTTCGAATTGCAGCTCTGGTTCGCGACCTGCACTTCCCCAGGGTCGTGCTCGTGCCCGATCTATTCGGGGTGGAGAGCTTATGGGTTCAGGCAAAGGACTTGGGAGGGGTGCTTGGACTTGAAATACGGAAGAATCTTTTAATACCCAGAAACCGCTGGATCAAACGCGGGTTAGACTACTTTCTGGGCGTGCCGCTCGCGCTAGTAAGCGCTCCGTTGGTGGGGATCTTTGCGCTATGGGTAAAGCGGGTCGATCCAGGACCAGCATTTTATACCCAGGTGCGCGAAGGCCAGCACGGGAAGCTAATTCGGGTTTGGAAGTTGCGAACCATGTATCCGAATGCAGAAGCGCGATTGGAGAAGTACCTCGCAAAGAACCCCGCAGCCAGGGAAGAGTGGCGAAAACATTTTAAACTTAAAAATGACCCAAGGATTCTTCCTGTAGTGGGCCATTTCTTGCGCAGGACTAGCCTCGATGAGCTCCCCCAGCTATGGAACATATTGAGGGGCGAAATGAGTTTAGTAGGCCCAAGGCCATTCCCGCTATACCACCTCGATGAATTTTCACATGAGTTTCGCGAGTTGCGCAGGCAGGTGCTGCCTGGGATTACCGGTCTGTGGCAGGTTTCGTCACGCAGCGAGGGCGACCTGGAAGTACAGGAAGCGTTGGACACGTATTACATCAGAAACTGGTCGGTATGGCTTGATTTGTACATTTTGGCGAGGACTGTGCTGGCGGTATTGGCTAGGAAGGGTGCGTACTAGCTGATTTGGTAATAAAGCCCGCCTGGGCAAGAGCCATCCCCATAGAAACCCAGAAAAATTCAGCCAGGAAGAGGCTTGGTACGGCAGTCGGAACATCGACGAGGCCCATGACCATATACAGCACGAACACCGCGCTGAGCAGGGGGTGCCGCGCTTTCCACACCGCATAACCAATCCAGAGCAACAGCAGCATGAATCCTGCAGTTCCGATCACACCAGTTTCACCGAGCTGATGGAGGAAAATGTTGTGCGCTATGATCCACGCCCCCGAAAACCGCTCCAACCAGGCGGGGCAGACCATACCAATGCGCTCCAGGAGAGGCCATAACTGGCACTGCCCCCAATAGAGCGACTTGAGGTAGGGCCCCAGTTGATAAGGCCCGACGCCGCCCCAAGGGTGAGACAGGAAAACGTTCCATGCATCTGCCCAGAATCGGTCACGTCCCGTGAGCGTAAACGAGAAAAGGCGCTCGACCGCTTTGGCCGCAACCGCTAGCTTGCTCAGGGCGGTGGAGAGTATAACGAGTCCAATTCCACCCGCTAGCGCTGGGAGCAGTTTTTTGTTTCCCTGCCAGATCCCCGCAACGGCTCCGGCAAGTAGGGCTACGAGCGCCCCTCTGCTTCCTGATAGCGCCATGACGGTGAATGCAAGTAGGATCAACAGGAGGCGAACCCAACGGTTTCCGTCGTTCCAGCTTACGACGAGTAGCACGGCAACGGCCCCAGCCAAGCCTAGGGATACTTCCGTATAGTATGGGTGCTTCAATCGCAAGTTGAGGACGTCGGCTCCGTAAGCAAGAGTCGATGAGACTATGGCAGTTAAGAACACTAGCGCCAAGCCTAGCAATAGAGGTTGGAGCCTTCGGATATCCCCTAGCCACGCCCCGGCGGTGAGAAGCGCGAGTACAAACAGGCTGCGGGCTGCGGCTAAGAACACTGAAGCCCCAGGCGCAGGGGTGAGTATGGCCGCCAGTAATTGCGACAGAACGTACACCGCCATGAGGGCGAGAGCCCCTTGTTTCCATTCCCGGAGATTGCGCAAGGCTAGAATGCTGGAAAAGTATAGCGGGGGGAATACGGGCACCAACGCGATTAGCCAGTTGATTCGACGCCTGGCTACGGCCTTTTCGGTGATGGGGCTTTTCACGACCACCAGTCTATATAATTTTGCAGAACTCTCGGTTGCTCGTGTTATATACACGCTTGACCTGCAAACCGGTAGACTTCGGTCATGAAAGTGCTCGTGACTGGCGGTGCGGGTTTCATCGGCAGCCACATCGTGGACGCCGTGCGGGAAAAGGGCGCGGAGGTGGCGGTACTGGACGACTTCTCCTCGGGTAGGCGGGAAAACCTGCCGGAAGGGGTGCGCGTCTACCAGGTGGACGTGCGCGACCGGCCGGGGGTGCAGGCGGCCTTCGCGGACTTCGCCCCCACCCACGTCAGTCACCAGGCGGCGCAGATCTCGGTGGCCGCCTCGGTGAAGGACCCTTTGTTCGACGCGAGCGTGAACGTCCTGGGCGGCCTGAACGTGCTCGAGGCCGCCCGCCGGGTCGGCGTGCGGCACGTCGTCTTCGCCTCCACCGGCGGCGCCATCTACGGCGAGGTGCCCGAGGGGCAGCGCGCGGACGAGTCGTGGCCCGCCCGCCCCGCCAGCCCCTACGCGGCCGCCAAAGCGGCGTTCGAACACTACCTGGAGGTCTACCGCGCCCAGTTCGGCCTGCGCTTCGCCGCACTGCGCTACGGCAACGTCTACGGACCGCGCCAAGACCCCCACGGCGAGGCCGGCGTGGTGGCCATCTTCGCCCGGCGCCTGCTCGCAGGGGATCCCGTGCGGGTCTACGCGCGTAGGGAGAAGGGCGACGACGGCGGCGTGCGCGACTACGTCTACGTCGGGGACGTGGTGGCGGCGAACCTGCTGGCGCTCGAGCAGGGCCTGGAAGGGGTCTACAACGTGGCTGCCGGCGCGGGGCGCTCCACCCGCGAGGTGCTGAGCGCCGTCGCGCGGGCGCTGGAGGTCGAGCCCGAGGTCGAATGGGCGGGGGTGCGCCCCGGCGATCTGGAGCGCAGCGTCCTCGATCCCGCGCGCCTGCGCGCTTTGGGCTGGGAGCCAGCGACCCCCTTCGACCAGGGCATCCGGCGCACCGTGGAGTGGTTCAAGGAAAACGACTTCTAACACGGCGCCGTAGTATCTTGACCTCATGAAGGGTCTCATCCTCGCCGCAGGAAGGGGCACGCGGCTGCGCCCCCTCACCCACACCCGCCCCAAACCGGTGATCAGGGTGGCGGGCCGGCCCATCATCCACTACGCCCTCGACAACCTGAAGGACGCGGGGGTGCGCGAGATCGGTATCGTCGTCTCGCCCGACACCCGAACCGACGTGCAGGCGGCGCTCGGCGGCGTGGAGGGCGCGCGGGTGACCTACATCCTTCAGGAGCAACCCCAGGGCCTGGCCCACGCGGTCCGCGTCGCCCGGGGGTGGCTGGGGGACGACCCCTTCGTCCTCTACCTGGGGGACAACCTCTTCGAGCGCGGCATCGCCCCCTTCGTCCAGGCCTTCGACCGGGGCGGTCCCGCGGCGGTGGTGGCGCTGGCGCGGGTGGAGGACCCGCGCCAGTTCGGCGTCGCCGAGGTGGCGGGGGGGCGCATCTTGCGCCTCGTCGAGAAGCCCGAGCGGCCGCCCTCGGATCTGGCGGTGGCCGGGGTCTACGTCTTCGGTCCGCGGATTCACCGGGTGATCGAAGATCTCGAGCCCTCCGCCCGCGGCGAGTACGAGATCACCGACGCCATCCAGCGCCTCATCGACGGCGGCCACGAGGTCCAGGGGTTGCCCATCGAGGGCTGGTGGAAGGACACCGGCCGCGCCGAAGACCTGCTCGACGCCAACCGCCTTCTGCTCGCGAACGTTGAACCGAAAAACGAGGGCCGGGTCGAGGAAAGCCGCCTCATCGGCCGCGTGGTCATCGAAGCGGGGGCCGTGGTGCGTCGCTCGACGGTGATGGGCCCCGCCCTGATCGCCGCCGGCAGCCGGGTGGAGGACGCCTTCGTGGGACCGTTCACGGCCGTGGGGCCGGGGGCGGAGGTGCGGGGTTCCGAGGTGGAGTACTCGATCGTCGCCGACCGCGCGGTGATCGAGAACGTGCCCACGCGCCTGCAGGAGTGCGTGATCGGGGTAGGGGCGCGCGTGACCTCGCGCGAGGGGTTACCGCGCGCTCACCGGCTGGTACTGGGGGACGCCTCGCGGGTCGAGATAGGCTAGAAGCCGGCCCCTCAGGGAGCCGGAACGGGTACAATGAAAGCATGCGCTACGCAGCGCTCGTCATGGGGACATTCCTGATCTGGACGGGTTTGGTCGGGGCGGAGCAGGTTACCACGCACGACTTCTTTCGCCTGACTCAGACGGTTTCGCGCTCAGTCAGCACCCCTGGCGCCTGGCGCTACACCGTAGCCCCACGCACCAAAGAAGCTCGCGCCTACTGGGA
>JAMOUW010000083.1 GCA_027067955.1 Thermaceae bacterium
CGGCAACGACAACTACCTCACCGCCGCCTCCGACGGCGACGCCGGGGAGATTACCGGCAACGTCCTCAGCCTTACCGCCGAAACCAGCCTAGACCCCGGCAGTGGGGGGCTGGTGTGTTATCGGGTGCGGCTGAGATAGCCGGTTCAGGAGCCGCCAGCGTGGGGCAGTGCGGGCCAGACCATCAGGCTCTGCCCTGATTTGAGTTCGTGCATGATTAGCAGTCCGGTGCCGAGCAGGAGAAAGCCTCCCAGATCTTCGGCGCCCCGTACGGGAAGCTTCAGGGTGCGGTTGCCAGCCCTTACGTGAACGTGGTCGAACTTGCCGTAGTGCAGCCGCCAGGTTGACAAAAGCAGCTCGTCGATGTGGGCGTAAGGGGGCAGGGGATCTTCGATAGCCAGGGTAAGGCGGGCGGTGTGGGGAGTGCGGTGTTCGACCTCTATCACACCCAGGCGGGCCAGGTGCCCCAAAATTGTCATGACAGTGCGCAGGGGGCGCTCGCTGGCCACCGCAAGATCGAGTACGGAAATGGGCTTGCTGAGGCGGGTAAAAAGGGCCAGCTCGTCGGGGCTGAGCGTGAGGTGGCCCACGCTGCCACCCTGACCGAATTTGACCTTGTCGAAGGGGCTGACCTCCACCCGGTCGTCGAGACGGCGGATTGCCTGCAGCAGGTAATGATCGAGGTTCCGTTCCAGGGTGATTTCGTCGGGCTCGGCGCCTTCTATGAAACGAAAGCGCCCCTCCTTGAGGAGAAGAATTTCCAGCATGGCTTCGTCGCCGCTCAGCGGACCCCAGCGGGCGTGGGTCACCCGTGCGCCTTGCAGGTATACCGTTCCCTTCCCGCTAGAAGTTATCGTTTGGAATACCCCCTTTTTGCCGCCGCGCGCGAGGAGCTGCAGCAGGTCAAGAGGCCCGAGAAGGGCGAAGGTTCCTTCCATAACTAAGTTATATTTTACCGTTATATAAAGCCGTAGTGGTTTAAAGTGCGCCTGATTCCGGAAAGGTATCCTGCGCCAAAGAAGTGAAGGTGCACGAGCAGAAAGTAGAGCTGGTAGGCGGGAAGGGCCTCCTGTACTTCGGCGGACACTGGTCTGAGCTCCTCGTATGCCGACCAGAATGCAGGCGGGAAGCCACCGAACAGTCTCATCATAGCCAGATCCAGCGCGCGCTCGCCGCACCAGGCTGAAGGATCTATCAGCGCCGGACCGGAAGCCGTCATCAGCACATTGCCGCTCCAGAGATCCCCGTGAATCAGGGCCGGTCCTTCCGCAGGCCATTCGAAGGTATGGATGAAGCGCTCCAGGTGCCCGGCCAGGTCCGCCTGGGCTTTCCTGGTTGCTGCGAGCAATGGTTCCAGGCGATACTCCACCCAGTACGAGCGCCAAGACTTGCTCCGTCCTGGTGGTAGGGGAAAACGGCCAAGAAACACAGGATGGCTGCTGCCGTACGCCGCGGACTGTTTGCCGTGCAGATGGGCGAGCATGGTGGCCAGTTCTTCCCAGTTTTCGGTTCCCGGCGGCAAGTAGGAAAGGACTATTCCCTCTTCGCCCGCCCAGTAGACCGCGGGCGTGCGCGCGCCGGCGGCCGCCAGCAGCATGAGTCCGCGACCCTCCGCCGGGAACAGGCCGGGAGGGGGGCTGGGATGAGTTTTGACGACGTATTCCCCCAGCCGCCAGACCTGCCCCATGTCACCGCCGGAAAGCGGCTGCGGCGGTCCGGCGGCGCTGAGCCCGGCCAGGTGCAGTAGGGATTCAGGGCGCATTGGCCTGTAACCAGATGTCCAGCCAGCGGCCTATGAGGTCTTCAAGTTCGATATAGGTTTGCTCGCATGCCCAGTCGTCCTGGTAATAAGGGTCGGTTATGCGGCCGCCGCCCCACGGTTTGGTAACCAGTTCCAGCCGGGCGCTGGCGTCTGCCGGGGCGTGGCGCTGGAGATCGAGCAGGTTTTCCTCGTCCATTCCCAGGATCCAGTGGTAGCTGCGATAATCCGCATCCCGGATCTGGCGGGCTGTATGCGGGAAGAGCGCGTTGTATTTGCGGAGCACCGCGTCCACGCGCGGGTCGTAGGTTTCGCCTTCGTGGTACCCCGCCGTCGCCGCGGAATCAAATTCGAAGTGTTTTTCCAGCACGCGCTGGCGGACGAGCTTGCGGGCCGCTCCTTCGGCCAGGGGACTGCGGCAGATGTTTCCCAGACAAACGAAGAGGACGCGAGTTTGCGCCATGGACATATTTTAGTATATTTACCGGATTCGGGCTAGTAGATCTTCCAGTGAAGCGCGGCTGAGCTCGCCGGTCTTGCGCGCGACAAGAGCGCCTTCGCGATTGAAGAAAAATGTGGTGGGGAAGCCGATTACGTTGAGTCGCGGCACCAGCAGACGGCCGGGGTCGAGCAGCGCGTGATTGAAGAAGAGGCCTTGCCGGTCCAGGAAGCCCTGCACCTGGCCTGCGGATTCGCCGGTGTTTACGAATACAAACGCGATCCCTGGATTGGCCGCTTCTGCTTCTGCCAGCATGGACATTTCACGGCGGCAGGGCGGGCACCAGGTGGCCCAAACGTTGAGCACTACGGGCTGGCCCTTGAAATCCGCCAGGTTGCGGGCGGCGCCGGAGAGGGTGGGAAGCACGAGGTCGGGAAGCTCGGCCTGTGCCGGTACCCGCACGGATGCCAGGGAAAATAGCGCTGCGGCCACCAGAAAACCGGCTGCGGCCGGCCAGAGCGCCAGGCGCAGTTCCAGAGACTGGCGGCGGAACAGCCAGACAGAGTAGAGGAGGCCGCCGAGAACCCCCCACAGGGGCGAGAACCCACCTTGCCAGATGTAAAAGATACTGGCGGGGTTCTCACGGAATACGGGCCAGTGTCCGGCTACGTAGCCAACACGTGCGATAACGAGCCCTGCGGCCGTGGCGTTCCAGGCCCATGCGGACCATAGCGGTTCCTTCAGACGCCGGGACATCACCTCCGCCGTACTTAGAAAACCGGCAAGGGCCAGCACGGTGAACAGGCGGTCCAGGGGTATTACGAAAGGCCCCAGCGCTACGGCGTCCATCAATGTGCCTCCGCGGGTTCCAGCAGGTGCTGCAGGTAGCGGAGAAGCTGTTCGTCGATGAGCGGGCCCCGATGTACGAAGAGGATGCGGCCACTCAGATCAATAAAAAAGGTTGTCGGCAGGCCGGTTACGCGATAGGCCCAGGCTACGTCTGCACCGCCGTCCTGCACTATTGGAAACGTGATTCCGTAACGCTTCACGAACGCGCGGGCACTCTCACCGGGGTCCTGTACGTCCACGCTGACGAATGCCACGGCTTCGGAGTATTCCCTGAAGAAGCGCTCGAGCACCTCTGCCTCGAGCCGGCAGGGGCGGCACCAGCTGGCCCAAAAGTTGATGACCAGCGGTTTTTTACCCAGGTAGTCGTTCAGATCGAACTGCCCGCCATCCAGCAGCGGGCCGTTGAAGGGGATAGCTTCGCTCGGCGGGCGGTAGGGAGGCGACGGTGTCGCCCAGACCGCTCCTAATAGCAATAGCCCTGATCCCCAAAGACCTAAACGCCTCATTATGACCTCGATGATACCAATGCCAAGATGGGACACGTTAGCTATTGCTGTCTAAGGTGAGAGCCTGCGGGCAAGAACAACCCGCGCGGGAGTTTCTGCCCTTGCTGGAATTTTTAGGTAAGGTCGCGGTCGGGCCGATGGTGCGGGTGCCGTAACAGTGCGGGGTTGCCCCGTGACCCTCCCCGGGAGGGGTGGGTTATTATAAGAACTGTGGAGGGAGCGATGATCAAACTCGCGATAGAAGGCATGACCTGCGAGCACTGCGTAATGGCGGTCAGGAGGGCGCTTTCCCGGGTAAGCGGCGTTGAGGCGGTGGAGGTGAACCTCGAGCACGGAGAAGCGCTGGTGCGAGGGGTGGTTAGCGCCGAGAAGCTGACGGCGGCGGTCGCGGATGAGGGTTATCAGGCCCGCCTGGTCGGGTAGTCTGGGAGCATGAAGACTCGCGTGCATTTGCACCTGGATCCCGGGGCCCGCGCCGAAGCGCAGCGCCGGCTCAAGAGCGTGCGCGGTCACGTGGAAGGCATTTTGCGAATGCTCGACGAGGACGGCGTCTATTGCGTCGACGTGCTGAAGCAGATCAAGGCGGTGGAGGGGGCTCTGGATAAAGTAGGTGAGCTGATTTTACGCAGCCACTTGCGGGACCACGTGGTTACCGCGGCCCAGCGCGGCGACACCGACGAAATCGTCGATGAGCTGATGGAAGTGTTGAAGTATCGCTAAGGCCGCCAGGATATCAACCGCAACAGATCCTTTTCGAACACCGCGGCCTTCCGGTAGGGTCCGGGGTGATAGCCGATCACCGTGCCGTCGATGCCGATGAATATGGTGGTGGGTTTTCCGGTCACGTAGTAGGCCGCGGCCACCGCGGCAGTGCTGTCCTGAACGTTGGGAAACGTCCACCGGTATCTGGTCGCAAACTCTCGGGCCATCGTGGGGATGTCCTGTACGTTCACCCCCACGATGAGCAGACGGTCGCCGTAGACCTCATGCGCCTGCGCCCAGTAGGGTGCCTCCATGCGGCAGGGCGGGCAGTTGCTGGCCCAGAAATGCAGTGCTATGGGCTTCTTGCCCAGATGTGCGGCCAGGTCGAAGAAGCCGCCGCTGAGCGTGGGGCCCCGGAAGGTAGGGGCGGGGTGCCCGATGAGGCCGGCGGCCCAGACGGCCAGCAGCAGTGCGGCCAGCATAGCGGAAGCGCGTTTCATGCCGGTTTAGCGTGCCTGGTTGGCGGCGACCAGCAGGGGGTCCCAAACGGGGCTGAAGGGCGGTGCGTAGGCCAGGTCGAGGGCCCGCAGGTCCTCGATGGTGCCCCCGCGATGGAGCAGGGCCGCAATCACGTCGATGCGCAGGGCGTCGTTGCGATGTCCGACCATCTGCGCTCCCAGCAGCCTTCCGGAAGCGGCCTCGTAGACCAGTTTCACGTAGAAGGGGTGCGGTTCGGGATAGTAGTGGGCGCGGTCAGCCGACTTGATCCAGACGCTTTTCGCGTCGAAACCGGCCTCCTTCGCGGCGCTCTCGCCAAGCCCGGTAAGGGCGACGGCGAGGTCGAAGATCTTGGTAATGGAGCTGCCTACTACTCCCTTGAAACTCGCCCGGCCGCCGCCGATTACCGTTCCTGCGGTGCGACCGTGTTTGTTTGCTACGTCGCCTAGTGGCATCCAGTAAGGGTTTCCGGTGATCAGGTGCGTGCTCTCCGCGACGTCGCCGGCGGCCCAGACACCTTCCAGGTTGGTGCGCAGCTGTTCGTCGACCGCGATCGCCCCCGTAGGGCCGGTTTGCACGCCAATCGAGGTGGCCAGCTTAACGTTGGGGCGTATGCCGGTGGCAAGCAGCACCAGATCGGCGGGAATTTCGAACGCGCTGGTTTGCACCGCCTGCACCCGGCTGAGACCGGTGAAGCTCTCCACCTCGGTGCCGGTGACGACCTGAACCCCGTTCCTGGAGAGCTCCTCGCGTACGATTGCGCTCACCTCGGGGTCAGCGGCGGGCATTACTCGCTCGGCGAGTTCAACTATTGTTACCTGCTTGCCACGGGCGCGAAAGGCCTCGGCTACCTCCAGACCCACGTAGCCCGCCCCAACTATCACGGCCCGCCGGGACCGGTGCAGAGCGCTCAGGAGGGCCTGACCGTCCTCGAGCTGGCGCAGGGTGAACACGCCGGGTTGGTGTATGCCGTCTATCCGGGGCAGCAGCGGTCGCGCCCCGGTGCTTATGACCAGATGATCAAAGGGCTGCCAGAATTCCCGGCCCTCGTTAAGGTTGGCGACTTTGACGCGCCGCCCTTCGTAGTCCACCTCCACGACCTCGTGCCGTACCAGGGCGGTGACGCCCTGTTGTTTGAATTTTTCGGGGGTACGGGCCACGAGCTTTTCCACGTCGTCGATCCAGCCGGCCAGGTAGTAAGGCAGGCCGCAGGCGCCGTAGGAAACGTAGTGCGATTTTTCGAAGGCGATGACTTCCAGTTCGGGGTCGGTGCGCTTGGCTTTGGCTGCGGCGCTCATTCCCGCAGCCACGCCGCCTATGACGACGAGACGCTTGCTCATGTCTCCAGTCTACTGACTGGATCGTTTAAGCGCCTCCCGCAAGGCGGAGATCGTGGAAGGAAGCCCGGCGTCGATCGAGCGCGGAGAGAAGCCGAGCTGGGTGCGCGCCTTGCGGTTGCTGGCGGTGTAGCTGACACTGGCCAGGCGCAGGGCCTCCGAAGTGTAACGGGGGGGTAGCTTCGAATCGAAGGGGCGGACCAGGTAGCTGGCCGCCTTGAGCAACGGGGCGGGCACGGGTACCAGCTGCGAGCGCGAACCGGCGATTTCGCGAGCGCGCTGCATTACCTCCACGAGGGTTGCCGGCTCTCCGCTGATGTTGTACGCCTCTCCAGGCATCCCCCACTCCATTGCCAGAACGTGGGCTTCCACCGTGTCGTCGATGTGCGACCAGCAGTAAACGGTATCGGCGGGCAGAAACAGCAGGGGACGGTCCTGCAGCAGATCGCGCAGCAGGCTCCCGATGGCGCTGGGGTCGCCCGGTCCGAAGACCAGTCCCGGCAGCACCGTGACGAGGGGCAGCCCCGACTCGGCCTGGGGGAGCGCCACCTCGTAGTAAGCCTTCCACATGCTGCGGTCGAAAGCGCTGGCCCAGCCAAGCTCGGCGCCGTTGTAGAAATAGTTTTCGTCCACGAGCTGGCCGCGGGTGTCACCGTAAATGGCGATGGTCGATGTATAGACTATCTTGAATACCTTGAGATCTCCCGCAACTTCCAGTACGTTGCGGGTGCCCTCGAGGTTTAGGCGTTCTCCGGCGGGGTTGCTCCGTCCAATACCAAACCAGCTGGCTGTGTGAAACACGCCGTCCACACCTTCCATGGCGGGCTTCAGGCTGTCGCGGTCGGTAACGGAGCCCGAGAATACTTGGGCCCCCCTCTTTTCCAGAGAGGCCAGAGATTTGGGCTTGCGGGTGAGGACGCGCACCTTGTGCCCGTCCGCGAGCAACCTACGAGCCAGACGTTTGCCGATGTAGCTAGTGGCTCCGGTGACGAGGTAGGTCATGCCCTAGTATGTCATGGACGACCGGCGCAGGGGAATATCAGGATTCGCCGTCGCTTTCTGGCGCGTCTTCGTTGGTTTCCCGCCACACCTGCCGCAGGCGGGCCTTGAAGAGACTCTGTAGCTTGTGAAAGCGCGGATCGTCGAGGAGCGCTATCCTGTCGAAGCGGGGTTCTGGGGACGCGTCGGCCTTTTTATTTTTGCTTCGCCGCGCCGGTTTTCTGCGGTTCTTTGCGGGGCGGTTTTCGGCCCCCTTCGCAGCCGGCGGCGGCGCTTCCGGGGGAGGTTCTGGAGGCGCAGCCGGAGGGCGGGCTTCGGAAGCGGCGGGCGGGGTCGGCTTCGCCGCTGGTTTTGCTGCGTCCCCTTCTTCTTGTCCGGCTGCGGGTGGTGCGGCGGAATCAGGGCTGACCCGGGAGTTTTTTTTACCCAGCAGGAAGCGTACGCCGCGACCCAGCGCCTTCCTCACCGCGGCTTCCACCACGGCCTGCTGATCGCGGGCGCGGTCGTAGTGAAAGCGGTGCCCCTCGTCGTAGACGAGTACAAGTGCGTCATCCTCCAGGCGGGGGGTGGCTTCGATGAGGAAGGCGCGCACCTTGATACCCACCTCGGCCAGTACCTGGCGCCAGGCGGTGGCCAGATCGACCGCCGGGTCCGCCGGCGGGGCTGTTTCGGCGTGGGCAGGTTCACTTTGGGCGGTGGGTGCCGGAGATGGGGACGGTGCTCCAGCGGGAAGGGGGCTCTCGGGAATCGCGGGTTGCGGCGGGACCGGTTGGCTTGCGGGTGCCGGTTCGGGGGCCGCGTGCAGCGCTGCGTAGGCGCGCAGCAACCCCAGCTCGAGGGTAAAGGAATCCTCACGCCGGATCAGCTTCTCGGTGTGTTCGTCCAGCTCCGTCAGTGCCGCAATCAGGTTTTCGGGGTTCGAGGACAGCCCGGGGCCCTCCTCCAGACCCAGCCGGGTGTAAAGCCCCGCCCGCAGAGCCTGGGCGAGCTGTTCGATGAGCGTGCGGGCGGAATACCCTTCCGAAAACAGCTGCTTGGCCCCGGCGACCGCCCGGTCCACTTCGCCGGCGTCCAGGGCTGCGGCCATGGCCGCCACGCGCTCGGCGGGGGGCAGACCCAGGGCTTCCTCCGCGGCCTCGCGGGTTATGGGATCGGCGTCCAGGGCCAGCAACCGGTCGAGAATACTCTCGGCGTCGCGCATGGCTCCGCCGCTCATACGCGCGATCAGCCGCAGCGCTTCGGGTTCGGCCGTGCGCCCCTCGGCCTCGAGTACCGCCGCCAGTTTTCCCGCAATCTCCTCTTCGCTCAGGCGCCGGAAGCGGAAGTGCTGGGTGCGCGAGAGGATGGTTGCGGGCATGCGTTCGGGCTCGGTGGTGGCGAAGATGAAGATTACGTGTTCAGGGGGTTCCTCCAGGGTTTTCAGCAGCGCGTTGAAGGCGCTTTTTGACATCATGTGCGCTTCGTCGAGGATGATTACTTTTTTCGGAGCCAGCAGCGGGGCCAGCAGAATACGTTCGCGCAGTTCGCGCACGTCCTCCACCGAGTTGTTGCTGGCGGCGTCGATCTCCACCACGTCGGGGTGGCGGTCCTCGCGAACCAGCCGGCAGTTTTCGCACTCGCCGCAGGGGCGCGCCCCCCGGTCGGCGGCGCAGCCTACGCTCATGGCGATCAGGCGAGCGGTGGTCGTCTTGCCCACGCCCCGCGGGCCTGAGAATAGATAGGCGTGCGCCAGCCGATCCTTGCGGATGGCGCTCTTAAGCACCTCCTTGACGTGTTCCTGGCCCACCACGGCGTCGAAGGTAGCGGGGCGGGCGCGGCGGTAGAGGGCTCCCACGCGCCCATCTTAACCCGCCCGATTACCCTCGCCGGGGGCGGTATCATGAGGTCAAGGAGGCCACCATGGGGCTCATGGAGTTCGCGCGGGCAGAGGTGATTACGCTACCACCCACCGCCACCGTCGCCGATGCTGCGGCGCTTATGGCCGATATGAACGTGGGGAGCGTGGTGGTGGTCGAGGACCTCAGGCCTGCGGGCATCCTCACCGATCGCGACATCGTGGTGCGGGTGGTGCGTGCCGGGCTGGATCCGGCCGCCACACCGGTCTTCCGGGTGATGACGCCCGACCCGCTGGTGCTCGAGGAGCAGACCAGCCTTTTCGAAGCGCTCGAGGAGGTCAAGAATAAGGGTGTGCGGCGTTATCCGGTGGTCGACTACGAGGGCAACCTGGTGGGGATATTCACCCTGGACGACGTCTTGCAGCTGCTGGGACTGGAAATGTCGGCGGTGGCGCGGGTGGTTGAGGGCAATTAAAAAAGGCCCCCGGCGCCCCGACGGCACCCGACCCTGACCGCTTAGGGCTGCTCCCTTCCGGGCCTGACCCGGTTCACGGCGGGCCGCCGCGTCGGACCGGGGGCAAAGGGCAGTATAACCCGCGGGCGCAAAAACGCCAAGCGCACCGCGAGTTTGTTCCGGGTTTCCGGACCCTGGAGCGCCGTTTTTGTTTTCCTCGTGGATTCCGGTTTTACCTGCCGGTTTTGGTTTCGCGCCGCGGGTCGGGGCCGCCCCCTGCACCTGGATAGATGGCAGAATGGAGGGGATGGTGCTGTTGCGCTGGCTTTTTCTCTCGGCCCTCGTGGTCGCGGCGGTTTTGCTGCTCTTGCAGGCCACCGCGCCGAATCGGGAAGACCGCCACGCCCGCCGCGCGCGGCGGGCGCTGAGGGAGATCGTGCGCCGTAGCCGGCACCGGGGCGCCGAAGGGAAGAAACTGGTCGCGGAGGCCCGGCTGGTGGTTTCCGGGCTGGAGAAGTTGAACGCCCGGGCGGCGGAGATTCGCCGCTTCTTGGGCTCGCGCGAGCTAGATGCGCTGGCGCGGCGGCAGCTCGAGGAATACCTGTCGGAAATCGAGGCGTTGTTGGAGGGTGGCGCTGCTTTGCTCGAGCGTCTGGCCGCCGAACTGTGGGCCAGCGAGCCGCTGGATCTGCCCGCCGCCGCGGCCCGGCTTTCCCGGGCGAGAATGGGTTTGATCAAGGCCCTCAAATCGCCAGCAGAGAAGGAAGGGGTAAACTGATGCAGATGAAGCGCTTTTCGCTACTTGCGTTACTGGTCGTTATCGGCGCCTGCGCGCCGCAGGCAACGGCTCCCGGTCCGGAACCTTTTGCCCGGGAGCATGGGCCCGTGGAGTTCTACCCTCACAACATCGGGATCTACTGGATCTATCTTCCGCAGACCGACCCACCCGATTACCCAACCTTCAAACTGAGCGTGCTGGGTCCCGGGCAGTGGGGCAGGGAACATGCCATCCAGATGCGTTTTATCGGCCGCGGCCAGGAGCGCATCTATTTCCGCCGCTTTAGCAAGGCGGGGGTGGAGTTGCTGGGCTTCAAGGAGCAGATCACCCTTACCCGCGTTAGCTTCGATCCGCCCATGCTCGAGTATCCGCCTGCCGAGCTACTGCGTCCCGGATACCGCTGGGGCGGTCGTACCGTCACCCAGAGCGTCTTCGTGCTGCCTAAGGGGGAGCAGAAGCAGGCGACGCTGCGGCTCCAGTACAGTTACGAGGTAAAGGGCAAGAGTCGCGTCGAGGTGCCAGCAGGACTCTTCAACGCCTATGTAATCGAACTTACCGTAACCGACGACAAGGGCAACCAGACATTGCAGGAGATCTGGTTCGTGCCCCACGTGGGTGAGGTCCGCACCCGCGAGGGTCTGGTGCTTATTGAAAAAAGCTTTTAGGAGGCCGCATGCTGCTTGCCCGCATCCGGGGACCGGAAGACCTGAAGGCGCTGTCCGAGGATGAGCTGGAGCAGCTGGTAGAGGAGCTGCGCAGCGAGATCATCCGTGTCACCGCTGAGACGGGCGGGCACCTGGCCAGCAGCCTGGGTGCGGTCGAGTTGATCGTGGCCCTGCACCGCGTCTTCGATTCGCCGCGCGACCGCATCCTCTTCGACGTCGGCCACCAGGCATACGCCCACAAGCTGCTTACCGGGCGTCAGGACCGCTTCCACACCATTCGCCAGGAAGATGGCCTCTCGGGGTTTACCAAGGTGAGCGAGTCGGAACACGACGCCATCACCGTGGGTCACGCCTCGACGAGTCTGGCGAACGCCCTGGGTATGGCGGTAGCGCGCGATCTTCAAGGGCAGGACCACAAGATAGTGGCCGTCATCGGTGACGGCGCCCTCACCGGGGGAATGGCCCTGGCCGCGCTCAACAAGATCGGCGAGATGGGCAAGGACATGCTCATCGTGCTCAATGACAACGAGATGTCCATCAGCCCCAACGTGGGCGCGCTGGCGGGCTATTTTAAGAATTTACAGGTGCAGAAGTGGGTCCAGGAAGCCGAGAAGCTCGGCAAGGGTTTCCTGGAGCGCATATCGCCGCGGCTCTTCGAGCTCGCCGACCGCGCTAAGGAAGCCACCAAGATGATCCTGCACCAGGAAAACCCCTTTTACGCCTGGAATCTGCGCTACGTGGGTCCGGTGGACGGGCACGATCTGAGGGGGTTGGTCTACCTGCTCGAGCACCTCAAGGATCTTTCCGGTCCCACCCTGTTGCACATCGTCACCAAAAAGGGTAAGGGCTACAAGGTGGCCGAGGAAGACCCCACCCACTGGCACGGGGCCAGCCCCTTCAATCCCGAGGCGCCCGCCAAGAAATCGGGCAGCCACACCTGGTCGCTCGCCTTCGGTGACGCCGTCACTGAGCTGGCGGAGCGCGAGGAGAAGCTGGTCGTGCTCACCCCTGCGATGCGCGAGGGCTCGGGGCTGGTGCGCTACGCCGGGACCTGGCCCGAGCGTTACCTGGACGTGGGGATCGCCGAGGACGTGGCGGTGACCACTGCCGCGGGCATGGCGCTGGCAGGGTTGAAGCCGGTGGTGGCCATCTACTCCACCTTCTTGCAGCGCGCCGTGGATCAGGTGATTCACGATGTGGCCATCGAGAAGCTGAACGTCGTCTTCGCCATCGACCGCGCCGGTCTGGTGGGAGCCGACGGGCCCACCCACCACGGCGTCTTCGACCTGGCGCTGCTGCGCACCGTGCCGAACATGCAGATAGCCGCACCCAAGGATGCACTCGAGCTGCGGGCCATGCTGGCGGCGGCACTGGAACAGCCGGGGCCGGTGGCGCTGCGCTGGCCCCGCGGGGCGGTGGAACCCGCCCCCGAAGGCGCCTGGCCCGGGTGCGCCTGGGGACGCTGGGAAATTTTGAAGCCCGGGAGCGAGGTTTACCTGCTAGCCTTTGGCAAGACCCTGCCCTACGCCCTCGAGGCCGCCGCTGCCGATCCCCGCGTGGGCGTAGTGAACGCGCGTTTCATCAAACCCCTCGATCGTGAAACCCTGGCAGAGCTGGCCGCGAATCGGGCTCTTGTAACCGTGGAAGACCATCAGCTGGCCGGAGGTTTTGGCGCGGCGGTGCTCGAGGCCCTGGAAGAGCTGGGCCTTCGCCCCGAGGTGCGCCGCCTCGGCCTGCCCGATCGCTTCACTGATCAGGGCAAGGTCGCCAGCCTGCACGCGCAGGCCGGCATCGACGCTGCCGGGATTCGCCGGGCGCTGGCCGAAATGGGCGTGCGCCTGGGTGTATCCGAGCCGCGCGCCGGCTAACCCTCCAGGTTCCAGACCCCGGCTTCGATGCGCAGGATCCGGGTCCAGCCCTCCGGGGCGTGCGTACCGGAGAGCAGCGCCTGGGGAAGGTTGGCGGCGTAGTTCAGCAGCGCCAGCCGCCGCCGCGAGTCGAGCTCGGCCGAAAAGTCGTCCACCAGAAGTAGCGGCGGTTCGCCGTGGTGTTCCGTAAGCAGCCGGTGCTCCGCCAGCCGCAGGGCCATGGCTACGCTGCGGGCCTCGCCACGGCTGGCGAACTTGACCGCGTCGAGGCCGCCCAGCAGCAGGCGTACGTCGTCGCGGTGGGGCCCCGCCAGGGTGACGCCGCGCTCCAGTTCTTCCTGCAGGTTTTCCTCCAGCGCCTCCGCCAGTCGCGCGGGCGGCGCTGTTTCGCGCAGACTCAGCTCCAGCGGCGCGGCGTCGAGCTCCCGGTAGGTTTCTGCCGCCAGCGGCGCCAGGCGCTCGAGGATCCGCCGCCGCCACTGCAGTACCTGCACTCCGTAACCGGCCAGGCGCTCGTTCCATATACCGATGCCGCGCGGTCCCGTGCGCAGCGCGGCGTTACGCTGGCGCAGGGCCTTGTCGTAGGCGGAGAGCAATGCCCGGTAACGGGGAGAAAAGCGCGCCAGCGCCAGGTCTATCCAGCGGCGCCGCTCTTCAGGGCCCCCGCGCACCAGGGAGATGTCCTCGGGGCGGATCCAGACCGCTCCGGGATATTCGGAAAGTTCGCGCAGGCTGGCCGGGGCCTCGTTAAGGCGGATCTCGCGGCCCCCGGAGCCGAACCGTTGCTCGAAACGCACCAGACCCAGTTGCGTTTCCGCCTCGGCGAAGAGGCTGGCCGCGGTTTCTCCAAAGCGCACCCGGTCTGCCAGCAGACCCCGCACATCGCCTCCCAGAGCGAGAAAGATGGCCTCTAGCAAGTTGGTCTTGCCGCTGGCGTTGGGTCCCACGAGCGCCAGCGGCCCGGGTGGCAGGGCCAGTTCCAGACTAACGAGATTGCGGAAGTTCTGCTGCCGCAGCCTGATCAGGATCATAGGGCACGGCGGATAGCCTCCACGTCCGCCTCGGTATAGCCATACAGGGTTACCTCGATATCGTCGGGGGCGTTCTTGAATTCCTGGATCATGGTGCGGGCTACCGTTTCGGCATCGAGCCCGCCCACCCCGGTGCCGAGGAGCGGGAAGGCCACGGTCTGGAGCCCCAGCTTGCGTGCCTCTTCCAGGGCGGCGCGGGTGGCACGGCGCACGGTGCCGTAGCTGGCCGGTTCCGCGCCGAGAACCGCGGCGTGGATGACGTACCTCGCCGGCAGCCGCCCCGCGCCCGTCACCGCTGCCTCGCCAACGCGGATGGGTCCGTGCCGGTTGCATTCTTCCTGAATTTCCGGCCCGCCCTTCTTGCGGATCGCCCCGGCCACGCCCGAGCCCAGGATGAGCCGGTCGTTGGCCGCGTTGACGATTGCGTCGCCCTCGAAACCGGTAATGTCGCCTTGCGCAATACGAACGAGTGCCACGCCATTATTCTAGGCCGGCCGTCGCGGCGCGCCAGGTATTAAAGCGGCACGCCCGTGCGGGGTCCCCTGGTTCCAGCACCGGGCGGTGCGGCCCCGGGCTGCTGCGCGGCGTTATCCGGTCTATCTGCGTAAACGGTATACGCCTTTTCTGGGGTCGTACGGGCATTTGCCCGGACCCAGATTCGGACAGTGCCTCTTGCCTTTTTGTACTTCCAGGGCCAGGGCGCTGGGCATGATGCAAACAGGACAGCGCTGTATGGTCGTTTTCCTGCGCCTTGCCCGGAACCAGCGCCGGTTACCGTAGCGGCCCACGGGGAATACGCTGCCCGGGGGATCCATGGTGGATGCACCTCCATTCCGGAACGGGCCGGGGGACAGCTGCTACCATGTAGCCATGAGCGAAAGCCGCGCCGGTGAACTGCTGGGCCAGTTGCTGAAGCGTTACAAACTCGAGGCCGGCCTGCGTCGGGGGCGGGTGCTGGC
The DNA here is from genome assembly GCA_027067955.1 of Thermaceae bacterium. Classification (GTDB taxonomy): domain Bacteria; phylum Deinococcota; class Deinococci; order Deinococcales; family Marinithermaceae; genus Oceanithermus. The sequence goes on from JAMOUW010000083.1 coordinate 14,678, forward strand.
GCTCTGGCCGCGGGTGGCCGGAGAGATGCTGGCGAGGCTCACCGAGCCGGTTAAGCTGGAGCGCGGGGAGTTGCTGGTGCGCGCCGAGAGCGCGGCGCTGGCGCACCAGCTCACTTACCAGCGCGAGGAGTTTGTACGTCGCTACGCAAACCAGCTGGGTCCGGGGGTGGTGACCAACGTCCGCTTCATCAGCGGCCGTTTGCGCAATGGCACGGAGCCCGGGGAAGCCCAACCGCGGTCCGAAGCGAAACCGCTGGAGCTGCCGCTCGAGCTGGCACGCAAGCTGGAAAACTGGAGCAGCGCCGTCCCCGCGGAGCTGCGCACAGCCGTCGAGCGCGCCGGTCGCGCGGTGCTGGCGGCACAGCTGGAACGCGGAGGCAATGTCTGCGCCATCTGCGGGCGCTTTGGGGAGGATACCCCCTGCACTTTCTGCGCATCCCTGCTGGAAGATCCGCTGGTGCGGCGGGCTGCCCGCCGGCTCGAGCGCGAACCCGGGGCGGAGCCGCTGGCCGGTGACCTGCTCGCGGCCGCCCGCTGGCTGGCTGCCGAGCGCCTGCGTGCCCAGATCGAGGACCTCGCCCCCCGGGTGGTGGAGGAACCCCAGTTGAAGGAGTTTTTCGCCGATTTGGTCGGGCGCTTCGCGGCGATTCCCATCGGGGGCGCTACGTCTGCCGAGAGGCTGGCGCGGCTGCCGGCGGCGGCACGTTCCCTGGCGCGCGGGCGCTAGCCCCGAGTATCCTGGAACTGCGGGCCGCGGCGTGCGGCCAGGGGAGGACACCATGGGAAAAGGCGGTGACACTCGCATACACGCTGGCAAGATCTGGCTCAACGGTGAGCTGGTGCCGCAGGAGGAAGCCAGGGTGAGCGTGCTCGCCCATGCTCTGCATTACGGTACCAGCGTTTTCGAGGGCATCCGCGCCTATGAGACCGCGGAAGGCCCGGCCATCTTTCGATTAGAAGAGCACGTGGAAAGGCTTTTCCACTCCGCTAAGATTTTGCGTTTGGAGATCCCCTATAGCACCGAGGAGATTTCGCGGGCCATCGTCGAGACCGTGCGCACGAACGGCTGGAAGGCCTGCTACATTCGCCCGCTGGCTTGGTTTGGCGCCACCTCTTTGGGCGTCAACCCGCTGCCTAACAATCCTGCCGACGTGATGATCGCCACCTGGGAGTGGGGCGCCTACCTGGGCGAAGAGGCAGTACGCAAAGGTGCCAAGCTGGTAACCAGCTCCTGGCGCCGCTTCCCCGGTGACGTGATGCCCGGCAAGGCCAAAGCGGGCGGTAACTACATCAATAGTGCTCTGGCCAAGATGGACGCTTTGGCCGCCGGCGCCGACGAAGCACTGCTGCTTGACAAGGAAGGTTACGTGGCGGAGGGGTCGGGTGAGAACCTCTTCTTCGTGAAGGGTGGCATCATTCACGCTATCGAACACTCGGTAAATCTGCCCGGTATCACCCGCGACTCGGTAATAGAAATCGCTCGCGACCTGGGTTACACCGTCAGGGAAGCCTACCGGGTTACCCGCGAGGTGCTGTTTACCGCCGACGAGGTGTTCATGACCGGAACCGCCGCCGAGGTAACGCCGGTTTCGATGATAGACAGCCGTCCCATAGGTTCCGGCAGCGCCGGCGAGCTGACCATGGAACTGCGCAAGGTCTACCTGGAAGCGGTGACCGGAGATCGTCCCGAGTATCGCAAGTGGTTGACCTTCGTGAAGTAGCGTTGCCTGCTTCCGACGAAAACCCGCCGCTTTGGCGGGTTTCGTTTGGGGTCTTTGCGCGAATTTTCATCGGCTGACGAAACAACAGCACAACCCTGCAGTCGGCGGTTTTCTATTCTAGTCCCGGCCTCCGTTGCTCATCCGCACCCGTGCCCCCCGGCCCCACAGCACGAATATCCAGGCTACGAGCAGCAGTCCCGCGCTAAACGCGTATGGTGCGGTGTGGTCTACGTGCTGATAGAGCCAGGTGCCCGCCAGCGGTCCCAGCATCCGCCCCAGCGCCTGGGCGCTGGAGTTGAGTCCCGCGACCGCACCCTGAAGGCCGTCACCAACCGAGAGGCTCAGTGCGGCAGTGACCGCCGGGGCGGCGAGCCCCTGCCCCAGACCTTGCAGAACCAGCGCCAGCGTGAGCCAGGAAAAGTTGGTTGCAAAAACGAAGATCAGGAAGCCCAGCATCGCAATGGGTATCCCGCTCTTGAGCATGCCCATAGCCGGCCACTTGAACCTGCGTATCAGAAATCCCTGCACAAAGACGGCCACCAGGCCGTAGATCACCAGCGCGATCCCTACTACCCTGGCGGTACCCGCAGGCGTCAGCCCCAGGCGGTCCTGGAAGTAGAAGGCCACCGTGGTCTCCATGGCCACCGAGCTCAGGCTCACGGCCAATCCCACGACCAGCAGTGGCAGCACCCGCGGGTCCATGAAGCTGAGACGGGGTGGCTTGTGCAGGTGTATGCGGCGTGCAGGTTCTGGCAGTTTGAACCACACGAAAAGCGCATTGAAGAGCGCCAGCGTTGCCGAGAAGTAGACAGGTACTAGCAGACTGATCCCCGCCAGCGCAGCGCCAATGGCGGGGCCGAAGATTACTCCCAGACCGAACGCCGCTCCAATTACGGCCATGCCCGCGGTGCGGTCGGCTTTACCGGTGATGTCGGCCACGTAGGCTTGCGCCGTTGGTAGTGTGGCTGAGGAAAAGGTGCCGCCGAATAACCGCGCTGCCAGCATCAATACGTATACGGCACCGGTGCCGAGCGCACCCGCGAGGCCCAGTTGCGCGACCAAGGCGAAGGCGAAGAACGAGATCGAAAACCCCAGGATGCCCGTGAGCAGGATGGGTTTGCGTCCCTTCACCTCGCTCAATCGCCCCCAGTAGGGTGCCAGCAGGAACTGCATCAGCGCGTAGGCGGTTGAAAATGTGCCCACCTGGAATTCGCTGAGCCCCAGTTCGCGCGCCAGCGGCGCCACGATCGGAAACAGCACCGAGAGGCCCAGCATGCTGTTAAAGAGGGTCAGGAACAGGAGCGCCATCGGGCTCATAGCGGCCAGTCTACCGCCGCTGCAAACGATTCGCAATAATAGCCCGCAAGCTGGTTGTAGCGGGGGAAGGGGGGTGGGACGTAATGCGGTTGGCCCGGGGCGGATTGTAGCTAGCTGGCTGTACGGGGCGTGCTAGGTTTGGACCGGAGCGGGCGCCGGTTAGCGTCTGCGTGTTCGCGGGGGTGTCTGCACCGCCGCCGGTTTGTTTCACGAGCGCACACACTAGGAACGAAGAGCAAACGGGTGCGTCCCGGATGCGCCTATCACCGCTACTAGCGGTGAGGCTGCGGCTTTAACGAAGCAATAGAATATTTAGCGAAAAATAACCTGCATTCTGACTTTTGATAAACATCCTTTGTTTCATGGCATAATTGCACGCCCGAGTTGGGCTTTGCTATCCTGTGCTCAAGGTGAGATATGAGGGTGTGATTGGCAAAATTGTTGGGCCCGAGGGATTCCAGGGTACCGAGGTTTACGCGAAACCTGCACAGGCCTGTTATGGCGCTATTAGTAAGCTCCGTAGCGCCCTGGTCAGCAGCGGATTTCCGCCGATAGAGATTCGCATCGGCTTCGAAAACGTTACGCTGCTGCACCTGGCCCACGACAGAAGCAACGATGTTTATTTCCTGAGCCCGGGCGCCGATCTCGACGAGGTCCGCAGGCGGATACTCACCTCCTCCCAGGAACCCGATCAGGCATCCCGTACGCCACTAATATTGTCACGTCATACCTATGAAGACCTGCACGGCCTGTTTGCCTTATACGTAGGTCCTATGGCCGAGGTTTTGCTGGAAGAGGTATGGGAGAAGCTGGGAATCCCGAAAACAGGCCCCTGTCCCCACTGCGATATCGAGGTGCTCTTGCAAGCTATGACGACTCATATGCCCTCTGAAGAAGCGCATGAATTTGTCGCCAAAGCTCGCAAGCTGTTGTCCGACGCAGGAGGTCGCCATGGCAAACAATGAAGTCGGTGGTGAAAAGGGGTCCGTAGAGAATACGACGCTGGCACGCAAGATAGGGCGCTACTTTGCTGCGGTAAGTTTGGCCGCGCTGGCTTTCGTTGTGGTTTTCTCCTACTGGAATGCACGACAAACCGTGCTGGCCGAGGCGCAGAGCAAACTGCGTCTCACCAACGGCATAGTCAAGGCCATGCGCACTACCGTGCAGAAGGAGCTCAGACCGGTGTTTTTAAAGAAGGGCATTTTCCACCCTTCCCACGTAGTGTCATCGGCCACCATGATCGCAGCCGTTGGGCGTCACCTGCAAAGCGACCCGGAGTTTTCACGCTATTTGATTCGTTACGTTTCCGACAACCCCACCAACCAGTCCAACTATCCGTCGGAAGGCGAGATGCTGGTCCTGAAGCACCTACGCAAGACGGGGAAGTCCGAGATCACGAAGGTCGTGAAGTTCCCCGAAGGGCCTTACCTGGTTCACGCCAAACCTCTCGTGGCCAAGTCGGGTTGTCTTTCCTGCCACGGCGACCCGGCTGCCGCCCCCAAGGAGATCGTGGCGTTTTACGGGAGAGAAAGTGGATACCATTACCGTATCGGCGAGATCGTGGGCGCTGCTATCGTGGGCATCCCCTTTTCCGAGATAACGCCCCTTCTCATAAAACAGGCCGTATTGCTGAGCCTGATCATGGTTGCCGTGCTTGGTTTGGCGTTTTACCTGATTAACCGCTTCGTGCAGCAGGAAGTAGCGCTGCCGATAGTCCGCCTGACCGAGGTGGCGAAGGCGCTTAGCAAGGGTGCGGTTGACCGGCCGCTGCGCACTTCACGCAGTGACGAGATAGGCGCGCTGGTGCGCGCCATCGAGCTTTTGCGGCGCAGCATTCAGGTCGCCATTCGCAGAATGAAAGGATAGCGCTTTGGGAATTCGCGGCGGCGCACGTTCGATACCCCTACCACTCATTCTGACTAGCCTGGCTCAGTTAAGGCTGACGGGAGTCCTCACCGTCGATTCCAACCCCAAGGGAACCCTGATCCTTTCCGGAGGCCAGCTGTGCTCTGTCTACTTCGGTAAGCTGACGGGATGCCGGGCGCTAAAGCTCATACTTGCCGAGGAAAGCGCTTCATACGCCTTCGACAAAAGCAACGAGGTGCTTTGTCCCCGCACCGTTTCCACGGAGGCGCTGCTGCTCGATGCCACGCGCGTGCTTGATGAAGAAAGAAGATCCTTGCGCGAACTGTTCAAACAGGCGCAATCGAAATGGCCTGACCGCGCCGTCGCCGCGGTTTACGCCACCAGCTTGATGGACCTCTGGCCCGGGGGGGAACGTAGTCGCGCCGAAAGCAAATTGAACTGGGTGCTTACACCCATGGTTTGCAGTTGGGAGCTGGGGGAGAGCCCCTTTGGAAGTCTCAAGAACATGGTCATTGATGCCGCCGGGGCTGACTTGTGGGTGAATTACCTTTTCAAGGGTGATGCGGCGATTTTCACCTGGCGCATGCATGGCTGACAACCGGTACCGGCCGGTTCTGGCTGGGTGACCACAAACTGTTTCGGCCTGCCGCCAAAAGCGCCGCCGGTCGGGGTGGCGGCAACTTTTACCGTGGCCGCCAGATCGCGACAGCGGATTGTCATGAATAGTATGGGTGAAAGGGAGGTTCGCATGATGATCAGCAGCACGCTCACGAAAGCGCTCAACGAACAGATCGGGCACGAGCTCAGCGCCCACAACCATTATCTGGCCACCGCGGTGTATTTCGCCAAACGGTCACTGGACGGTTGGGCGGCGTTCTTCTTCCGCCAGGCGGAGGAGGAGCGCGAGCACTCGCTCAAGATTCTGCACTTCCTGCTGGACAATGACATCGCTCCGTACATCCCCCAGACGGCGGAGGCCAAGCCGGGCTTCGCAGATGCGGTGGAAGCGGTGGCCAGCGCGGTTAGGGCTGAGCGCACGGTGACCACCCAATTCGAAGCCATGATGGCCATTGCCCATCAGGAAAACGACTACCGGGCAGTGCCGTTATTGCAGTGGTTCCTTAACGAGCAGATAGAAGAGGAAGCCACCATGGGCAAGCTGCTCGATCTGGTACAAAGCGGTATCAATCTCTTCCAGGCACAGGACTACCTGCCCCGGCCCCATGCCGATGGCGGGGAGGAGGTCCCAGAGAGCGAGTGAGTGAATTCGCCATCCTAGGCGGGGGCTGTTTCTGGTGTCTGGAGGCGGCCTTCCGCCCGCTGAGGGGTGTGATCGACGTGGTGCCGGCGGCCACGTCGAAGACCCCAGCTACGAGAAGGTGTCCACGGGTACCACCGGCCACGCCGAAGTGGTGCGCGCTGCCTTCGACCCCGACGTGATCAGCTACGAACAGCTGCTCGACGTTTTCTTCGCGGTGCATGACCCTACGACCAGGGACCGCCAGGGCTACGACGTGGGGCCGCAGTACCGTTCGATAATCTTTTATGAAGGCGAGGCGCAAATGGAGGCAGCCCTGCGCAAGATCAAGGCGCTTTCCGGCTTCTTCAAGCCGCGCATCGTTACCGAGGTGAAGCCGCTGGAGCACTTCTGGCTCGCGGAGCCGGAGCATCACCACTACTTCGACAAATACCCTCAGGACCCGTATTGCCAGGCCGTCATCGCGCCCAAGGTGAGCAAGGTCATTTGGGGTTTCCGTCCGCTTCTCAAATAGGCGGACCGTAGGGGAGGAGTTCGGGACCCTCCCTTGTTTACGAATGCCCCGTTACCGGTGCCGGAGGTGGTACGACTTCACCCGCGTCAGCTGGTGGTAACCCAGCTCTGAAAGGGTCACGCCGCGGCCGGTGTCCTTGACGCCGGTCCAGGCCAGAGCCGGGTCTAGGTAGTCGGCGCGATTCATGAAGACCGTACCGGTTTCGATTCGTGCTCCCAGCCGCTCGGCCCGTTCCAGGTCGCGTGTCCACAAGGATGCCGAGAGACCGTAGCGGCTGTCGTTCATCAGAGCCAGGGCCTCTTCGTCGCCGCTGACCTTCATGACGCCCACCACCGGGCCGAAGGTTTCCTCGGTCATGATGCTCATCTGGTGGTTGACGTCCACCAGTACTTGCGGCGCCAGGTAAGGGGTGCCTTCTTCGGACGCGGGGAAGAGCTTGGGGTCTATCAGGGCTTTGGCTCCTTTGCTAACGCCCTCCGCTATCTGCTCGCGCACCCAGTTCGCCGCTGAGGTGCGCACCAGCGGCCCCAGGGTGGTTTCGGGGTTCGTGGGGTCGCCCAGCTGGTATTTCTTTACCAGGTCCACATACCCCTCGACGAAATCGCCGTACAGCTTTTCGTGTACATATATTCGTTCTATTGCACAACACGACTGGCCAGCGTTGAAGAAAGCGCCGTCTACGGTGTTTTCGATCGTGAAATCGAGATCCGCGTCCTCCATTACATAGGCTGGATCCTTGCCGCCGAGCTCGAGCCCCGTTCCCACGAAACGGTTCGCGGCGGCCTTGACCACCACGTGACCGCCGGGCACGGAGCCGGTGAAGGCAATGAAATCAACCCGCTCGTCGGCAATCATCTGCGCTATTGCTTTATGCCCGGTATGTAGATACTGAAAGACCCCCGGAGGTAGTCCGGCGGCGTCGAATGCCTCCTGATAGCGTTCCGCCACTAGCGGTGTCTGGGTGGACATTTTGAGGATAACCGTATTTCCTGCCACCAGCGCCGGCACCACGCTGTTCACCGAGGTGAGCCAGGGATAATTCCAGGGTGCTAGCACGAGAACCGTTCCCAGCGGTTCGCGCCGGATAAAGCGGGTAAATCCCTCTATCGGGTCGGGTATCAGGTCCGCCAGGGCCTTTGGGGCAATGCCGATCATGAACTCGGCCCGCTCCTTGAGCCCCCGGGTAAGTTCGAAGGGGCTGTGGGCGATAGGACGGCCCATTTGCCAGGTAAGTTCCTTGGCCAGTACATCGGCGCGTTCCAGCAGGTAATCTACGGCTTTTCGCACCAGCTCCTGGCGTTCTTCAAGCGGCCGCGAGCGCCATTCGGAGCGCGCTTTCCTGGCGTTTTCCAGGGCGGCTTCAATATGCGCTTCATCCGCTACTTCGCGTTCGACATAGACCGAGCCGTCCACCGGGCTGATTGTCTTGAACTTTGGCATGGTCCGCTCCTATTCCGGCGTGACGTAGGCGGCGGTGATACCACCGTCCACGCGCAGGTCGGCACCGGTCATGTAGCTCGATTCGTCGGAGGCCAGGAAGAGTGCAGCCCTGGCCATCTCGCTGGCCTCGCCGAAGCGGCCCATGGGGATATGCACGAGCCGCCGCCGCTTCTTCTCCTCGGTGTCAAGGAACTTCATCAGCAGCTCGGTGCGCAGGGGGCCGGGGCTGATGGCGTTGACGCGGATGTTCTCGCGCGCGTGGATGACCGCCAGCTCCCGGGTCATCGAGAGGACCGCGCCCTTGCTGGCGGTGTAGGCGATCTGCGGCGTCGCCGCGCCCAGCGTGGCCACGAAGGAAGCGGTGTTGATGACCGAGCCACCGCCGGCGCGCCGGAGCGCTGGGATGCCGTACTTGCAGCCCAGGAACACCCCTTTGGCATTTACAGCGAGCGTGAGATCCCATACATCCTCGGGGGTGCTCATCGCATCACCATCGGAAGAAATCATCACCCCGGCGTTGTTGAAAAGAACGTCCAGACGCCCGAAGGCCTTTTCGGTTTCGGCCACCATGCGCTCAGCGTCTCCGGCTTTCGAAACGTCGGCTTTGATAAAAACGGCCTTTCCGCCATGGCGAATAATTTCTTCGGCCACCGCGCTGCCGGAGTCGTCATCAACGTCGACCACGGCCACCGCTGCGCCTTCACGGGCGAAGAGCAGCGCCGACTCGCGCCCGATGCCGCTGCCCGCGCCGGTAATGAGGGCTACCTTGTCCTTGAGTCGCATACATACCTCCACGCCTCAGGCTACACCGCCCTACCCGCGGGAAGCATCTACAGCGCCATCACTCACCGCACTCCGGATTAAGGAGAGCATCCACCACCGGCTTCATGTAATCGAGCCACTCTTTTTTGTTGACGTCGTAGAAGTGTTGATCCGCATTTACCGAATAAGGAATATGCGCTTTACGCAGCGCGCAGGACACGAAGGTGGCAAAAACCACCTGCTCTTCAACCGTATAATCATTGCCCCTGTTGTAGTTGCCCGGCATCCACGCCCCCTGCCATACCGGCACCCCGGTCTTCTTGCGCCACTCGACCATCAGGTCCACGTGCTTTTGCACCATGGCCTTTTCTTCGGGCGTGCCGGTGGTCCAGCGTGATTTGGATTTGCTGTCCTTCGAGGGCCCCGCAGCATAAAAGTGGCTTTCTGCCCCGAGGTACTTATCGCCCTTGTTGAACAGCCCTTCGATCTCCGGCAGACCCTCGGGCTGCGCCCAGTATCGCGGCGCCAGGAAGATCACCCGCTTGGGATGCAAGGGGCGGACTACCTTGAGCGACTCGCGGTAGAACTTTAGTAGCAGCTCGGGACTATCAAGCTTGTTGAGGTTCTTCCCGGGTTCTATGTGCAGATCGAAAGCCAGCTTGCCGGGGTATCCCTTGAACCGCTCGGCAACGGTGCGCCACCAGTCGACGGCCTTCTTGAGGCTTGCCTCGTCGGCCTTTTCGTTGAACTCCATGGCAGCCAGGGTGATTATGGCGTACATGCCCGTATCCAGGGTGTCGCGCACCACCTTCTCCAGGTGGTCCAGGTACTTCTTATCATCCACGATCTTGAAGCGGATGCGCGCGTGGGTGAAGCCCCGCTTGGCCATATCCTGGGGCATTTGTTTGGTATAAGCGCGAATTTCTCTTTTGAACAGGGCCCAGTTGACATCCAGACCGACGCCCATTTTGGAAACGTAACCCGCAGGTGTTATTGGCTCTGCCGGCTGACCGGGCTCCGAGGGGTTGGTGGGCGGGTTCGTGCCTCCGGGGGGCGTGGTACTGCGGCAGGATGAGGATAGGAACATCAATGCCAGCACCGCCAATAGAACCGTGCAAGTTTTGATCATGTTACCTTTTATTATCATTTGGTACGACCTTACAACAAATATGCGGCGGGCAGAAATCCCCGGCGCCGCCAGTGCCGGTATGCAGGCGGGCGTCGTCAGTGTAGCGAACCGGGGCCAGGCAGGACGTTGAAGCAACGCCGCAACGCTGGTATGTCTGCGCTTTCTGGCGGCTTATATCCGCTCGAAGTAGCGCTTGCGGTCCCAGTCGGTGACCGCCTCTTCGTAGGCCTTCCACTCGGTGCGGAAGAAGTGGAGGTAGTGGGCGTGGGCCTCCTCGCCCAGCGCGGCGCGGGCGAAGCTGCTGGCCTCGAAGCGGTCGGCCGCCTCGCGCAGGCTGTAGGGCACCCGCGGCAGCTCGGCGGCGGCGTAGACGTCGCCGGTGAAGATTGGTGGCGGCTCGATCTTCTCGGCGATGCCCGCCAGACCGCTGGCCAGCATGGCGGTGTAGGCCAGGTAAGGGTTGACGTCGGCCCCGGGGATGCGGTTTTCGACCCGTAGCGAAGCGCCCGAGCCGACCACCCGGAAGCCGGCGGTGCGGTTGTCGTAGCTCCAGGCCAGCCGGGTTGGGGCCCAGGAAGCGTCTTCGTAGCGTTTGTAGCTGTTGACGGTGGGGGCGTAGAAGACCATCAAGTCGGGGGCGTAGCGGATCAGACCGCCGAGGAAGTGCAGGAAGGTTTCGGAAACCCGGGCGCGCCCGATGGAGCGGCCGCCGGCGAAGGCGTTTTCGCCGCCGGACCAGAGGCTCATGTGGATGTGGCTGCTGGAGCCGGCGCGGCCGTTCATGTACTTGGCCATGAAGGTGACCGAGATGCCCTGCTGCTCGGCGATCTCCTTGAGGGCCTGCTTGAAGAGAATGTGGCGGTCGGCCATCTCCAGTGCCTCGGCGTAGCGCAGGTTGAGCTCGTGCTGGCCCAAGCCCCACTCGCCCTTGGAGGTTTCCACCGGGATGCCGGAGTTCTTGAGGGCGCGGCGGGCGGCGGCGGTAAAGCTCTCGGTGCGGCTGCCCTGGAAGATGTGGTAGTCCTCCAGATACCAGCCGGCGGGTTCCAGGTCGGCATAGCCCAGCTCGGCGGCCTGGCGGTAGGAGTCGGTAAAAACGTAGTATTCGAGCTCCGAAGCCGCCATCACCTGGTAGCCGCTGCTACCGGCTGCCTCGAGCTGGCGGCGCAACAAACTGCGCGGCGCCAGCGGCACCGGCGCGTGGGTTTCTGTATTCAGCACGTCGGCCAGCACCAGCGCGGTTTTGTCGGCCCAGTCCACCAGGCGCAGGCTGTTCATGTCGGGCACTAGGTGAACGTCGCCGTAGCCCAGCTCCCAGTTCGCGAAGTCGTAGCCGGGAACCGGCGTCATCTCCATGTCGACGGTCAGCAGGTAGTCGCAGGCGTGGGTGCCCGCCCTGGCGGCGTTTTCCAGAAAAAATTCGGCGTCGAAGCGTTTGCCCATCAGTCGGCCGTAGAGGTCGGGGAAGGCCACGACCACCGTTTCTATCTCGCCCTCGGCCACCAGGCCGGCCAGGGCGTCGAGCGTGAGTTTGCCCTTAAGATCCTGCATAATCGCTCCTTTGGAATAGTATACTGTCCAATTTTCACCCTAAACAGTCTAAACAGGCTAGATTGGTAATAGAGGTGGTTATGCCCGCGCGCTGGTCTTTGCAAGACGCTAAGAACAAGTTCAGTGAGGTCGCCCGTCGCGCCCGCAGTGAAGGTCCGCAGTTCGTCACCCGTCACGGCCGTGAAGAAGTGGTGGTGATCGCGGTTGAGGACTACCGGCGGCTCACCGCTCCTCGCGAAGACCTGGCTAGCTTTCTGCGGCGCTCGCCGCTGGTGGGGGTTGAGCTCGATCTCGAGCGCGACACCTCCCCGGCCCGCGACGTGGAGCTTTGAGCCGTGCGCTACCTCATCGGTACCCCGGTCATCTCGGAGCATCTCGGAGCTGATCAAGCCCAACCCTGAACCCAAAGTAGCCCGCTGGGTCGGTTCCCTAGAGGCCGAGCAGGTATATACCTCGGTCGGTCGTTACCTTTGGCGAGCTGGCCAAAGGAATAGAAAAGCTGGCAGACGGCCGGCGCAAGCGCGAGTTGCTGCGCTGGGTCGAAAGCGACCTGAAGGCCTGGTTTGGACCGCGGGTGCTGGCCGTAGAGATCTGGAAGTGGCCGAGCGCTGGGGACTGTTGCTCGCCCGGGTGCAGGCCGCCAGCCGCTCTTTGCCGGCGGTGGACGCGCTGATCGCCGCCACGGCGCTGGTACACGGGCTGGTGCCCGTCACCCGCAACACCCGGCGCTTCGAGATGGCCGGATTGGAAGTTTTGAACCCCTGGCAGGAAAGCTAACGGTCAAAGCCGATGTCCCGAGAGTCATTTCCTTTTGCCGGAACTCAGCAAAGTGAAATGCATATATAATAAGTAAGCTGCAGCAATTGTTTCCGTGGTAGGCGATGGCATCGTTCCCTAAGGGGGTAATACGAGGAGGCAGCGTGCCAGATTACCGGGTTCTGATAGCTGCAAACATAGTTAAAAATTTTGGCGAGAAGCGGGCATTGGATGGCGTCTCGCTCGAGCTGCCGCGGGGCCAGGTCGTTGGTCTGCTAGGTCCCAACGGTGCAGGCAAGACCACGCTGATCAAGATAATCCTAGGGCTTCTGCTTGCCGACGCCGGCCGGGTATATCTGCGTACCCAAAACGGTGAGGCGCCGGTGGCGCCCGGGCGTATCGGCGTGGTAATGGAAGGCAGCCGTAACTACTACGCCAACATCCCCGTTATCACCAACGCGGTCTACTTTGCCGCCCTCAAAGGCGTTGCGGCGCGGGAGGCCGCCGAGCGCTTCCGCCGCTGGGCGCTGCGATTCGGGTTGGAAGAAGAGGTGCTGGAGCAGCCGCTGGCCACCTTTTCCCGGGGTATGCAGCAAAAGGCAGCGCTAGCCATAAGCCTTTTGCACGATCCCGACTTCGTCATTCTCGACGAGCCCACTCTGGGGCTCGACCCGGAAAGCCGCCTCGAGCTGGAAAAAATTATTCACGGCCTGGCGGAAGAGGGCAAGGGGACGCTGATCGCCAGCCACGACCTGGGCTTTATCCAGCGGACCGCCGACCGGGTGGTCTTCATTCGCGCGGGAAAGGTGATCCTTGACGACGCCACCGCCCAGCTGATTCGCCGCTACGAAAAACCCTGGTATCTGGTTCGCACGGCAAGTGACCTCCAGGAAATGCCGCCGGGATGGCGAGAATCGGGACAATGGCGACAGCGCGACGAACGCACCCTGCTCTTTACCGGCGGCTGGCAGGAGCTCAGGCAATATATTTGCGCCGAACCCGAATTGGAGGTTGTGGCCGTGCAAAAGGAAACCGCTTCGCTCGAAGACATCTTCATGGAAATCCAGGAGGAGGCCGGCAATGTGGACGCTCCTTAAGGCCGAGGCAATCCTCAGCTTCGCCCAGTTCCGGCGCTACTTCTTCAACAGCCTCCTCAGCCTCGGGATCATGGTGCTGTTCTTCTACGGGCTCTTCTACGGCATCGCCCTCTTCGTCAATGCGCCGCTGGAAGGGAGCAGCCTTTCCAGCCTGGTGCTGGGGTTCGTGGTCTGGACCTTCACCCTGGGCATCCTCCACGGCATTGCCCAGGACATTCAAACCGAGGCTACGCGCGGTACCCTGGAGCAGCTGGCGTTAGGCCGCTACCGCCTGGAAGCGATCCTCTTGGTCCGCAGCGCGTTCACCGTGGTCGTCTCGCTGCTGATGGCTCTGATCATCGTGGTCGCGCTGCAGGCAATTACCGGCGTTCGCCTGCACTTCAACCTCGCCGGCCTGCCGGCGCTTTTAATCCTGGCGTTGGGCGTCGCGGGTTTGTCGCTGGCGTTGGGGGCACTGGCGCTCTACTTCAAGGACGTCTCGATGCTCTTTACCATCATCCAGTTTGGCTTCCTGCCTTACATCCTGGCGGCCGAGAACGCCTTCGCCGGGCAGGCGCTGTTGCCCCTGGCCCCGGCGCTGCACCTGACCTTTCGTTCCTTCGTCAATGGCGAGCCGGTCACGGGCTCAATGGCGACCGCGGCGCTACTCAACTCCCTCGTCCTCTTTGCTTTTGGCCTCGGCCTCTTTCGCTGGGTCTACGGGGTGGTGCGGCGCAAGGGCAATCTGAGCATGTACTGACCGACGGAACCAAAAACTAACCGTTTTTCAGCGCCAGCTGGCCGCAGGCCGCGCCCACGTCTACCCCCCGGCTCCAGCGGACGGTTACCGGTACGCCTTCGCGTTCTAGCGCCGCCGCGAAACGCTGAATCCGCTTCTTGCCGCTGCCGCTCACCGGCGCGCCCTCCCAGGGGTTGAAGGGAATCAGGTTGACGTGGGCCACCAGACCTTTCAGAATCCGGGCCAGCTCACGGGCCTGCTCTTCGCGGTCGTTGATACCCTGCAGCATGGTGTACTCGATCGTCACCCGCCGCTTGGTATGGCCAAAGTATTCTCGCACCGCCTCCATGATTTCGGCGATCGAGTAGCGGTGGGCGGTGGGGATTATTTTTTGGCGGGTTTCGTCGTCGGGGGCGTGCAGGCTGAGGGCCAGCTTGACGCCCAGGTCGTCTTCGGCCAGGCGGCGGATGCCCCTGGGAATGCCGACGGTCGAGAGGGTGATGCGGCGCGGGCTCATCGCCAGGGCGTTTTTGTTTAGCATCCGCCGTACCGCCCAGGCGACGTTCTCGTAGTTGAGCAGCGGCTCGCCCATGCCCATTAGCACCACGTTGCGGATCTCGCGCGGGGCCAGGCCCTGGTGGTAGGCGACGGCCAGGATCTGATCCAGAATCTCGGAGCCGGTCAGGTTGCGGCCAAAGCCCATCTTGCCGGTGGCACAGAAGGTGCAGCCGGCGGGGCAGCCGACCTGGCTGGAGATGCAGACCGTCTTGCGGTCTTTGTAGGGGAGGTAGACGGCCTCGGTGCGGCTGCCGTCGTGGAGGGTGAAGAGGTACTTGACCGAGCCGTCGCTCGAGGGGAAGGCCTGCACCAGGGCAAATTCGCTGATGCGCCATTTGCGCGGTAGCTCCTCGCGCAAGGCGCGCGGCAGGTCGGTCATCTCCTCCCATTCGCGCGCGCCCTTCTTGTAGAGCCAGCTGGCTATCTGCCCTTTGCGGTAGCCCTTGCCGGGCAGCTCGTCCGGCGGCTCGGGCAGCAGGATGGGCTTGCGATCGTCGCCCAGCTCCACGTCTGCTATCGGGGCCTGCACGGGTACGTAGCAGGCTTCGCCTTCGTCGCCATCCGGTATGTGCAGTTCAAAGTTTGGCTTCTTCATCTTCCCCCAGGCCGCGCCCCGTCCGCTGAGTTTACCCCGGCGCCGCACGCCTGAAGGGCCCGGGTGGCTGCGGGGCCGCCGGCCGCCGAGCCGGTATCTGCCCGCCCGTTTACGCAAAAGGGCTCCCCGCTGGCGGGGAGCCGTGGTCAACTAGCGGGTTTATACGAAGACTTCGCGCTTACCCAGCTTCTTGGTGAGCAGGTAGTAGAAGACGCCCCGGTGCTTGCGGCGGTCTTCTTTCATCTGCTCACAAACCTCGGCCAGGATCCTGTCCATCTCTTCGTCGTCCATATCGACCTTGAGGCGGTCGAGCAAAAAGCTTTTCTTTACGCGCTCGAGCTCGTCTTTGTCACTGCAGGAAACAAACTTGGCATCGGCGTTGCGGAAGACGACCGCATACCGGTCTACCAGGGCCGCGAGCAACTCTTCATCGGGTTGGGGATCGTACTTCTTGGCCTTCTCCACCACTTCGGCGAGCAGTTCGGCGTTGGTCATGATTGTTACCTCCGATTAGGCATTATAACACATACACTCAAATTTGTTGAGCACAAAAAGCCCCCGCCAGCTGGCGGGGGCAGGTTGTCGAGGGCCGCTCAAACGAAGACTTTTTCTTTGCCCAGGTCCTTGACGAGCAGGTAATAGAAGACGGCCCGCGACTTGCGGCGCTCGGCCTTCATCTGTTCGCAGACCTTCTTGATGGCCTCGTCCAGCTTAGCGCCGTCCTTGAGGCCCAGTTTCTTGATGAGGAAGTTCTTTTTTACCGTTTCCAGCTCGCTGGGGTCGGTGCAGGAAACGTAGGCCGAGTCGGGTTTGCGCAGCACCAGGGCGTAGTTTTTGACCAAGGCGGCGACCAGGCCTTCGTCGGGCTTCTTATCATACTTCTTGACGCCTTCCAAGGTCTTGGCCAGAAGTTCGGCATTCGTCATAGTTGCTTCCTCCCTAACCCGATACTACTACCGGCACGGTAAAGAAGGTGTCAAAAAGACCGGTTTTTAAACCGGTCTCTGCAGGCGCCGGGGCTAGCCCTCTTCCGGGGGGCCGCCTACGAGCTCCTCCATCAGATACTCGAGTCGCATGCGGGCGTTGTCTTGCGAGCCATAGATGCTGCGCAAGAGCTCGCCGCCGGGGGCGAACACCAGCCAGTGAGGGGTACCCTCGACCCCCCAGCTCCGGGCCAGCTCGCCCGATAGGTCGAGCGCCACCGGGAAGGGCAGCTTGGCGTAATCGCGGCAGAAGTACTCTAGTTGGGGCAGCACCTCGTCTCGCTCGTAAAGCTTGTGGCCGTAGGCGGTGTGAACGGTCATCACCTGCAGCTTGTCGCCGTATTCGCGCACCAGCTGCTTCAGGAAGGGAATACCGCGGGCGATGCATCCGGGGCATTCCAGGTTGAAGAACATGACGATGCCGGGTCTGTCCCATTCCTGGGGCGGCGGTACCGGGTCCATCCAAACGAATTCGTCGGGCCAGTCTCCCATACAAGCGGTCAGTGTAGCATATGCGCTTCCCCCAGTTGGGGGTGTCGCCGGCGGCCGGATGGGCCTAAGTTAGAATCATGAAACGCTTATCGCTCTTGATGGGGGCGGTCCTGCTGCTTGCCGCCTGTGGCGTCGCGCCGCTTGCCATAGACCTGCTGCCGTTGCTGGGCGACGATGCCAGCGGCTCGCGCAGCGTCGTTGCCGACGGTGATATCGAGTTCCGGCTCCCCGGCGACGAAGGGCAGGCGCTGAGCGGTTACGAAACCCTCGGGGTTCGGCCCGCGGCGGTGGACCTCGTTTACCGGTTGGAGCTGAGCCGGGACGGTAATTTGGCAGGAGAGGCCTTCATTACCTTTTACCTAGCCGCCCCCGGGGCGAACCTCTGGAGCGACGACAACCGGCTCGGGGAGGCGCAGCGGTTGGATCTGCAAAGGGAGATCCAGGAGATAGCGGGTACGCTTTCGCTCAGCCGCAGCCAGATCGAAGCGCTGGTTTCGGGTGAAATTGTCATTGGCGCCATGATTTCCGGCAACGCCAGCGGCTCCGCCAGCATCGGCTACAGCTTCAAGCAACTGACCCTCAAGGTGGCTTTCTTTTAGCGAGCGGTTGCCGGGCGACGACTTTGGGAGGGGGCGATCACATGACCGCCTTTGCGGGAATATGAGAATTGTCTGGCTGTTCATCCTGCTGGTTGCTCCGGCGCTGGCGCAGCCGGCGCGGTTGGGGCCGCGCCCCTTCTACCTGCTGGACCTGCTGGCCCCCGGCCCCTTGCGGGAGCGCCTCGAGGCCTGCGCGGAGTGCGCCGTGGTCTACCCGCGTTCTTCCCTGGCGATAGGCCATCGCGGCGCGCCGCTCTATTTTCCGGAGCACACCCGCGAGGGTTATTTGGCGGCGGTGCGCCAGGGGGCGGATTTCGTCGAATGCGACGCGGTCCCGGTTCGGGACGGTGCGCTGGTGTGCCGGCACTCCGACCGCGATCTGGCGGAAACCACCAACATCCTCGCCACGGCGCTGGCGGAGCGCTGCCGGGCCGGCTTCAAACCGGGGCGCAGACCCGACTGCCGCACGACGGACCTGACCCTGGCCGAGTTCTTGACCCTGGAGGGGTGGCCCGAGGGCGCCAACCCGGAGGCGCGCCGGCCCGGAGATTACTACCGGGCGGCGTCTGGGGGGCGACCTCTTTTGTATGCGCCGGGTACGGTGATGAGCCACCGGCAGTACATCGCGTTGCTGAAGCACACGGGGGTGAACTACATTCCCGAGCTGAAGCGCGCCGGGCTGCCCCCGGGGATGAGTCTGGAGTCATACCGGCGGCGTATTGTGGACGATTATCGCGAGGCCGGCATAGCGCCGGAGCGGGTTTACCTGCAGAGCTTTGACCTGGACGACATCCGTTTCTGGCGCAGCTACGCCCCCGGTTATGCGAAGAACGCCGTCTGGCTCGACGGACGATACGAACAGCCGGGCTTCGACCCCGCCCACCCGGAGCGGTTGCGGCCGACGATGGAAGAACTGGCGGAAGAGGGGCTTGGTTACCTGAGCCCGCCGCTCTGGGTACTGCTGGCGCGGGACGACAGCGGCGCAATCGTGCCTTCGGCCTATGCGCGCGCCGCCCGCGCCGCCGGACTGGAGCTGATCCCCTGGACGCTCGAGCGCTCGGGACCACCCGCGACGAGCTGGTATTACCGGACCGTCGCGCCCTCTTTGCGTTCAGAGGGGGACGTCTACCGGGTGCTCGACGTGCTCGTGAACCAGGTGGGGGTGTACGCCATCTTCTCCGACTGGCCCGCAACCGTGGTTTTTTTCGACGCCTGCGGGCGCTGACGCTCATCCGCGCCCTCCGGAAATTACGTAAACTGCTGAACGCGGAGAGGGAATGAATATGCGCCGTTTCGCCTGGATTTTTTGGATTGCGCTCGTGCTTTTTACCGCCTGTTCCGAGCCGCTGGCGGGTCTGCGCGTCAACCCCGGGGAGGCGAGCGTGGAGCCCGGCGGCGAGCTGGTGTTTACATTTACCGGTGCGGCCGGGGACGATCTGGTATGGACTGCCCACTATGGAACGGTGGCCGTCAGGGATGGCGAGGTAATCTACCGGGCGCCCGCCTATGCCGTCGACGATGTGGTGGAGGCGGTGCGCTCCGGAGATCCGCGAGAGCGGGCCCGGGCGCTGGTGCGGGTTCGTGAGAACGGCGTTCTTTCCCCCCGGATACGGGTGAGCGGCGACCTGGCGCTCGTTTTCACCCGCCCCGGCGAGGAGCGGAGCCTGGACGTTGTGGTCTACGACGCTTCCGGTCAGCCCGATCCCGATGCTGCCGTCACCTTTTCCAGCGACGACCCCGACCGCGTTGCGGTGAAGGCGGCAGGCGGACAGCGGGCGATCGTGCGCGCGCTGAGCGGTGACGTGGGTACGGTGCGTTTGCGAGTGCGTTACAGGAACTCCGAGGCCTATGCCTGGGCGGTTGCCGCCAGGTTGCAACCCGGCGCGCGCCGCATCGAACCTTCCTGGATCGTTGCCGCGGAGTGGGAGCCGGACGCCTTCGCCTGGTCGGCGCTCACCCTGGTGCGCACCCCCGAGACCGAGGCCCTTGTTCCCGGGCAGGTCGTCTTCAGCGGCGACCGCGCCGGGGTGTGGGGACGGGTGCGCTCGCTGCGGCTGGAGGAAGGCCGGGTGGTGCTGGACCTCGAGCCTGCGACCCTGAGCGATATTTTCCGCGAACTCGATTTCCGTATGAAGACGCCGGCCTACCGGGTGAAGCTTTCCTCCACCGGGGCGGGATCCCTGCGGCTTCTCGGTCCGGGCGGGGAGGAGCGGTTGGTGCCGCCCCGGGAGTGCGCGGGGCTGCGTTCGCCTTTGCAGGAGTCCGGTGAACTGAGCGTAAGCGCCGTTGCGGAGCTGAAGATTAGCGGCGGCCGTCTCCGGCGGGCGCGCTGGGGGTTGGAGGTAACAGGGGAAACTCGTAGTGGAGCGATGGAGATCGATTTACCCGCGATGGGGGAGGGGCCTTGCGACCGGGTCGCCTGGCGGGTGAACCTGCCCCCCGCGAGCTGGTTGCTCTTCCCGGTGCAGTTGCGTCTGACGGGGCGGCGGGGGCTGTCCGCGGGCGCGGGTACCGCGGTGCTGACGCTGCCGCCGCTGCGCACCCGCTGGCATTTAGAGCGCGGCTGGCGGGATGCAGGGCCTATTCGCTCTCTTGCGGAGGCAGTCCCCGAGCTCCGGCCGGATGCGGGGCCCCGACTTCATTTTGCGGAGCCCGGCGAGTCCGCCGTTTCTGCGGGCGGGATGCTGGCGGTGCAGGCCCGCGCCCAGGTTCCGGGGAGAATTCTCGAGGCGGGGACGGGTTCCTCCTGGAGGTACGAACTCGATCTGCGAGCGGCTGCCGAAGGTGAGCTCGATCCCGCCGTCGCCGATTACCGGGGACCCGAATGGGAGCTCGCCTGGAAGGGTGCGCCGGAAGCCGGGGGGCGCATCGAGGCGCTGCTCGCTGCGGCGGCCGGGTTCCCGCTACCACCGGTCCAGCCGGCCCCCGAGAAGTCGCTGGTCCTGGGTTCCTCCCCGCGGGTCTGGGCGCACCTGGATACCGGCGGCATGCGTCGCGTGGACCTGGGCAACAGCGAGACCGGTTCCGCGGCCCGTTTCAACTTCGAGGCCGAGCCGCGATCCAGCGGCCGCGTGGAGCTATGGTTGCGGGGCGGCGCCTGTGAGGTCGCGGCGGAGTGCTTCGAGGGATCGTTGGAACGGGTCGCGTCGGTGGCGTTTCCCGGCGGGCCCCTCTTCTGGCGGCCCGAGAAGAAGGATCGCGGCGTTTACGAAGTTTTCCTGCGCTACCGGCTGGGTGCAGCCGGTAGCGAGCTACCCTACGCTGCCCGCCCGCCCGAGCCGCTGCTTACCGTAGCGGGGCCGGATCTGCAGGGGTTGCCGCTGGACGTCAGGCTCATCGGCAGGCCGGGGGGGGCTGCGGTGGGGGTTTTGAGTTACACCAACGACGCGCTTCCCGCCGTCGCCCCGGATGGGCGGCCGGTGGAGCTCACCAGTACCCTGCGTGTCTGGACCCCCGCGGACGGGAGCCTGCAAGCCCTGCCACGGCAGCTGGCGCTTGCCGCGGGGCGCACGGGTTACCATCGCCTTAGCGCCGTCTGCCCCAAGACCCCGGGGGTCTACCGGGAGGAGCTCCCGGTGTTCACCAACGATCCGGAGCAGCCGGAGCTGGTGCTGCCAGCACTGCTGATTTGTGACGGAACGCCTGTCCCCGCACCCGCGCTCGAGGCCGAAGAGGACGTGGGACCCGCGCCCTTCGAGGCGCACCTGCGGCTCGGCTTGCGTGCGCCGTCCGCGGACTTAACTTGCAGCCTCGACTTCGGTGACGGCAGCCCCCCCGTCAGCTGGCCTGCGGGTTCCTGTCCTGAAAGCGCCACGGTGAAGCACGTCTACGCGCGGCCGGGGGTGTACCAGGCCGTGTTGCTTGTAGGTGATGCCGCCGGGGATCCGCTCGATCTGGCCTTCGTGTTCCTGCGGGTGGACTGAGCTAGTCGCGCAGGTAGACCACCGAAACACCGTGGCCGCCTTCGTGCGGCAGAGCGTCGTGGAATCGCGCCACGCGCTTGTCGCGGCGCAGGAAGTTCTGGATCTCCCGGCGCAGCACGCCCGTTCCCTTGCCGTGCAGAATGCGCACCGGCGAGTTTCCGGTGGCCGCCGCTTCGTTGAGGAAGTCGTGGACCGCCTCGAGCGCTTCGGCCGCGGTGAGCCCGCGCACGTTCAGTTCGGTTTCGAAGCCCGAATCCACCACCACCGCCTGCTTGGGGCGCGGCGCTCCTTTGCCGCGGGGGCGCAGCTCGGCGGTGGGTACGCGTATCTTTACCTGGCCTATCTGGACCAGGGTTTGTTCGCCCTCCACGCGCACCACCCGGCCCTTCTGGTGGTAGCTGGGGACCTCTACCAGCATGCCCGGCTCGAGCCCCGGCAGGGGGTTGGCTTCCGCGTTCCGGCGCGGCTTGGTGCGCTCGCGGATTTTCATCACCTCGCGCAGGGCGTCGCGTTTTTGCGATTCCCCCCCGCGCGCCTTGGCCCGCAGTTCGCGGATCTGGCGGTGGGCGGCCTCCAGTAGGCGGTCGGCCTCGGCGCGCGCGGCCTCCAGCAGCTCGCGGCGTTCCTCCTCGATGCGGCCCAGGCGCTCGTCTAGCTCGGCGCGGGCCGCGGCCGCCTCCCGCCGGGCCCGTTCCGCTGCGGCGAGCTGTTTTTCCATCTCCGCCTGCTGGCGTTCCAGGCGCTCGAGCAGCTCCTCGACCCGCACCCCGCTTTCGCCCAGTGCCTCTTCGGCGGCGCGGATCACGTTCTCGTCAAAGCCCAGCCGCCGCGCCACCGCCAGCGCGTAACTGCGCCCGGGCACCCCCACCTGCAGGCGGTAGGTGGGGCTGAGATCGCCCACTTCGAAACCCATGCTGGCGTTTTCCAGCCCCGGCGCGCTGCCTGCCAGCGCCTTGAGCGGGGTCAGGTGGGTGGTGATCACTCCCCGCGCCCCCCGCTCGAGCAGGGCCAGAATGACCGCCCGCGCCAGCGCCGCCCCTTCCTCGGGGTCGGTTCCCGACCCCAGCTCGTCGATGAGCACCAGGGTGCTTTCGTCAGCCGTGGCGAGTATGCGGCCGAGCTTTTGCAGGTGCGCGGCGAAGGTGGAGAGGTTGGCTTCCAGGCTTTGCTCGTCGCCAATGTCCACCTCAAGCCGCCGCGCCCAGCCCAGCTCGGCGGCCTGGGCGGCCACGAACAGCCCCGCCTGGTGCATGAGCACCGCCAGACCCAGGGTTTTGAGCAGTACCGTCTTCCCTCCCATGTTGGGCCCGGTAACGAGCAGGATGCGTGTGCGCTCGTCGAGGTGGATGTCGTTGGCGACGGGGTCTTTGAGCAGCGGGTGGCGCGCCTGCGCCAGATGGTAGCTCCCCGGCCGGCCCTCGCGGGCGGGGGCGAGGTTCCAGTCCTCGGCCAGCCGCGCCGCCGCCCGCGCCATGTCCAGCCAGGCCACGGCATCGAGCGTGTTCGCCAGCTCGCCGTCGCTCGCCAGCAGTCCCGCCAGCTCCGCCAGCACCTTGAGCACTTCCGCCTCTTCTTCGAGGCGCAGGCGCGCCAGCTCGTTGTTGAGCGGTACCACCGCCGCCGGTTCCATAAAGACCGTCGCGCCCGTGTCGGACTGCGCCAGCACGATGCCCCCCAGCTGGCGCTGTTGCTGCGCGCGTACGGGTATTACGTAGCGGTCGCGCCGCAGGGTTACGTAGCGTTCCTGAATGGCCTCGGGGTGCGCGTCCATGGCGGCTTCGAGGCGCTGGATAATGCGTTCGCGCAGCGGGTTCAGGCTGCGTCTTATTCGTTTCAGTTTCGGGGTGGCGTCGTCCTTTACCTCGCCCGCCTCGTCCAGCGCCTCCGCCACCCGCCTCCTGAAGAGCGTGTGTTCGCCTATGCGCGCGGCAAAACGGCCGAGTTCGGCGGCTTTTGCGCTGAGGATTTCGTGTTTCAGATCGGCCGCGCTCGTAAGCGTGGAGGCGGTTTCCACCAGCTCCAGCCCCTCGGGCCGCTCGCCGCGCCGGATGCGCTCGAGCAGCGGGCGAGGGTCGAAGATGCCCCCCAGGCGGTAGCCCAGCGCCGCCGCCTCGCGCACCGCCGCACGGAAGCGGGATGCGGCGGCGGGGTCGGAAAAGGGCGCCCAGATCCGGGCGCGGTCCTCGCCCAGGCGTGTGGCTACGCGGTCGGCCAGGGCCCGGCGCACGCTCTCGAAGCCCAGAGTCTGAAGTACGGCGTCATCCACGGCTTACCCCCACCAACTATACCCGTTCCGTTTTTCATCTTTTCCACCGCTGCCGGGGACTATACTAAACCAGGTATGGAAGACGAAATCAGCTTGCGCGACCTCTATTTGATCCTCAAGCGGCAAAGCCGCTGGATCCTGACGATCACGGTGCTCGTTACCGTGGCCGCCTTCGCGGTCAGCAGCCTTCTGCCGCCGACCTACGAGAGCGAGGCCGTGGCCCAGGCGCTGGTGTTCAGCCAGGACGGCACCGAGCTCGAGTTCCCGGCGGCCGCCTACGTCTTCCGCACGCTTCCCGCGGGCGCCGCGCTGGGCGTGGGGTTCAGCAAGCAGATAGAAACAGAGGGGCCCTACGTCGCCCGCGTCGTCGGCGACGCCCCCGTAAAGGTAAAGGCGCGTTTCGACGACAAGAAGAACCTGCTTACCATCATCGTGCGCGGCAGGGACGCCCGGGAGGCGCAGCAGTTTGCGCGCGATCTCATCAGCGCCTTTGACGACTACGTCAAGGACCGCGTTTTTCAGAGTGCGGGGGCCAACCTGGCCGGGGCTCTCGCCCAGTCGCGCCTCAAGCTGCGTTCGGTGCGGTCGCAGATCGGCGAGCTGGAGTCGTCTCTCGAGAGGGTGCCGCACGTGACCGCTAGCGAGGTCGCGCAGGCGGCGCTCGAGGCCGTCGAAATCCCCCCGAACGTGGCCAGGGCCAGCAACCCGGCGCTGGCGTATCTGGGGATAGAGCTGGCCAAGCAGCAGGCGCAGCTCGCGAGCCTCAACGCCGAGATAGCCTCCCTGGAAGCGCTAGCCGCGGATCCCGCGCAGCTGCGCCGCCTCAGCGAGCAGGTGGCCCAGGTGAACGTGCTCAGCCCCCCGGCGGTACCCGAAAGGCCCGTTTCACCCCGGGTGCTGCTAAATACCGCGCTAGCGGCAATGCTGGCGTTGATGTTCGCGGTGTTCCTGGCCTTCCTGCGGGAGGCGATCGCCACCGAGCCCGCCGTTAGCGCAGTACCCGCCCCGGCTTCACGCGCAGAGCGCGACGGAGCGGCAGCCACGCCGAAATGAGCACCATCGCGAACGCCAGCCCGCTCACCCAGACGAAATCGCTAAGCTGCATCTGAACCGGCAGGCTGGTGATGAAGTAGAGCTCGCCGGGAATCGTCACCGGCCGCAGCGCAAAGTAGCTCGAAAGCGCCCAGCCGAGCAGATCGCCCAGCAGCACCCCCGCGCCCCCCAGGAGCACGGCCTCGAGCGCGAAGGCCCCCGCTACCTGACCCGCACCCGCTCCCAAAACGCGCAGGATGGCTATATCCGCCTTCTTTTCCAGCACCACCAGCACGAGCACGTTGGCTATGCCCAGCGCCGCCACCACCACTATCAGGAAAACCACGATCCCGATAACCTTCTTCTGCAAAGCCAGCTGCTCGATGAGGGTGCGGTTGGCGTCCTGCCAGGTCCGCGCCAGGTACTTGCCGGTGGCTTCCAGTCGCTCGGCCACCTCCGGGGCCTTTTCCGGCTCGGCCAAACGCAGGTGCCAGCCTCCGATGGCTCCGGGCGTTTCCAGCAGCTCCCGGACGTCGGCTAGCGTGGTGAAGGCGAAGACCGAGTCTATCAGGTAGTTCCCGGTAACAAAACGGTCGCGCATTCGCAGCCGGTGCCGTTTTTGGTTGACCGAAAGAGCGAATATCGTATCGCCCGGCCAGGCACCCAGGGAGCGAGCCAGGGCCCCGCCGAGCACGACCTCGCCCGGGGCCAGCCCCTCGATCTCCAGCCCCGGGTACACGGCTGCGGCTCCGGGGCCTACGCCTATCAGGGTGCCGAAGTCCACTCCCGCGCTCCTGCCTCTGGTCGCCCGCCGGGTGAGCAGCGCCTTGGCTATTAGAACCGGGGTCGCGGCGACTATCTGCGGGTGCTCCGGTCTGGTTGTATCCTGCGGATCCAGCACGGTGAGCGTCACGTGCGGCACCGCCCGCAGCGTGGCGGCGACCAGGCCGGCGGTGAAACCGTTGGTGAGCGATAGCGCGGTGGTCAGCACGGCCACACCCGCGGCCACCCCCAGTATGGTGATCAGGCTCTGGGTTTTGCGGAAGGTCAGGTGTTTGAGGGCCAGGAACCAGGCGAAACGCACGCTTTACCCTACCGCCCGCGTCGCAGCACGGTTATGCGCACCCGCCGCACGCCCCATTTGAGCGCCAGCGAGCGGTCCGGCATCCAGACGTCTATCTGCTGGCGTTTGCGTTTGTGCATGGTGTCCTCGACGATGAAGACCACGTCCCTGAGCATGGTGTTGAAACGGCCCTTGCCCCGGCCCGTGCGCCAGTCACCCAGGTCTTCTAGCTTCACCATGGAGCCGTAGGGCAGGTCGGAACCCAGCAGATCGCGGCTCACCGCGATGATGCCAAAGCGGGTGCGGGCCCCGGTGGCGGTCACGAAGGGGGTGCTGTCGGTTTCGCGCATCGAAGAGGTATAGGCCGTTGCTTTGAGCACGAGAACGGCGGGGCCCGCAGCCTGCACGCCCAGCGACAGCAGGCCGGCCAGCAAGATCAGGGCTAGATTTCGCGTCCACCGCATACCCCGTGCCTCCCAAGCGCAAGTGTAGAGAAAAACAAATAAATTGTTTTAGAATTCGGGCCCGTTTCTCTCATTTTTAGAGACACCCGCGGCACGCGCCCGATAACGTGTGCAACCGATGCGGTAACGGCGGTCCTTTCGAAGCATGCTAGACTGTTACTAGGTTGGAGAAGGGAACGGATGTTCTCATGAAGACTGCCTGGCGGCAAGGGGTTGGACTCGGACTGGTGGCGCTGGGAGTGGTTTATCTCATCGGCCGCGCGCCCCGGGGCCCGGGCTGGCTCTGGGGGGTCCTCGGGGGCGCGCTCTTCCTTTGCCTGGCTGGCTGCGGCGCGCCCGCTGCTGCGGCGGCCCTGGGCGCGAGTTTGCTGGGCTGGGCACTGGGCGCCTTCGCCGCTGACCATACGGGGCTGGAGTCCCTCAAGCTGGTGGGAACCGGGCTGGGGCTGGGCCTTTGGGGCTGGCTGGAGCGGCGGGAGGCGGCCACCTGGGGTGGCGGGGCGCTGCTTGCGGCCGGGGCCCTGGTCTTTCTCTGGGAATCGCCCGGCGGCAGCATTCTGGCGTTGCTGCTGCTGGCCCTGGGCGCCTATCTGCTGCTGCGGCCGGGGGCTTACCCCTCCGCGGCTCCCGTTCGGGCGGACGCGCCCGGAGAACAGGTGTACCGTGCGCTCGTGGGCTGGCGCAACCGGCGGGCCGCCGAGCTGGGCGTGCTTAACACCGGGTTGCTTTCCGATGCCGAACTGGGTTGTATAGCCGCGCTGCAAAACCCCGCCGATCCCGGGGAGATTGCGGACTGCCTGGAAAACGGCGGCGCTGAGCGCGCCGCCGAGATCGCCGGGGTGCTGGGTTCGCTCAGGGAGTGACCAGAAGCGTATACTCCCCGCTCTTTATTCCGTCGTCGCATTTCCCGTTGTCGCTCACGCCGTCGTCGCAAAAGCCTGCCAGCGCGCCGTTGCCGTGGGTTTGCACCAAGACCAGGTCTCCATTGCGCAGATCACTGAAGGACTCGCCGGGCTCGAGCACGATTTTCGTATCCTGACCCCGGACCACCTTGGCCCGGGCATGCACGGTTTCCCCGCCCTGTAGTTCCAGCTTGGCCGTGGCGGAGCCGGTGTATTTCCAGCTGTCCAGCTGCCTCAGGAAGAGCAGCGCTCCCGACGCCGTGGCGCTGAAGTCTCCCGCGGGCAGGGGGCCGTTGCGGGTGACCGCGCGCACGCGCGCCACGGTGGGGTCGTGGCTCAGGTTCGTCACCTCGATATAGGCCATGCCGAAGCTGGCTGGCAGGTTGATCGAGTAAACCGGGGTGGGGTTGATGCCCAGAGAGCCGCTTCCGTCCAGCACCTCGGGCTCTGGCGCGGTGAAGTAGCGGCGGCTAACCGTCTGCGCGTAGAGCACGTCGTTGGCGTCGTAAACGCGCAGCCGCAGCGATCCTGCGGCTGCGTTGGTCACGTCGGTAACGTCGACGCGCAAGGGGCTCGAGCCCACCAGCAGGCTGAAGCGGGCCGACTCGCCTTCTCCCAGCAGCTCCGATTCCACGCCCGAACCGCCCACCGGAACGGTGGTGTCCGGGAGGATTATCTGAATTTGGCAGGCGGTAAGGATTCCCGCCAGCAACACTACAAGCGACCACTTTTTCATCAGAACCCTCCTGATTTCATTATTATCGAAGCCCCCGGGTTTTTCATATGAAGACGGTTAAGAGAAATTAAAGAGCCCCGCCAGTTTGGCGGGGCTTTGGCGTTTGCTAATCGTACCCGAACTAGGGTCTCTTGATGGTGATCTTGTATTCGCCGGTGTCTATGCCGTCGTTGCACTCGTCGGCGTAGGTTTTGCAGAAGCCGGCTCGGACGCCCTCGTCAGCGTAAACCGTGAACTTGTCACCGTTCATCAGAGTGGTGTCTTCACCAGGGCTGATCAGTGCCCCGCCGCCTTCGACCTGTAGCTTCAACTTCAGATAGTCCTCGCCCGGGACCGTGAGGTAGATCCGGGAGTTATCCTCACCCGTAAAAACGTAAGTGTCTTTCTGGCCCAGGAAGACGATGGCGCCGCCGTAAACTTCTTCGGGTTTGCTTTGGGGCGGGCTGTCAACTTCCGTATCCTTGCGTACGGGCGCTTTGCGGGTGAAGGCTTTCACGGTGACGCTCTGGCTGCTGCTGGTTAGATTCTTAACCAGGATGTAGGCTTTTCCAAAGTTGGCAGGCAGGTTTATCGAGTAAGGAAGATTCGTAGCAACATCCGTAGCGGATACACCAATTTTCTGCTTGTCAGCTTTTATGCCATAGAAAAAGGCGCGCGACTTGGTATAGGCATATGGGTGTTTGCTCCCATCGGAAACCAAAACGCTTATCTCCCCATCTGCGGTTGCATGGTCGTGATAGACATCAATGCGAATAGGATCTGAGCCCACATTGACCTCAAATCTATCTGCCATTTTGGGTTCGAGGGTAGCGGATACACCATCGTTATCCCCGATAACGATGGGTTTTCCGCCCTGAATATTATCGCCCGTGCGACCACAACCGGCAAAAAATAGTGTTCCTACGGCTAGCAGAGCAAATATAGCGGCTTTTTTCATCTAGCTCCTCCTGCTTGCCATTTTACTCCCGGTGATGAGTCAATTTTAAAGAGCTCCCTTGGTTCACTCTAGCACTGCCAGATAGTCGTAGAGATCAGGCCCCCCGGGGTGCAGCTCCACGTCCAGGTCTTCGTAGGCGGTCTCCAGCTTGTCTGCCAGCTTCCGCACCTTTTCCTCGGGGACTGCAGGGCTGTAGAAGAGGGTGATGATCTCGTATTCGCTGGTGCCGTTCAGCGTCAGCTTAAGCAGGTTTAAGAGAGCTTCGTCCGGGTCGTCGGCCACGACGGTGAGCTTGCCGTCTTTGAGTCCTATTACCTGGCCCTCGCTCACCTCGCCCACCTCTTCCACGTGGGCGTCGCGGCTGGCGCGGGTGACCTCGAAGGTCACGGCGTGCCCGGCCGCCTCCTTCATCTCCTCCACCAGCGCCGCGGCATCCGACTCGGGGGAGTAGAGCACCGCCGCGGCCAGCCCCTGGCCCAGGGTACGGGTGGGCACCACGTACACCTTCCTGCCATCCTCCTGCGCCAGCTCGGCGGCCTTTTCGGCGGCGAGGATCACGTTCTTGTTGTTAGGCAATACGATCACCTCGGGATTGGGCAGGCTTTTTATAGCGTCGAGGATGTCCTGCACGCTGGGGTTTTGGGTTTGCCCTCCCGCTACGATACGTGCACCCAGGCCGCGGAAGGCCTTGATTACGCCCCAGCCGCTCGCTACCGCCACCAACCCGGTAGGAGGCGGGGCTTCATCGGCGGCGCCCACCGCCGCGAGGATCTCGGTGTGCTGTTCGGACATGTCCTCCACCTTGGTGCGCTTCATCCTGCCGTAGCGCGCCACGGTGGCGAGCAGGGCGTCGGGGTCGTTGGTGTGGATGTGTCCCTTTACGAAGCCTTCAGCGCCGACCACGAGCAGCGAGTCGCCGAACGGGGCCACCAGCTCGCGGATCTTTTCGATAGGCTCCTGCACGTCCTCCATCAGAAACTCGGTGCAGTAGCCGTACTCTTCTTCTTCGAAAGCTTCCTGGGCGTACTTCTCTATTTTTGGTGGTTCGGGCAGGGGCCGTTCCAGCACGAATCCCTCGAGCCCCTCGATCAGGTAGAGATAGCCTTTGCCGCCGGCGTCGACCACGCCCGCAGTCTTGAGCACTGGCAGCATATCGGGGGTTTGCTCGAGCAGCTCGCGGCCGCGCGCCAGCGCGCCCGCCAGTACTTCTTCTACGTTGCCGGCTCCCTCCGCCAGCGCGGACGCGGCACCTTCTGCCACTCCCCGGGCCACGGTGAGGATCGTGCCCTCGACCGGCTTCATCACGGCGCGGTAGGCGGACTGGGCGCCCGCGTCCAGCGCCTCGGCCAGCAGTTCGGGGGTGACGCTCGGGCTGCGTTTGATAATTTCCGAAAAACCCTTCAATAACTGCGAAAGGATAACGCCCGAGTTACCCCTGGCTCCCAGCAGGCTGCCGTACGCCAAAGCCCGCGCCACGTCTCTCATCTTGGTGTTGTCGCAAAGGTCGAGCTCGCGGCGCACGGACTGCAGGGTGAGGTGCATGTTAGTGCCGGTGTCGCCGTCGGGAACGGGGTAGACGTTGAGGGCGTTTACCTCCTCGACGTATATGGCGAACCAGTCGGTGGCGAAGCGGAAGGCGCTGGCCAGCGCCTCGGGGGTCCAGTTATCCACGGCTGACCCCCACCACGTGGACGTGCACGCGCTCGAGTTTGACCCCGGCCAGCTTCTCTGCGGCCCATTCGGCGCGCTCGGCTATGCCCTCGACCACCGTAGGCACCTTTACCCCGAAGGCCACCACGACGTACAGGTCGGCCTGGTAGCTGCCCGGCTTGGCCGGGTCGGCCTTGATCACCACCCCCTGGCTGGCCTCGCTGCGGCCCAGTATGCGGCTGAGACCGTCGCGGATGCCCACCGGGCTCATACCCACGACGCCCGGAACCTCGTGCGCCGCCAGCCCCACTATGGCCGCCAGCGCCTGCTCGGTTACGGTGACATTCCCCTTCATGGCGTTTACCTCCGTTTTCGATTCAATTCAAGCGCTCGACCCGGACGAGCTCGGCGGAGAGCCCGCCCCATTGCTGCCCGAAGAAGATCCGCAGCGGCCAGCGCTCGTTGTTGCGCCCGTACCATACCTCTATGCGCGTTCCCTCGCCCTGGAAGCGGAAGCCTTCAGCCTCGTACCGGCCCAGCGGCGTTTTTATACTCCGCCGGCCCAGAGTTTCCAGCGGCGCCTCTATCAGTCCGGGGTAGTTGATCAGCCACAGCCGGTCCGGCTCGGGATGCACCCTGACATAATACAGGACCGACAAATCGTCGAGGACGTAGGTGTTCGGGCTGGTAAAGGTGTACTCGCGACCGTCAACCCAGACGAAGCGCACCGAAGTCTCCCTCCCCACGACAGCGCTGAGAATGCGCCGGCCTTCGCCGGGGACGGTGAGGTCACGCCGGAAGCGACGGGTATAGAGGTCGTGGCGGGTGTACGAGTCCGAAGCCAGGTCGAACCCCACCAGCTGCGTGAGTCCCCCGCTCGTGACCCGCCCCGAGTAGTGCCAGCCGCTGCCGCTGCGGACGGCTTCGATGGCCTGGTGGCCCACGGTAAGCCCCTTCCAGCGAAGCATGTAAATCAGGCGCTCCCCGTTGGGCCAGGGAACGGGAGTCTTGCGCAGTACGTCCGAGCCCGCCGGGGCTACCGCGATCACCGTGAAGACCAGTCCTACTGCCAGGCGGCGCATACCTCCACTCTATACTGATCTATACCTAGCGCGCCCCGGCCCACCGGGCCGGGGCGAAATGACGGGTGCGCCTCTACTCGCTTAAGGCCTGTTCGGGTGAGGTATAGGGCAGACCGAACGCTTCCGCCACCGCGGCGTAGGTCAGCTTGCCGTGGTAGGTGTTTAGCCCCTTGAGCAGCGACTCGTCTTCCTTGAGCGCTTCCAGCCCCCGTTCGGCCAGCTTGATCGCGTAGGGCAGGGTTTGGTTGGTGAGGGCAAACGTGCTCGTCCGCGGCACCGCTCCGGGCATGTTGGCCACACCGTAATGCACCACTCCATCGATGACGTAGGTGGGCTCCGCGTGGGTGGTGGGTTTTATCGTTTCCACGCAGCCGCCCTGGTCCACGGCGACGTCCACGATGACCGCCCCTTCCTTCATGGTGGGTAGCATCTCGCGGGTAACCAGGTGCGGCGCCTTGGCGCCCGGTATGAGCACCGCGCCTACCAGCATGTCGGCGAAGCTCACGGCCTTCTTGACATTGGCCTCGGTGGAGGTAAGCGTGGTCAGGCGGCCGCCGAAGACGTCGTCGAGGTACTGCAAGCGGGCGTGGTTGACGTCCAAAACGGTAACGTGTGCTCCCATTCCCACGGCTATCTTCGCGGCGTTGATGCCCACCGTACCGCCGCCCAGAATCACCACGTCGGCGGGGGCCACACCGGGCACGCCGCCCAGCAGCACCCCGCGGCCGCCGAAGGATTTCTCCAGATATTTGGCGCCTTCCTGGGTGGCCATCCGGCCCGCGACTTCGCTCATGGGCACCAGCAATGGCAGCGCCCCGTCTTCGGTCTGTACGGTCTCGTAGGCGATGCCGATGACTCCCGAATCGAGCATGGCCCGGGTTAGCTCCTCGCTCGCCGCCAGGTGCAGGTAGGTGAAGAGGATCAGGTCGGGACGCAGGTATTTGTACTCGGCGGGAAGCGGTTCCTTGACCTTTACCACCATCTCCGCGCTCCAGGCCTCCTCAGCGCTCACCAGCCGCGCCCCGGCGGCCTCGTACTCGGCGTCGCTGAGCCCCGAGCCCTTGCCGGCGCCGCGCTCCACCCAGACCTCGTGGCCGCGTTTGGTTAGGCTCTCGACCCCGCCCGGGGTCATGGCTATGCGGTTCTCCAGTGTCTTGATCTCCTTGGGTACACCGATCTTCATTGGAACCTCCTTTGTTCCGAGGCTACGCCAGGTGGCGCTGGAAATGGAAGGGAATTACAAAGGTAAAAGGGCTGGATTACTTAACGTTCGTAAGCCATAATGCCAGCATGCCTTTAAGTTCGCAAAACAAGCTGGACCGCGTGGACCTGGCCATTCTCACCGAACTCCAGGACGACGCCCGCATCTCCATTAGCGAGCTGGCCCGGCGCGTGGGCCGCAGCGCCCCCGCCGTTTCCGAGCGGGTGCGCAAGCTGGAGGAGGCCGGGATAATTGAGGGCTACCGCGCCCAGATCAACCCTGCGGCGCTGGGGTTCTCGGTCATAGCCCTGATAGAGATCACCACCACCCCCGCCCACTACGAGGAGGTGGAGCGTTACGCCACCCGCACCCCCGAGGTTCAGGAATGCCATTTCGTGACCGGCGGCGCCTCATTCATGGTGCGCGTCGTGGCGCGCTCGATAGACAACCTGCGCCGCATCATCGAGGAAATGAGCGTTTACGGAAGCACCCGCACCTCGGTGGCCCTGGCTTCGCCGATCATAAAGACCCGCTTCGATCTGGATGCGCTCGACGTGCGGTCGGGTTAGAAGCGCGGCTTGCGCTTCTCGAAAAAAGCGT
This sequence comes from Thermaceae bacterium, assembly GCA_027067955.1. GTDB lineage: Bacteria > Deinococcota > Deinococci > Deinococcales > Marinithermaceae > Oceanithermus. The sequence goes on from JAMOUW010000083.1 coordinate 47,890, forward strand.
CGAGCCCCTCCCGCAGGTCTTCGCTCTGGCGAATCCAGGCACCGGCGGCGGCGGCGTAACGGAGGGCGTCTTCGAGGCCCATCCCGTAGAACGAGGCCACCAGCTCCTTGGTGAGCGCCAGCGAGCTGGGGGCGTTTTCGGCTATCTGCTCTGCCCAGGTCACCGCCTCGTCCACGCTGGCGCCCGCGGGCGCCAGCCGGTTGGCCAGGCCCATCCGGTAGGCGGTGGCGGCGTCCACCAGCTCGCCCGTGAGCAGCAGCTCGCGGGCGTGTTTCTCGCCCACCGCCCGCACCAGCAGCACCCCCACGAGCGCCGCTACGAACCCGATTTTTACCTCGGTGTAGCCGATGCGGGCCTTCTCGTCCATCACCACCAGGTCGCAGGCCGCGGCCAGCCCCGCGCCTCCCGCGACCGCCGGGCCGTTCACCGCGGCGATCGTGGGTTTGGGAAAGGTGTATACGCGCAGGAAGAGGTCGCGCAGCCTCTGTGAGTGAGCCAGGTTGGCGCTGGCGGTTTCACCCCGCACCCGGCGCAAGAAGTCAAGATCGGCACCGGCGGAAAAGGCCCTGCCGGCGCCGGTGATGACCACGGCGCGAATCCCTTGAGCGCGCGCGGCGGCGTCCAGTTCGGCCGTGAGGCTTGCGGCCAGCGCATCGGAAAGCGGGTTGCGCCGCTCGGGATCGTTCAGCGTGAGCAGGCGGACGGGCCCTTGGTCGCGGCGGAGAACCAGGTTTTCGCTCATACTCCCAGCCTAAACCAGCCCTAGCGCGCGCGGCAGGGTACGGGAATGCGCCGGTAGCTCCATTCGTTCAGCAGGGGAGCGCCGCCGACGATTGCGAATTCGGCACCGTTGCGGCTGCCCCTGCCGGCTACGTAGTCGGCGGTACATACGAAGTCCTTTTCATTCTCGGCGGCCGCGTAGCTGTGGTAGCTGTAGCCGGCCACGCGGGGGCCCGCGGCGTCGAAGATTATTGCCAGACCTTCCTGCCACCGGGTGTTTTCCGCGCTGCCGCCCGATAGCACGCTGAACCCGCGAGGATCGGGTTCCAGCCAGGCCTCCTGTCCTCCAAAGCGACTCCAGGCCACACCCGCGGCGGTGAAGATTCGGGGTTTGCCGTTCTTAGCGGAAAGAAAGACGAACAGGTTGGCCAGGTCGCTGCTTCTTTGCGGCTGCCAGAGCACCGCCCTGTCGAGCACGCCGTCGCCGTTCCAGTCGGAGCGAACCACGTCGAGGACCGTTCCCAGTACGTCTGCGGGAACCAGCCGGTCGTTGCCGGCCAGCACGGGGATGGCGAAGATAAGAAAAAGAACGAGCTTATTCCACATGGATAGCCTCCGGGTCGAAGTCAACGCGCGGGAAGCGCGGGTTCATGGCCTCCAGGGTCTCCACCAGCACCTGCGCCACGATGCGGTTGCGCTGCCACTTGCGATCGGCCGGTATCACGTACCAGGGGGCATGCTCGGTGCTGGTTTTAGTTATGGCATCACCGTAAGCGGCGGTGTAATCGTCCCAGCGCTTGCGCTCGGACAGGTCGGCGGGGTTGAACTTCCAGTGCTTCTTGGGGTTTTCCAGGCGGGCCTCGAGCCTCTTCTTTTGCTCGTCCTTGGAAATGTGTAGGAAGAACTTGACGATCGTAGCGCCCTCGTCGCTGAGCAGCTTCTCGAAGGCGTTGATGTGGTCGTAGCGCCGCCCCCAGACCTCCGGCGGCACCAGGTCGTGGACCCGCACCACCAGCACGTCTTCGTAGTGGCTGCGGTTGAAGATACCTATCTCTCCCCGGGCCGGCGCGTGCCGGTGTACGCGCCAGAGATAGTCGTGGGCCAGCTCGAGCGCCGTGGGCTTCTTGAACGATGTCACCCGTACGCCCTGGGGGTTCACGGCCCGGAAGACGTGACGGATGGTGCCGTCCTTGCCGGCGGTGTCCATGCCCTGCAGCACGATCAACAGAGACTGCCTGCCCTCGGCGTAGAGCCGCGCCTGCAGCTCGCCCAGCCGGCCCGCCAGCTCGGCCAGCTCTTTTCTGGCGGCCTTTTTCCCCCCGGCAAAATCGTCGCCCTCGCGCGTGGGCCACGCACCCGGCGCAAACGCTGCATTCGGGGCTACCCGGTATTTGGAAACGTCCATATCCCAGTGTAAGCCACGAGCTTGTGACGCTGTTGTGACGATGCCCGCCTATACAGGAGGCGAAGTGTGCAAGATGTCTTGGCGAATGACTTTCGTGATTCTGGCGCTGGCAGTCGCCGGTTGCGGGGCGCAGAACCCGGAGCCGCCGCAGGTGCGGGCATTCTACCCCCAAGATGGTTACCGTGGTTTCAAGCGGGGCGAGGCCATCAAAATCACCTTCAGCGAAGCCATGGACACCGCCGCCACCGAGGCGGCCTTCCAGCTGCTCGATCCCCGCGGCGCACCCGTGGCGGTGATCTTCACCTGGGAGGACGGCGGGCGTCGTTTGCTGGCGGCGCCGGCCAATCCGCTGGCTTACAGCCCCGACGACCGGTACCTGAATTATCGCTATTTGCTCTCGACCGGTGCAAAGTCGCAGGCGGGAGCGCCGCTGGAAAATGGCCTCGACGTTTCCTTTAGCACCATGCGCACGCTGACCGTGGTGCGCGATTCGGTGGCGGCGCTCGACGGTTCGGTTTCCGACCTGGGTTTCGTTTCTAACGATCCTAACGACATTTCCGCCTACCCGGTCGCCCCCACCGGGGACAGCGCGGGCAACCGTGGCGTGCGCAGCTTCTTCGCGTTCGGCCTGGCCGGGTTGGGCTTCGGCGCTGAAGAGGTGGCTTATGCTCGCATAAATCTTTACAACATCAGGCTGGATGGGGCCCCCTTCGGTGCTGGCAATTTGGGCAGTATCATTCCGGAGCGGGTGGAATACCTGGACAACAGCGTTCTGGACAAGAACGACTACGGTCTTCCCGGTAAAAAGGCTCTCGATCCAATCGTTTCCTGGCCCGCCAGCGAAACGGTGACGCTGACGGTAACGGACTGGTTACGCCAGGCTCTGACAACAAATGAAAAGTATCTGCAGTTGCGCCTGCGTTTCGAACGGCGCACTGACGGCGATACGACCGCTGATGCGGTGAACGTCGCTACCGGCGAAGACACCGCGGGCCACCGGCCCCGGTTGGAGATCGGTTACTACGCCCCTTGAGGAGGTAAATGATGAACAAAAACGGTTTACGGTTTGAAGTCGCCTTGCTCATCGGTTTCACCTGGTTGCTGGCCGCCTGCTCCAGCTCCACTGGTTCGGCCAAGAACAATCCACCCGCCCCCGACACAACGCCTCCGCAACTCACGGCAGCGTACCCGGCGGACAATTTCCACGGCTTCAAACAGGGGGAGCGGATCACCCTCCAGTTCAGCGAGCCCATGGATACCGCATCGGTGAAGTCGGCCTTCAGGCTTACCGGTGGAGGCAAGGCGTCGTGGCCGGTGACGTTTACCTGGGAAAACAATAACCAGCGTTTGCTGATAGCTCCCGATCAGTCCTTGCCGTACAGTCCCAACTCCAGCTATGAATACTTCGTTTGGGAGCTGGCCGCTACCGCCAAAGACGTTGCCGGCAATTCCCTGGACCGGGCTTACCGGGCCAAATTTTCGACCCTGCGCACCCTCTCCGCCCGCCTTCCCGCCGAGAACATAGACGGCATGACCATAATCCACAAGGGAACTTCGGATCTGACCGACACCAGCAAGCCCTACTCCTTTGCGGGCGATTTCTCCAACAAGGCATGCGCCCAGGCGTTTTTCTCCTTTGATCTGAGCGGGCTCCCCGCGGACCTGGTTGCTTTCAAGAGCGCGGTTTTCGCCGCTTACATCCTCAAGATAGCGGGCGATCCTTACGGCAGTTTGGGTGGCTGGCTGCGGCTGGACCACCTCGACTACGGTGACACCCTGGAGGAGGCGGATTCCAGCCTCCAGCCGCTAACCGACGGAAACGGCAATCCCGAAACCCGGCAGGTAACCAACAACTGGGTCAGTGACTGGCGCCGGGAGACCCTGCCCCCGGGGTGGCTTGACCGGGACGTTGCTGCCAAGAGGGCGCACTTTCAGCTCCGCTATCACTTTGACGTCTGCACCGACGAGGACGGTGTGCACGACCGCCTTAGGTTCGCCACCAGCGAAGACTCCGGCGGGCACGCGCCCTACGTGGACGTCGAGTACCTGGTGCCCTGAGGAGCGGCCCGGGTGAAGGAGCCCCGTGGAACACGGCGGTTTTTGGCCGTGCCGTCAGCGCTCGGGCCTGCCGAAACCCGTATATTGTGACGCTTTTGTGACGGTCGCCCGCTAGGCTGCCGCCATGAGGGGAGCAAGCATGAAACGACTAGATAGATGGCTCGTTGGTTTCGTACTCTTAGTGGCATTGGCGGCCTGCCAGACGGCGGCGCCGCCAGATACCACGGCCCCGCAGATCGTTTCGGTAACCCCGGCGGATAGTTCTACCGGCGTTACTGGCGCTGCTAAGATTAAGATCCAGTTCAGCGAACCGATGGACATCGTTTCGACTCAGGCGGCCTACTCGTCCGACAGTGATGGTATCAAGCCGGCTCAGGTCACCTTTACCTGGGAAGATGCCGGTAAGCGGCTGGTCATTACCCCCAACGCCCCGCTAGCCTACAGCCCCGACGAAGACTACAAGACCTATTCCTTCACCCTCTCCACCGCCGCCACCGACAAGGCGGGCAACCCCCTGGCCGCGGCGAAGTCTGCCAGCTTTAGCACCTTGCGCACCTTAACGAGCAATCTGGATCCAGAAAGAATCGATGGCGTAGTTTACTTCTCTCACGAAGAGACCAACGGTGGCGAAGAATCATATGGGGCGGGTAGTTCGGGTACTAAAGCTTTTGCGGGTATGACCGATACGAGCGTGGGAGACTACTACTGCAACAAAGCCTTTTTCTCGTTCGCCCTGACCGGCTTACCAGAAGGAACGGAAGAGGTTCTGGCCGCAAAGTTGGGCTTGTACTCCACGTTGGTCGGTGACGCTAGCTCGTTGAGTTTCGTGCTGGATCACGTCGACTTTGGCGATGGACTAGACGAAGGCGACTATGACACGCCCGTTTACAAGACGGGCGAGGGTACGTACGCCTCTTTTGGCAACGGTGCCATTACCCAGTTTGACGTTGGCGACTGGGTACAGACCAGCTTCGCCGCTGGCGACGACCACTTCCAGGTGCGCGTCTCGATGACGGGAACGTGCTCGAGCTCGTTAACTGACAGCACCGATGGTTACGATTTTGGAACCAGCGAGTCTACGAACAAGCCCACGCTCGAAGTCAAGTACTACGCTCCTTGAAACCTCTTTCGCTACTTTTTCGACCGCAATAGGATAACGGGGATTTTGGTCGGTGCAGTTGGGGTATGAAAAAACGCCAAGCCATTTTGTGCCCGAAGCCAGAGGGAAGCATATTTGTGGGAATTTGACGCGCGATCTTATCAGCCTGCTTTGCATTCTGGCGATACGGATTTGGCCCCGGATAAGAATACGAAGCCAGAAACATATAGGAGATATGGGTGGTTTGTGACGCTTTTGTGACGGTCGCCCGCTAGGCTGCCGCTTCGAAGGGAGCAGACATGAGACAAGCAAATGTATGGTTCGTCGGTTTAGCTTTGCTGGTGGTGCTGGCGGCCTGCCAGGCAACGGCGCCGAAGAACGGCGACGAAAGCAAAGACACCACCGCACCCGAGATCGTCGCGATCGAACCCGCCAACGGCGCCACGGGTGTCGTCAAAACCGCCAGGATCACTATCGAGTTCAGCGAGCCGATGGACACCGCCAGCGTCGAAGATGCTTACGGCTCGAGCAGCGACGGCATCAAACCGGGCCAGGTAACCTTCACCTGGGAAGACGCGGACAAAAAGCTGGTGATCACGCCTGCCGCGGAGCTGGCCTACAGCTCCAACGCCACCCCCATCATCTATAGCTTCGCCATTGCCGGTAGCGCCGCCGACAAGGCGGGCAATACTCTCGGAAGCACGCTCGTCAGCAGTTTCAGCACCTTGCGAACCCTCACCGCTACCCTGGCGGCCGAGAGCATCGACGGTTACATCGAAGATGACGGTACGGGTAGCTATGCAGCACGCACCGGTGGCAGCCCGGTATTTGCGGGCATCGTGGATTCTTCGGGAGGCCCCTTCTCCTGTTCCCGCGCCTTCTTCTCATTTTCGCTTTCCGGCCTGCCCAAAAACATGACCGAGCTCACCGGCGCCGATTTGCAACTGTACACCAAGAAGTACTCCAGCTCCAGTTTCAGCAATGCTTTTTTGATCGCCCACGTCGATTATGGCGACAGCCTCGACGATGGCGACTTCAAAGGACCGCTCTTTTCCGGCAGCAAGATCGAAACGATCAGTTTGGGGGATCAGGTCACCAACCACCGTGACGTGGCCGAATGGCTGCGGGCCAGCATCGATGCCGGCGGCGAACGCTTTCAGGTTCGTTTGTGGATGGACGGATGCGCCTCGCAGAGCGTGGACGCCAAGTACGGTTACGACATCAATTCCTCGGAAGCAAGCACCGACAAACCCCGGCTGGTGGTTTCCTACCTCGCCCCCTAGATCCTGCGCCCGCCTTTGCGGCCGCCCCGAAGGGCGGCCGTTCTTTCGGCCGCAGCGACCAGGCGCACCCGCCAGCTCGCCGGCAGCGCCCGCAGCAGCCTGAGCGGCCAGGCCAGCCGCCGTGGGAAGGCCACCTCGAAGCCGGGGCGCGCAAGCCCCCGGGCGATGATGTGTGCGGCCTCGTCCGCACTGAGCATGAAGGGCATAGGGAATTCGTTGGCCGCGACGATCGGTGTTTTTACGAAGCCGGGGCTGATGAGCCTCAGATCGATGTTCTCGCGCTGCAGCCCGGCCCACAGCGCCTCGGCGTAGTAGCCGAGCGCCGCCTTGCTGGTGCCGTAGCCGCTGGTGCGCGGCAGCCCCATGTACCCTGCCAGCGAGCCCACCAGCGCGATCGTGCCCCCGCCCGCTTCGCGCATGCGCGGCCTGAGGGCGTCGAGGGCGTAGGCCGCGCCCAGCAGGTTGACGTCGAGGTGTTTCTTCAGGTTTTCCGCGGTGTCGTCACGCCCGGCGCGCTTGAAGGCTGCCCCCGCGTTCAGGATGGCCAGATCGATGGGGCCTTCCTTTTCCCAGATCTCGCCCACTACCCGCGCCACCGCCTCCGGGTCGGTGACATCGAGGGGGTAGGCCGCGCCACCCGTTTCGCGGGCCACCTCCGCCAGCTTCTCTGCGTTGCGGCTGGAGATGATCACCCGCACGCCTGCACCCGCGTAATACCGTGCCAGCGCGCGCCCGATGCCGCTCGAGCCCCCGGTGATCCAGACGCGCCGGTGACTTTTGCCCATGCGTTCAGTTTAGCGCGCTGCCGGTACCGTATTCTTGGCTGCCGCGAATGATCCGGTCACCTGGCGCCGCTGGCGTGTGCTTTTGCAGACGGGGTCGCCAGACTCTCGCAGGAACCGCTTTAGCGCTGCAGAGATGGACCGGTCCGTGGGTCTGGCTAGTCCACCACCTCGAACCCCAGCTCGGCGGCGCGGTCCACGAAGAACTGGATGTTCTCGCTTTTCGTCTGCCCGCCCAGGCTTTTGCGGTCCCAGGCCTCCTCGGCTGCCAGGATCATTGTTTCGGCCAGGCAGGCCGGCACCAGGTCGGGCCCGCCGAAGCGCAGGTCCAGGTTCACCTCGGCCTCGCCGGGCAGGCGCACCACCCCGCCGGGGATGACGCGCACGCCCGGCACGTCCTTCACCGCCGGGTCCACGTCGGGGGGCACTCCCTCGTCGTAGATCCAGGCGCCTGGCTTTACGAAATCGGGGAAGATGACCGCCCCCGGGTCGGAGGTGGCGGTGAAGACCAGGTCGGCTTCCTTGATGGCGGGGATCTCGGTCGTCGTCACGATCTCGGTACCCGCCCCCTTGCGGGCCACCATCCGGCGCAGGGTTTCAGCGCTCTTCTCGAGGCGTTCGAGGTTGCGCCCCACCAGGATCAGCCGTCCCACCAGCGGCGCGATCTGGCGGGCGATGCCGAAGGCCACCACCCCGTTCGCGCCCACCACCGCGGCGGTCACCTTCGAAAGCGGCTTGCCTTCGCGCTCCGCGCGCTCGAGGATCTGCGGGATCGCCGCCTTGACGGTGCCGGCGGTGTAGGCTCCGCCGTTGGTCACCTGGATCTCGGGTACCGCCTCCTGTACCTTCAGGCCCTTGTCGCCCACCACGCTCCAGAAGGCCCCGAGCCCGAAGACGGTGGCTCCCAGCTCGGCGGCTAGCCGTGCACCCTGGATGGCGCGGCGGGTGGCCAGTTCGGGCTTGCCGGTGATCTGGTGGGGGAGGAGCGGCGCTGAGATGAGGTAGCAGCGAACCTCGCGGCCGCCTTTGGTGCGCACCCCGCGGATCTCGCCCACCTTCATGGGCCGGAAGCGTTCGGCCAGACGCTCGACCCAGGTTTGTTTGATCAGGCCGGCACGCACCAGCGGGCGCAGCCAGGCGAAGCGGGGACTTTGCCAGAAATCCTCGAGGGTGAGCGGGTGGATCATGAAGGCGCAGACCACCTGGTCCCTGCCCGGCAGGGGTGCGGGTTCCCCCAACCGGGGCTCGGTGCCCTCGAGAATGCGCCCCAGGTTTTCCTTGTAGCGCCAGATCACCACCGCGGCCAGAATCCAGGCGAGCACCTGTGCGAGCGTGCTTACCGGCAGGAACATGAGCACCAGCGCCAGCGTGAAGGCCAGTGTAACCACCGCCAGCGAGTAGTAGCCGCTGAGGGCAAAGGCGATGAGCGCGAAAACGAAGGGCAGGAAGGCCTGCAGGTAAGGATAGCCGGTGACCGAGAGTCCGGCCAGGATACCCGTAAGTAAACCGCCGCCGCGGGCCCGGAAGGGGCGTTCGGGTGCCAGGAAGGGTGGCGGGTTGAGGTGTCCCAGATATGCGGCCAGCGCCAGCAGCAAAGCGGCCTCGAGCCCCAGCCCCCGCGCCAGGTAGACTGCGAGGAAGCCCTTGAAGATGTCCAGGCCGAAGGCCAGCAGCACCGGGCCGGCGCCGAGGACGCGCACGGCGCTTTCGAAGCCCAGGTTGTAGACCGAGGCCAGGCGCGGGCTCTTGCCCGTGATTCGGCGCACCGCCCAGTATCCGAGTGGCACGGCGCCGATCAGGTAAGCGAGCAAAGCAAGGGGAATTACGGTCCAGGTCAAAACGAGCCTCCCTAGCTGGTAGCAGTTTACTTCAGTTTGCTAGCCCGCCAGCCACTCGAGCCCTTTCAGCACCCCCGTGGCCGCCAGCGTGACCAGTATGCCGGCAATGAGGACTCCCAGGGCGATAGCCGGCCCCGCGTAGCGCTTCTTGAGCCCCAGCACCACCGCGATCAGGGCGCCGGTCCAGGCGCCGCTGCCGGGTAGCGGCACGGCCACGAAGAGCAGCAGCCCCAGCGCCCCGAACCGCTGCACGGTGTCTTCGCTCCTGAGGCGCACGCGCGCCTCCAGCCGGTCCCACCAGCGCTTGAACCATGAAAGGCGCTCGAGCCAGGCCACCACCCCCGGTACCAGCCAGAGCAAGAGCGGCACCACGAGCAGGTTACCCATAAGCGCCGCGGCCAGCGCTGCCAGCGGGGAAAGCCCCAGCCCCAGCCCCAGGGGAATGGCCCCGCGCAGCTCCACTACCGGGAGCATGCTTACGAAAGCCACCCAGAGCCAGCTGGACATTCCGGAAACCGCCACGCCCCCCAGCATAAACGGCGCGGCCGCGGCCGCGCCGTGGATTTTCGCACGCGATCAGGCGTTCTTGGCCTGTTCAACCAGCGTCGCGAACCCCGCCGGATCGCGCACGGCGATGTCGGCCAGCATCTTGCGGTCGATCTCGATGCCCGCGGCCTTGAGGCCGTGCATCAGCCTGGAGTAGCTGATGCCGTTCTGGCGCGCCGCGGCGTTGATGCGGGCGATCCAGAGGCGGCGGAAGACCCGCTTCTTCTTGCGACGGTCGGCGTAGCTGTGCTCGGCCGCGTTGAGCAGGGTTTCCTGGGCGCGCTTGATGTTCTTGGAACGGCTGCCCCAGTAACCCTTGGCCTGCTTGAGGATCTTTTTGTGCTTGCGGCGGCGGACGACGCCCGTTTTTGCTCTTGGCATGGCGGCCTCCTAGTCGTAGGGCAGGAGCTCGCGGATGCGGCGCGCCTCGCCCTCGGCAAGCACGAACTTCTTGCCCTTGCTGCGAATCTTCTTGCCCGACTTGTGCCAGTTAAGGTGTCGTTTGCCCGGCCGGCTGGCCAGGACCTTGCCACGGGCGGAAACCTTGACCCGCCCCTTGGCGCCCTTGTGGGTCTTCATCTTCGGCATACTTCTTCCTCCGCTGGCCGGGCGCCCCGTAGGGTCTTGTTGAGCCCGAGCGCAGCAAACGCCAGTCTAGCACACGGGCCCCGCCCCCGTCACCCCGCGGAATATGCAAATTAACACGCCGGGTGTTGAAAACTGACACGTTAGGTATCAGTTTTTGCCCTTTGGCACTAAAAGGCCGCCGGCGGCAGATCTCTTTGCGCGCCCCATAACCCGACGGGAAGCGGAACTCCCTGCACGCAAAAACAAACGCGGCCCGAAGGCCGCGGGAAAGAGCTATGGTCGGGGCCGTTACTCCTGCGCGGCTTCTTTCTTGGGCGCTTCGGAGGAGGGCTCCTCGCGTTCGGGGCGCGCCTTACTGCGTTTGTCGGGCGGGATGGGGGCGAGCACCATGTTCATGTCGCGCCCGGCCATCAGCGGCTTCATCTCCACCACGGCGATCTCGGAGAGATCCTCGGCCACCCGGTCGAGGATTTTCTTGCCCAGCTCGGGGTGGGCCATCTCGCGGCCGCGGAACATGATGGTCACCTTGACCTTGTGACCGGCCTCGAGAAAACGGCGTACGTGACCGAGCTTGGTTTGATAGTCGTGTTCGTCTATTTTGACCCGGAACTTGATCGACTTCATTTCCTGGCGCTTCGACTTCTTGCGGGCTTCTTTCTCGGCTTGCTGCTGTTCGTAGCGCCATTTGCCGTAGTCGAGCAGCTTGGCCACCGGGGGGCTGGCGGTCGGACCGACGAGGACCAGGTCCAGCTCCTTTTCCCGGGCCAGCTCGAGCGCCTGCCGGGTTTCCATGATGCCTAGTTGTTCGCCGGATTCGTCGATTACACGGAGCTGTCTGACGCGAATTTGTTCGTTAATACGATGCTGAGTTTTCGTGGGGGGCGGTACCCTTCCTCTTCTTCTAATCCTTGCTCACCTCCAGATGGTGTACTTCCCCTGTGCGGGGGGAGCCGAATTGAGTGTACACGAAGGGCCGCATGCGCTGCAATCGCTTGTTGTAGCCGCTCGCAGTTGGCGACGCACGATTCATAGCCTGCCGCCAGCTGGCAGAGTGCAAATTCCTTCGCAGACTGGCGGTCGTTTGCGAACCCCGGCGGCACGCCGATAGCGGGCGCTCGCCGGGGCCGCCGACGTACCATCAAAAAGCTAGCCCTAGCTGGCCTTACTCCTGCCTCTTACTAAAATGGAGACTTGTGCTAGCCGACTGCCAAATTAACCGCAGCCTCGAAGGACCATTTGATTTTCAGACATAGCCGAGTAGCGGCGGTCAAAGTTCTAAAGGCTTCAAAAAAGGTGGGGGCAGCCAGCAGGAGATCGCCGCCATAAGCCGCGGCCTCAAGGGGCTGGCGCGCGAACTTGAGGTGCCGGTGGTGGCGCTCAGCCAGCTTAGCCGCGCTGTCGAGAGCCGCCCCAACAAACGGCCCATGCTCAGCGACCTGCGCGAGTCGGGATCCATCGAGCAGGACGCCGACCTGGTGCTCTTCATCTACCGCGACGACTACTACAACGAACACTCAGAAAAGGCGGGTATCGCCGAGATAATCATCGGCAAGCAGCGTAACGGACCGGTAGGGACCGTGGAGCTGCAATTCCACGCCGCCCACGTGCGCTTCAACGACCTGGCCCACGGCCATGGCGATTTCTGAACTCAAACGAGCAAAAGCCGGGGCGCGGCGCGCCCCGGTCTTTTCTTGTGCCGCTTAGAACCGCTCGGTGACCGACTTCATCTGCACGAAGTGGTGCAGGTAGTCGGGGCCGCCGGCCTTGGAGTCGGTGCCGGAGAGGTTGAAGCCGCCAAAGGGCTGGACGCCGACCAGCGCGCCGGTGATCTTGCGGTTGAAGTAGAGGTTGCCGACGTGGAAGTCGGTTCGGGCGCGCTCGAGCCGCTCGCGCTTCTTGCTGAAGACGCCGCCGGTCAGGCCGTAACGGGTGGCGTTGGCCACCTCGAGCCCTTCGTCGAAGTCTCCCACGCGAATGGTCGAGAGGACCGGGCCGAAGATCTCCTCCTGGGCGATGCGGGCCTGCGGGTCGACGCCGGTGAAGACGGTGGGGGCGATGAAGAAGCCCGGCCCCTCCAGCTTCTCGCCGCCGAGAACCAGCTGGCCCTCTTTCTTGCCGATCTCGATGTATTTGAGAACCTTGGCCTCCTGCTCGGCGTTGATGACCGGGCCCAAATCGGGGTTTTCCTCGGCCGGGCCGACGACCAGCTTTTCGCTGCGCTCGGTCACCTTTTCCATTAGCAGATCGTGGACCGAGTCAACGACGATCAGGCGGCTGGCGGCCGAGCACTTCTGCCCCGAAAAGCCGTAGGCGCTGGCGACGATGTGAGCAGCCGCCAGGTCCAGGTCGGCGGTCTCGTCTACCAAAATGGCGTCTTTGCCGCCCAGCTCGGTGACGACGCGCTTGATCCACTTCTGGTTGGGGATCCGTTTGGCGGCGGTCTCGGTGATGATCAGGCCGACCTCGAGCGAACCGGTAAAGGTGATGAAGCGGGTATCCGGGTGGGCCACCAGGTGAGCGCCCACCTCTTCGCCGATGCCGGGCAGCAGGTTGGCCACCCCGGCGGGCAGGCCGGCCTCGCGCAGGATCTCGAAGACCTTGTAGGCCACCACCCCGGCGTCTTCGGCCGGCTTGGCGATTATGGTGTTGCCGACGGCGATGGGGCCGGCCAGCATGCCGGTGAAGATGGCGATGGGGAAGTTCCAGGGACTGATAGAAACCCCGGCCCCCAGCGGGATGTAGAAGGCCTCGTTGTCTTCGCCCGGGTAGGGGTAGAGGGGAACGGCCTCGGGGCCCTTCAGGTTGAGGGCGATGCGGCCGTAGTAGTCGAGAAAGTCGATCGCTTCGGCGACGTCGGCGATGGCCTCGATCCAGTTCTTGCCCACCTCGTAGACCATCCAGGCCGCCAGCTCGAACTTGCGCCGGCGCATTATCTGGGCCGCCTTCCAGAGCACCCGCGAGCGATGCTCCTGGGGCCAGCGCTTCCAGCTTTCGAAAGCCTCCCAGGCGGCCGCCAGCGCGGCGTCGGCCTCGGCCGGGCCGGCCTGGGCCACCCGCCCCACCACCCGCGCCGGGTCGGAGGGGTCGAGCGAGGTTAGCCAGTTACCGGTGGTCAGCTCCTCGCCCGCGATTATCAGCGGGTAGTCGCGGCCCAGCTGGGCCTTTACCTCGGCCAGCGCCCGCTGCATCGCCTGGCGCTCGGCCTCGTCTTGAAAGAAGAGAATCGGCTCGTTCTTGAAGGGTTCTAGGGTCATGCTTACCGCCTCCTTTTACTAGCCCTGCAGCACTCCGCGCAGGACGAACAGCAGATTTTCGGGCCGCTCGGCGATGCGGCGCGAGAAGTAGGGGTACCAGTCTTCGCCGTAGGGCAGGTAGTCGCGCACGGTGTAGCCGCGCCGCGCCAGGTCGCGCTTAAGTTCGCGGCGAATGCCGTAGAGGAACTGGAACTCGTACTGGCTGCGGGGAACGTTCTGCGCCTCGGCCCAGCCGCGCACCGCCTCGAGCAGGCGGTCGTCGTGGGAGCCGGTGGCGGTGTGGCCGCCGGCCGCCAGGTTGGTCTTGACCAGCTCCAAAAACTTCTCGCTGATGACGCGGCGGTCCTGCCAGGCGACCTCCGCCGGCTCCTTGTAGGCCCCCTTGACGACGCGCAGGTTGGGCTTCAGGTGCAGGATCTGGCGCAGGTCTTCGGGGCTGCGCTTGAGGTAACTCTGCAGCACGATGCCGACGTTTTCGTAACCCTCTTCTTCGCGCAGCGTCCGCCAGACCCAGAGGGTGGCGTCGGTCCGGGGGCTGTCTTCCATGTCAACCTGGACGGTTGCGTCTACCTCGCGGGCGGCCTCGAGGATCTGGCGCAGGTTGTCACGGGCCAGCTCGCGGCCCAGGTCGAGGCCTATCTGGGTTAGCTTGACCGAGACCCAGCGGGGGTAGGGGAGCTCGCCCAAAGCGCGGGTCAGGCGGACGATCTCGGCGGTGTAACCGGCGGCCTGCTCTTCGCCGGTTACCATCTCGCCCAGCAGGTCAACCAGGGCGTGGATGCCCTCGGCTTCGAGGGCCTCGATGGCCGCCAGCGCCTCCTCCAGGGTGTTGCCGGCGACATAGCGGCTGGCGAACTTCCAGCCGCGGGTGCGGATTAGGTTTTCCAGCCACTTCTGCCGGGCCACCCCCAGCACCAGCGAACGGTAGGCCATGTTCAGCTCCATTTCGCCTCCTTAATGCGCCTGAGCACCGTGTCTTTGAAGGCCAGCACGTGCAGCACCGCCGCTGCCCGGGCGGCCTCCGGGTCGCGGCGGCGGATGGCGTCGGTGATGGCGTGGTGCTGCTGGCGGGTTTCCGGGGTTTGGTTGAGGTCGCGGGAGAACTGGCGGGTGAGTGCCAAAGCGGCGTCGAGGTCGTGAAAGACGCGCTCGAGCACGCCGTTTTGCGAGGCGGCCACCAGCAGCGAGTGAAAGCGGGCGTCGGCGGCAATCTGGGCGGCGTAGTCGGCGGGGTCCGCGCTTTCCAGCTCGGCCAGGGCTTCTTCGAGATGGGCCACGCCCTCTTCGCCGCAGCGCTCGGCGGCGCGGCGGGCGGCCTCACCCTCGATCAGCGCCCGCACCTCGTAGACCTCGGCCACTTCATGAGGGCTGAGCACCCGCACCCGCGCCCCCTTGCCCGGCTTCATCTCCACCAGCCCTTCCTGGGCCAGCCTTTGCAACGCCTCGCGCACCGGCGTGCGGCTGACGCCCAGGGCTCCGGCCAGCGCCGGCTCGCTCAGGCGCTGGCCGGGCTGCAGCCTCCCGCTGACTATCAGCTTCTTGAGTTCGTCATAGGCGGCCTCGCGGACCAGGTTTGGTCGTTGCAATTGCACGTAACCTCCTGATATGTATACAGTATACAGCAACGGTGCAACGAAGAAGTATGCGCTGGCTGCGCCCTTCTTACCCGCGCTCCCAGGTGCCGGACTTGCCGCCGGATTTGTATAGCAGGCGCACGTTTTCTATTTCCAGGCCTTTACTGGCGCCCTTTAACATGTCGTAGATGGTAAGCGCGGCCACGCTGGCGGCGGTAAGGGCCTCCATTTCCACGCCGGTTTCTGCAGTAGTCTTGGCCTCGGTGACGACGTGCACCAGCGCCGCGTCCTCGTCGAAGCGGATGTCCACGCTCACCTTGGAAAGCGGCAGCGGATGGCAGAGAGGTATCAGCTCGCTGGTCTTCTTGGCGGCCATGATACCGGCCAGCTGCGCCACGACCAGCGGGTCGCCCTTACCGGCGCCGCCTTTTTTCAGGGCCGCGGCGGCCTCGGGGGTGAGCCGTACCGTGGCCTCGGCGCGGGCCGTACGCGCGGTCGGTTTTTTGTCCGACACGTCCACCATTCTGGGACGGCCGTCCTGAAAATGCGTCAGCTCCGCCACCCGCGCCCTCCTATACGTCCTTGCGCTCGAAGAGTACGACCGCCAGCATGCCAAAGACCACAGTGTATATCGCCAGCAGCAGCAGGCTCACCCCCAGGGCCTTGTCTTCGGGCAGCAGATAGAGGTCGAGGTAGGTGGTGAGCAGCAGCGGCTTTAAGGCGGGGAAGGCGATGAGCAAGCGCATCAGCAGCACCGTTGCTATTGCCCCCAGGGCCGCCGCCGTCGTGGAGGTGAACCAGACCGCGAACATCAAGCTAAGCGCCGCAATGGGTAGCAGGGTGACGGCCGCCAGAAAGTAGGCTTGCATTACCTCGGTGAAGGCCGCCCCGGCGCTGAGGAACCCCTCGCCTGCGAAGCCGCCTCCGCCCAGGCCGGTGCCACCGAAGAAGCCGCCCAGACCGTGGGGCAGCCCCGCGAGAATGGAGGCGAAGAGGCTGACCCCCAGCACCATAAAGGGGTAGGCGAGGGCCGCCATCAACTTGGCCACGATGAAGCGGGTTCGCGAGAGGGGGCGGAGCAACAGGGGTTTCAGGGTTCCCATGCTCACTTCCGAGCCCAGGACTTCGGCCGCGGCCATAGCGACCAGGAACGGATACAGGAACTCCATCCCCGCCAGCAGCGCCAGCGAGGGAACCTGCCAGCCCGACACCAACACCAAACCGTAGACCTGCTTTAGCCCGGGCGCCAGGGTCCAGATGATGGGGAGCACGAAGGCCGCCACCAGCCCCAGGCGCACCGAGCGCAGGTGCAGCATCTTGACAATTTCCCAGCCTATGAACCTAAGCATTTCTGATCCGCTCCCGGTAATACTCGTAAAGATCGAAGTAGTCGGCAGTTACCTCGTATACGTTGTGTCCGTCGTCTACCAGGGCCTTGACCACCCTGTCTACGGGCCCCCGCACCACGATGACCTCGCCCTTGCGTTCCGCCCGCTCTACAAAGGGGAGGGTTTGCAGCACTGCCAGGGCCCGGTCGGGTTCGCTGACGCGCAGACGGTGGCGTTTAGAGGCGCCTTCCATGACCACCTCGTCTATGAGCTGGCCGGCGCCGAGGATGCCCACGCGATCCGTGTAGGCCGAAACCTCGCGCAGGTGGTGCGTCGAGAGCAGTACCGTGACCCCGCTCGCGGCCTGCTCCCTGAGAATTTCGTGCACCTTCTGGATGCCGTCGGGGTCCAGGCCGCTGGTGGGTTCGTCGAGAACGAGCACTTTGGGTTTGGCGAGGATGGCCGCGGCCAGACCCAGGCGCTGGCGCTGGCCCAGTGAGTAGCCGCCCACGGGCTGGTCGGCCACGGTTATCAGCTCCAGCGTGAACAGAACTTCGCGAATGCGCTCGGCGGCGCCGGCGAGCCCCGAGAGCCAGGCCAGCCGCTCCAGGTTGGCCCGTCCCGTGAGATAGGGGTAGAAGGCCGCGGGGGCTTCGACGACCGCTCCCAGGTGACGGCGGACGGCGTAACCGCCCTCGTGGATGTTCTTGCCCAGCATCAGCACCCGGCCGCTGGTGGGGAAAGCGAGGCCGGTGATCATGCGAATCAGAGTGGTTTTTCCCGAACCGTTGGGTCCGGCCAGGGCGTATACCTCTCCGGGGGAGAGGGTGAAGCTGACTCCCTCGAGCACGGGTTTTCGCCCGTAAAGCTTACCGACCTTCTCGACGGCGAGATAGGCCTTTTTTCTACCGTTAGCGGACATAGCCACAGTATACGGTTTGCTCCCTGCAGTTTTTCATGACCAACTGGGGTAACGTAAGCGTTATGCGAAACTTACTAGGGCTATTTACGCTGGTGCTGATTGTTGCCGGGTGTGCCCCGGCGCTGCAGAAAGAAGAACCCCCGGTGACGAGACAAGAACAGACCACCCTGCCTCCGGCCAAGGCGGCTCCCGGGGTGCTGGTGATCAGCAACGACGCCGGAGTACCACTTTTGAGCTCTTATCTGCCCCTGCCGGCGCCTCCGGGCAGCGTCATTCTTGTGCAGAGCTATGCGGGCAAGATGAGCTACAGCCGTTTCTCCAACCCGCAGAGCTTCGATGCGATGCGCCGCTACCTGATCGCCGCGCTCAAGGACGCGGGCTGGCGGGTTCTCGAGGCAACCGCCTGGGAGAAACCGCCGGGACTGTTCCAGGTCACGATACGGGTAGCAAAGGGCGGCGAGCAGAAGACCGTGATTCTGCGCTACGAAAAGGGCAACTATAGCGTGGAGGTTCGGTAGGGTTGATTCGCAGGCTCGAGCGCTACTTCCTCACCGGCGTAGTCGTTGTCCTTCCCCTGGCGGTGGTGCTGTATCTGGGCGTTTGGATCTGGAACGCTTCGGACGTATTCTTCCTTACCCTGCTGCGCCTCTTTGGCGTTACGCCGCCGGACTGGCTGACCCCCGTCTTGCCGGTGCTGGGCCTGCTCTCAACCGCGGTAGCGATTCTCTTCGTGGGCATGATAGCCGGCCACTGGGCGGGCCGGCAGCTGCTCGCCGTCTTCGACCAGCTCGTCAACCTGGTACCGCTGGTGCGTGACGTTTACAACGCGGTCAAGCAGATTTCCACCAGCTTCTTCACCCGTCCCGAGGTGCACTTTTCCCGCGCTGCCCTCGTTGAGTATCCGCGCCGGGGCAGTTACGCTCTTTGTTTCGTGGTGCAGCCGGTAGGGGATCGCCTGCGACCTTTGCCCCCGGGCCATACCGTGGTGGTGGTGCCTACGAGCCCGGTGCCCGCTTCGGGTTTCGTCATAGTGGTTCCCGAGGAGGAGTTAATCCCGCTCGACATCAAGGTCGAGGATGCTCTGCGCTTCGTGGTTTCGGCGGGTTTCTTGCTGCCAGGAAACAATGTGAGTAACGGCACGTTTCCGCCGCCGCGGCCGGGGTAGAATCGGGGCGACTTCAACCGGGAGGGACGCCATGAAGAAGTTAGCGGTCTTGGCCGTGGTGGTGCTACTGGGCGCTGGCGTGCTGGCGGACGGCGGGCAGATATACGCTCAGTGTGCGGGCTGTCACCAAGTGAACGGCCAGGGGATCCCCGGGGCGTTCCCGCCGCTTGCGGGGGAGCTTCCCCGCATTGTGGCCAAGGGCGATGCGGGGCGGAAATACCTTATCCAGGTGGTGTTGTTCGGTCTCCAGGGCCCGATTGTGGCTCAGGGCAAGAGCTTCAACGGCGTGATGCCGCCGTTCGCGCACCTCACCGACGCCGAGGTGGCGGCGGTGCTCAATCACGTGCTCACTTCTTGGGGCAACGACAAACTGCCCAAAGGTTTTAAGCCGTTCAGTGCGGCGGAGGTGAAGGCGCTGCGCGCCAGGAAACTTACTCCGCAGCAGGTCTTTGCCGACTGGAAAAAGCTGGGTTTGAAGTAAGGGTTTTGCATTAGCGCCCCGCGCCGCGGCGCGGGGTTTTTCATCCTCTTAACAAGGTGTGTATATACTGGGCCACATGTCGGGAAAGACCCTGGTCGTGGTCGAGTCGCCCGCGAAGGCCAAGACCATCAAGAAAATTCTGGGCAGCAATTACGAGGTCAAAGCCAGCGTCGGCCACGTGGCCGACCTGCCCCAGCGAGACCTGGGGGTGGACCTCGAGCGCAATTTCGAGCCCAAGTACGTCGTCAAGAAGGAAAAACAAAAGGTGGTCAGCGACCTCAAGAAGGCCGCCAAGAAGGCCGGTAGGGTGCTGCTGGCGACCGACCCCGACCGCGAGGGGGAGGCCATCAGCTGGCACGTGGCGCGGCTGCTGGGGCTGGACCCCAGCGAACCGCTCCGGGTGCACTTTCACGAGATCACCCCCCGGGTCATCAAAGAGGCGGTCAAGAAGCCGACCCCCATCGATCAGAACCTGGTGGATGCCCAGCAGGCGCGCCGGGTCCTCGACCGCCTGGTGGGTTACAACCTGAGCCCGGTCCTCTCGGCCCAGTTTCGCCAGCGGGCCCTTTCGGCCGGCCGGGTGCAGTCGGTGGCGCTCAGGCTCGTCACCGAGCGCGAAGCCGAGATCGAGGCATTCGTTCCCAAGGAATACTGGACCCTGACCGGCGACTTCGAGGCCGGCGCCCGCTTTGCCGCCGACCTGTACGAAGTAGACGGCCAGCGCGTCCTCGACAAGAAGAAAGAAAAGTTTTTGATCACCTCCGAAGAGCAGGCGCGCCAGGTCGAGGGCGAAGTAAAGGCGGTGGAAGCCTGGCAGGTGGCGGCGGTCGAGCGCAAGGAGAAGAAGCGCCACGCCCTGCCCCCCTTCACCACCTCGACCTTGCAGCAGGCCGCCAGCGGCCGCCTCGGCTGGGGCGCGGGGCGCACCATGCGCACGGCCCAGCGGCTCTACGAGGGCGTCAACCTGGGCCCCGAGGGGCCGGTGGGCCTGATCACCTACATGCGCACCGACTCGGTTCGCGTCGCTCCCGAGGCGATCGCCGAGGCGCGCTCCTTCATCCCCCAGAAGTATGGCCCCAATTACCTGCCCCCCAAGCCCAACTACTACCGTGGTAAGAAGTCCAATGTCCAGGACGCCCACGAAGCCATCCGCCCCACCCGGGTCGAGCGCACGCCCGAGCAGGTGCGGCCCTACCTTTCCGACGAGGAATACAAGCTCTACGACCTCATCTGGCGCCGCTTCGTGGCCAGCCAGATGACGCCGGCGGTCTACGACCAGACCGTGATCACCGTTATGGGCGGCAAGTTCACCTTCCGCGCCGCCGGTTCGATCCTCAAGTTCGACGGTTTCTTGCGGGTCTGGGGCCGCGATCAGCAGGACGAGCAGCCGCTGCCGGAGGTGACCCAGGGGTCGCCGGCCAAGTTGCTCGATCTCGCCGCCGAGCAGCACTTCACCCAGCCGCCGCCCCGCTACACCGATGCCAGCCTGGTCAAGAAGATGGAGGAGCTGGGCATTGGCCGCCCCTCGACCTACGCCCCGACGATCGACACCCTGGAGCGGCGCGCCTACGTTGAGCGTCAGGGCCGGGCGCTGAAGCCCACCGAGCTGGGCAAGCGGGTGGTCGGCTTTCTGGTGGAGCACTTCCCGCGGGTGGTGGCCTACGAGTTCACCGCCCAGGTCGAGGACAGGCTCGACGAGGTGGAAGAGGGCAAGCAGCCCTGGCCCGAGGTGGTGCGCGAGTTCTACCAGCCCTTTACCGAAGAGCTGGCCCAGGTGCCGCGCAAGACCTGCCCGGTCTGCGGCCGGCCGCTCGAGGTCAAGGTGAGCCGCTACGGTCAGTTCCTCGGCTGCACCGGCTACCCCGACTGCACCTACACCGAGCCGCTGGAGCAGAAGAAGGAACCCGAGCCCATTGGCGAAAACTGCCCCAAGTGCGGCGCCCCGCTGGTCCGCAAGTGGGGCCGCTACGGCTCCTTCATCGCCTGCAGCGCCTACCCCGAGTGCGACTACACCCGCGACGAGGCCCCCTCCACCGGCATCACCTGCCCCAAGTGCCGTGAGGGCGAGATCGTCCGCAAGATCAGCCGCCGGGGTAAGCCTTACTACCGCTGCAACAAGCAGGACTGCGACTTCGTCGTATTCGACCCCCCGACCGAGCAAGCCTGCCCCAAATGCGGCTGGGTGATGGTCAAGAAGGGCAAGAAGGAAGTCCTCAAGTGCTCCAACCCCGACTGCGAAGACTACGCCTACCCCAACTTCAAGAACCGCCCGGCGCGCAAGACCGCCGGCCGCAAGAAGACGAGCCGCAAGAAGACCGCCAAGAAGAAGACTGGCCCCAAGGCCACCTGGGCCGACCTGGAACCCTTTACCGCTGGCCTGGCGGAGGCCGAGCGGCGGCTGGTGGTCCAGGTAGAGGGCGAAGGGGTGCCGCTAGAGAGAGCGGCGGCCAACCTGGGCGTCTCCGCCGAAGAAGCGGCCAAACTGCACAAGCGGGCCATGTTCAAGCTGCGGATGGCCTACGGCCGGGCGAAGAAGAAGGCCAAATAGGGTAAAATCTTTCTAAGAGTTGCTAAGGAATGGGGGGCGTGCGGATGGTCCATTCATTATCCGGCAAAATCGACGAGCCGCTGTACACATTCACAGAAGCGGCCCGTTACCTTCACATCCCCATCAGCACGGTAAGGTGGTGGACTACGGGAGGGAGCTACGCGACCGCCGAAGGGCGTAAAGCGTCCGAGCCGATCATCCAAATATCAGGAGCGGCACATGGCCCCCGTCTGAGCTTCAGCAACCTTATCGAGCTTTTCGTGCTGCGTGCGTTGCGCGAAAGGCACAAGGTCAAACTCGGCGACATCCGTAAAGCCATCGCATACGCTGAGCGCAAACTGGGCATCGAGCGCCTCCTCATCCATCCCGAGCTTTCTACCGGGGGCGGCGACCTGCTGATTGATTACTACGGGGAGCTCATCAGCCTAAAGCGGAGCGGTCAGATCGCGTTGAAGGCCATCCTCAAGGACGCCCTCAAGCGCGTCTGTTGGGAAGACGAGCTTCCAATACGTCTTTTCCTGAGCGTGCCAGAGCGTGAAGACAGGAAAACCGTATTCGTGGATCCCAGAATCCGCTACGGCAAGCCGGTGGTGCAAGGAATTGAAACGTCCATTCTTTCCGCGCGTGTCGACGCGGGTGAGTCTTTGGAAGATCTGGCCCGGGACTACGATCTTCCCCTGGATTTGTTAACGGACGCGCTGATTTTCGAGGTTAGCCTGGCGAGGGCTGCTTGACCGTTTTTCTGACGGACCGGAACCTTGGCAAGCGTTTCCCTGGCATTCTGGCCGCGGCCGGACTGATCGTCGAAGTTCACGATAACCGCTTCGAACCCGCCGCGCAGGATGACGAAATTCTCGAGCTTGTTGCGGTGCGGGGCTGGGTCTTGCCCACGGCCGACGCCAGGATGCGGTACATACCGGCTGAGAAGCAGGCAATTCTCAACTTTAGCGCCCGCGTGATTCACCTCAAGGTTTCGGAGCGCTGGCCGATCGATGTGCTGGCCGAAGCTTTCGCGGCCAGCATCCACCGGGTAGAGCGCTTTTTGTCGAAGCATCCCGCGCCCCTGTTCGCGGTTTTCCGGGTCCACCCCGATGGAAAGGCCGACATCAAGAGAAAGTTCTAGTTGGGGCCTGACGATCAGGTCTGCACGTCGCCGAAAAGAATGACCTCCACCACCTCGCCTGCCTCGACCTGGGTGTGCGGCGGGACGACGACGAGCGCGTTGCCAAAGGCCATGCTGCGCAGCACCCCCGACGACTGGTTGTCCACCGCCGCAGCGCGGTGGCACCCCGGGGCCTCGGGATCGTAGCGCAGCAGCGCGCGGCGGAAGGCCGTCTTCTTGCCCGCGCCCTTGAAAAAGTCCTCGGCCACCGCCCGCACCCTGTGGTAGGGCTCGCCTGAGCGCCCCAGCATCTTGAAGAGCATGGGGCGGCCGTAGAGGAAGAAGACCACCATCGCGCTCACCGGGTTGCCGGGCAGGCCGAAGAGCGGCGTGCCCGCGAACTCGGCGAAGAGGGGCGGACCGCCCGGGCGCTGGAGGATCTTCCAGAAGTGGATGGTGCCTTCTTGCTCGAGCAGGTGGCGGACGATGTCGTAGTCGCCCATGCTTACCCCGCCCGAGGTGAGGATCAGATCGAGCCGTCCCGCGCCCTCGAGCCGCGCCTTCAGCTCGGGGATCGTGTCGCCGGTCTTGCCCAGCAGCACCGGCTCGCCGCCGGCCTCGCGCACCAGCGCCGCCACCGAGTAGGCGTTGGAGTTGTAGACCCCGCCGGGGGGCAGCGGCGTGCCGGGCTCAACCACCTCGTCGCCGGTGGAGAGGATGCCCACGCGCGGGCGGCGCACCACCGGCAGGGTGCGGTGGCCCATGCCCGCGGCCAGCCCCACGCGCCCCGGAGTGAGCAGGTCGCCGCGCTTCAAGTAGACGCGGCCCTTCTGCAAGTCCTGGGCCTTGGGGCGGATGTCCTTGGGGGTGGCGGGTTTGTAGAGCACGACGAAGTCGCCGTCGCGCTCAGTGTCCTCGACGGCCACAACCGCGTCCGCGCCCTCGGGCAGGGGCGCGCCGGTGTAGACGCTCACGGCTTCGCCCGGGCCGAGGCGGCCGGGGAAGGGCCGGCCGGCGGGTGACTCGCCAGTCCAGCGCAGCCGCACCGGGTTTTCGGGGCTGGCGCCGGTGGTGTCCGCGGCGCGGGTGGCGTAGCCGTCCACGGCGGTGTTGTCCACGTCGGGATGGTCAGCCAGAGCTTCGAGGTCGCGCGCCAGCACGCGGCCGAGGGCCGCTTCCAGGGGCACGTCTTCGACCTCCGCGAGAGGGCGGGTATGTTCCAGTACGGTTTCGAGAGCTTCTTCTACGGTCAGGGAAGTGCGCATGGTCTTGGTCTGGCGGTCAGGAGTTCGCGTTCTTCTTGGGAATCTGTTCCTCGGTGAGCTGGATGCCCACGGCATGGAAGCCGGCGTCCACGTAGAGCGTCTCGCCGGTGATGCCGCTGGCCAGCGGGCTGAGCAAGAAGACGCTCGCCTGGGCCACCTCCTCGTGGGTCACCGGTCGCTTGAGGGGGGCGATGGCGTTGACGTGGTCCCAAAGCAGGGTAAAGCCGGGGATGCCGCGGGCCGAGAGGGTGCGCAGCGCACCGGCGGAGACGGCATTGACGCGCAGGCCCTTCGGCCCCAGCTCGTAGGCGAGCATGCGGACGCTGGCCTCGAGCGCGCTCTTGGCGATGCCCATGACGTTGTACTTGGGCACCACCTTCTCGGCGGCGTAATAGCTGAAGGTGACCATGCTGCCGCCTTCGTTCCAGTAGCGTTCGGCCTCACGGGCGGTGGCCACCAGGCTGTAGGCGGAGACCTCCATGGCCAGGAGCCAGTCTTCCCTGGTGGTTTCGATGTAGCGGCCTTCCATGGCCCGGCGCGGGGCGAAGGCGATGGAGTGGACGATGTAGTCGATGCCGCCCCAGTTTTCACCCAGGTCGGCCATGACCTCCCTCAGGCGGTCCTCGTCGGTGACGTCGAGCTCGTAGAGGCGCACCTTCGGCATGTGCCGCGTGGCCTTTTCGACCAGCGGTTTGACGCGGTCTCCCTGGTAGGTAATGGCCAGTTCGGCCCCGGCCTCGTGGAGTTTCTGAGCGGTGGCGAAGGCTATGGAGCGTTCGTTGGCGACTCCCATTATCAAAGCCTTCCTGCCCGTAAGGTCGATGGCTAGCATACGCTCCGCATTCTACCAGCACGGTTCGCCGCGCCTATCGCTGCCCCCCCCCCCCCCCCCCCCCCCCCCCCCCACGCGCGCATGCATCCCTTCTTCTAGCGGTCCAGGGGCTGGGTGTACCTGCAGTCCGGGTAGGCGCTGCAGGCCAAGTATTCCTTTACGGTGCGACCTTCCAGCATAACCGCCTGCCTCGTCAAGGGGGAGGAGCAAAGAGGGCACAGAGGGTGTTCCCCGTCCACCGCGTGCGTATTCTCCGGTACCGCGTTGGCTTGATTGCGCGACCGTTCGTCGCCAGCTTCCAAAAGATAGGGCGCCAGCGTTTTTCGCAGTTTTTCGGGAGAGTAGCCGGAACGGGCGGGAATGAATACCAGCGGCAGCCCGGCGGAGGAGAGCGCCCGGGCCAGAAAAGAATCCCTGTCGGCGCGCTCGCTTGCAGCGTGGGAGCGGTCGTTCAGCTCTATCGCCAGCAGCGGTTTCAGGTCACTGCTGCGGCAGATCAGGAAATCTAGGTGTTTGGCGGAGATCTTGTTGAAGCCGGTTTGCCAGCGGCTGCGCGTGCCGCCGCGCCGGGGCTTGATTACGTCCGCCAGCCGCACCTTGGGGAATATCTGCATATTGTCTCCTGTCGCGAGTTGGAGCACGCCGAAGAAAGAGCGTTCCGCCGGGCTCAAGAGGGGCCCGCTCGTCTCGTATTCCTCCGCTGGGGCTGGCGGCGCCGCAAACCCGGGCAGCGGCGAAGGCGACTCTCGAGGCCCTGGTTTTCGTGGCTGCAGTTCGGGGGTGCGCCGGGGTCCCGGCCGCCGGCCTCCGCTCGGGGGCGACAGGAACACGGGCAGGGCCACCAGGAGGGCCAGCAAGGACAGCAGGTAAAGCACACAATCCTCCTCGCTTGCGGCACCGCGGGTCCCGTACAGCCCCGGCGCCGGGAGCAGGTTCAATTTTACGGGTCGCTATTCAAAAAACGGCCGGTGAATGAACACCGGCCGTCTGGCGGACTTTCGCTTCAGATTTCGGCCGCGGCCTCCGCCGGGTCCAGCGGCTCCAGCCGCACGGCCGCAAACTTGTACTCGGGGATTTTCGAGGTGGGGTCGTAGGTGTTTTTCGTGAGCCTGTTGGCGGATTGTTCAGCGAAGTGGATGGGGGCGAACACCACGCCCTCGGGGGCGCGGTCAGTTACCCAGGCGGTAGCCTGGATGCTGCCGCGGCGGCTTATCACCATCACCGGTTTGCCGTCGGCTATGTGATAGCGTTCGGCGTCGGCGGGGTTGACCTCCACCTTCATCTCCGGGTAGGCCTTGCTGAGGGCGCTGCGACGGCTGAGTACGCCGCCGTGCCAGTGGTAGAGCACCCGCCCGGTGGAGAGAACCAGCGGATAGTCGTCGCCGGGCTGCTCGGCCGGCGGTCGCCAGGGGGCGGGCATCAGCTTCGCCCTGCCGGTGTCGGTGTAAAAGCGATCGGTAAAAAGGACGCTTACCCCCGGCGATGTTTTGCTGGGACAGGGCCAGCGCAGGTCTTCACGCGCCAGCCGCGCGTGATCGATGCCGCCGAACATTTCGGGTATGTTGCGGCGCAGTTCGTCCCAAATAGCGTCTGGGCCGCTGTATTCCCAGGTGTCGGGGTTGCTCTGGCCGGTCAGGAGGCTGAGGCGGCGCCCGGCCTCGGCCAGGATCCACCAGTCGGGTCGCGCTTCGCCCGGCGGGTCGAACACTGGTTGGATGAGCTGCACCCGGCGGTCGGTGTTGGTGAAGGTGCCGTGTTTTTCGGCGAAGGAGGCCGCGGGCAGCACCACGTCGGCGTAGGGGAAGGTTTCGTTCTTGAGGATGTCCTGAACGATGAGAAAGTCGAGCTTTTCGAGCGCGGCGCGCACGTGTTCCTGGTAGGGTTCCGAGGTAATTGGATCTTCGCCCATCAGGTAGACGGCGTGTATTCCACCGGGGCGGCCGATACTTTCAAAGGCCTGGGTCATGGTTACGCCCGGCGTTTCCGGTTGGGGCGCTCCCCAGGTATCCGCCCAGCGCTGGCGCACCTCGGCACTCGCGGTGGGCTGGTAACCGGGGTAAACGTTGGGCAGCGCGCCCATGTCGCCCGCTCCCTGGACGTTGTTCTGTCCGCGCAGGGGGTTGAGGCCGGCCCCGGGTTTGCCCAGCTGCCCGGTGAGAACGGCCAGGTTGACCAGCGCCTGCACGTTCTCGGTGCCGTGGTTGTGCTGGGTCATTCCCATGGCCCAGTAGGTGGCCGCCGCCCCGGCCGCCGCGTAGCGCTCGGCGGCCTCGCGAATCTTCGCGGCGGGAACCCCGGTAACGCTCTCGGCGTGCTCGAGCGTGTACTCTTTCACGCTCTCCCACCAGGCGTCGAAGCCCTCGGCGCGCCTGTTGACGAAGCGGCGGTCGTGCCGCCCGGTTTCGATCAGGTAACGGGCCATGGCCCCGAACAGCACCGGATCGGTTCCGGGTCGAAGCCGCAGCCAAAGGTCGGCGACCTCGGCCAGGCCGACGCGCCGGGGGTCCACCACTATCAGGTAGGCGCCGTTGCGCGCGGCTTTCTTGATCATCGCCCCGATTACCGGGTGGGTCTCGACGGTGTTGGATCCGGTAACCAATATCACGTCGGAGAGGGGGATTTCCTCGATGGTGTTGCTCATGGCCGCCGAGCCCAGCGAGCGTGAGAGCGCGGCGGTGGAGCTGGAGTGGCAGAGCCGGGCGCAGTGGTCAACGTTGTGGGTGCCGGCCGCGGCCCGGGCCAGTTTTTGCATCAGGTAGTTTTCCTCGTTGCTGGCTTTGGCGCTGGAGACGAAATATAGTGCATCGGGGCCGTGTTCGCGGGCGATTTGCGCCAGTCGCTCGGTGGCGAAAGAGAGCGCTTCATCCCAGGTGGCCGGCTCGAGCTCGCCGCCCTTTTCGCGGCGGATCAGCGGTGCGGTCAGACGGTCGGGGTGGTGCAGGAAGCCCAGGCCGAACCTCCCCTTGACGCAGAGCGCGCCGTAGTTGGGGGGGCCTTCCTGGGCCATCACCCGGTAGATCTTCTCGTTCTTGATGTATAAGTCCACCCGGCAGCCGACGCCGCAGTAGGGGCAGACGGTGCTCACCACCCGGTCGGGCTGGACGTGCAGGGGTCGGTTCATCTTGCTTCCTCCGCAAGCAGGGCTTCTTCAAGCGGCACCAGTGCCCCCGTCGGGCAAACCTGAACGCAGTTGCCGCAAAAGACACACCCGGACTCGGTAAGCGGCAGGTCGAAAACCGTGGTCACCGCCGCTTCGGCCACGCGTCCGGTAAAAGACAGTGCCCAGACGCCCTGGATGCCCTCACCACAGGCGTCCAGGCAGCGGCGGCAGTTGTAGCACTTGTCGTACTCGCGTACGAAGAAGGCGTTGTCGCGGATAGGTTCGCGCTCGCGCCGGCCGGAGAGGGGGTCGCCCCAGCGCCCCGGATCGGCCCGGTATTCTTCCAGCCAGGAGGCCATTTTGACGTCGTGCTCGACGTTGGTTTCTAGCGCAACCAGCTCGAGCACGGTTCGCCGCAAGTCCGTGAGCTCCTCGCTTTCGGTGTTGACGACCATGCCCGATTCCACCGTGGTGGCGCACGCGGGTTCGGGCCGCGGGCGGCCGGCTATCTCCACCAGGCACAGGCGGCAGTGGCCCTTGGTGCCGGTGCGTTCGTGGTGGCAGAGGGTGGGAATCCCGGCCCCGGCTTTTTGCGCTACGTTCAATACCGTCGCACCCGGCTCCGCCCAGACCAGGAGTCCGTTGACAACAACAGGAATCAGGTTCACCGCGCCACCTCCTCAAAACGGTCGATCAAACTGCGCACCGCCCAGGGTGCCGCCTGACCGAGGCCGCAGAGACTGCCCTTTTCCAGGGTTTCCCCTAGCTGGCGCATTAGTTCGGGCTGGGCTTCGCCTTGCCGCCAGCGCAGCACCAGCTGATGCAGATGAGGGGTGCCCAGGCTGCAGGGAAAACAGCGCCCGCAGGACTCGTGGGCGAAGAACGCGGTCACGCTCTCGGCCGCCGCCCAGAGATCGCGGGAGCTGTCGAAGACCATCAAGGCCCCCGGCCCTATCGAATCGCCCAGGGCGCGGGGGGCGTCGTAGTCGAGGGGCAGGCTTGCATTCTCGGGGAAGCGCAGGAAGGTGCCCGCCGCGCCGCCCATCAGCACCGCCCGGGTGTCGGAGGCGCCGGCGGTTTCCAGCGCCTCTTGCAGCGGCGTTCCCAGGGGCAGCTCGTAGACGCCGGGCCGGCGCACGTCGCCCGAAATGGAAAACAGTTTGGGAGAATATTCGCGGTAGGAGTCGGCCCCGCGCAGCGATATGAGTGCCATGTGGGCCAGCGTTTCCACGTTGCTGACCAGTGTGGGGCGGCCGAAGAGCCCCGCCTCGGCCGGATAGGGCGGTTTGAGGCGCGGCTCGGCCCGCCGGCCCTCGATACTTTCCAGCAGGGCGCTTTCCTCACCGCAGATGTAAAGGCCGCCGCCGCGGAAGGTGCGCGTGTGCAGGTCCTCGAAGTATCCGGAGGCTTCCAGTTCGGCCCGCGCCGCCTCAACGCGTGCAAGGGCGGCGGTGTATTCGCCGCGGACGTAGAAGATTATCTCTTTCGCGCCCACCGCCCGCGCCGCCAGCGCCGCTCCGGCCCAGACGAGGCGGGGGTTGTGTTCCATCAGCCAGCGGTCCTTGAAATTGCCGGGTTCGGATTCGTCGCCGTTGACTACCACGTACTTAACGTCGCTTTCCTGCGCCTGCACCGCCGCCAGCTTGCGGCCGCTGGGGAAGAGGGCCCCGCCCAGGCCGCGCAGCCCGGCGCTGTCGACGTCCGCAATGAGCCCGCCGGCCCCGGAAAGGTCGGGCAGCTTGCCGGGTGAATCCAGCAGCCAGCCCCCGGTGCGGGCCAGGCCGCGCGGCATAAGCTCCGCCAGCGTTCCCGGCTCGCTGCCGTCGGCGAGCTTTCTTATGCCTTCCAGGTCCACCGGGGCGTAGACGCGGCGTTCGGGGCCGTCCTCGACCACCAGCGCCGGTCCCACCGCTTCCAGCCCGTAACTGTAAACGGTTCCGGCCGCCACGCCGGCTGCGACGGCCGCTTCTTTGAGGGCGCTCAGGAGCTCGTCGAAATTGCGGCTTCGCAATACCGGCTCGTCAACCAGGAGCCAGCGCACGCCCCGGGCCTGATAGCGGGGGTAGAAATTCGCAGTTTCCCAGGCGAGGGCTGCGGGCAGGCCCGCCGACCGCGCCGCGTCTTCTATGTCCGCCGGTTCCAGGTGTTTACGGCGCTCGAGCGCCTTGTCAAGTAGGGGGAGCAGTAATGGGTGTTGGTCCACGGAGCACCGTCCCTTCAATCGTGCTTTGGGACCATTGTAAGCGGAGGCGGCCGGGCGATAAAAGGGAAAGAGTTCTCATCCGCCTGGCGAGGCGGGGGATTGTTGCGATCCCCGCCGCGTACAATGAATCATGTTCCGCGAAGACCTCGGGGAGGGGCTAGCGCTGGCCCTGGCCGTTCCCCAGCACGCCGAAGCCATCTTCGAGCTGATAGACCGCAACCGCGAGCACCTGCGTCGCTGGCTGCCGTTTTCCGACGCCACCAGGAGCCCGGACGACACCCGCGCTTTTCTGAGGAGCCAGCTCCAGGATTTCATCGCCGGCCGGGCGCTGACGGCGGTCATCTACCACCAGGATGTGGCGGTAGGCTTGCTTAGCCTCAACCGCATCGACCCGGTAAATCGCACCGCCGCCATAGGCTACTGGATAGACAAGGACACGACGGGCAGGGGTTTGGTTACCCGGGCGGTGCGGCGCCTGATAAAGCTTGCCTTCGATTACTTCCCCGTGGACAGGGTTGAAATACACTGCGCGCCGGACAACAAGCCCAGTTGCGCCGTGGCCGAGCGCCTGGGATTCACCCGCGAAGCGGTGTTGCGCCGTTCGTTGCGCGCCCACGAATACGTGGACGACCGGGTGATCTGGGGTCTTTTGCGCGAAGAATGGAAGGATTAACGCCCCTGCGGCCGCCGGTTTTTTCGTTTCAGCGTCGCGGCCCCGGTCTTCGCCCGTTTTCCCGTTGCGGGGCGTTGTGCCGGCGACAGCCGGGTAGCGTCGCTTCCCTGCCGCCGGGTGCGCTGGCGGTCGTTCCTGGCGTTTCCCGGAAGATAGTTTCTGCCAAAGGGTGCAGGCCGGTGCTCATTGCAACGCCCCCGCGTTGATTATGGGGCTGGCCGAGTGCTCGCCGGTCAGCACCACCATCAGGTTGTTGACCATGGCCGCCTTCTTCTCTTCGTCGAGCACCACGACGTTCTCCCGCTGCAGGTGCTCGAGCGCCTGCTGCACCATTCCCACCGCCGCGTCCACTATAAGCCGCCGCGCCGAGATGATGGCCTGCGCCTGCTGGCGGC
>JAMOUW010000084.1 GCA_027067955.1 Thermaceae bacterium
ACCGCCCTCATCAACGCCTTCGCCTTATTCACGCACTCCTGATACTCGCGCTCGGGGTCGCTGTCGGCCACCACGCCGGCGCCGGCCTGGACGTGGACCCGGCCGCTGGCGATGACGAAGGTGCGCAGCGTCAGCGCCATGTCCATCTGTCCGTCGTAGGCGATGTAGCCAAACGCACCGCCGTAGGGGCCGCGGCGGGTGGGCTCGAGCTCGTCGATTATCTCCATCGCCCGGATCTTGGGGGCACCGCTTACGGTGCCCATGGGAATCACGCTGGCCAGGGCGTCGAGCGGCGTCTTGTCTTCCTTCAGTTCGCCGGTCACGGTGCTGACGATGTGCATGACGTGCGAGTAGTGCTCCACCCGCATCAGCTCGTCCACCTTGACGCTGCCGTGCCTGGCCACCCGGCCGATGTCGTTGCGGCTCAGGTCCACCAGCATCACGTGCTCGGCCCGCTCCTTTTCGTCGGCCAGCAGCTCCTCGGCGAGCGCCCGGTCCTCCTCGGGCGTCTTGCCACGCGGGCGGGTGCCGGCGATAGGGCGGGTGGTCACGGTGCGGCCGTCGGAGCGCAGCAGGCTTTCGGGGCTGGCCGAGACCAGCGCCACCTCGCCCAGGTCGAGGAAGCCCATGTAGGGGCTGGGGTTGACGCTCCGGAGCGCCCGGTAGAGGGCGAAGGGGTGCACGCCCAGCTCGGCCGAGAAACGGACCGAGGGCACCACCTGGAAGATGTCGCCGGCGCGGATGTACTCCTTGCTCTTTTCCACGATGCGGGCGTAGTCTGCCGGGCTTAGGTTGGCGGAAAACTCGGTCTGGCGGCCGCCGCGGCCGCCCGGCACGCCTGGCAGCGGGCCGCGTAGCCTGTGCTCGGCTTCGTCTAGCAGCTCGCGGGCGCGGGCGGTGGCCGAGGGGCCGTCGCCCAGCGCCGGGACGACAAGGTGCATCACCTGTTCAAAATGGTCGAAAACCACCACCAGCTCGGGCTCTATGAAAAGCAGGTCGGGAGCCCCGATCTCGTCGGGGTTCTCGTCGGGCAGCTCCTCGTAGTGGCGCACCAGGTCGTAAGCCACGTAGCCCACCGCGCCGCCCCAGAACGGCGGCAAGTCGTGGCCGTTTTCCACCTCGCGGTGAATGGCGTGGTAGAGGGTGGCCAGCGGATCCGCGGCCTCCACCGCGGTGCCGTCTACGGCAAAAACGCCGCCAGCGAGCCGGAAAATGCGGCGCGCCCCCACACCGATGATCGAGTAACGGCTCCAGCGCCTGCCAGCCTCCACGGACTCGAGCAAGAAGCTCACCGGGGCCTTCTCGGCAAGCTTCAGATAAGCGGTCACCGGCGTTTCCAGATCAGCCAGCAGGGTTTTGACCACGGGTTTCGTCTTCATCGTCATTTCCCCTTCCAAAAATAGAAACTCCCGGCGTGCTGCACCCCGGGAATCGAGCAAAGGCCGTCCGTCCCGGGATTAGCCGGGCCACCACCAGAAGCGAACGGCGAAGCGTTTCACTGGGCCCACTATACCGGCCGCCTCTCTTTCGGCGCAAGCAGAAGCCGAAACCTAAGCTACCCGGGCTGCGAAATCAGCGCCGTTGCGCCGGAACTGCCCCGGACGGCCCGTTCCGCCAGGCGCGAATCACGGGCGGCTTCTGGTAGCCTGTACGGGTGGACGAACGCAAGGCACGCATAGAGCGCGCCCTGGCGGCGGCGAGGAAAAGCGGCCGTGCGGTGCGTATCGACGGCAACTCGAAGTGCAGTCTCCACGCCTGGCCCGACGGGGTACTGCGTGACGACACCGGGCGCGAGTGGCCCCTGGAAGACGCCCTCTACATGCTGGAAAACATCGAGCTCTACCGCGACCAGGACGCCTGACCATGCTGATCGTCTATCCTACCCGCGGCGAAGCCGTCTTTTTGCGCGAAAAAGCCCTCTCCCGCCAAAAATGGCGCGGCCGTGAGAAGCTGGCGGGGAACGGCTGGGAAGCGTTGGAGCTGGGCCTGGGCAAGGCCAACGCCGCCATGACCCTGGGTGCTTACCTGGAATCCCACAGCGATGTTAGCCGCGTGTTGCTAATCGGGATTGCGGGAGCCTACCCGGGTTCGGGGCTCAGGGTGGGGGATGTGGCGCTTGCCGCCCAGGAGATACAGGCCGATCTGGGCACCACCGGAGGAGTGGAGAGCCTGGGAATGCCGGCGCTAGAGCTGGAGGGCAGGCGCCTGTATAACCATCTTCCCGCAGATCCCCTCTGGACCTCGCAACTGCACGCCCATACCGGCCTGCTACCGCGCCCCTTCCTGACCCGGGATGCGGTAAGCGAAACGCGCGAAGAGGCGGCCGAGCTGGAGCGCCTTTGGGGCGCGGCGCTGGAAAATATGGAAGGCGCGGCGGTAGCGCAGGCGGCGCTGTGGTTCAACGTCCCCTGGGCCGAGCTGCGCGCGGTGTCGAACCCGGCAGGGGTCCGTGACAAAACCAGCTGGGACGTGCCCTCCGCCCTTGAGTCTCTGGCGCGGGTGTTAGAGTCCCTGCTTTAACGCCGCCCGGCCCTTGGTCGTCAAACGCCATACGGGCGTGGGCGGCGGGGCCTCGCTCCCCACGGCAGGACAAAGGTTCTTGAGGCTGCAAGCGGCGCAGCCGGTGTTGCAGGAGGGGCTTTCGGAATAGGCCAGACCCACGTAATCCTTGCGCACCAGGGTTTCCAGCATCCCCCATAGCGTCCCCGGCTCCACGTGCAAACGGGAAGCCAGCTGGGCCAGTGTCTGCGGTCGCTCCAGCTCTTCGAGAACGCTCTTTAACATCTAGGCCCCCAACCAAATTAGCGCCAGCCGGTATGCGCCCCAGGCCAGCAACCAGGCCACAATCAGCTCGTAGACCACAGCAATCAGAGCCCAACCGCGGCCGAATTCGTGCCGGATCGCCGCCAGGGTGGCCACACAGGGCGTGTAGAGCAGCACGTAGACCATATAGGCAAGCGCTGCGGCGGGCGTAATAGCCGAGGCCAGGGCCAGCTGCAGCGCCGTAGGCTCGTCTGCTGCCGGCGGAACCAGCTGCGGCAAGCCGAAAAGGGCGGGCACGGCCCCCAGGGTGGCGAGTACGGAGCTCCAGAATCCCGCGATGATCTGACCCAGCCCCTGTAGTAACCCCAGAGCCGCGCTCGGCTCGGCCCCCAGGTAGCTGAGGGCGAGCGTGCCCGCCACGACCTCCTTGGCAACGA
Organism: Thermaceae bacterium; assembly: GCA_027067955.1. Classification (GTDB taxonomy): domain Bacteria; phylum Deinococcota; class Deinococci; order Deinococcales; family Marinithermaceae; genus Oceanithermus. The sequence goes on from JAMOUW010000084.1 coordinate 3,201, forward strand.
AGCCGGGAATAAGGGCCCCCAAAAGACGCCAGTCGTCCACACCTAGGGGAGCAAATAAGGGCTTCAGCGCCGATGAAAGCAGCACATAGTAGCTGTGGGTCATATCGGTGCCCGGTGGCAGGTTCAGCAGCGCCCAGATGACCACCACCGCCAGCGTAATGAAGCCTCCCGCCCCGGTGAGGAAGCTGCGGGTACGGGCCCAGGCCTGCTTGAGAACCACGCGCGCCGCCGGCAGCCGGTAGGGGGGAAGCTCCATGAGCCCGCTCGAAGGTGCGGCTCCGGCAGCGCGCCCGATCAGCCAAGCCGTCAGCAACCCCACCATCATTCCCAGGAGATAGAGGCCGAAAACCACCAGGGAAGCCTGTTCCGGAAAGAACACCGCCGCCAGCAGCACGAACACCGGTAGGCGCGCGCTGCAGCTCATGAAGGGCACCGCCATGGCCACTCGCAGCCGGTCCAGACGTCCCGTGAGGACCCGGGTGGCGTATACTGCCGGAACGTTGCAGCCGAAACCGAGGATCAGGGGAATGAAGGCGCGGCCGGGCAGTCCTGCCAGCAGCATCATCCTATCGGCAATAAAGGCCGCCCGCGCCAGAAAACCACTCGTCTCCAGGAAGGCCAGCGCCAGGTAGAGAAAAAAGAGCACCGGCGCAAAACTGATCACCGTACCCACCCCACCAATAAGACCGTCAGCTAGAAAGGAAACGGCCAGCGGCGGCAGCGGCAGCGCCCGGATCCATCCCGCCAGAACCTCCTGCAGGCCCCCGATGAAGTCCACCCAGGGCGTCGAGAAGAGGAAGGTGAAGCGGAACGCCAGCAGCATACCTAGCAAAAAGATGGGCCCGCCCAGCAGGGGGTGCAGCACCCAGCGGTCCACGCGGTCGGTGAGGGTGAGGCGGGGTTCGGAACCCACCAGCACCCGTTGCGCCAGCTCGTGGGCGCGGGTGTAGCGGGCATTCTCGATCTCCAGGTAGGGGTCTATACCGGCGCGTTCCAGCTCGGCGCGGCGGCTCCGGGCAAATTCCTGAACCGCGGGATCCAGCTCCAGCGGCACCTCTTCACCCGCCAGCAGTGCCAGCGCGATCCAGCGGCGCGCGGGATGTTCTAGCCGGCTAGCAAGCTCACGGACGGCGCTCTCGAGCGCACCCGGATAGCGAACCTGCAACGCGGGGACCCGTGCCTGATCCAGAGAGCCCAGCAGCTTCTCAATCCCCGCACCCCGGCTCGCCACCAGGGGGATCACGGGAACACCCAGCTCCTTCTCCAGCGCCGCCGGATCCAGGGTGTACCCCTTGGCTGCGGCCTCGTCCATCAGGTTCATCGCCAGCACCACCGGCAGCCCCAGTTCGGCCAGTTCGAGGGTGAGATGAAGGTTGCGTTCCAGGTTGCCGGCGTCTACGACATTCACCACCACGTCGGGGGGATTGGCCAGCAGCTCCCGGGCAGCGAGCGCCTCCTCAGGGGTGGTAGGGCTGAGACTGTAGGTTCCGGGAAGGTCCACCAGCAGCAGCTCCTTCCCGGGCAGGCGCAGGGTGGCCTCGAGCCGCTCCACGGTGGTGCCCGGCCAGTTGCCCACCTTGAGGTCGGAACCGGCAAGGGCGTTGATGAGGGTGGTTTTTCCGGTGTTGGGGTTGCCAATCGTAACCATGCGGGCGCTCTTCACGAGGTCGCGCCGCGCCGCCGCGCTCTTGCAGTCGGGGCAGGACAACGGCTACTCCTCCAGCTCCACGCCCGCGGCCTCGGCGTGGCGGATGGCTATCAGGGTGTCGCCCACGGCAATCTCCATGGGATCGCCCAGCGGTGCCCGCCGCACCACGCGCACCTCGGCCCCCGGACGCACCCCCAAAGCCAGCAGGCGGCGGCGCAGGAGCGGCGGGGTCTTGAGGGCGCGGATACGCGCTGGGGTGTCTTCGGGCAGGTCTGCCAACCGTCGCATTCAATGGGCATTCTAGTCCCGCGACGTAATCCCGTCAATGCCGGTCGGATTTATTGGTATTTGAGAATGCGAATCGTTATCAGGAGGTTCCGGACTGGGGGGAGTCGGGCGGCCCGAAAGCTGCCCGCTCGAGCGCCTTCAGTTCGGCCTCACCGAGTTCGCGCCAGCTGCCCGGTTTCTGCCCGCCCAGCCGGATGGGGCCCATCTTGACCCGCAACAAGCGGGTGACCGGGTAACCTATGGCCGCCATCATATAGCGCACCTCGCGCTTCTTGCCCTCAGTCATGGTGATCACCGCACCACCCTCCTTGGGGCGGGCCTTGGCCGCCTGCGCGCGCTCGCCCGACTTGAGCACGACGCCGCGCTCGAGCTTGCGCAGCAAATCGGGCGGGGGCGTACCCTTTCTGCTCCAAACGCGGTATACCTTCTTAACACCGTAGCGGGGGTGGGTGAGGTGCTGGGTGAGCGCGCCGTCGTTAGTGAAGAGCAGGAGCCCTTCCGAGTCGCGGTCGAGCCGTCCCACCGGGTGCAATCCGGGAATGTCGGGCAGTAGCTCGAAAACGGTGGGCGCGCCCGAGCGGCTCTTGCGGGTGGTCTCGTACCCCGGCGGCTTGTGCAGCGCGATCACGATGCGGCGCTCGGGCGCGCGGACCAGGCGCCCCCCCACGCGCACCTCGTCTCCGGGGCCCACCCGCATCCCCAGCACGGCCGCCCTGCCGTTCACGGTCACCTGTCCGGAACGGATCAGCTCCTCGGCCTTGCGACGGCTGGGGGCGGCCCCGGCCAGGGCCAGGTATTTTTGCAGGCGGACCGCTTCCATCCTTACCATTCTGCCCTAGATTTACCGCTTTGAACAGGCGCATACTAAAAGGGGTACGCCATGAAAACCTGGAGCGGCAGGGCCGCAACCGCACTCTGGCTCATGGCCGCGCTGCTGTGGGCCTACTGGGGCGCAGGGGAATACTTCTACGAAGCCTACGGGGTACCCGAGAGCCCGGGCTGGGCTTACTTCATTCCGGCGGCTGTCTTGTGGGGGCTCGGCGCGCTGGCTTTGGCCCTTCCCCGCGCAGGTGGCGGGTTGCTGGTGGCCGCAGGGACGGGCTTCACCGCTTGGTGGTGGAAGCTGATGGCCGCGCGCGGTCTTTTAACCTGCGCCGCGCTCTTGGCACCGTGCCGCTCAGCCTGGCTATCGTGGCCGTAGGAGCGTTGTGGTGGCTCGAGGGCCGTGCTCCAGGGCCACGATCCGGCCGCAGGTTCTGGGTTTTGGCCGTTCCCCTGGCGGTTGTGTTAGCCACCGCTATCTACTACCTGCCCTACGTCTACGGGCGCACCCCGGCAGGTCCGGGTCCCTGGCGGGTGGAAACGTCGGAGGGTGTGCTCGAGTGGGCTCCGGCGGGACCGGGGTGGAACCTGCGCGTCGGGCCGCGCTACCCATCTTGGGTGGAGCTGGCCAGCTACGGCCGCCCTCCTTTGGGCCTGGCGGAGAAACCAGGACCCTACGACCTGGAGCGCGAGGGATTGTGCGCCTTCTTGGACCTCACGGGAACGAGGCTGCAAAGCGAGCAGGTGGGTGTTTGGCGCCTGCCCACCCGCGCCGAAGTAGCGGCTTCGCTGGTGCGTGGCGGAGAGCTGGCGGGATGCCGCTACCGTGAGGGGGCAGCCCGCGCCGACTGCGTTCGCATACCGAATAAGGAAGGGCCGCTCTGGGACCCCGCCGCACCCGCGGTCTATTACTGGACGGCCGATACGGCGCCCGGTGATGAAGCCTGGTACGTGCCCTACACCGGCGGCCTGCGTTATGGCGGGACCATCGCCCACCAGCCGGTGAACTGGGGCAACCCGCGCCACGGCTTTCGCTGCGTGCGCCGGCTGCGGTGATACAATCCGTGTGCTGTGGCCGTCTACGCCGTATACAAACCCCTGGGCGCTACCTCGCACGACGTCGTGGAAACGGCGCGCCGGGCGCTGGGGACCAAGAAAGTGGGGCACACCGGCACCCTCGACCCGCTGGCCACTGGGGTGCTGGTGCTGGCAACGGGCTCGCACACCAAACTGGTACCCTTCCTGACCGGCGAAGACAAGGAATATCTGGCCTGGATAAGCTTCGGAGCCAGTACGCCCACCCTCGACGCCGAAGGGCCGCTCGAGCCCGCTGCCCCCTGGACGCCCGACGGGGCGGCCCTCGAACAGGCCTTGGCACAGTTTTTGAAAATGGCGGAGCAGGTTCCCCCCGCCTATTCGGCGGTCAAGGTACGGGGTGTAAAGGCCTACGAGGCGGCGCGCCGCGGCGAAGCGCTGGCGCTCGAGCCCCGCCCGGTCGAGTACCGCGAGATAGAGTTCCTGGATCTGCAGGAAAGGCCCGAACCGTTGCGTATCGCCCCCGGCGCCAGGGGCTGGCGCCCCGATCCCCGGGGGCGGGCGGTGGAGCTGCCACCGCTACTCGCACCCCTGCCCACCGCGGTGGTGCGGCTAGTGGTGGGTTCGGGCACCTACGTGCGCGCCTTTGCGCGCGATCTGGGCGCGGCGCTGGGTACCGGGGCCTTCCTGAGCGGTCTGGTGCGCACGCGCGTGGGGCGGGTGGGGCTCGAACAAACGCTACCCGCCAGCGCCCTGGCGGAGGCCAAACCCCTGGCGGCGGCCGAAGTGCTGCCCTTTCCCGCGGTCGAACTCGGCCATACCGAGGTGCGGCGGGTGCAGGAGGGGGTGCCGCTACCCATCCCCGCCCGCGGCCTGGTCGCCCTCACCGACCGTCAGGGCCGGCTCGTAGCCGTGGCCGAGGGCGACGGCTTCAAGCTCAGGGTGCGGCGCGTCTTCCGGCTCGAGGACTGAACCGGTGCCGCGCCCCAAAGCTGTCGGCTGCGCAAATCTTACCCGCCCGCCGCCAGGCGGTGCCGGACGATCTCCTGGGTGGCCGCAAACCAGGAAACGCTGTTCTTGAGCGGCCCCTCCGGATCGGAAAACAATCCGTGCAACCAGCCAGGATCCGGCGAAACGAGCCAGAGCGTGCCTTTGTGGGGCACCACGCTAAAACGCACCGGCAGCAACCAGGCGGTTTCGGGAAGCGCCGCGGGCCAGTAGCGGTCCAGGCGCGGAACGTCGAAGTCGAGGCTTACCGCCTGCGGGGCTCCCTCCAGCTCGGCATCGTGGGCGTATTTGAAGAGCGGGTGGGCGGCAAGGAAACGGTAGCCCTCCCGCGTCGCTGCCTGCTCCAGCAAATCCACCGCCCGCACCAGATCGCTGGTGGCGCGAATGCGCGACTTTATCCACACCCTAGATCATCCTCCCTTCGGCCTTGGCCCGTTTCAGTTCCTCCACCATGATCCGCATCACCGCGGTGCGACACTCCGGACAGCGGGGGTCGGCCCCGACCAGCGGCGCCGCTGTTTCGAAACGGTATATGTCACGTCCGGCCACGACCTCGCGAACGGCGTCCTCCCTCAAGCGGTGGCGCACGCACAGAAAGGAGGGCCCGGTCTCCTCGCCCCCGGCCGGCCGGTACAACCGCCGCCAGTGCTCCATTTCGAAGTCGTGCATTTTCTCGATGAACTCGGAGTCGGGCAGGCCTTCATGCCCCGCCTCGAAAACCAGCAGCGGAAGCTCGTACACCAGCGCGTGGTCCAGCGCCCGCCGCAGCGCGGGGTCCAGCCTTTCAATCTCGGCCGCCAGCGCCCTCAAAGCGGCCGCGGACCAGGGGCGCTCAGGGCAGTAACGCTCCAGCTCCGGAAGCAACAGGGTGCGCACCTCCCTGGTGCGCTCCAGCATGCGTTCGATGAAGTCGTGGAGTCCCATCAGCAAATCCGCGGCAGCTGTTCCTCAACCGGCATCTCCAAGAGACGGCGGCTGCCGTATGGGGTTTCCACCACCACCCTGCCAGCAGGCTGCCGTACCAGATCACCGATCGCGGCGGCGCGCGCGCCCAGCGGGTGGCGGCGCAGGACCGCTAGCGCCTCCTCGGCGGCCCCGGCGGTCACAGCGAAAAGCACCTTGCCCTCGTTGGCGACAAGCAGGGGGTCGATACCCATCATCCCGGCGTATTGGGCCACGTCTTCCTGCAGCGGAACTTTATTTTCATGAATACGCACCCCGAAGGGGCCATGGCGCACCATTTCGTTCGCTGCCGCCGCCAGGCCTCCGCGGGTAAGATCGCGCATGAAGTGAAGCTCATCCCCCACCGCCGCGAAGACCTCCTCGATGAGATGGTTAAGGGGGGCGACGTCGCTCTCGAGCGCCAGACTCAGCTCGAAACCCTCCCGCCTGCTCAGCACCGCCATACCGTGGTCTCCCAGGGTGCCGTTGATCAGAAGGACGTCACCGGGAACCAGGCGGTGGGAACCGACGTCCCGCCCCTCGGGCACGAACCCGACCCCCGCGGTGGCGATGAAGACGCCGTCGCCTCTACCCCGTTCGACCACCTTGGTGTCACCGGCTACGATCGCCACCCCGGCTTCGTCGGCGGTCTCCCGCATCGCGCGCGCGATGCGCGCCAGGTCGCCGATGGCTAGCCCTTCCTCGATGATGAAGGCGGCCGTCAGGTACCGGGGCCGCGCCCCCATCACCGCCAGGTCATTCACCGTGCCCGCCACCGCCAGGCGGCCGATGTCGCCCCCCGGGAAGAAGGGGGGCTTCACCACGTGCCCGTCCGTGGTGAATGCCATCCTCCCTGAGCCGTCTTCCAGCAACGCCGCATCGGCCAGCTCACCCATTCCAAAGGCGGGCGCGAAGATCTCCTCGATCAACTCCAGGGTGAGCCCGCCGCCCGATCCATGGGCCATCTTTATCCGCTCGTAACGCATTTATGCCCTCACCTCCAGGCTCCCATCCCCGGCACCGTAAAGGTACCAGGCGCGGCAGGTTCCCTCGCCACTCACCATGCAGGGGCCGTAGGGATCGTCCGGCGTACACATCGCGCCGAAAGCCGGGCATTCGCTGGGCTTGCTCTGCCCCAGCGTCACCGCGGCGCAGCGGCAGCCCCGGGGATGCTCGCCTTCTCTGCGCGCCTCCGGTAGCAGGCCCTTGAAGCGTTCGCGAGCGCTCCAGCGGTCGAATTCGGGCAGGAGATCAAACCCCGACTCGGGTATGACGCCTATCCCCCGCCAGCGCTTCGGGACCAGTTCGAACACCCGAAACAGCTTTTCCTGCGCCTTAACGTTGCCGTCTTCTGCCAGAACCCGCGGATAGGCGTTTTCGAGCCGGGGCTCTCCCGCTGCGATCTGGCGCAAAACCGCCAGGATGCCGGCAAGTTGATCCACCGGCTCGAAGCCCGCCGCCGCACAGGCTATGCCGTGTTCTCGGGGCAGGTGCTCGTAGATGCGGATTCCGGTAACGGCCGCAGCATGCCCGGGAAGCAAAAAGGCGTCGATGTCGAACCCGGGCAGCGAAGGCAGCAAGCGGGTGGCTGGCGGGGTGTAATAGTTGGCCTCGAGGATGCTCAGCTCTGCCGGGGCCCCCCGCAACAACAGCGCCGCCACCGCGACCACCGTGGTCTCGAAGCCGACGGAGAAAAAAACCACCTCCTTGTCAGGGTTTTCGTGCGCTATCCTGACGGCGTCAAACACCGAATACACGGCTCGCACGTCTCCGCCCCGGGCTCTGGCGTCCAGCAGGCTCATGCGCACGTCACCCCGCCGCTCCCCCTCCAGGGGGACGCCGCCCGGAACCGCCAGCATGTCGCCAAAGCTGGCGAGGATCACCCCGGGCTCCTGTGAAAGCGCGATTGCCTGGTCTATATAGAGCTGATCGCAGACGCATACCGGACACCCGGGTCCGGCGAGCACCTCTACGTTTTCCGGCAGCAGCCCGCGCAAGCCGTGGCGCCCCATCTCGTGCTCGTGGGTGCCGCAAATATGCATGATTTTTACCTTGCGGCCTATCTGCGCCGCCTTCCCGGCTATTTTCGCCGCCAGCCCGGCAACCAGATCCGGGTCCCTGTACAGGTCAGGACGAAACGTGTCCATCTTCTTCTCCGCCAATGTAACTTTGAATGAGTTCGATGTTCTTCCGGGCGTCATCCCCGCTTATCTTCTCCACCGCGAAACCAGCGTGGACCACCAGCCAGTCGCCAACCCGGATGCCCTCCACCAGCCCGGTAAAGCAATGCCGCAGGCCGCTGCCTACCTGAACCAGGCAGTTTTCCTCGTCGTGAATCGCAACCACACGATACGGGATTCCCAGACACATAACGCTACCCCCTAACCTGCGCCAGGGCCGCCTGCCCCAGCGCCAGGCCGCCGTCGTTCACGGGCACCACCAGATTGACCCACACCTCGAAACCGGCCTTTTCTAGCTTCTCCATCGTTAAATCCGACAGCAGGCGGTTCTGCCACACCCCGCCGGAAAGAACCACCACCCGCCCGGGAGCAAGCGCCCGCGCCGCCGCCAGCGCCCCCGCGGCCAGGGCTCCATGGAAGGCGCGGGCGATCTCCTCCGCGGGTCTAGCCGCCTCGATATCGGCAAGGACCGCGTCCAGCAACGGCCGCCAGCGCCAGACGCCATCCTCGCAGGGAAACGGGTAAGCGGGAACGTCCGCGGCGCGGCGGGCCAGCGCCTCGAGCCCCATAGCCGCCTGCCCCTCGAAATCGACGCGCTCGTGAAACCCCAGGAGCGCGGACACGGCGTCGAATAGCCGTCCTACACTGGTGGTTTTGGGAGTATTAACCCGGCTCTTCATCAGCGAACGGGCCACCTGCAACGCCTGTTCGGGCAGCCAGCGCCCGCCGCTTGCGTCTTCCCCCAAGAACCCCGCCGCCGCCAGCGCCGGATAGCGGGCGGCGGCGTCACCCCCGGGGAGCCAGGCCGGCTCCAGGTGGCCCACCCGCTCCAGGCCGCCCGCGAGACTGCCCGAGAAGATCTCGCCACCCCAGATCGTCCCGTCTTCGCCCAGCCCGGCGCCGTCGCAGGCCAGACCCAAAACGGGGGTTTCCCAGGCGTCGCGCTCGGCAAGCACCGAAGCGACGTGAGCGCGGTGATGCTGCACTGCCAGCGCGGGCCCGCCGCGCTGGCGGGCGAAGCGAGAACCGGGGTAGTCAGGATGGGTGTCGTGGACGAGAAGCACGTCGTCGAGGGACACGCGGTACATCCGCGCCAGGTCGGCTGCGGTCTCTTCGAAGGCCCGGTAACTCTCAAAATTGTCCAGATCGCCTATGTGCTGGCTCAGGAACGCCTGCCCCGCCGCCACCAGGCAAACGCTGTTCTTCAGGTAACCCCCCAGCGCCAGCGCCTCCCGCCGCCAGCGCCCGCCCCCGGCCACGGGCAGCGGCGCATAGCCACGGGCGCGACGCAGGATTTGAATCTTCCCCCGCAATACCCGGGTCAGCGAATCGTCTATGCGGCGGGCAATCGGCCGGGTGCCCGCAAGCCAGAGATCCGCAAGGCCGGCCAGCCGCTCGAAGGCGTCCTCCTCAACGTAGGCGATCGGCTCCGAGCTGCGGTTTCCGCTGGTCATAACCAGGATGGCGGGCGCCCCCGCCGAGTAAAGCAGGTGGTGTACGGGAGCGTAGGGGAGCATGAACCCCAGCTCGGGGTTGCCCGGCGCCACTGCAGCGGGCAGCCGCCGCTCCCCCCCTGCGAGCAGCACGATGGGACGGGCGCATGACGTCAGCAGCTGCCTTTCTTCATCGCTGACGCGAACGTAACCGCGAAGGCTTTCCAGGTCCCGCGCCATAAGCGCGAACGGTTTGGCCTTGCGGAACTTGCGCTTGCGCAGGCGCTCCACCGCGACCGCGTTCTTTGCGTCCACCGCCAGCAGATAGCCGCCGATCCCCTTGACGGCAACGATCCTGCCCTCTCCGAGAGCCCGCGCCGCATGCTGGATGGCTTCCCAACCGTCCGCGACACGGCGCGCGCCATCCCACAGGTAAACCTCGGGGCCGCAGTCCGGACAGGCAACCGGCTGGGCGTGGTAGCGGCGGTCCCCGGGATCGTCGTATTCGTCCTGACACTCCCGGCACAGGGCAAAAACGCGCATCGTGGTGCGCGGCCGGTCGTAGGGGAGGCCAAGGATAATCGAATAGCGCGGACCGCAGTTGGTGCAGTTGATGAAGGGGTAGCGCCAGCGGCGGTCGCCGGGGTCCGCAAGCTCCCGCAAACAATCATCGCAAACCGCCAGATCGGGAGAGATCAGGGTGCTGGGACTGCCCGTTTCGGAGGCGGCTATCTCGAACCCTTCCTCCACCCAGGTCTCCCCTTCCCTGCGCACCTCGAGCACCCGCGCCGCCGGAGGGGCGGTGGTTTGCAGCGCCTCCAAGAAGCGGGGCAACGCCTCCGCGGGGCCGGCAGCGACCAGAACCCCTTCGGCGTCGTTCTTTACCCAGCCGGAGAGACCGAGCTCGTGCGCCAGGCGCCAAACGAAGGGCCGGAAGCCCACCCCCTGCACCGTGCCGCGAACGCGAATGAGACCCGCCCTAAGCATGGATACGCCGACGCAGGAACTCGAGCCAGGAAGCCATGCCTGCGCCGCTGCGGGCGGAAAGCCAGAAAACCGGCACCCCCGGAGCAACCAGACGCAGATTTTCCCCGGCTGCGCTCCGGTCGAAGCCAGCCGCGGCCGCGAGATCCATCTTGTTCACCACCACGGCGTCGGCATGCTTGAACATCTTGGGATATTTCAGGGGTTTGTCCTCCCCCTCGGTGACCGAGAAAAGCACTACCCGGAAGTCCTCACCCAGATCGAACCCGGCGGGGCAGACCAGGTTGCCAACGTTTTCGATGGCGAGAAGGCGGACGCCTTCCAGGGGCAGGGCCGCCAGCGCCCGCTCGATCATCGCCGCCTCCAGGTGACAGACCCCCCCGGTCATGATCTGCGCCACCGGGCGGTTGCCCTGGACGCCGCGCAGGCGACGGGCGTCGTTGTCAGTAGCCAGATCACCCACAATCACCGCGCTCGGGGCCCCAACCGCATCAAGGGTGCGCGCCAAAAGCTCGGTCTTGCCCGCTCCAGGGCTGGACATCACATTGAAAACCACGATTTCGGCTTCCCGGTAGCGGCGCCTGAGCAACGCCGCCCGCTCGTCGTTGTAAGACATCACGCCCACGTTCACCGCAACGACGCGGCGTTCTTCTGCTCCCGGAAACACCAGGGAAAGTTCCATTTCCTTTTGCGGCACGTCAAATCACCTCCAGATACGAAATTTCCAGCTCTTCACCCGCCGCGACCGCCGCCACCGGTTCGCCGCAGGAGGGACAGAGGGCGATGCCGTACAGGCCGTCAGCTGCAAACTCGATATTGCAGGCTTCGCAACTCCCCCTGAGGGGCACTTCTTCAATCAGCAACTCCGCCTCCCGGGCGGGGGTGCCGGGTTTGAGCGCCTCGAAGGCGAAACGCAACGATTCCTTCTCGACCCCGGAAAGCGCCCCCACCCTGAGGGCTATCAGCCTGATCCGTCCGGCGCCCGCCTCTTCCGCGTGGCGCGCGGCAATTTCGAGAACCCTGGCCATCAGACCGGCTTCGTGCATCGCTCCTCACCCGGGATGAGTTCCTCGATAGCAAAGTCGAGTGGAGCCTTGGCGCCGGTAGGGGTCGGAGCGTAGCCCGCCCTATCCAGCTCCGCAACCAGCGCCCGGACCAGCCGCCGCATGCCCGCCCGCACCGGCGGCGAAACGCCAACTCCCAGGCTGGTGCCGTGGCTCCCGCGGGGTTCCACGCCGACGGCGAAGAAGACCACCTCTGGCAGCTCGCCGGTGAGGCCGAGCGCCCAGAGCACCTCCATCACCTCCCACTCATGGCTGGAGAGCTTGGACCCGGAACCGGGCGGCAGGTCGGCCGGAGAAAAACAGTAGACGGCACCGGGATCACCGGCGATCGCGTCCAAGATGAATACCTGCTCGTAGCGTGCAATAAGGCCGGCGAGTTCGAACCCGAGAGCCCCGCCGTCGATCAGCTCCAGCGACCCGGAAAACCGGTAGGCGAGCTTGAGATGCCGTATGAGATGCACCCCGAGCCCCTCGTCACCGTAGAGCACGTTGCCGAGACCGAGCACCAAAGCGGTCTTTTTCATTTCGCCTCACCGTCCCCGAGGTCAACGCCGTCCTCGGCGGCGTAGCCGGAAACGATCGCTTCGATGCGCATGTTGCGGTGGGTGATACCGTTCCAGACGGCCATGTAGATGTGCACCACCGTAAAAATGATGAACACCCAGGTCAGCCAGTGGTGCACGGCGCGCACGCCAGCGAGCCCGCCCAGCGCCACCAGAACGGGCTCTAGCAATCCCGCCAGATTCCCCGCCAGCCCCCCGCTCTGGAAGGGGGCGGCCAGCAAAACGCCGGTAACGACGATGCCGCCCAGGGCCAGATACAGAAAGAAGTACGACAGCATCTGCAGGGGGCCGTAGTCGTACTCGCGGGCGTAGCCGGGCTCGGGGCGCTCCTGCCAGGGCATTCCGTATAGCAACAGGTTGTCGATCCAGTTGCGCAGCGAAAACAGCACCCTGAACTCCGCCATTTCGCCCGGAAAACGCGAGCGCCCGTCCGCCGTGAAGAAAACGAAGAGATAAAACCGCCAGAAGAACATGGCCGCCAGTAACCAGCCCGCTATCACGTGAGCGCCGCGGATGTAGGCCTGCAAGAACTCGTGGCTGGTGTCCAGTTTCTTAGAATCGCTGATAAAGGGCGCAGCGAGGTAAAACCCGCTGGCCGGCAGGAACACCAGCAACAGGGCCCGGATCCAGTGCATCGCGCGCACGGCGCTGGCGAAGTAGTAACGGACGTGAACGGTGAAACACCGGGGGTTTTGCGCGGCCATGATTACGCCTCCACCCGGAAGGGGCCCAGCACGGCGCCGCCCGGCTGTATCAGATGCACAGCGCAGGACATGCAGGGGTCGAAGGAGTGAATTATGCGCAAAATCTCCAGGGGTCTTTCGGGATCAGCGATCACCTCTCCCCGCAATGAAGTCTCGTATGCCCCGAGGCTACCGTCATGACCCCGGGGCGCGGCATTCCAGGTGCTGGGAACGACCGCCTGAAAGTTGGCCACCCTCCCGTTTTCTATGCGCACCCAGTGCGAGAGCGCCCCCCGGGGCACCTCGCGCAGGCTGACCCCTTCTCCGTCCTTGGGGGTGTACCCGGAAAAGAAGCGCTCGTCACCGGCCGCAACCGCGCGGGTAAGCTCCGCAAGCTGTTCCCGCGCCACCTCGACCACAAGCCGGGTTTCTAGGGCGCGGGCCGCGGTACGGCCCACGGCCGATTCAAAAAAGGACAGCGGCACACCCAGGCGGCGTAAATACCCCTCGACCACCGCCCGCATCCGCTCGTGGCCCTGGTGATATGCAACGAGCAGGCGCGCCAGCGGTCCCACCTCCATGGCGTGGCCGTCGTAGCGGGGGGTTTTAATCCAGGAGTATTTAGCCGCGGGGTCGATGGTCCCCCCAGCAGAAAATCCGGTGTAGCGGGGACGGGTTTCCCCTTTGAAGGGGTGCAGCCGCTGCCCGTCGTCCCCGGTGTAGCTATACCAGGAGCGGGACACCTCCTCACCGATCTTTTCAGGATCTACGGTAAGCACCCTTTCCGGATTTTCGGCCAGAATGTATCCCGGGGCAATATAATAACGAGCCTCCTCCCAGAAACCTTCGTCGAGGGGCACGAAACCGAAAACCATGTAATTGCCCGGGCCGCACCCCCGGCCGGCCAGAGCCTCGCCTTTGTAGACCTCTCCCAACATCACGATGTCGGGCAGATAGGCCTGCTCAACGAAGGCGGCGACTTTGTCCAGCAAAGCGCCGTACTCGCCCAAGCGGTTCGCCCGCAAAGCGTCGTTCGCCACCGTTACCCCGCCCACCACCAGCGACTGCGGGTGCGGATTCTTCGACCCCAGGATCGCCGTCATCTGCGCCGCCAAACGCTGAATCTTCAGGTTTTCCAGGTAATGGGCGGCCATTATCAGGTTCTGCTCGGGGGCAAAACGGTAGCGGGGATGCCCCCAAAACCCCCTGGCAAAGGGACCCAGCTGCCCCGAAGCCACCAGCTTCGCAATCCTTTCCCTGGCGCGGGCGAGGTCGTCCTCGCCGTGGTAGGGGCGCTCGGTGTAACGCCGCGACAGTCGCGCCGCCCTGACGGGGTCGGCCTCCAGGACCCCGGTGACGTCCCACCAATCCAGGGAATGCAGCTGGTAAAAGTGCAGCAGGTGGTCTTGCAGAAACTGGCTCAGAAGCAGCAGGTTGCGCACCCGACGCGCGTTCGGCGGCAGCTTTATCCCGTAGGCACGCTCGACAGCCTCGGTGCTGCGCTCGTAGTGATGGTAGGTGCAAACCCCACATATGCGCTGGGCAAAAAGGCCCAGGTCGCGCGGGTCCCGGTCTTTCAGAATCAGCTCTATGCCGCGGAACGCGGTGCCGGATGAAAAGGCGTCGGTGATTCTGCCCGCGTCATCGAGCTCCACCTCTATGCGCAAATGGCCTTCGATACGGGTAATCGGGTCTACTACCAGGCGTTTGCCGATCGGAGCCATGAACTACACCTCCTTCTTCCCACCCACCGCCCTGAGCGCCGTCAGGACGGCATGAGCCGCAATGCCCAGTGCGGTAGCGCCGAGCAGCGCCTTGCCAATTTGGTCGGCGGTGGCGTCGGTACCGAAGGGAATCGAGTAAACGCGCGCGGACACCGGCTCCTCGAAGGGAGTGAGGGTGTCCCAGCAACCGGGCTCGCTGCAACCGATGCAGCCGCGACCCGCCTGCACCGGCCAGGAGGTGCCGTTGTTGAAGCGGACCTGACCGCAGTTGTTGTAGGTAAACGGCCCCTTGCAGCCAACCTTGTAGAGGCAGCTCGCCTTCTTTAGTCCGGCGACGTCGTTCCAGCCCTCGACGAACTCCCCGGCGTCGAAGTTTCCCCGGCGCTCGCATTTGTCGTGAATGCGGATTCCGTAAGCCCAGACCGGTCTCCCGAAGGCGTCCAGCTCGGGAGGCCGGCCAAACATCAGCATCTCCAGGAGGGCCCCCACCACGTTAACGCTGTTCACCGGGCACCCCGGCAAATTGATTATGGGCGTGTATATTCCCTCCTTTTTCAAAAACTCCCCTACTCCCACCGCCCCCGTGGGGTTCGGGCGGGCTGCGGGAATGCCGCCGTACGCGGCGCAGGTACCCGCATTAACTATTGCCCGGGCGTGTCGCGCAATTTCGCGGGCGCTTTCCAAACCGCTCCGGCCGCCAATGGTTAGAAAGTTTTCTTCCAGGGGAAGCGACCCCTCGAAGACCGCCAGGTAGCGCCCCCGGTGTTTTTCGATCGTTTCCCTGAGCTGCTCCTCGGCGGCGTAACCGGAAGGTGCCATTAGCACCTCCATGTATTCAAGGCTCAACATGTCCAGGACAATCGTGTCGATGTCCGGGTTGGTATTGCGGAGGAGCGCTTCGGAGTTGCCGGTGCACGACTGCAGCTCCTGCCACACAAGAACCTGCCGGTTGGCCAGTCTGGCGGCCCGGGCCACGCGGGTGTCGAAAAAGGGCGGGAGGCCCAGCGTGACGGTCATCACGGTGGCCCACTTGAGGAGCTCTCTGCGCGTGAAGCCATGCCTGCCAAGAACCTGGTGCAGCTCTGCGTCACACACCGGTGGCTGCTCCTCAAGCAGGTCCATGTGACGGTCGGCGAGTACGGCCAGCTGCTCGTAATGTTCCGGGCCGCCCGTGGATCCGGGCGACCCGCTTACAGCTTCGATGTCGGATACGTATGTCATGCTATCTCCTTCGACTGGGTCCGCTGTGGCTCGAATATTCGTCCGTCAAAGCCATCGACCGTATGCTGGAATCATGGTCAGTCTCCTTACCTTTGATGCTCAGACGCTCTAGGGTATGCATTTCCAGAAAACCTGCCCATCCATCCTCCCTGCACCGGTACCTGACCAGCTAAATCTTTCGGCCCCATATTACAACTTCCCCGGAGATCCTGTAAGACATCTGTCCTGATTCTCTGGCAACACTCTTTCAATCACTGCGTCCTTCTCTGGGGCAGCACATACCGCGAAGCCCGGATAATTACGTGCTAGTCGCAACGCACCGCTTCTTGGCCAGCGGCGCCAGCCCTGGCCCGGGGGCAGGTCGCCGGCGGCATGGAAGCACAAGCAGCGCGCGGCACATCGCGGCCCGCCTCTCATACGTTTCGCATAGTGTGGTATAATACAATTAAATCTTCGTGCAGCCAGAAAAACGGGAGGTGGCAAGTGAAGCAGGTTGATGAAAGGCCGTCTTTCAGGATTAACGGTTTTGTTATGCTCCCCGTAGCCCTGGTGTTGCTCGTATACGGCGGCTGGGAGGCGCTGCGGTTTTTCAACTCGCTGGGCGCAAGCCCCCAATGGCGATCACTTTTTATGGGAGCGGCGAGCCTGGGTGCTTTGTTGATATACATCCACGGTTTTTTCATAGTTCAGCCAAACCAGGCCGAGGTGATCGTATTTTTGGGCAGGTACGTTGGCACGGTGCGCGACGAAGGCTTTTGGTGGACCAATCCCTTTACCACCAGAGAAGTCATCAGTCTGCGCGTCCGCAACTTCAACTCCGAGGTTCACAAGGTCAACGACAAACTGGGCAACCCTATTGAGATAGCGGCGGTGGTGGTCTGGCAGGTGGTGGATACCGCCAAGGCCGTTTTCGACGTGGACGACTACGAGGAGTTCGTGCGCGTGCAGGTGGAAA
>JAMOUW010000085.1 GCA_027067955.1 Thermaceae bacterium
GGCGCGGGGGTGGAAGCCCTCGCCGACGATGCGGCCATCTTTGACTACCACCGCGCCGACGATGGGGTTGGGGCTGGTGTGGCCGCGCGCCCGCTCGGCCAGCGCCAGCGCCCGCCGCATATAGCGCACGTCGCGGTCGCTAAAGGCCAAGGCGCGACCTCCAAAAGACAGGTTGAAAAATGGGTGACTTGTACCAGCTCATCACCGGGCCCGCGGGCCCTTCACCTCCTCCTCCCATCCGGACTTTCACCGTCGGCCCCGGAGTTTCACCGGGTCGGGCCCTGCGCTTTGCGCCGGGCTTCGCGGGCTTTGACCGCCGGTCGGGAATTTCACCCTGCCCCGAAGGAGCTGCGTTGTGGGCGCACAAAGCGCCTAAAGCCAATGTATCACGGTCCGGGGTGACGGGCGTCCCTCGCAGGAAGTGCGCAGCCCGGGCGAACACTCAGGTCCGCCCGCGTGGTTCGTAGCACCTGGTACGCGGTATCAAAACAGGCTCGTGGCCCGTGGCTCGTGGACCAGTCAACGGCAACGGAATCTCGGCTGTTTGTACAGGATGGGCCCTGAATCAAGTTCAGGGCAGGCTCCTGAATCAAGTTCAGGGCAGGCTCCTGAATCAAGTTCAGGGCAGGCTCCTGGATCTCGGCAGATAAATGCCGCCTCGTCCGGGGAAACGGAGCGGCGACTAAAAAATACGGCAACTTGGACCGCTCGGAAAAATATAGGAAAAATTTAAAACCTTCCCATACGTTCTTACCAAGGCGAACCGGCCTGTTGCCGTCTTGCTCGGTCCGGTTTTAAGGGTGCAGCCCCGGGAACTCGAGCCCCGTCTGCTCGTCCCAGCCCATACGCAGGTCCCCAAAACCCGTTCCATCCTGGAGGGCGGGTCTAAACTAGAGTGGGGCGTATATTAAAGTCAACCACACCGATGTGAAGATCGGGTCGCGCAGCACTAAAATATAAAATTGTTTTTAACGATGCGGCCAAAGTGTACGGCGGACTTGCGGCTTCCAGTCATAGCGCATTCCGACTTCCGGAAGCTGGAAAAGGTGGGGGCAGGGTTGATAGGGGCCGCTCGGGACTTCTTGCGTGCCGTAACGGAATCTTTAAGGTCGGAGAAAACTGCTACGATCTTAAAATTGTAAACCAACTCCAACGCTAAATGCTGGCCCGACTGATGCATTTGCAAAAGGAGGTTTGCCGGCGGCAAGTCCCAGTTCAGCCGAGAGTTCAATGTGATTGTCCAACACGTGCCGGTAGCCGCCGGCGACACTCAGCATGGTTAAATTGTCGCTTTGGATGGCCAGTAGACGGTGGGGGTGTTCCGGATCGCTACGGAGCCCCAAACCCATGGCCATTTTTACAGAGGCATAAGGTCCTTTGGCGGGGCCGTGAAAATAATAATTCGTACCTATAATCATAACAAACCCGAATTCTGAATAATTAGGTCCTACGATGGAAGAAAGGCCATAGGAACCGGGTATGCCTAAGCCATATAGGATGGTAAAACCTTGTTTCTCGGCGCCGTAGGCGGTGAATTCTAACTCGGAAACGCCCATCATGTAACCCACGGGCATGCCCATCACTGCGCGAATTCCATACAATTTGGCAGAGGCTTCATTACTCAAAACGATGGTTAATATTAGTATTAAAAGATATCTCATAATAATAAATATACACCTACGGGTGCAGCCCCGGGAACTCGAGCCCCGTCTGCTCGTCCCAGCCCATACGCAGGTTCAGGGCCTGGACGGCGTGCCCCGCCGTGCCCTTGACCAGGTTGTCAATGGCGCTGATGACGACCAGGCGGCCGGTGTCGGGCTCGAGCTCGAAGCCCACGTCGGCGTAGTTGGACCCCGTCACCACCTTGGGGTCGGGGTAGCGGTGGATGCCCCGCCGCTGCTTGACCAAGCGCACGAAGGGCTTGTCCGCGTAGAACTCGCGGTAGGTTTGCCAGACGTCCTGCTCGGAGAAGCCGTCGGGGATGAAGACCTGGGCGGTCATGAGGATACCGCGGATGCGCTCGGTGGCCACCGCGGTCATGTGCACCTCGGGGGTGCCGGGCAGGTAGTCGATCACCTCGGCGGTGTGGCGGTGGCCGGTGGGCTTGTAGACCCGCAGCGCGCCGCTGCGCTCGGGGTGATGGCTGGCAAGGCCGGGCTCGGCCCCGGCGGCCGAGGAGCCGACCATTACGGTTACGAAGACGGCGTGCCGGGCCACCAAACCCTCTGCATAGAGCGGGTAGAGGCCCAGCAGCGTGGCGGTGGCGGTGCAGCCGGCGCCGGCGAGCCAGTTCGCGTTCTTGATGGCTTCGGCGTTGATCTCGGGGTTGGCGTAGGCGAACTGCGCCAGCAGCTCGGGGCGCGGGTGGACGCCGTAGAAGCGTTCGTAGAGCTCGAGCGTCTTCAGCCGAAAGTCAGCCGAGAGATCGATGACGTAGGGCGCCTTTTCCTTGTAGTAGTCGAAGTTCTGCGCCGCTACCCCGTGTGGCAGCCCCAGCACGATCAGGTCGGCCTCCTCCAGCTTTTCAGGGTCGCTGAACTTGAGGTTGGTCTGCCCCCGCAGGTTGGGGTGCACGAAGCTGACGGGCTGGCGCAGGTAACGGCGGCTCGTCACCTGCACGACGTCCAGGTAGGGGTGGCCCAGCGCCAGGCGCAAAAACTCGCCCCCGGCGTATCCGGAGCCTCCGACGATGATGGTTCTCAGGGGTTCCATACCGGCTATGCTACAGCTTTTCGTCGCTCAACAAACCGCTAAAGAGCGGCGCTTCTGCGGCGCGAATCTGGGCTTCGGTTTGCAAGCGACCATCCCCGCGGATGTGGCCCACCTCCTCCGGCTCCAAAGAGCCAAAGTCTACCAGGCCGCGGACCACCAGAAAGCGGCGGTGGCAGCGGCGCGGGTCTTCTTCGGCGCAAACCAGGGCCACGGTGCGCTGGCTGGCGAGCTCCACCAGCGCCTCCAGACCCTTCTGGAACTCCGGATCGCGCAGGCGTTCTTCGACGTTCAGCTTTTGCCGGCTGCCGTGGGGCACACCGCCGAGGCGGTCGCCCATCCAGACGTAGCCGAAGCCGGCCTCCTGCAGCGCCTGCGCCAAGGGCCGGTGGTTGTACTGGGGGTTGTGGCGCGAGAAGGGGCGGGCGCGCACGTCCACCACGACCTCGACTTCGTGGGCGCGTAACAGATCGAGAAAGCGCTCGAGCGGCAGGTTGGAGTGGCCCAGGGTGTAGAGCATTCTCATCGCAAAATACCCCATAGCGGGCGCAGCCCCGTGCTCAGGGCTCCGCTGCGCCGAACCACTTGGCGTAGATGCGGTCGTAGAGGCCCTCTTCCCGGATCTCCAGGAGCGCCCGGTTGACGCGCTCGCGCAGGGGGCTCCCCTCGGGAAAGGCGATGCCGTAAGGTTCGTGCTGGAAGACCGGGCCCACCAGCCGCGCCTTCCCGCGCCCGGCGTTCTGAGCGTAGTAGGCGAGGCTGGGGTAGTCGTACAAGACCGCGTCCACCTCGCCGGCGAGCAGCGCCGGGTAGGCCCCGTCAATGAGGGGGTAGGTCACCACGTGCACCCCCGGCAGGTGCCGCAAGAACCGCTCCGCGGTCGAGCCGGCCACGGTGGCCACCCGCTTGCCCGAGAGGTCCTCCGGCCCGCGCACCGCGCCCTCCAGCTGCGAAACCGTAAGGGCCGAGGCCACCGTGGCGGTGAACCAGGCAAAGGTCAGGTAGCCAAAGAAGATCAGCACGATGGCGACGGCTTGCCCCGGCGGGCTCTTGGGGGTCTTGTCGCCGTAGCCAACCGTAGTCACGGTGACGAGCGCCCAGTAGATCGCGTCCCATAGGCCGGCGGGGTAGCGGCGCGAAAACGAGGGATTGCGCCCGCGCTCGATGAACCAGATCACGTGCGCGAAGACCACCAAAAGCAACCCTAGGGTCAGAAAGGCCGACCAGAAGCCCCGGGTGGAGGTCAGCCGCCGCAGGGTTCCGAAGGCCTGCTGCAAGGCTCCCACCTCGGTGGCGGCGACCAGGATCTGCAGGCCGGAGTCGAAGTAGGGATGGGAGAAGTCGAGGCGCGCCTCCCGGTCGGAGGTGATGCTAATCGCGGCGATGGCGGCGTCGCCTTCTCCCGCCTCGATGCTGCTGAGCAGCGTCTTGAGGTCGGGCAGCATTAGGTAGCGCGTTTCGAGTTCGAGCCGATTGGCGAGCGCGTCCCAAAGCTCAATGCTGAAACCGCTAGGGGTACCGTCGGCGCGCTGCATAACGAACGGCGCGATGGGTTTGATCAGAACTTTGACGGTACGCGCTTCCTGTCCGGCGGCTACAGTTACCAGGAGCACCAGTCCGGCCAGGAGTCCGCGCACCCAGGGCCGGTTTGAATTCATGCCGTATTTTACAACGCCCCGGTTTTTCACAGACCGCTTACGTACCGCAAAATCTTACCGGGGATGTCGACCCCGGTGGTCGTTACCGAGTTCTTGAACTCCATCGTGTGGTTGACCTCGTTGACCAGCAGGCCGCGCGCCGACTCGAAGACGTCCACCGCCAGCACCCCGCCGCCAACGGCCGCCGCCGCGGCCAGACTGATCCCGGCCAGCTCATCCGTAACCGGGCAGTTTTCGGCCACCGCCCCGCGGGCGGTGTTGGTGATCCAGTGGGCGCTGGAGCGGTAGATGGCGGCCACCGGTTCGCCGCCGACCACGAAGACGCGGATGTCGCGCCCCGGCTTTTCCACAAATTCTTGCAGGTAGTAGAGCTGGTGCTGGTAGCCCATGAACTGCTTGTGCTCCAGCAGCGCCTC
>JAMOUW010000086.1 GCA_027067955.1 Thermaceae bacterium
GCTGTACAGAAATCCGAAATTGCGTTGTCGTTGACATACCCGCCACAGGCTACAAGCCACCCACCACAAGCCACTTTTATCCGTATCCCCGGACGAGGCGGCACCCTGCCGCCGGGATCCGGGGTCCATGCTGTACACAACGCCGAGATGGAGACGCCTTTAACGGGTCCACCACAAGCTACCAACTACTCGCCACAAGCCGCCTTTATTCGTATCCCCGGGCGACCGAGGCTGGTTGCCGAGGGAGATCCGGGGTCCATGCTGTACAGAAAGCCAAGATTTCGTTGCCGTCAATAAAGTAATGAATTGATAAAAAGCTGGTGCCGGAGTCGCAAACTCAACCGTGGAATAATGGCGCGGCATGGGCCCCGGATCTCGTTCGCTGGTAGCTCACTCGTCCGGGGACACAGTATAGTTTCTGCATCCTGGCCGATGTTGTACCACCGGGCGAACCCGCGAAGCAGGTGAGACCCGGGGTCCACGCTGTACATAAAGCCGAAGTTTCGTTGCCGTTGACTGGTCAACCACATGCCACAAGCCACGGGCCACAACCCTGTTTTGTTACCAAGCACTACGTACCACCTGCTGCGCACCAGACACCACGCCCCCTTCCCTTCTGCTACCATCGAACCCATGAAGATGCTCCGCTTTCGCAAAGACGGCCGGGTGCAGTGGGGATGGCTCATGGGGGAAAGTCACGTGACCCCCATGCGCAAACTGGACGGCGAGGCCGCCAGCGAGGTCTACCCCCTCCGCGAACTGGAAATCCTGCCGCCCGCCGAGCCCAGCAAAATAGTCTGCGTGGGCCGCAATTACGCGGACCACATCAAGGAGATGGGACACAGCTTCGGCGAGGACCTGCCCGCCGAACCCGGCCTCTTCCTCAAGGCCCCCAACACCCTGGCGCCCTCGGGGGGCGAGGTGGGCCACCCGGACTGGACCGAGGAACTCCACTACGAGGGCGAGCTGGCCGCGGTCATCGGCCAGACCGCCAGGAACGTGAGCGAGAAGGAAGCACTCGGTTACGTGCTGGGCTACACCAACGCCCTCGACTTGACGGCCCGCGACAAACAAAAAAGCGATCTGCAGTGGATCCGCGCCAAGAGCGCCGACGGGTTCCTGCCGCTGGGGCCGGTGCTGGAAACAGAAATGGACCCGAACGATACCACGGTGCGCACCTGGGTAAACGACGAGCTGCGCCAGCAAGCGGGCACCGATTCGATGATTTTTCCGGTGGCGCGGGTAATTAGCTACGTATCGCGGTTCATGACCCTGGAGCCCGGCGACGTGATCCTGACCGGCACGCCCAGCGGCGTGGGTCCGCTGGCGCGCGGCGACCGCGTGCGCGTGGAGGTGGAGGCCGTGGGACTCCCGCTCGAAGTTTCCATCGTCTAGAACCGTCAGGCAGTACCGGTCTCGGAATACTGCAGTTCGTACAGCTTCGCGTAATACCCGCCGGCCGCCAGCAGCTCGGCGTGGGTGCCCTCTTCGACCACCCGACCTTTGCGGAAGACCAGTATCCGGTCCACGCCCTGAATGGTGGAGAGCCGGTGAGCGATGATGATGGAGGTACGCCCTTCCATTACCCGCTGCATCGCCCGCTGGATCTGCCGCTCGGTCTCGGTGTCCACGCTGGCGGTCGCCTCGTCGAGGATTAGCAGAATATCGGGGTTGTGAAGCACGGCCCGCGCCAGGGCGATGAGCTGCTTCTGCCCGGTGGAAAGCCCGCCGCCGCGCTCGGCGAGCACGGTCTGATAACCCTGGGGCAGCTTCTCGATGAACTCGT
The DNA here is from genome assembly GCA_027067955.1 of Thermaceae bacterium. GTDB lineage: Bacteria > Deinococcota > Deinococci > Deinococcales > Marinithermaceae > Oceanithermus. The sequence continues at coordinate 1,787 of JAMOUW010000086.1, forward strand.
GCGCTCCCACGAACTTGCTGACCTCGATGATGCGCTCCATGGGGATGCCCTCATCGCCCAGGCGCAGGTTGAACTCTATGGTTCCGGAAAAGAGGAAGGGGTCCTGCAAGACTATACCAATGGCCCGGCGCAGGTCGCGCTGGCGGTAGTCGCGCACATCGTGGCCGTCAATCAGCACCCTTCCCTTTTGCACGTCGTAGAAGCGAGCAATCAGGCTCACGGTGCTCGTTTTGCCTGCGCCAGTGGCCCCTACCAGAGCCACTTTCTCCCCAGGGCGCACCTGGAAGCTTACGTCACGCAAAACCCAGTCGCCCTCGGCCACCTCTTCTCCGGGGGACTTGTACGCGAACCATACGTGATCAAAACGAAGATCGCCTTCGAAGCGTTCCACCGGCAGGGCGTCCGCCTTGTCGGTGATCTCTTCCGGGGTATCGAGCAGGTTGAAGATGCGCTCGGCCGAGGCCATAGCGGCCTGAAAGATGTTGAACTTGTCCGACATGTCCTGGATGGGCTGGAAAAAGTTGCGCACGTAGTCAAGAAAGGCCACCAGGAGCCCGAAGGTTACTGCTCCCTGGATCACCGCACCGCCCCCGAACCAGATGACCGCGGCCACGGTGGCTTCACCCAGAAAACCCACTATCGGGTAGAACATAGAAAACCACCAGATCACCAGGACCCAGGCGTCACGCAGCTCGCGGTTGACCTCGTCGAAGCGGCGTTCCTGACGCTCCTCCTGGGCGAAGAGCTGAATGGTTTCGACACCGGAAAGGTTCTCTTGCAGCGACGCGTTGACCCGCGCCAGCTTGAGGCGCATCAGGCGATAGGCGTCGCGCATGCCGGTGCGGATACGGGTGGTGCTCCAAAGCAGTACCGGCATGACCGCGAAGGTGATGAGCGCCATCTTCCAGTTGAGGTAAAGCATGAAGCCCATGATGCCGGCGAGCATGAAAAAGTCGGCCAGAAACCCCACCAAGCCGCCAGTGATGAACTGATTGATGGCGTCTACGTCGGAGGTTATGCGGGTCAGCAAACGGCCCACCGGAGTGCGGTCAAAGAATCCCAGGTGTAAACGCTGAATTTTCTGAAATATATCGCTGCGTAGATCAAAAAGCACGTGCTGCCCCAGCCAGGCCAGGGCATAGGTCTGGGTGTAGCGTGCTACGAAGTCGACGAAGCGCACGCCCAGGAAGAGAGCGCTGGCCACCAACAGCACCCGGTAGCGCTCGGCCAGCTCAGCAGCCTGGGTGGGTACTAGGGCGTGGTCAATGGCGAATTTAAGGATGAGGGGAAACAGGTTTGCGGTCAAAGTGGTGACTATCAGCGCCGCAAGCGCAATTAACACGACCTTCCAGTAGGGAAAGGTGTAGCGCAGGATGCGGCGGGCAAGCCGGGGGTCAAAGGCTTTCTTGAAAGCCTCGTCTTCGTGCACTAGCCCACCTCCTCCGAAAGGCGCTGCATGCGCTCGAGCCCCGCGTAACGCCCGCCGGCCGCCAGCAGCTCGGCGTGGGTGCCCTCCTCCGCGATGCGGCCGTTCTCGAGCACCACAATCCAGTCGGCGTGAGCGAGCGTGGAAACCCGGTGGCTTATGAGCACCGTGGTTTGGTTTCCCAGCACCTGCCGCAGCCCGCGGAGGATACGGTCCTCGGTTTCGGTGTCGACGGCGCTCATGGCGTCGTCAAGGATGAGGACATCGGGCTTCCTGGCCAGCGCTCGCGCCAGGGCCACGCGCTGGCGCTGGCCGCCGGAAAGGGTAACACCGCGTTCCCCCAAAAGCGTCTGATAGCCGTCCGGGAAGGCCATGATGTCGTCGTGTACCCCGGCCAGCTTGGCTGCCCAGACAACCCTTTCCATGTCGAGCTCCGGGAAGCCGAAGGCGATGTTCTCGGCGATTGTTTCCGAAAACAAGAAGGGTTCCTGCTGCACACCGGCCATATGCCCGCGCAACACCGCCAGGGGAATGCGCTTGATAGGATGACCGCCTACGAGTACGCTGCCGCCGTCGGCCTCGAGAATACGGGGAATAAGGCGCGCAAGCATCGTCTTGCCACTGCCGGTGCGTCCGGTGACGCCCAGAGTGCGACCGGCGGGAATGTCGAGGCTCAGGTCGGAGATCACCTCGCGCCCGCCCAGTTCGAGGCGGACCCTCTCGAAACGAACCTCGGGCGCATACTCGCGTATGCCGAAGTCGGTCCCGGGACCATCGGCAATGCGGGGTTCGGCCTGAAAAAGCTCGTCCAGGCGCGCCCAGCTGGTAATGCCGCGCTGCCACAAACCCATTACCCAACCCAGACCCAGCATGGGCCAGGAAAGTTGCAACAGGTAGGTATTGAACTGAACGAACTCGCCCAGGGTCATTTGCCCGCGCACCACCATACCGCCGCCAATCCAAAGAACGAGCACCGCGGCGAAACCCATGAGCAGGCTCATCATCGCGTGCAACGGCCCCTCCACCCGCGCCAGCGCCAGACTGCGGGCGATGTACTGGCGGTTCAGCTCCTGGAAGCGGGCTGTTTCGCGCTCCTCGATGGCAAAGCCTTTGACGACGCGGATACCCGAAAAGTTCTCCTGGGCGAAGGTACTGATCTTGTCAAATACTTCCTGGGCCGCCCGGTAACGGCGGTGGATCAGCGCGAGCAGGAAACGCAGCACGAAGAACACCGGGGGCACCGCAACCAGCATCCAGGCGGCCAGAACGGGGTTTACCAGAAACATGGCCACGGCGGTCATTCCTACAAACCAGGTGATACGCCAACCCATGTTGAGGCCGGGACCCAGGAACTCGCGCACCGCGTTGAGATCGGTATTCAGCTTGTTCATCAGGTCGCCGACGCGCTCGCGAGCGTGAAAGTAGAAATCCAGGTGTAACAGTTTGTGGAACAAAGCCTTGCGAATCTCATACTCGATCTCGCGGCTCGCCACGACGCTGAGGCGCCGCTGCGCCCAGCTGAGCAGAGAAACGACCGACCACAAGAACACGAGCGCGAGCGCCCATTGTACGTACCTCCCATCACCGGTGGCGATGGCGTCAATGGACTTGCGGATAAAATACGGACCCAGAATTACTCCGAACTGGACTACAAGGCCGAAGGTCAAACCGACCGCGTACTTCCACAGATAGGGGCGGGCAAAGGGCAGGACCCCGCGCATGAATGACAGTACTGACCGGTCAGTTTCCACGTAGGTTATTTTACCCCCTTCGCCGGGAAATTTTAGGGAGCGGCCCTGGAGATGCGCTCGAGCGCCGCCTGCGGCTCATCCCCAAGTACGTGCACGGCTACCGGCCCGGCCACCCTGGCCTCCAGCCGGCGAGCCAGCCTCTCGACCGGCGGACAGTGGTCGCAGGCGAGGAGCAGCAGCCCCTTCACCTTCCCCAGCCGCCCCAGGTAATGAACGGCCCCCGCGAACTCGAGGTCGGTGGGCAGATCGATGTTGAGTCCCGTGCGCGCGCCTTCTTCGCGCAGCCGCTCCGGGCTCACGTCGGGCCTTGTCGGCATCCATCCGGAGCTTCTCGCTGCCTGCAGCACCTCAGGATAGAGCCGCTCGTCATCCAGCAGATAGGGCATCGCCGCCAGACCCAGCAGCCGCTCCCCCCGGGGCATTGCGGGAGGCTTGTAGGGCTTTAGCAGGTGGCGGCTGCGGTCAAGGGCGCGCCTGACCTCCTGCGGGTTGCCCACCAGCTCCTGGCCGAGGCGCGCAGCCGTTCCCAGAACGCCCGGGGAAAGCTCCGGTGGCACCCGCAGCAACTCCGGCAGCCCGGGAAGCGAGCGCGTCAGCATGCTGGCCGGGTCTACCGCCCAGGCACAGGGGCCGCTGCCCCGGGGGCTCTCCCCCGCCGCCTCGGGTACGATAACGGCCTCGGCGCCGCGCGCTTTCAGTTCCAGCAACCGCGCCGCCAGCAAGCGTGCGGGTCTGGGCCAGGGCTCGCTTAACCTATCGAGCGCCTCCGTGACCGGCAGGCGCGGCGAGAGCAACTCGGCCCCGAGTTCCCGCAGGTAAACCCGCCAGAAAGGCAGGTAACGCTCGCTCATCCAGGTGTCTACCAGTCCCAGGCGCATAGAACCCCCAGCCTACCACAGAGCCGCTATTCGAACGCTTCTTCTGCCCGCAGCAACCAGCCCTCCCCGCTGTCAGGATCCACGTCCACCACCAGCCCTGCCAGCCCTTCGGGGAAGACCGCTAGCACCTCGCTCAGCTCCGGATGCCAGTGCACCCTTCCCCCCGCGGCCTCAGCCAGCGGCCTGGCGGCCTCGGCGCTCGAGAAGGCGTACATGAACAGCTCTCCCGCTATTTCGACGGTGGCGTAACTAACGCCCTCGACCTCGTCGGTCTGGGCAACGAAATAGACCCCGTTTTCGCGCAGGCTACGGAGTAGATCGTCCGCCATAACACCTCCAGAAACCGCGCAACAGCGCCACGCCCTGGTCCAGGGAGGCCGGATCCACCCACTCCGACTCGGTATGCGCGCCACCGCCGCGGTAAACGCCCAAAGTAATCGCCGGGACGCCCGCCTCCACCGCGGCGGCCATGTCGGTGGAGCCCACCCCGGTTTCGGCGGCCAGACCCAGGTTTCGCGCCGCTTCCAGAGCGCAATCCTGCAGCCCGGGCGTCACCGTCGAACCCGCCGGACGGCGACCGAGCAGGCCCAGTTCAGCCTGCACCTGTTCCGCCTGGGCCGCCTCCATACTGCGCGCCCGCAGCTCTTGCTCGGCGCTGTTCAGCAGGTCCGCTTCCACCGCGCGCACATCGAGGGCGAGACCCACCTCGCGGGGGATGGCGTTTATGGCCTCGCCCCCCCAAACCCGGGCCACGCTGCGGCTCGAACCCTCACAGCAAGGAAGAGCCTGCACCGCGCGAATCAGGCGCCCTAGCGCCCAGGCGGGGTTGGGAGCGCTGCGATCTCCCCATGAATGTCCGCCAGGCCCGCTAAAACGCACCTCCAAGCGCACCGATCCCAGGGCGCGGGTTACGACGTTGCCCAGGTAGCCGTCTACGGCCACGAATGCGCGCGGCCGCATGGAGCCAACGTAGGCGCGCGCGCCGCGGATATTGCCCAATCCTTCCTCGCCCACCGTGAACACGAGCGCAGCCCCTTCGGGCACGCGCTCCCAGGCGGTGGCGAGCACCGCCACCCCGCTGGAGTTGTCGCCTACCGCCGGACCCCACCAGCGTTCCTCCTCCAGGGTGAGCTCCCGGGGCGTGAGCACCGTATCCAGGTGGGCGGCAAAAGCTACGGGCCCGCTGCCTACCCAAATATTCCCGGTATCATCTCTATGCGTTTGTTCGCCGCGTTCGGCGAAGTAACGGGCCAGGAACCCGGCGCGGGCGTCGTCACCGGCCACAGCCCCGAAACGGCGCAAGAAGTCTTGCGGTGTCATTCCTCGATGTCGGCAAGTCCTTCGCGAATGGCGTAAAGGGCAGCCTGGGTGCGGTTATTCAGGTGCAACTTCGAAAAAATCTCGGAAAGCCGGTTCCGCACCGTTTTCTCGGAAATACCCAGCTCGTCGGCTATCTCCTGGTTGGTGGCGCCCTGAGCCAGCAGGCGCAGAATCTGCACCTCGCGGTCGGTTAAATCGGCGTGGTGGGCCTGCGGCAACACGTCGCGCTTGGCCCGGAAGTCGTGGATAATCTGCTCGGCCAGTTCGGCGTCGAGCAGCACCTCGCCTTCATTAACGCGGCGCACCGCGTCCACGAGCGCCTCGGCGTCCACGTCCTTGAGCAAATATCCACGCGCCCCGGCCTTGACCGCCTCGAAAACGTAGGCGTCCTGCCGGTACATGGTAAGCATGATTACCCTGGCTTCCGGAAACTCCTTGAGAATCTCCTTGGTGGCCTCCACCCCATCGAGCCCGGGCATCTGGATGTCCATTAGCACGATGTCGGGCCGGGTTTCGAGCGCGGCGCGCAAGGCTTCGCGGCCGCTGGCAGCTTCGCCGATCACCCGCAGGTCCCCTTCCGCCTCGAGCAGCGAACGCAAGCCCTGGCGGAACAGAGAATGGTCGTCGGCAATCAGGATTCGAATCATCCCGCCCATTCTAAAACGAAAACGTCCCGGCGCGTGCGTGCTAGAATACGCTCGGCCGCCCGTGCGGGGCGAAACTCCATGTCAACGAGGTTAAATGTGACTCATCCCAAATCCGCCTTGAACGCTTACTGTCAGAGCAAGAACCTGCCCCTGCCCAAGTTTGAGACCCGGGGTACGGGCACCGAAAACGACCCTCTTTTCATAAGCGACGTGGCCCTGAACGGAGAGCTGCTCGCCACCGGTCAGGGACGCAGCAAGCGCGAGGCGGAAAAGGTGGCTGCGGAGCTCGCGCTCGAGCTGCTGAAACGCACCCACGGCGAAGCGCAGTCCAAGAGCCGCAAGCGGCGGCGCAAACCCCGCGGCGAAAGCGGTGCGGCACCCGGCGAAGACACACCGCCCGCTACGGAAACCGCCGCCGCAGGCAGCTGGCCGGTATATCCGGAAGTGCTGGCCGAAGCGCTGCGCATAGCCGAAGCGCGTCTGCCCCAGTCCCTGGGAGGGCGCGACGTGCGCGAGGAGCTGGCGCGCTTCGCCGGCGACGTTTACAAGGCTTTGCTCGAGGAGCTGGGTCTGGAAGCGAGGTGAGCTGGTCGTGTTCTTGCGCGTAGGTCTGCTGGTGGCGTCGGTGGTGCTCATGGTGACCGGCCTCTGGGCCGGCGTTGTGCGTTTGGGCTGGGCCCTGCCCGCGGGCGGACTCGCGGGTCTGCACGGCCCGCTGATGGTGGCCGCTTTCTTCGGAGCGCTGATCGCGCTGGAGCGGGCCGTGGGCCTGAACAAGGCCTGGACCTATGCGGGCCCGGTGCTGATGGCCATTGGCGGGATCGGCCTGCTAGCCGGGCTAGATCTGCGCTGGGTGCAGCTCGTGCTCGCCGCCGGCGCCGCCCTCTACGTGGCGGTAGCGGTCTACATTTACCGGCTGCAGCCTGCGGATTTCACCCTGGTCATGGGGCTGGGCGCGCTGGCACTGCTTCTGGGCGACATTTACTGGGTGCTGGCCGCGCCCCCGGTGGTCGTGAGCCTCTGGTGGATGGCCTTCATCGTCTTCATAGTAGCGGGGGAAAGGCTAGAGCTCTCACGCTTCGTCCCCAAGCCGATCACCGCCATTCGTGCTTTCATAGCGGTTACGTTCCTGACGCTGGCCGGACTGGTCGCGGCCTCCGCGGGCGCGTATCAGGGAGTGCGCATCGTGGGCCTGGGTTTTTTGCTCCAGGCCGTCTGGCTCCTCAAGTTCGACATCGCCTGGGTCAACCTGAAACGCGAGGGAGTGCACAAGTTCATGGGCGTAAGCCTGCTCGGCGGTTACGTCTGGCTGCTGGTGGGCGGGGCCTGGATGCTGATCGGCGGCCTCCCTCCGGCCGGACCGGGTTACGACGGCCCCCTGCACGCGGTCTTTGTAGGGTTCACCTTCGCCATGGTCTTCGGCCACGCCCCGGTCATCTTCCCCGCGGTGCTGCGCCTCAAGATCCGCTTTCATCCCGCCATGTACCTGCCGTTGTGGCTGCTGCACGCGGCGCTGGCGGCGCGCATTCTGGGCGACTACCTGACCTCGGTACAGCTGCGGCTGTGGGGCGGCATGCTCAACGCCGTGGCCGTGGTGGTTTACTTCGCCCTGGCCATGGCCGTGACCCTCTTCGGCAAGGACGAACCTCAGTAGATAAACTCGCGGATGTCGTAGCGGGCCGCGCGCACCCCCAACCGGCGCACCTCCCCCGCCAGCCGCGCCGTTTCCGACTCGATCTCCTCCCAGTCCATGGGGGTGAGGCCGGCGGCTGAGCGCTCGCGCGCGTAAACAGAGCCGGGGTGTTCCACGAAGGGCGATAGGTAGACGAGGTCCCGGCGGTCCAGCGGCATCCGCGCCAGCGCCGCGAGCGTGGCCCGGGCATGGTTTACGCGGTACTCCCTGCCCCCAACCCCCACCATCACTATCAAGCCCACCGAGACGCCCGCGGCCTTGAGCTGGCGCGTAAAGGTGACCAGCTCGTCGGCCGAGCCAGGCTTGTTCAGGAAAGCCAGCAACTCGTCTAGGCCCGTTTCCATACCTACGTAGACGCGCTCGAGCCCCATCCCCGCAAGCTCCCCCCAGTCCGCGGGATCGTGACGCTCGCCACTATAGAGGTCAACGAAACCGTAGATCTTGCGATCCGGAAAAACCTCGCGCACCGCCTCGAAGATAGGCAGCAGGCGCGCACGCGAAAGCGCCAGGGCATTACCGTCGGCCAGGAAAACCCCCCGGCGCAAAAGCAGCTGGCGTCCCAGGAACTCCCTGACCGCCCCGGCGTGCGCGCGCAGTTCGTCCGCGCTCCTGGCGTGGAAGGGTCGCCCCTGGTAGAAGCTGCAAAAGGTGCATTTGTTCCAGGTGCAGCCCTCGGTGGCCTGAACCACAATGGAAAAGTACTGGTCGGGAGGAAGGATGGCTATGGGCCGGTAGACCGCTTCGAAGCGCTCGCGCTCCCCGGAGAGCCGCTCCGGGGTCCAGGGCAGGATTTCGCTGCGCACACGCGCGGCGCAGTCCGCCTCCAGCTCGCCCGCGGCGCGGCGGGCGTAAGCGTGCACCCTGGCGAAGACCTCGAGCGCGGCCCCGGCGTCGAGCACCCCGCGCTCGCGCGGACCACCGGGCTTGCGCCGACGCCAGTGCAGGGTGCTGTCGAGAGCGCGTTTGTATAGCGTGCCCGCATCGTAGAAGGTATAAAGCCGTCCTTCGCGATCGAAGCTGAGCACGTGCTCGGGATCGGGGTGGATCAGGGTGGAGGCCTCGCGACACTCGGCGCGCATACCGCCGTATTGTAATCCCGCCCGGAGGCGCGTTTATGATGGGCAGGTGGCCACGCGCAACGTTCCCGGTAACGTTATCCGCCTGCTGGAGGATGCGCTCGGGTCCCCCCTGCGGCCGGCGATAACCGGTCAGGAGGCGCGGGTATTCTTTACCGATGGGCGCGTAATAAAGATATACGGGCCCCACGAACGCCAAATCCCCCTGCTGGAAGCGCGCAACCTGGCGCGGGCGGGTCTGGGATCCTGGGTGGAGGGAGTCTGGCACGACCGGCGGCTGCAGGGCTACGCGGCGCTGGTTATGAAGCGCTTCCCGGGAAACCCCTTTACGCCGGCGCGTTTCGGACCGCGCGCCCGCGCCCAGATAGCCGGGTTCCTGCTGAGGCTGCACCGGCTGCCCGAACCCGGCATGACCAGCCTGGAACCGGTGCTGGAACGCTGGCGCAGATTTCGGGAAACGCTGGCCGACATTCCCGCGGCTCAAGAAGCCCTTGAGGAAATCAGGCCCCGCCTGCGGCTGCTCGACGGCGTGCAGCGCGTCTTCGCCCACAACGACCTCTGGGCGGGAAACGTGCTCCTGGCGGAGGACGGCGCACTGCTGGTGGTAGACTGGAGCCGCGCCGGGGGCGAGGATCCGGCCCGCGACCTGGCCATCCTGACCACCGGCAGCCTCAGCCTGCTCCCTTACCACCTCTGCCTGGAGACGCTGCGCAAGATAGTGCGCTGCTACCCCGACCCCCCCGGCGTCTGGGAACGGCTGGCGGTCTGGATTCCCCTGACTTTCCTGCACGACCTCCACTGGTTCCGCACCAAGGAACCCGGCGGCTTCGGCGCGGCCCTGACCGATAAGCTCCCGCGCATCGAGCGCACCCTGAACGCCTTTCCCGAAGCCCCGTGGTAGCTTGATGGGGATGAAGGTAACCACGGTTGACCACCCGCTCGTGCAACACAAACTGGCCCTCATCCGCGACAAGAAAACCGGCAGCAAGGACTTCCGCGAGCTCATGGCCGAGGTGAGCATGCTAATGGCCTACGAGGCCACCCGCGATCTCGACCTCGTGGAAACCGTAGTAGAAACCCCCGTGGCCCCGGCGCGGGTAAAGGTGCTTGCGGGCAAAAAGCTGGCCCTGGTGGCCATCCTGCGCGCCGGATTGGTAATGGTGGACGGCATTCTGCGCCTCATCCCCGCCGCGCGCGTTGGCCACGTGGGTCTGTATCGCGACCCCGACACCCTCGAGCCCACCCAGTACTACGCCAAACTGCCGCCGGACATCGCCGAACGGCGCGTCTTCCTCACCGATCCGATGCTGGCCACCGGCGGCTCGGCGGTCCAGGCCCTCAATGTGCTCAAGGAAAAAGGAGCCAATCACATAAAGCTCATGAGCATCATCGCCGCCCCCGAAGGAATAGAGCGGGTCATGAAAGCCCACCCCGACGTTGACCTTTGCGTCGCCGCCGTGGACGAGCGCCTCAACGAAAAGGGCTACATAGTTCCCGGTCTGGGCGACGCCGGCGACCGGATTTATGGAACGAAGTGAGTATGTGGTACGTGGTGCGTAGCACGTAGTCCAAGGCGAACCACGCACCACGCACCACGCACCGCCCATGCCCGACCTCCTCCTCCGCTACCTGCACTCCCTGGGAATCGCCGATCCCCTGGGACTTGGCTGGTGGACCGTGGTGCTTACCTTCCTGGTTGCGGCCGTGGTCACCTGGCGCAGCGTACCGGGGCTGGTGCGCTTTGCGCTGCGCGTCGGCTGGGCCGACAAACCAGGCGAGCGCCGCCTCAACACCGCACCCCTGCCCAACGTGGGGGGGCT
>JAMOUW010000087.1 GCA_027067955.1 Thermaceae bacterium
TCTGGGCGCTCACGCTGCTAAGCGGCACCCTGGCGATGCGCATTCAAAAAATGAGCTGGACGGTCACCCTCACCAGCGCCGCGGGCGCGGCCCTGCTGCTGGCCTTCGCCAGCTGGCGCCGCCGCCGCGCGGCCCGGAGCGAACCGTGAAGACCGTCACCCTCGCTTTCGGCACCCGCCCCGAAGCCATCAAGATGGCCCCCGTGCAGCGCGCCCTCACCGCCCGCGACGACCTGCGGGTGCGGGTGCTGCTCACCGGCCAGCACCGCGAGCAGCTGGAACAGGCGCTGGCCGTATTCGCGGTGCGCGCCGACCGCGACCTGGAGGTAATGGCCGAACGCCAGCGGCTGCCCGATCTCTTCGGGCGCATCGTGCCCGCCGCCGCGCGGGCGCTCGCCGAGCTGGAAAGCGACTACGTCCTCGTCCACGGCGACACCCTCACCACCTTCGCCGTCGCCTGGGCCGCCTTCCTGGAACAAATACCCGTGGGTCACGTCGAAGCCGGACTGCGCAGCGGGCGCATGGATGAACCTTTCCCCGAAGAGGCGAACCGCCGCCTCACCGATGCGCTCGCCGACCTGGCGCTGGCACCCACCCCGGGCGCGGCCGCGAATCTGCGCGCTGAGGGTTTCGACCCGCAGCGGGTGATAACGACCGGCCAGACGGGGATAGACGCGGTACGTTTCGCGGCCGCGCGCGGCCGCCTGCCCGGGGGACTGCCGCCAGGTCCCTACGTGACCGTGACGCTGCACCGGCGCGAGAACTGGCCATCGCTCGCGAATCTCGCTGCGGCGCTGGCGCGGACCGCACGGGCGCATCCGAAGTTCACCTTCGTTTACCCGGTGCACAAGAACCCGGTGGTGCGCGAGGCGGTACGACCCGCGCTCACGGGTGTGCCCAACTTCGTGCTGCTCGAGCCGCTGGAGTTCTCCCAGATGGCAGCGCTGCTGGCGGCGAGCGAACTGGTGGTCACCGATTCCGGCGGACTCCAGGAGGAAGGAGCCGCCCTGGGCGTGCCGGTGGTGGTGGCGCGCAACGTCACCGAGAGACCGGAAGGAGTGGAAGCGGGGATACTGAAACTCGCAGGCAACGAGCCGGAAGCGTTCGAACGCACGCTGCGCGAGGTGCTCGCAAATAGGGAGCTGCGTTCGCGGATGGCCGCCGCCCCCAACCCCTACGGCGATGGGCGCGCCGCCGAACGGGTGGCCCGGGCGGTAGCCTGGCGCCTGGGTCTGGAAGAGCGCCCCGAAAACTGGGACGGACGGACCTAACCCGCTGCAAAACCACCCGCTGTGGCGACAAAGCTAGCGCCGGCTCCGGAGCCGCGTCCAAAGCCGCACGCCTGCCCAGCCTAATAAGGCCAGCACCCCCAGAAGACCGGCGGCAGTCCGCCCGCCCAGCGTATCCACGAGCCAGCCGGTAAGGTACGATCCCGGCGGCCCCGACCCCAAAAGCGCAAGCATGTAGATTGAGATGACCCTTCCCCGCAGCTCGTCCGGCACCGCGGTTTGGATGAGAGTGTTGGTGCCCACCAGGGTGAGCACCATTCCCAGCCCCGCGAGCCCCATCACCGCGGCAACCGCCAGGGGACCCAGCGGCAGGAAAAGTAGCAGGTGGGCGAGCACCAGCAGGCTTACCCCGTAGTCGATGCGGCGCGCGCTGAAGCCATGTGTCAGAGCCTGGCCCACGGCGCCGGCAAGCGCACCCGCACCCATGGCACTCATGATGCCCCCGTACCCCTCGGCGCCCAGTCCCAGAACCAAGCGTGCATAGGCCGGCACCAGGGTCTGGAAGTTGATCGCAAAGGTGCCCACCCAAAAAATCAGCACCATTACCGCCAGCACGGCCGGGGTGCGGCGAACGTAGGAAACCCCCTCCAAGAGCTGGGCCAGCGGATCGCCCCGCACCCCGGCGGCGGCCAGACCAACGGGCACGACACCCAGGAAAACCAGCATGGGCAGGAATGAGAGGCCGTTAATCAAGAATGCCCAGCCCATGCCCAGATGCGCCATCAACAGACCGGCCACCGCAGGTCCCGCCAGGCGCGCGACGTTGAAGCTGAAGGCGTTGAGCGCAATCGCCCCCGGGTAGCGCTCGCGGCTGGCCAGTTCTACCGTGAACGCCTGGCGCGCCGGTAAATCAAATACGTTAGCCAGTCCGTACAAGAGCGCAAAGATTAGCACCCGGCCGTAGCTGATGGCATCCAGGAAGAGCAGGCCCGCCATGGCGAGAGCCAGCCCCGCCATGGCGACCTGGGTCACGCGCAACAGGGTGCGCCGCGGCACGCGGTCGGCCAGCACCCCGGCGGGGGGACTGAAGAGGAGCGCGGGGGCGAACTGCAACGCCACCACCAACCCCAGCCGCTCTGCGGAGCCGGTGAGCTCGATCACCAGCCAGGCCTGAGCCGCCTGCTGCATCCAGGTGCCCAGCTGACTGACGAAGAGACTGAGCCAGTAATTGCGATAGTGGGGGTCACGAAGCAGCTCAAGCGCCGGCACGCCCCCAGCCTACCGCATTACTGACTGACCGGTCATTACCCTTGTCCGGGTGTGCCGCTGCGGTTCAGCAACACCGCTACCAGCAACGAAAGCATACCGGCAACGTTTACCGGCAGCGCCGGCCAGAAAAGTCCCGCGCCCGCCGCCGCCAGGAACAGGCGCTCGTAATAGTGCGCCTCGCGAAACAGGTAGCCCTCCAGCGCCGCGGCGAAAGCCCAGAGGCCAAGCAACCCCCGCAGCAGATCCACCGCGATATCGCCGGCGGAGCCGGCGAACATGATGCCGGGAGCGTAGACCATGAGCAGCGGAATCAGGTACAGCCCCTTGGCGAACTTCCAGGCCTGCACCCCCGCACGCATGGCGTCGGTGCCGGCGAGACCGGAAGCAGCGTAGGCGGCGAGCGCCACCGGCGGGGTCACGTTCGAGTCCTGGCTGTACCAGAAAACGATCAGGTGCGCGATTATAAGCGCAACACCCAGATCCTGCAAAGCGGGTCCTGCCAGCACCACCAGCACGATGTACGAAGCGGTAACAGGCAGACCCATTCCCAATACCAGGCTGGCGAGGGCCACCAGCACCAGCGCCAGCAACAGGTGTCCGCCCGAGGCCGAAACCACCAGGTGGCTAAACTTCAAGCCTACCCCGGTCAGACCTACGACACCCACGACTATGCCCGCTGCAGCCGTAGCCACCGAAACGGGAATGGCGGCGGTGGCCCCGGAAACCAGCCCCTGCAGCAACCTGGCCAGATTGAGCGGGCTGTAGGGGCTGAGGCTGCTGGCGAAAACCATGCCCACCACCAGGTAGAACTGCCAGAGGGCAAAGCCGTGGCTGGGCTGGAAGCCGATGTAGAGCAGGTAGGCCATGGCCGCCAGGTGCAGCCCCAGGTGCAGCGAACGCCCTCTGGAATCTCCCGGCCGCGGTCTCAGGTTGCTGGCGAGCACGATGGCCAATACACCTATGAACCCCACTTTCATGGCGCTCACGCCCCTGAACAGGTAGTAAATGAGTATGAAGAGCGGTATCAGGTAATGCCATCCCGCCAGCAACACCTGGCGCACCGGCGGCAGCTCGTCCGCCGGCAGTCCGCGCATGCCGCGTTTGGCGGCGATAAGATCCACGAACAGGTATACAGTCAAAAAGTAGAGAATCGCCGGGACTATCGACAGCTTAACCACGGTTAGATAGGGTGTCTGGGTATACTCGGCGATCAAAAAGGCGCCCGCGCCCATGATGGGCGGCATTATCTGCCCTCCGGTGCTGGCCGCCGCCTCCACCCCCGCGGCCTCTTCGGGCTTGTAGCCCAGCTTTTTCATGAGCGGTATCGTGAAAGCCCCCGTGGTAACCACGTTGGCGATGGCCGAACCCGAAAGCGAACCCATGAAGGCGCTGGCTACCACGCTGGCCTTGGCCGGTCCCCCGCGGCTCTTGCCCGCCAGGGCGTAAGCCAGGTCGATGAAGAACTTGCCCGCGCCGGTGGCCTCTAGCAGCGAGCCGAAAAGGATGAAGATGAACACGAAGGTGGCCGCCACGCCCAGCGGCACACCGAAGATCCCCTCGGTGGTCAGATAGAGCTGTCCCACCAGGCGCTCGGTGCCATACCCCTTGTGCGCAAGCACTCCGGGCATGTGCGGACCGGCGTAGGCGTAGACGATGAACAATGCGGCAATTACAGTCATCGGCCAGCCAATAGCACGACGGGTAGCCTCCAGCACCAGCAAAATGGCTGCCACACCCAGGTAGATATCGGCAGGCTCCCACCAACCGAAGCGATCGATGATGGCGTCGTAGTTAAAGTAGAGGTAACCCCCCACGGCCAGGCTGGCCGCGATCAACACTCCATCCACGAGCCAGCGCGCCGGTGGCGGCCAGCGGCGCGACACCGGGGTCGAAAGGAAAAGCAACAGCAAAATAAACGTTAGGTGGATTGAACGCTGGAAAATCGCCGTCATGGGAGCGTAGCCCGCCGTATACACCTGAAACGCTACGAGCAGCAGGGCCACAACTGCCAGCAACCGGTTTATCCAGGGCGCCCGATTAGCGGATTCACTCACAGCGTACACCTCGCAACACGTAGATTCGGGGAAGCGTCAGCACCGCCAGCACCGCGCGCCGGTGGGGTGCCAGACGCGACAGGTCGCATTGCCTCCCTGCAACCCTTATCGTGTGGTGGATTTCGGGGTTGCCGATGCGGAGCACCATTTCTTCGGCCCGCTCGTGAATGTCAACGATGGCCACCGCGTGGTCCCCTTCGGCCACGGTGCGGCCGCGCCCGCTAATCTCACCCAGCCCGGCGGCGAACCAGGGGTTGTGGGTTTCCTCCAGCCACAACTCCCCGCCAGCGACCTCGAAGACCTCGCGCACCGGGATCGCCGACACCGAATGTATCCACTCGAGCTCCACCACGCTTCCCTCACGGACGGGAAAAAATACGGATCCCAACCGCTCCACGCCCACCTGGAGCACCGTAACCGGCCAGGCAAGCCAGAGAAAGATAAGGAAGGCCCCCAAAGCGGTAAGCGCAACAGGGGGCCTTTTCATGAGTGCTAGTTTACTTGGCGGGCTTCAAGCGGTCGGGTACGGTAAGGCCAATTTCCTCGTAATAGCGGATAGCGCCGGGATGCAGCGGGATCAGCGTAGCCTTGAGCACATATTCCGGACTTATCGTCTTGCCCGCCGGGTGGATCTGCCCGAGCTCGTCCACGTGCTCGAAGAGGGCCTTGGTGAGCTGGTAGACCAGCTCAGCGTCCTCGTTGGCGTTAACGAAGAGCACGTTCGGCGTACCCACGGTGAGGCAGTCGTAGTCGACGCCCTTATAGGTGCCCGCCGGAATGGTGAAGGGTTTGTAGTAGGTGTGCGCGGCGGCCACCTTGGCCTGCTCCTCGGGGGTCATGCAAACGAGCACCATCTGCCGGGTGGTAGCCAGGTCCACCAGCGAACCGGGGCCGAGGCCCACGGACCAGGATCCGACATCAATGGTGCCGTCTTTAAGGGCGGACACCTGCTCGGCAAAAGAGAGCCGGAATTCCTTGAAAGCCTTGCCGGGCTTGAATCCGAGGGTTTCCAGGATGGCCCGGGTCATTACCGCTGTTCCCGAACCGGGAGCGCCGGTAGAAACACGCTTGCCTTTGATGTCGGCAATTTTCTTGATGCCGGTTTCCGCCACGGTCACGAACTGCCAGGCATTGGGGTACATGGCGCCAATGGCGAGGATTGGCTGCGCCTTACCCTTGAACTTGCCATCCCCCTTGTAGGCCTGCACCACGACACCGCTGGTTCCCAGTGCCGCCTGCGCTTCCCCACTGGCGACGAGCCGGACGTTTTCGACCGACGCACCGGTAACCTCAGCGCTGGCTTCAACACCCTCGACGTAGTCCGTCCAAATCTGGGCTATACCGCCCCCGAGCGGATAGTAAACGCCGCCGGTGCCCCCGGTGGCGAGCGAAATTCGCTTGACCTGTCCAAAGGCCAGCCCGAAGGCCAGCAGCAAAGCCAGAGCAACCAGTCCACGCTTAAGCTTCATATACACCTCCTGAGTATCCTATCCGCTTACATCGTACGTATCTTTATGCGCGATGTCAAAAGGCGACCTGGCGCAGGCGGGCCCTAGGAATGCGACCTGCGGAAAAGAACCCGCTCGTAGTTCGTTGGACGTAGTGATATATGGCAACAAAGAAGCTCGCGGCCTGTAGCTTGTAGCTTGTGGTTGACCGGTTAGCAGCATCGTATTCTTGGCTTCTTGTCCGGCATGGACCCCGGGTATCGGCAATCGGTGCGTGGTTCGTGATGCGTAGTAGCACAGTGGCCTGTGGCAAGTAGCCTGTGGCCTGTGGTGGGGCCGTTAACGGCAGCTCAATCTCGGCGTTGCGTACAGCAGGGACCCCGGATCCCGGCAACCTCCGGTTGCCTCGCCCGGGGATACGGATAAAAGCGGCTTGTGGTGGGTGGCTTGTAGCTTGTGGCGGGTATGTCAACGACAACGCAATTTCGGATTTCTGTACGGCATGGGCCCTGAATCAAGTTCAGGGCAGGCTCCCGGTTCTCGGCAACCTTCGGTTGCCTCGTCCGGGGATACAGCTTTTGTTACGGGAAAGAAAGTAGTTCGTGTCCCCGGCCAAGCGGGTCACTTTGACCCGCGCGAGCCGGGGCCCATGCCGCGCCATTACTCCACGGTTGAGTTTGCGACTTCGGCACCAGCCTTCTATCAACCTCATTACTTTATTGACGGCAACGAAATCTCGGCTTTCTGTACAGCATGGACCCCGGATCCCGGCGGCAGGGTGCCGCCTCGTCCGGGGAAACGAAAACCAAACGGCAAAACCCCCCTCCGGCCTGCGGCCACCTCCCCCGAGGGGGAGGCTTGCTGCTTGCCGG
>JAMOUW010000088.1 GCA_027067955.1 Thermaceae bacterium
GAGCGCGGCCAGCCGCCACCCCACTCAGTACCTCCGCTCGAACCCCAGCACCAGCGGCCGGTAGCGGTCGGTATCCGACCCCCGCCCCTGGTTCGAGTCCCACCAGGAGTAGCTAACCCCCACCAGCGTCCCGTCCACCAGGAAGAGGTGGCTGAAGTTCTGGGGCTGGTAGACGAAGAACCAGTCGTCCACGCCCCCGGGGTTGCCGGTGATGATCTCGCGCAGGTTGGTGATCCAGCGCGTCGTCCCGTCCGCCGGGTCCAGCGCCAGCAGCACGTTGTGGATCCCCAGGTAGAGCTCGTCCTGCTCCGGGTCGTAGACGAGCGGCACGGTGGCGTAGTGGTTGGGGGTGAACCACTCGCTCTCCTCGGCGTGGACCCAGCGGATCCAGCTGAGCGCGCCGCCGTCGATCCGCGCCACGAAGGGCGCCTGGTCGGGCTCCGCTTCCGGCGGCGCCTGCCCCATGAAGGGCTCTCCGGCGCGCGCCACCCCGCTCACGAAGACGCTCTGCGGCCGGCCCGCGACCCCCGCGGCCCGCTCGGTGGGGGGGAAGCCCGCGCCGGTCGTGACCGCGCTCCACACCTCGTTCCCCGCGGCGTCGTAGCGGACGAGGCGTTCGGCCCAGCCCGCGGAAGTGGGGTCGTCGGGCCGCAGCAGTGCGAGCCACCCCTCGGGCAGGCTGAAGGCCCGATAGACGTGCTCGCCCACCGGCCCTTCGAGGGCGACGTTTAGCACGCCGCTCGGAGACAGGGTCCCGCGGAAGGTGCGGGTCTGCAAGATGCGGCTGTCCGCCCGGTAGGCCCCGGCCACCACGGCCCCGGCGTCGGCGCGTGCAAGGCGCGCGTAGGCGGCCGCGTACGTGGGGTCGTCCCCGTCGAAGGCCTTCAGCCAGGCGAGGCCGGTGCGGTTGAGGCCGGCGTCGAAAACCCCAAAGACGGGCCAGTTGCTGGCCACCCAGGAGCCGTCGTAGGTGTCGCAGCCGTCCGCCTGGGCGGCGGTGTTGCGCAAAGCCACGTTGGTGTAAACTGTGCCCTGACCGTCAATGGTGATGTAAGGACTCAGCGGCTGCGGACACCCGAACCCCTCCGCGGCCAGCGCCTGCGCCGCGGCGTCGTCGGGGAACTTCACCGGCCCCAACACTTCGCCGCTGGCCGCGTCCACCCGCCAAAGTGCGGCCCACTTCTTGCCGTAGTCGCCGTCGAGCGGCAGCTCCTCGTTGAAGACGTATACGGAGCCGCCCCCCGCCGCCGCGTCCAGCGTCAGCATCCGGTCTGGCGTCACCAGCGCCGTCTGCCACGCCAGCCCCAGCGGCGGCGGGGGCGCCTGCGGCCCCGGGCAGGCCGTCAGCAGCGCGGCCAGCCCGGCCAGGAGGGAGGCGAGAAAAAGTCGCTTCATGTCTTCAGTCTAAGCGGCCGCGCCCGGCGGCCGGGTGCCGGACCTCACTTCGGCGGGCAGTTTACGTAATCGTCCTCCCAGACCACCTTCTCGATGAGCGCGTGGCTCGGGTGATCTTCTCGCAGGTACACCGTGTCGATCGTTTGGGTCGTGCAGCTGTCGTCCACCACCCCGTCCCCGTCCTCGTCGTAGTAGACCTCGGCCGTCTGCTCGGTCTCCTTGACGATCTCCGTCGAATCCACCTCGTGCCGGATCGTCGTCGTCTGCCCCGAGCTGATCGGCACGTAGGTCTGGTTGGGGCTGAAGCGCTCGTCGTAGTGCTCGAAGCTGGTGGTTTCGGTGTCGACGCAGGAGTCCCCGGGCTTGGGGGTGAAGATGTAGGAGCAGGAGGTGGTGGAGGTGGCCGGGGTGTTTTCGCCGCGGCGGGGCCTTTTGGCCCCGCCGCGGCGCGAAATTATTTACAGCTGTGGGGTTTTCGGTTAATTCTCTGCAATTTCGGCGCAAAATCCCACAGGTGTAAAGGTCAAGAACTCAAGCGTAGCAGTCCGGCCCCGGCGGGAAGATGGCGTCGATCTTCTCGATGATCTCCGGGGTCAGCTCCACCTCCACCGCGCCCAGGCTCTCCTGCAGCTGCTCGGGGGTGCGGGCGCCGGTGATGGCGCTCGAGACCTGCTGCTGCCGCAGCACCCAGGCCAGCGCCAGCTGGGTCCGGGTCACGCCCAGCCCGTCGGCAATGGCCTTGAGTTTCTTGACCCGCTCGCGGTTCTCCTCGGTGAGCAGCCGCTCGCGGAACTGTTCGTACTGCGCCAGGCGCGAGCCCTCGGGCAGGCCTTCGTCGTACTTGCCCGTGAGCACCCCCTGCCCCAGCGGGCTCCACACCACCAGCCCCATGCCGAAGCGCTCGGCCTCGGGGAGGATCTCCTTTTCCACCCGGTCGCGGTAGACCAGCGAGTACTGCGGCTGCTCCACCACCGGCGCGGCCAGCCCGTTTGCGCGGGCAAAGGTCACCGCCTCGGCAATGCGCGCCGCCGGCCACTCGCTGGTGCCCCAGTAGAGGATCCTGCCCGCCTTGACCAGGTCGCTGAACGCGGTCACGATCTCTTCCATCGGCGTTTCGGGGTCGTAGCGGTGGGCGAAGTAGAGGTCCAGGTAGTCGGTCTGCAGCCGCTTCAGGCTGCGGTCAATGGATTCGTGCACGTGTTTGCGCCCCAGGCCGCGCCCGTTGGCGTCTTCCGAGGTGGGCCAGAAGACCTTGGAGCTCATCACCAGGGTGTGGCGCGGGTATTCCTTCAGCACCTGGCCCATCAGCTCCTCGGCGGCGCCGTGGGCGTAGACGTCGGCGTTGTCGAAGAAGTTGACCCCGGCGTCGTAGGCCAGTCTGGTTATGGCCTTGACCGTTTCCAGGTCGGTAACCTGATTGCCGTAGGTCACCCATGCTCCTAGCGATATTTCGGACACCCTGACGCCGTACTCTCCGAGTTTGCGGTAGTTCATACTCCCTCCCTGCCCGCAGTATACCCGCCAACTGACCGGGCGGTCAGCCCCGGGCCAGTACGAAGTCGCGGGTGCAGTCGGGTTCCTCGGGGGGTTCTTCGAGCAGGCGGCGCATGCAGTCGGGGGCGAAGTTGAACGGCGGTACGCGGCTCGCGTAGGCCGCGTACTCGGCGCCGAATTTGACCCGGGCCTCGCGTTCCTCAACGGTCATGACCATTGCCAAAATCAGCAGCGCTTCCAGGGGGGCGACTATGAACACGAAAGCGGGAGAACCTATCAGTAGTGCAAGGGCGAAGGGGAAGAGCATCAGCCCCAGGTGCATGGGGTGACGCATGCAGGCATAGGGCCCCGAGGCCACCAGCCGGTTGGTCTGCATCCGGGGCAGGTTGCCCTGGCGGCCGCAGCGTGCCAGCCAGCGCCCGGTGACGCGGCTGATCCGCACCACCAGTCGCAGCACCCCCAGGCCCAGCAAGAAGCTGACCGCGTGCCAGGGCAGGCTGCTCCACCAGCCGGGCCAGAGCCGCAGGTCGAGGGCGACGCCCAGCAGTCCGCCTCCCGCCAGGAAGATCAGCCATATCAGCACCCGCACCGCGTTGGAAACCATGCTTCAAGTGTAATCTTTCGTTCGCCGGGGTGGCCTGCCAAGCGGCTGCCACGGCCTGCAAGGATGCGACCGGGCGGGTTTTAGCCCCGGTCTATGCAGCAGCGTTGCCCGGGGGTCGCCGCGGCTCTGCAGATGACGCCATCGCTTAGGGTTGAGGCAGGTTCGCAAAGTCGAAATCGTCGAGCCGCAGGCTTTCGAGGTATGCCGCCAGCGCGTTTAGATCCGCGTCGGAAAGTTCGCTGAATGCCGGCATGCGCACGTCAGGCTTCAGGTCCGGCGCGGCGCGGATCCAGGTACGCAGGTTGGCGGGGGTGTTGGGCAGCGATGCCGCGCCTAAGGTAGTGCGGTTTCCAAATAGGGTCAGGTCGGGGCCCGCTTTTCCGCCGGCGCTGCTGCCGCGGACGGTATGGCAGGAGGCGCAGTGCCGGGAAAAGAGCTCGATGCCGCTGCGAAGCTCCTCCGTTTTCGGGGGCGGGGGTTTAAAGGTCGCCGCGGCCGCCAGGAAGCGTTCGAATGCTTCGGGCTCGACGACCAGTACCCGCATACGATGTTGCTTGGCGCCCAGTCCGCACTGCTCGGTGCAAAAGCCCAGGTAGCTCCCAACCTTCTTGAAGCGTACCTGTGTGCGGGTGTTCTGGCCGGGTATTGCCGAAGCCTTCAGGCCGACCTCGGGAACGCTGAGGGCGTGAAAGGCGTCGGTGGAGGTAAAGCGCAGCTCCACCGTCACCCCGGCAGGCAGTACCAGCTCGTTGGAAAGGCGTACCGGCACGTCCCCGTAGTCGAAATCCCACCAGTAGCGATGGGCCGTTACCTGCACCCCGAAGGCGGGTTTACCGGCAGCGGAGAACATCTGCACCAGGCTTTGGGCGCCCAGTATTCCCACGACCGCCACCAGGATGACGGGGACCGCTATCCAAACCGCATCCATGGAATCGCCACGCGCCCGGGCGCGCCTGCGTCCGTAGAACAGTGCTCCAAGTACTATGACGACCGAAAGCGCGGCAAAAACGGAAACCCATAGCAGCAGGCGACCGCTCTCGGTGCCGGTGGGATCGTCCGAGAAGGTGGTTGGCTGGTGGGCCAGCACCGTTCCCGCCAGAAGGATTGCGAAGAAAGCCAGATGCTTCACGCTAGAAGAATATGCTCCGGTCCACGGCCATCGCCAGAAACAATAGCGCCAGGTAGGACATGGAATAGAAGAAGAGCCTGCGCGCCTGGGGGCGTTCGGGCTGCAGGAAGAGCAGCAGGCTTTGCGCTAGAAGAACCAGGTTCAGCAAGCCGGCCGATACCGCGTAAATCCAGCCCGCCTGCCCCAGCACTAGCGGCATGGTCGATATAATAGCGGTAAGCACGGCGTACAGCGCGATCTGGACAACGGTCACCCGGTCACCGTGGACTACGGGGAGCATGGGCACCCCCGCCCGGGCATAGTCGTCCTTTATCAGCAGCGCCAGCGCCCAGAAGTGTACCGGCGTCCAGAAAAAGACGATTGCGAACAGGTACCACGCGAGCAGGTTCAGGTCGCCAGTCACCGCCGACCAGCCGACGAGCGGCGGAAATGCGCCCGCGGCCCCGCCGATTACTATGTTGCTCCAGCTGCGACGTTTTAGATAGAGCGTATATATGAGCACGTAGTGCATCATGCCCGCCAGCGATAGAGTCGCCGCCAGCAGATTGGCGCCCCACCAGAGCACAAGGAAGGCGAAAGCCGAAAGTATGAATGCGAATTTCAGCGCATCGGCCGAGGCGACGTAGTTTTGAACGGTGGGTCGCATGCGGGTGCGCTCCATACGGGCGTCGATGTCACGGTCAATGACCATGTTGATGGTATTTGCGGCTCCAGCGGAGGCGTACCCGCCCAGCAGCACGACCAGCAACAGTTTCCAGCCGGGCCAGCCGCCCGCGGCGATGAAGAGACCCGCCAGCGCCGTGAACAGGAGCAGGCTTATTATGCGCGGCTTGGTTAGCGCAATGTAATGGTGCACCGAAGCGCGGCTCCCGCCTTCGCGGGGTGCGGGTTGGTGCACTGCGGTTTGTTCGGCAGCCTGAATGCCTCCGGACAGCGCGGCCGCCGCAAAGAGCACGAAGACGATCCAGACCACGTCGGCACTGAACAGGTGCAACATCTGCAGCGACACCGGAGCGTTGGAAAACATGTTCCAGAGACCGATGATGATTTGCACCGCGAACAGCACCACCATCAGGGTGCCGGCCTGCCGCACGCGCGCAGAGGGACGCAAGCGGCCCACCACCCCGGCCATGAGCAAAATGTATATCCCAACCGACGCGGCGATGAGAGGGTGCAGTACCCGGAGACGGATGAGAAAGTGGGCGGTGGGGGAGAGATCTTGCTTCACTCCCTCCCAGAAGCTGGGAGCGCGAAAGAGGGTATCCGCCAGGGCGGTAATCGCCCCGCTGGCGGCCAGGGTAAAGAAGGCGAGCACCGCCAGACCCAGGGCCCATCCAACCGCTCCCTGATTGCGCAGGCGCAGGGCGGGGCCGCCGGATGCCCAGTAGGCGGTCAGGGCCATGGACGCCAGCAGCGTCAGGGTGATGAGCAGGTGTACGGCCATGATTATCACCCGTGCCACCGAGTCGTTATAGGCCACCAGCTGAAAGAGGACCAGTCCGCCTCCGGCGATGGTTTCCACCACCATCACCCAAAGCGTCAGCGTGGCCCCGAAGTAGGCGGGGTGATCCTTGGAAAAGACGCGACGCCCCCAGAAAAAAAGCAGGATTACACCGACGAGGTCGAGTCCGCTGGTAATCCTGTGGGAAAATTCGATGAACGTTTTGACCTTGTCTATCTGGGGGAGTATGGCCCCCTGACAGGTGGGCCAGTGCTGCCCGCAGCCGTCGCCCGAGCCCGTGGCCCGAACGTAAGCGCCCCAGACGATTACGCCCAGGGTATATATGAGCAAGCCCCACGCATAGCGTGCGAACGCGAGCCGTTTCGTATCCTTCAGGGCCTCCATGGAGCCTCCACGCCCATTTTGCGCAACGAACCTAGGGCAAACGCCCCTTCCGGCTATCTTACCGCGACGCGGCCAATCTGGAGGAGCACTTTAGACTCGGGGCCCGGCGTCCTTCACGTCTTTGCCGGCTCCCTCGGCGTATTTGGCGAAGTTATCCTGGAACATTCTTGCCAGTTTGCGTGCGGCTTCGTCGTATGCTTCCGGGTCGGACCAGGCCTGGCGGGGAACGAGCAGGTTGTTGGGAACGCCTGGCGCCTCCGCGGGCACCTGGAATCCGAAGACGGAGTCTTCGACGTAGGGGACGTCGTCCAGCTCGCCATCCAGAGCGGCGCTCAGCAGCGCCCTGGTGTGCGCCAGCTCCATTCGCCTGCCTACGCCGTAGCCGCCGCCTGTCCAGCCGGTGTTGACCATCCATACGCGTGGCCCGTACTTCTGTATGCGTTCACGTAGCATCTCCGCATAGCGGGCGGGGTGCAGGGGCAGGAACGGGGCGCCGAAACAGGCGGAGAATGTGGCTACGGGCTCGGTTACGCCGCGCTCTGTTCCCGCAACCTTGGCGGTGTAGCCGCTTATGAAATAGTACATGGCCTGTTCCGGGGTGAGCCGCGCAATTGGAGGCAGCACCCCAAAAGCGTCGGCGGAGAGGAAGAATATGTTTTCCGGGTGCGGTCCCATGCTGCTGACCACTACGTTTTCCAGGTGGGCCAGGGGATACGAAGAGCGGGTATTTTCGGTCTTGCTGCCGTCGTCGAACTCAGGCCGCCGGCTGGTTGGGTTTACCACGACGTTTTCGAGGATGCTTTCAAACATCATCGTGGCCCGGTAGACCAGCGGTTCCGACTGCGGGGTAAGGTGAATCACTTTCGCGTAGCAGCCGCCTTCGAAATTGAAGATACCCTCTCCAGACCAGCCGTGCTCGTCGTCGCCGATGAGGGGCCGGTTTGGATCGGTGGACAGGGTAGTTTTCCCCGTTCCCGAAAGGCCGAAGAATATGGCGGTATCGCCGCGCCGCCCCAGATTGGCGGAGCAGTGCATCGAGAGGATATCTTTCTTGGGCATCAGGTAATTCAGCACCGAAAAGATGGACTTCTTGATTTCGCCGCCGTAGTGGCTGCCCCCGATGAGCACGACCTTCTTGGCGAAATTCACTATCACAAAAACTTCGCTGCGGGTGCCGTCGCGTTCCGGCAGGGCTTTGAAGTCGGGGGCGTGTACGACGGTGAACTCGGGCATGAAGGGTTCTATCTCGTCGTCTTGCTGGAAGCGGCGCGGCAGGATGAACATATTGCGGGCGAAGTGGGCATGCCAGGGGCTTTCGGTTACCACCCGGACCGCCAGGCGGTGTTTGGGGTTTGCTCCCGCATATAGATCCTGTACGTAGAGATCGCGCTCCGAGAGATATTCGGTCACCCGCCCGTAAAGGGCGTCGAACGCGTCGGGTTCGAATGGCTGGTTTACATCCCCCCACCGGATGTCGCCCTCGGTGCTGGCCTCCCGTACGATGAATTTGTCGCGCGGGCTGCGCCCGGTGTATGGCGTGGTATCGACAACCAGAGGCCCCTTGTGGCTGAGCAGGCCCTGGTTTCTAGCCAGGGCGTGTTCTACGAGCACGGGCGTGGGGGTGTCCCAAAACACCTGACCTTTGGGGTGAATGCCGTGAACCCTGAGATCGCGCATCGTTTCCTCCCGGCCTGAAGGCCTGTCCTCTTTATACCCCGGTTTACTACCTTGAAGGCTTACGACCCCTTGCCGCGTTTCTGCCCGGTGTCCATGACGCCGGGCGGCCGGCTGACAAAAACCCGTGTACAATTTTCGGATTCGATATGAAATATTGTTTCAGCCAGTATATAAGTACCGAATGTAAAAAACGTATACGAGCAGCAATACCGCACCTTCGCGCCGTCCCAGGCGCAGCCCGGTATACAGAAAGGGCCAGGCCAGCAGTACCAGGCCGAGCATTACCGAGAGGTCGACGATGACGCCGGGGCCGTCTGGCTTGACCGGATGGACCATGGCGGTGATGCCCAAAATGGCGAATACGTTGAATATGTTGGAGCCAACCAGATTGCCGAGCACGAGCTCCGATTCGCCTTTGCGCGCCGCTACCAGCGAGCTGGCCAGCTCCGGCAGGCTGGTTCCCAGCGCTACCACGGTGAGCCCCACTACGCGGTCGGCTACGCCCCAGGAGCGTGCAAGAGCAGACGCTCCCTCCACCAGCGCTGCGGCGCCGCCGGTAAGCAGCGCCACCCCTGCGGCTACGCCTAGCAGCGATATCCAGGCTGCGGGTACTGTCTGCCCGTACTCGGCCGCGAACTCGGCTTCAACGTCTGGGGTTTCACTTTTTTCGCGCAGCAGATAAGTCAGGTATACGATTATTCCGGCAAACAGTAACGCCCCTTCCGCACGACCAATCCAGCCGTCAGCCACCACGTAGAAGAGTACCAGACTGACCAGGAGCAAGAAGGGCATTTCCCGACGGATGAAGCGGGCGCGGGTACGCAACGGTCGCACCAGCGCCGCCAATCCCAGCACGAGCGAAAGATTGGCGATGTTGGAACCCACCA
Source organism: Thermaceae bacterium (assembly GCA_027067955.1). Classification (GTDB taxonomy): domain Bacteria; phylum Deinococcota; class Deinococci; order Deinococcales; family Marinithermaceae; genus Oceanithermus. The sequence continues at coordinate 9,033 of JAMOUW010000088.1, forward strand.
CGTTGCCATAGGCGACCTGGGGGTTGCCGCTCAGGGTGGCCGCCAGGGTGGCCGCCAGCTCGGGCGCGCTGGTACCAAAGGCCACGACGGTGAGCCCCACGACGAGGGGGCTCATTCCCAGCCGCCGCGCCAGCGCTACGGCGTGGCGTACGAGCAATTCGCCGCCACCGTATAGGAGCGCCGCTCCTGCAACTACCAGTGACCAGGCCACGGAGTTAAGGCTAACACCTGGGCGATTCGCAAGCCGTAACGATCTCGCAGGGGAAGGCCGTGCTTCTGCGTGTTTGCTCTTTCATTAACTTCGTCGTGCCTCGTTGCCCGTCGGGGTAAGAGAATCGTTCGCGGCTGGTCGGGGGCAGGCAGGGGCCAGCCCGGGTTTTGCAGCGGCAGTTTGGCGGTTCCGGTTGCAGGTCGCTACCCCCTTTGCAGATTGCGTATCAAGCCCGGTGCGGCGTCGCCTGCACGCCCGCTTGGTAAGCCCCGCCCCGGACGCACGGGCGGGCGTTGACGGATTACGCCCGTTTGACACGGGGCGGGAGCGCTCATATAATTTTGGAGCCAAACGGGCCGTTAGCTCAGTTTGGTAGAGCAACCGACTTTTAATCGGTTGGTCGCAGGTTCGAGTCCTGCACGGCCCACCATCAAGACGGGGAAGACTCCCCGTCTTTTCTTTTTCTTAACCTCAGGGCCGGCACATGAGAGGGCAGGATGCCGGTTCAGGACTTGGTGGCCGTAGAGGAACAGGATAGGGCTATCTTCTTCACGTCCTTGCGAATTTCGAGCAGCAGCGATAGTGTTCCGAAGACGGCAACCACGGGCACCATAGCTGCCAGGAGACCGATGATCAAGCCCAGCTCGCGCCCGACGGCGTAGCCTTGCAGGGCTCCAATGGCCAGGGTGATCCACATCGCAAGCTCCAGTAGAAACTCGAAACTGTTTGCAACCAACTTCGTGAGCATGAGCCACCTCCTTTGAACCGGCCCGGACTGATCGGGCGGGATGGCGTCCGTGGATGCAGGGGTTGATTTCGCGGTGTATGCCGGTTCGTCCGTTAGTAGTATACAGGTATCATTGCAGGGAATGCAGGTGATCCGCCCGCGGTTATATGAACCGGGTCGGGATCCCGCTGCAGGAGAACATTCGTCGATTGCATTTGTGATACCGCCTGCTTCGTGGTGTGATAGAGGCATGGCCGAGGGGCTCAGTTCCAAGACTAGCAAGCTCGCGGCGCGCCGGGGACCGAAGGCAACGCTAAAACGCAAGGTCACCTCGGCCGGAGGCGTGGTCTTCCGCGGTTGCCGCAGGCCGCGGGTATTGCTGATAATGCCCGCCAAGGGTAAGAGGCGGCGCTGGAGTCTGCCCAAGGGGCGGGTTGAGCCGGGTGAGAGGTACTGGCAGACTGCACGGCGTGAGGTTAGAGAAGAGACCGGCGTCAACGTGAAAGTTCTCGATCCCATAGAAAGGGTTCGCTACTACTTCATGGCGCATGACGACGAAGGCGTCGAGGTCAACAAGCGGGTGCATTATTTCTTGATGCGGTATGAGGGGGGCGAACTGCGCCCGCAGCTCGAGGAGGTACGGAGAGCGCGCTGGTTTCCGGTGGATGAGGTAGAGCGACTGCTCGCGTTCGAGAACGAACGCCGGGTGTTTCGGGCCGCGCTTGCCCGCTGGAGGAAGCGATGCAAACAGACTTCCGCCTGACGATAGACCTGTACGAGCTGACGATGGCCGATTCGTATCTGTCGCGGGGCAGAAACGGAACGGCGGTCTTCGACCTTTTTGTGCGCCCGCCGGTTCCGGGGCGGCGCTTCCTGGTGGCGGCGGGCGTGGAGGCGGCCCTCGATTACCTGGAGCGGCTTAGTTTCGCCGACGAAGACAGGGACTACCTGCGCTCGCTCGGGATATTTTCAAACAATTTTCTGGAATACCTAGCGCAATTTCGCTTTACGGGAGAGGTGCGGGCGGTGCCCGAGGGCGAGTTGATTTTTCCGGGCGAGCCGATTCTTTCCGTGCGAGCCCCCCGGATTGAAGCGCAAATTGTCGAAACCTACCTGCTTAACGTGGTGAACTTTTATACCCTCATAGCTTCCAAGGCGGCCCGGGTGCGGCTGGCTGCGGGCTTCGAGGCGAGCGTGGCCGACTTCAGCCCGCGCCGCGACCACGGCCCGGAGGCTGCTTTTGGGGTGGCCTACGCCAGTTATCTGGCCGGACTGGACGGCACCTCGAACGTGGAGGCGGGTAAGCGGCTGGGGATCCCGGTGATCGGCACCATGGCCCACGCCTACGTAATGAGTTTCCCCAGCGAGCTCGAGGCGTTCCGCGCGTTTGCTGCCGATCATCCGGCGCCGGTGCTGCTGATCGATACCTACGATACATTGCTGGGAGCGCAGAGGGCGTTACAGGTGGCGCGGGAATTGCGCGCACAGGGCCGCGCCCTGGCCGGCGTGCGCATAGACTCGGGCGACCTGCCCACGCTGACGCGCAAGGTGCGCCATATGTTTGACGAGGCGGGTTTTCCCGAGGTGAAGGTGCTGATCTCGGGAGACCTCGACGAGTACCGGATCCAGGCCTTCCTGGCGGCCGGAGGCGTCGCCGACGGTTACGGCGTGGGCACCCGTTTGGGCACCAGCTACGATCTCCCCGCGCTGGGCGGGGTTTACAAGCTGGTTGAAGACTCGGGCGGGCCGCAGTTGAAGATGAGCCCGGGAAAGCGTACCTGGCCGGGGCGCAAACAGATATGGCGCCGTCTGGATGACGATGCGGTGCAGGACGTTCTGAGCCTGGAGGACGAGGCCGTGGAAGGTGGCGAGCCGCTGCTTGCGGTGCGGATGCGGGACGGTGTGCGCCTGGAAGAGGCCGCCGCGCTTTCGCGGACGCGCGAACGCGTGCGGGGATGGCTTGCGCGCCTGCCCGAAGACCTGCGGGTCATCGCCGCCGATCCCAAGCCCGAGTACCCCGTGGAGATAAGCCCGGGGCTAACCGCCCTCTCCCGGCGCCTGGAGAGCGCGCGCCACTAACCGACCGGCTGCTTCCCGCGGGCTCAGCCTGCCCGCAGCCACCTCCCGCACCAGCTCATCGCTCTTGCGGGCGCTTTCCTGCCCCAATGCCTGGATGATGCTGGCTATTTCGAAGCGGGCGCGCTCGATTCGGTGCGGCTCGAGCAGGCCGTGCTTTTCCAGATGTTCGTGGTGCGCTTCTATGGCTTTTAGGAGCTCGTCCGTTCCTTTACCCGACTGAGCCACCGTGGTCAGCACCGGCACCTGCCAGCCGGCGGGGCGCGGGGGGGCGAACTCCAGGGTGGCCTTTAATTCCTGCACTACCCGTTCGCCCCCGGGGAGATCGAACTTGTTGACCGCGATTATGTCGGCTATCTCCATCACCCCCGCCTTGAAAGCCTGAACCGCGTCACCGGCGGCAGGGGTAAGCACGAGAACGGTGGTGTCGGCCACCCGGGCAATGTCCACCTCGCTTTGGCCGACGCCCACGGTTTCGAGGAAGACCCAGTCGAAACCGAACGCCTCCAGCAGTGCCAGGGCCGCTACCGTGGCCCCGGCAAGGCCCCCCAGAGAGCCGCGGCTTGCCATCGAGCGGATGAAAACCCCTTCGTCCTTGTGGTGGCGCATCATGCGAATGCGGTCGCCCAGGATGGCGCCGCCGGTGAAGGGGGAGCTGGGATCCACGGCCAGCACCGCCACCGTTTCCCCCCGGCCGCGCACAGACTCGATTAGCCGGTCGGCCAGCGTGCTCTTGCCGGCTCCGGGGCTTCCGGTCAGCCCCACCACCCGGGCGCGCCCCTGGCCGCGGGCCGCCTTAAGCAGCTCCTCACCCTCGGGGAGGCCCGATTCCACCCAGGTGAGGGCGCGGGCGAGGGCGCGCCGGTCGCCTTCGAAAAAAGCGCGGAAGACCTCCATCTACGGATGTACGAAGACCGGCACCTGCGCGCGTTCCAGAACCTCGCGGGTGACCGAGCCCATGAAGCGGTTTTGGCGGCTCTTGCCGATGAAGACGGCGTCTGCGTCCTCCTCTGCTACGAACTGGCAGATGGCGTCTACCGGCTTGGCTTCCTTGAGCAGGGGACGGGCTCCGTAGGGGGCGGCCAGCTCCTCGAGCTGTTTGGCCAGCTGTTCGATGAACTGCTGGCGTTCCTCGACGTAGCGCGGGTCGGGCATGTGGATGGGAATCGGGGGTTCCGCGATGGGTTCGACCGAGTGCATCAGGGTAATGCGCGCCCCCACCGCGTCCGCCAGCTTCTTGGCGAAGTCGAGGGCGCGCCGGGAAGGATCGGCCAGCGCGGTGCTGACGAGGAAGTGCCGCAGCGGCCGCACCTCGACGTCCGCGCGGGTGGCCATGACCGGTTTCCCCGACAGCTCGATCACCCGTTCGGTGATGGAGCCGAGAATCCTTTCTAGAAAGGTGTCGGCTCCGTGGGTGCCCATGGCGATGAGATCGACGTTTTTCTCTTTCGCGTATTTGAGGATGACCTTGAGCGGGTGACCCACTTCCAGGTGGTGTTCGGCGTCGGGATCGAGGGTCCGCAGGTGTTTGCGCGCCTGCTCCAGGGCCTCGTGCTGGGCCTGCTTCATGACCTCGCCCAGACGCTCGGTCCAGTAGTCGCCGTAAATGGGCATTTGCGGGGTGGGTTCGAGAGTGTGCAGCAGAATGAGGTGGGCGTTCAGCGGTTCCTTGAGCTGTCGCAGTACGTCGAAGGCCTTCATGGACGCATCGGAAAAGTCGGTGGGATGCAGGATCTTCATGAATTTCCTCCTTCGGCGACGCAGGCCACCTCGACCAGCACGTCCTTGGGCAGCCGGGCCGCTTGCACCACCGCACGGGCCGGGTAGGGCTCGCTAAAGTGGCGGGCGTAGACTTCATTGAAGGCCGCGAAATCGTTCATATCGGCGAGAAATGCGCTCACCTGGACGACGCGATCCATACCGCTACCGGCGGCCTCGAGGACCGCGGCCAAATTTTGCAGTACCTGCTCGGTCTGCGCCTCGATCCCTCCTTGTACCGGACTGCCGTCCGGAGTGAAAGGTATCTGGCCGGATACGAAGACCATTCCGCCTGAGCGAACGGCCTGACTGTAGGGGCCTATTGCCGCAGGGGCCCGTTCCGTTTGCACGCGCTGCATAACCACCTCCTACCTGTTATTAAACAGCAGAACGAAGAGCAACAGCGCCACGTAGACGATCAGAAAGATGAAGTCGCGCCAGCGGCGCCAAAATCCGCGCGCATGGCCCGAATTGAGGACCTGAACCTGCACGCTTTCATCTTCCTGCCCCAGGGCTAGCACCACGGGTTCCTCTCCCTCCAGCGGCAGCGCCCAGGGCGGCGGGGAGTGGTTCTTGGGTATGTGGTTGACGGCTACCGTGACGACGGAGATGTTGTCGGGCCCGCCCCATTCGTTGGCGAGTTTTACGAGGCGTTCGGCAGCTGCGTCCGTCGGCAGGGTGTCCAGTACTTCCTGGAGCACCGCGTCTTCGAGCACGCCGGAAAGGCCGTCGCTGCATATCAGAAAACGATCTCCCGCCTGAACCTTCAAGCCGATAAGATCCACTCGCGCATCGGGAAAGGACCCCAGCGCATTGGTTATCACATTGCGCCAGCGGTGGTTGCGCGCTTCGGTGGCGGTGAGCAGCCCCTGGCGCAGGCGTTCGGCAACCCAGGAGTGGTCCTGGGTCAGCTGCGTCAATTCTCCATCGCGTAACAGGTAGGCGCGCGAGTCGCCCACGTGGGCTATGAGCGCGTAGGGGAGGTCCAGCGCCAGAGCGGTGGCGGTTGTGCCCATCCCGCGCGATTCGGGACGCTGTCCGGCCATGTAAATCGCCTCGTTGGCTTCTTCGAAGGCCTCGAGCAGCAGGGTGGGGGAAGGGGCGTCTTCCTCGATTACTTCGAGGATGTTCTTCACCGCCAGTTTGGAGGCCAGCTCACCCGTGCGGTGTCCGCCCATGCCGTCGGCGACAACGAAGACACCACCGCGGTCGGTCAGTTTCTTCCCTACCGCGTCCTGGTTGGTAGTGCGTTTCCGACCCGGGTGGGTAAGCGCCGATGCCTCTACTGCCGGGGCTTCAGATGAGCCGGACATAGCGAAATTATACGCCAATGGTGAGCCACCGCGCCTTTCGGCGGTTTGCCCGCGCCGGTGCGCCCGGGCGGCGTTGGAGCCTACCGTTTCAGTGGATAGGATTCAATATATGCAGGAATATACTGCAAGTATGAAAAGGTAAAGGAAAACCAGCTGAGAACGGTAGGGGCTTCCGCGGTGCGAATCCGGGCACCGGGTTACGGTGGCGTTTGCTGGCGCGGGTAGCCGCCACCGGCTTGGTGGCGGTACTGTAGGTGTGTCAGAACCTGCTGAGCGGTACCGCCGGGATGGGCGTAGAGGTTGATTCGGTAATGGGGCGCCCGCGGTTACGCATACCCGGGTGGAGAGGCAGGCGGCCCGCGTCGTAGTCTTTAGATACGGGCCCGGCCCGCACGAAGGCGAGGGCGAGATGCTGCTGGTATTTGGCGAACTCTATGCAGAGCTGTCGGATTCGGAAGGCGCATGCCTTCAGGTCGATCTGGGCGGCCCGCTGCTGCGGCAGGCTCTGGCCGCGCGAAAGGCGGGGGCGCGAACGCGGTTTTTGGGACGGGTGGGGCGTGATGCCTACGGCCGGGTCATCAGGCGACTGGGGCAGGAGAACGAGCTGGAGTGGGCGTTGCAGGAAGACGGCGAGCACCCCACCAGCCTTTTGCTGGGCGGTGATCCGCCCGTGGCGTACCGCAGCGCGGATGCCTATCTGAGTCCCCCGTCCGAAAGTTATTTCGAGGGTGGGCGGGTGTTGCATGCGGGCGCCTGGGTGTTCGGGATGGATCCCGGCCGCACGACCGCGGCGGAGGTCTTCCGGGAAGGGTTGCACCAGGGGTTGGCGCTCAGCCTGGATTTGCGGGCGGCCCGCTGGGCCCTGCGTGCCGACCTGGGGGAGGTGCTCAGACCGTTCCTGCCGCTGGCCTATATGAAGGCCGATGGGTGGACTCTTGAGGCGCTGGACATCAGGCCCGGCGAGCTCTTTCAGTGGGCGCAGACGGTGTTGCTTTTTTCCGAAGCGAAGGTTCGCAGTATGACCCTATTCGAGGAGCGGGATCACCGTTTGCGTGGCGACCGCGGGTCTCCCGACGAGGTATACGGACGGTTCCTGGCGGGGGTCAGTAATGGATTGGACGCGGAGGACGCGCTTGCTAAGGCGATCGAGAGCGGGACTGCGGCAGACAAAAAGGACGTGTGAGAAAACGTGGAACCCCAACTGGCCTATGAAGCACTGAAAGCTTTCCAAATCGACACCGCCTACTACCAGAGTCTGGGCGCTCTGGCAGGTTGGGACCAGCGCACTTACATACCGCACCGCGGACATGCGCACCGGGCGCGGCAGTTCGCCGCCCTGGCGCGCCTGCTGCACGCCCGCAAGACGAATCCGCAGGTGGGAGAGTGGTTGCAGGCGGTGGAGGGAAGCGCGCTGACTGCCGATCCAGAGAGCGTAGAGGCCGTGAACGTGCGCGAGTGGAGGCGCGATTACGAGCGTGCTGTCCGTGTCCCCGACGACCTGGCGGTCGCACTGGCGCAGGCCCAGAGCGAGGGGGAGAGTGCCTGGGAATCGCTGCGCGAGGCTGATGACTGGACGGGATTTAAGCCTTATCTGAAGAGGGTCCTGGAGCTCCAGCGGGAGTATGCGGAGGCCGTGGGTTACGAAAGCGAACCCTACGACGCCCTGCTGGAAGACTACGAACCGGGGGAGCGGGCGGCGCGGCTCGAGCGCGTTTTCGAGGTTCTGGGAACGGCCAGCAGGCGAATCCTCGATCAAATCATGGGGTCCAAAGTCAGGCCTCCGGTGGGAATTTTGCACAGACCGTATCCCGTGGAGGTGCAGCGCGAAATAGTGTATGAGGTTACCGGGGCGCTGGGTTACGACCTGGAAGGCGGCCGCATAGACCCCACCGCACATCCCTTCGAGCTCGCAGTAGGACCGGGAGACGTGCGTATAACCACCCGTTACTACCCCGATTACTTCAATGCCGCCTTCTTCGGTGGCGTGCACGAGGCGGGGCACGCCATGTACGAACAGGGGCTGCCCGCGGAGCACTGGGGCACCCCCATGGGGCAGGCGGTCAGCATGGGGGTACACGAGTCCCAGTCGCGCATGTGGGAGAACATGGTTGGCCGCAGCCTGGGGTTCTGGCGCTACTTCTTCCCGCGCCTGCAGCCGCGTTTCGCCTCTCTCCGGGACGTAAGGATCGAGGACTTCCACCGGGCCGTCAACGCTGTGAAGCCCAGCCTCATACGGGTCGAGGCGGATGAGGTCACCTACAATCTGCATATCCTGATTCGTTTCGAGATTGAGCTAGCCCTCTTCCGGGGACAGCTGGAGGTGGATGATCTGCCCGACGCCTGGAACGCCAAGTACCGTTACTATCTGGGTATATCTCCTGCCAGCTACAAAGACGGCGTAATGCAGGACGTTCACTGGGGCAGCGGCCTGTTCGGCTATTTCCCCAGTTACACCCTGGGCAACGTATACGCCGCCCAACTGTTTTCGCAGGCGGAAAGCGACCTCGGGCCGCTCGAGTCCCTGCTGGAACAGGGCTCCTTTGCGCCGCTGCTGTCCTGGTTGCGAGAGAAAATACACCGCCACGGCCGCCGCTATCCACCGCGCATTCTCGTTCAACGGGCAGCGGGGGAACCTCCGCGGGCCGAGTACCTGGTTAGGTATCTGGAAAAGCGTTTTGGCGATATATACGAGCTGGATTAGCTCTGCAGCAGATGGGTCGTGTACCGGGAGAGCGCGATTCTCTAGAGAGCGTCTGCATGACAGGGGCAGGCTTGCGTTAAGCTGAAAAGTGAAGTATAGCCCGAAAGGCTTTAGGCAACAGAAAAAAGGAGGAATAGTTATGAAGCGAATCGGCATCCTTGCGACATTTATATTCGCGCTTGCTTTCGCAGGCGGTGACCGGCTGGTAGTTGCCTACCAGGGCGGTGCGGTCACGCTCGACCCCCACATGCGCAACGAAACCACCACCCTAGCGTGGCAGCATCATATCTTTGAAACGCCCTTCTTCTTCAATGCCGACGGCAAGGTGGTGCCCGTGCTGGCGAGCTCCATCGAGAACGTCGATCCCAATACCTGGATCCTCAAGATCCACTCCGGGGTCAAATTCCACGACGGCAGCGTCATGACCGCCGAGGACGTGGCTTTCTCTATCACCCGTGCGGCGACCCACCCCAAGTCGCAGATGAAGGGCTACGTGGGCAAGATCAACAGCGCCACCGCGATCGACGAAACGACCGTCAAGATAGAAACCAAGGTCCCCGATCCCTTGCTGCCGGCCCACCTTGACCACGCTGCGGTCATACCCAAGGCCTATTTCGAGAAAGTAGGGGAAGAGGGTTTCGCCAAGCACCCCATCGGAACGGGGCCATACAAGTTCGTCGAGTGGCTCAATGCCGACCACCTCACCCTCGAACGCTTCGAGGGCTACTGGGGTGATAAGCCTGCCTTCGGGAAAGTGGTCCTCAAGAACATCCCCCAGGGGGCAACCCGCGTAGCCGGTCTGCTTTCTGGCGAGATTGACATTGCCGAAAAGGTCCTTCCACAGGACTTTGCCCGCGTGGAAAGGTCCGGGCGCGCCACCGTCAAGCAGACGGCGGGCACGCGGGTCATCTACGTGGCCATGGACTACTGGCGCGAGTACGGATCCGAAGGCTTGCCTGAGGGAGCCAAGAACCCCTTCCTCGACCCCGAAGCGCGCAAGGCGGTATACATGGCCATCGACGAAGAGGCCATTGTCAAGAAGATCATGGGTGGCGCCGCCACCGTAGCCCCGCAGTTCCTGGCGCCGGTGCACGAGGGTTACTCGCCCAATATCAAGCGTTTCCCCTACGATCCCAAGGCGGCGCGCAAGATTCTCGAAGACCTCGGCTACGAAGACCAGAACGGCGATGGCTGGCTCGAGCTGCCCACCAAGGACGGCAAGCGCGTCACCTTCGAGCTGCGCATCGACGCTCCTAACGATCGTTACCTGAACGACGCCCAGATTGCTCAGGCAATCGCTAGCATGCTCCGCGATATCGGCATCAAGGCCGAGGTAAACGCCGTTCCCAAGAAGGTCTTCTTCCCCAACATGACCAAGGGTCACTTCACCCTTTACATGGCGGGCTGGGGGTCCATGGACTCGATCA
>JAMOUW010000089.1 GCA_027067955.1 Thermaceae bacterium
TGGCCAAGTTCCTGGCGGGCGAGCTTGATCTCTACTCCGCCTCCGACGCCGACCAGGTGGCCCAGATCATCGAGCGCATCGACTCCGGCAAGCTCGACGCCACCATCTTCCCCAACGCCGACGTGACTACCGGCACCAACTTCATAATGTTCAACTGGAACAACCAGGACCCCTGGAAGGCCGAGCTCTTCCGTAACAAGAAGTTCCGCCAGGCGATGGCGCACCTGATGGACAAGGAGTCCATGATTGAGCTGGCCCTTGGTGGTCTTGGCAAGCCCCAGTGGAGCCCGATCTCGATTCCCGTGAAGCAGTTCTTCACTGACGACGTCGCCAAATTCGAATACGACCCCGAGAAGGCCGCCAAGCTGCTGGCTGAGATCGGCTTCCGCAATAAGAACGCCCAGGGCGTTCTGGTGGACGCCGCTGGCCGGCCGCTCGAGTTCCGCCTCTCGACCAACCAGGGCAACAACACCCGTGAGAAGATAGCCCAGCTCTTTGCCGAAGACGCCAAGAAGATCGGTGTGAACGTCAAGTACGCCCCCATCGCCTTCAACGAGCTGGTTCGCCAGATCCTCAACACCCGCGACTTCGACGCCATCCTTATCGGTTTAACCGGTGGTATCGAGCCTGCATTTAGCCGCAACGTTTGGGAACTCGACGGTCCGCTGCACGCGTGGAACTACGGCCCCGACTTCGAGTCGTTCGAGATCCTCATCGACAAGCTGATGAAGCAGGGTGCAACCACCCTCGAGCAGTCCAAGCGCCGTGAGATTTACGTGCGCTTCCAGCAGATCGTGGCGGAGAACCTGCCCCTCACCTACACCGTGGCCCCGGCGTACAACCCGGCGCGCCTCAACAAGGTGGGCGGTCTCTTCTCCAAGGACCAGATCACCTCGATCGTAGGCCAGTACCCCGATATTGCTACGGTTTTCATCAAAAAGTAACCGCACACTTCCCTGGGGCCCCTTGAGGGGTCCCAGGGCCTATTGCTGATACGATATGACCGCATACATCATCCGGCGTTTTCTCCACCTGATCCCCACCTTCCTGGGGGCTACCTTTTTGGCTTTTTTGGTTATCCAGCTAGCGCCGGGCGATTTCATTACCCGGCTTGAGATGGATCCCTCATATGACCGTGCGCAAATAGAGAACTTCCGGCGTCTTTTTGGGCTGGACCAGCCCTTCACGGTCCAGTACGCCAAATGGCTTTCTGGGTTTTTGAAGGGTTATCTAGGCCTTTCACTCAGCTATCAAACTGACGTTTGGCACGTGCTCAAGCCGCGCATTCTCAACTCGATGGTGCTGGTGATCTCCTCCATCATCTTCATCTACGTTGTTTCGATACCGATCGGAATTTACTCGGCTCTCCGCCAGTATTCCTGGGGCGATCGCTTCTGGACCACCTTTGCTTTTTTCGGCCTGGCTGTGCCCAATTTCTTTTTTGCGCTCTTGATGCTCTATTTCGCGCTCTGGCTCAAGGACACTTTCGGCCACGAGATATTCCCCATTGGTGGAATGCGCTCGCTTTATATTGACGGTGCGGACTTTTTCTCGGCCCCCAAGTGGCGTCAGTGGCTCGACGTGGCCTGGCACGCTGTACTGCCGGTAATTGTGTCCGGCACCTCGGGCACCGCTGGTCTGATGCGCGTCATGCGTACTCAGATGCTGGAAACCAAGATGCAGGATTACGTGCGTACCGCGCGGGCCAAGGGGCTTTCCGAACGGGTGGTGATTTACAAGCACATTTTGCGAAATGCCGTAATACCTATCATTGCCTCGATCGGCTTCCTGCTCCCCGACCTTTTCGGCGGCGCGGGTTTCGTCGAGGTGGTAATGGCCTGGCCCGGCCTCACCCCGCTGATTCTCGACGCCATATTCAGCATCGACGTCTACATAATCATGGGAAGCATCTCGATATCGGTGGTGCTTTTGATGATCGGCAACCTGCTGTCCGACCTTTTGCTCGCTTGGGTGGATCCGCGGATCCGCTACAGTTAGGAGGGTGCCATGTCTGAACTAAATAATAGTAATACTAACCTCCTGGAAGGCCTGGGCGAGCACAGTCAGAGTTACTGGCAGAAGGCCTGGATGCGTTTCAGGCGCCATCCCTTCGCCCGCTGGGCCAGCGTTGTGCTGCTGATACTCTATTCTCTGGCACTGTTCGCCGACTTCGTGGGGCCCTATCCCGAGGCTAAGAGCTTCCGCAAGCTGCAATTTGTGCCCCCCACCAAGGTGTACTTCAAGACCGATGATGGCAAGTGGACCCGGCCTTACGTTTGCAAAGTCGAGCGTACCCGCAACAAGCGCACCTTCAAGCTGGAATTCAAGGAAAACTGTGATGAAAAGTTCACCATCCGCTTTATCGTGCACGGTTTTCCTTACAAGTTCCTGGGTTTCATCCCCATGGACCTGCATCTTCTCGGGGGGCCCTGGCTCACCGAGGAGAAGGCCTACCTGTTTTTATGGGGAACCGACGATTTCGGGCGCGATATGTTCAGCCGGATTTGGTTCGGCGCCCGTATCAGCCTGACAATCGGTATTCTGGCGACAATCGTCGCTCTCATCATAGGTATAACCATGGGCGGCATCTCGGGTTACTACGCGGGTACGCGCGTTCACATCATCAGGGGCTTTTTTCGTTCGCCGTTTAAAAGTAGTGCAATGGTAATCGAGTCAGATTCTGGGGATGTAAAAGGCCTTTTCGGCAGCGGTGCGTTGGCCGAGGGCTGGCGCGAGGCCGTGCACGAGCAGCGAGTTCCCGCCTTTTTGGCAGGGCTGGTGCTACAGTACGCGTTCTGGGCGGCGGCCGCGGCGATCCTCCTGAGCACGATGCAGGGCTTCCTGTCGATAACGTCGGGCCTGGAGCGCATCCTGGCAATAGCAGTTTTCGGCGGAATTCTGGGCGTCATGCTTTGGATGTTGCTTTTCGGCCGGCTGGCGATAGACGTGGACGATTTGATAATGCGCACCACCGAGATTCTGGCGGCGATTCCCGGTCTCTTTTTGCTGATCATCCTCTCGGGGATGCTGGCCCAGTACGATATGCCTTCCTCGACGCGTTTCTTGCTGGTGCTCACGATTCTGGCCTTCGTGGGCTGGGGTGGTCTTGCCCGCAATATCCGCGGCTTTGTGCTGCAACTGCGGGAAATGGAGTACGCCCAGGCGGCCAAGGCGTTGGGAGCGGGCGACATCCGCGTGCTCTTCCGGCATATAATTCCTGGAACGCTCGGTTACCTGATAGTGGTGGCGTCGCTGGCGATCCCCGGCTACATCCTGGCGGAGTCGGGACTTTCGTTCCTGGGGTTGGGGATACAGGAACCCTCGTCTTCGTGGGGGCTGCTTCTTTCCAAAGCGCAACAGATAGGTATTAGCGCCATCAAGCAGCGTCCCTGGTTGTTTATACCCGGGTTCTTTATCTTTGTTAGCATATTGACGTATAACTATCTAGGAGATGCCTTGCGCGATGCGCTTGATCCCCGCGCAGAGCACTAGCGATCAAAGGAGCTTAGATGAACGACAAGCGTCTATTAGAGGTCAAGGGCCTGAAGGTGCACTTCAAGACGGATGAGGGCATTGTGAAGGCCGTTGACGGCGTTTCTTATCACATCGACAAGGGGGAAACGCTAGCCGTGGTGGGGGAGTCGGGTTCGGGCAAATCGGTGTCGGCCCTAGCCATGATGCGCCTGATCCCCATGCCCCCGGGCATAATTGCGGGCGGAGAAATCCATTTCCGTGGCAAGGACGGCGAGGTCAAGGAGCTGCTGACCCTGCCCGAACACGACATGCGCCGTATTCGCGGTAACGATATCGCCATGATTTTCCAGGAGCCGATGACCTCGCTCAACCCCGTATACACGGTTGGTGACCAGATCGCTGAAGCCATCGTGCTCCACCAGGGTAAGACCAAGAAGGAAGCCCTGGAGCTAGCCGCCGACATGCTGGATCTGGTGGGCATCCCCGAGCCCCACAAGCGGCTCAAGAACTACCCGCACCAGATGTCGGGCGGTATGCGCCAGCGTGTGATGATCGCCATGGCGCTTTCCTGTAACCCCAGTCTGCTCATCGCCGACGAGCCCACCACGGCTCTCGACGTGACCATCCAGGCCCAGATTCTGGAGCTCATGAAGAAGCTGCAGGAAGAGATCGGAATGTCTATTCTCTTCATCACCCACGATCTGGGGGTAGTCGCCGAGATGGCCGACCGCGTGGTGGTGATGTACGCGGGCCGTGCCGTAGAAGAGGCCGATGTCGTAAGCACTTACAAGGACCCCTTACACCCCTATACGATGGGTCTTTTGAACTCGGTGCCGCGCGTAGACGAAAGTGCGACCAGCCAACAGCGGCTCGAGGCCATTCCCGGCAATGTTCCCAACCCCCTCTTCCTGCCGCCCGGCTGCGCATTCCATCCGCGCTGCAAGTACGCGGTCGCGGGGGTGTGTGACCAGGAGATCCCCACCCTCGAGGACGCTGGTGACGGTCACATGGTGCGCTGCGTGCGCTGGCAGGAGATTCGGGAGGAGGCCCGCGCATGACCCGAGATGCCACGCCCCTAATCGAAGTAAACAACCTCAAGAAATGGTTCCCCATCCGCGGCGGTATCCTCTCCCGCACCGTGGGTCACGTCAAGGCCGTAAACGACGTCAGCTTCTACGTTAACCGCGGTGAGGTGCTCGGTCTCGTGGGCGAGTCGGGTTCGGGCAAGACCACCGTAGGGCGCACGATACTGCGCCTGATTGAGCCTACCGACGGTGAGGTGCTTTTCGATGGGACCGACGTGGTGGCGCTTTCCAAGCCTGAGCTACGCCCCTTCCGCCGCCGCATGCAGATCATCTTCCAGGACCCGTTCGCCTCGCTCAACCCGCGCATGACCGTTGGTGACATCATCGCCGAGCCGCTCATCATCCACCGCCTCGTTAAAACCGCCCAGGAGCGCACCGACCGGGTGGCCGAGCTGCTCAAGCTGGTGGGTCTTTCGCCGGACCACATGCGCCGCTACCCTCACGAGTTCTCTGGCGGGCAGCGGCAGCGCATCGGCATCGCCCGCGCCCTTGCGGTGGATCCCGAATTCATCGTGGCCGACGAGCCCGTTTCGGCGCTTGACGTGTCCATTCAGGCGCAGGTGGTCAACCTGCTTCAGGATCTCAAGGACGAGCTGGGGCTGACGCTGCTCTTTATCGCCCACGACCTTGCGGTCGTCGAGTACGTCTCCGATCGCATTGCGGTCATGTATCTGGGCAAAATCATGGAAATGGCTCCCGCGAGCGAGCTTTACACCAGTCCCCAGCACCCCTATTCCGAAGCCTTGCTTTCGGCGGTGCCGGTTCCCGATCCTACTATCAAGCGCGAGCGTATCGTGCTCGAAGGCGATATTCCCAGCCCTATCAACCCCCCCTCCGGTTGTGTCTTCCGCACCCGCTGCCGCTATGCGATCCCCGAGTGCGCGGAAACTGTACCCGAGCTGCGCGAGGTGTCACCGGGCCACTACAAGGCCTGTATCCGCGACGACATCTTCTAGCCCTTCATTTCATCTTTCATACCCCGCCCGTGAGCATCTTTCAGGGGCGGGGTGCGTTACTCTTAAATCATGAAAAACCTTTTCAGAATAGCCGGATTGATGCTTTTGCTCGGTTCGGGATGGGCGGTTGCCCAGGAAGCCTACGTGTACCCCCACTTTGCCGAAGTGCAGGAGCCGGTCCGGCTTCCCGGCGGTAGCTGGACCTGGTTTCCCGATGCGGACCTTTCCCGGTCATTGGTGGATGGTACGGTGCGCCTGCTGGGCGTGAAAGAGCTTCGCCGCGTGTGGCGGAACGGCACGATCACCTTTTTTTATGGCGGCTCGGGTGACGCCCGCCTGGCCTATCTGACGCGCAATCTGCTCTACGGGCTCTACTACGACCTGGATGTCGACACGGGGGCGCTCGTGGGTTGGGCCAAGGTGCGTAATGGTTTGGGCAGACCCCTGGCATTGCGCCAGCTCACCTTTGTGGCCGGTGAGGTGCCGTTGCGTTCCGGCGCCGCGCCGGTGATGGCCAAGTCGGTGCGCTCCATGCCGCTAGATGCAATGGCCGAGGAGGCGGCTCCGGTACCCCAGTTTTCCGGTAGCGGCGGCGGGGTGTACCGCTACGTGTTGAAGAACCCGCCGGTGCTGGAACCGGGAGTCAACGAACTGCCCTTTCTGCGGGGTGCTACGGAGCCGGTATATACCTGGCGCTACCGTGGCGGTTTCGCACTGGGCAAGCTGCTGGAGCTCACGCGCGGCTATACTTTCGAGGCCCCGGCGGAACTGGCCGCGGGGCTCGTTAATCTGCGTGACCATGGAGTATTCCTGGGTCAGACGATGCTTCGTGACTCGGCGAAGGGCGCGCAGGTTCAGCTCTGGCTGGGTGCCGACCCCGAGGGCAAGGCCACGCGGCGCATCAGCGTCTTGAAGGACGAGCGCAAGGAGAAGGCCTACCGGGTGGTGACCGTCGTGGAAAATCCGCGTGAGTTGCCGGTGCGGGTCGAATTCGAAGAGTTTTTCAACGCGCGCGAGACCACCCTGAAGCTGCCCGCGGGCGCCGAGCGCACCCCCCGGGGGTACCGCTTCGTGTTTGCCCTCAGGCCGGGCGAGCAGCGTACTTTCGCGTATACCGTGAACTTGCGCTACTGACCGGGGGATCATTAGCATTGGGTCATGCCTGAGCTCGCACCTCTCGACCTCTACAAACTGCGCTTCCTTTCGGACATTACGCCGGGCCCCGGGGGAAGCGCACTTTTCGTGGAAACCAGCATCGACGCAGCAGAGGAGAAGAAGGAACCGCCGCGTTATCGCTCGCGGATCATGATTCACCGCGAGGGAAAAACACGCGAGCTCACCCGCGAGGATTCCTCCGGTCCACGCTGGGACGGCGGTCGTTATGTTTATTTCTTACGCAAACGGGGTGAGGTCAAGCAGCTGTTCCGTCTTGATCTTCAGGGCGGCGAGCCGGAGATGCTTACGACCTTCAGGGCTGGGGTGACGGGTTTCGAAACGGGGCCGGAGGGCGCGGTCGCCGTGTTTACCCGCGGCGATGAAGAGCCTCCCCGCCCGGGGGAGCCGCGCTGCTTTGACCGCCTTCCCTTCAAGTTCGACGGTGAGGGGCTGCTTCCGGAACGCAGCCTGCAGGTGCGCGTGCGCGGCGCCGACGGCGCCTGGAGCGGGCCCAGCGAGCTTCCCACCGACGTGGACGCCGCGGCCTGGGGTACGGACGGATCGCTGGTGCTCGTTTCTAGCGCGAGCTTCGAAGAGCGCCGCCTCTGGGTGCAGCGCCTGTATCGCTGGCGCCCCGGCGAAGAGGCCGAGGAGATCGGTGGCGGCTTGGGCCCGGTGAGCGACCCGGTGGTTTCGGAGGATGGCAGCTGGGTCTACTTCGTGGGTTACGACTGGGGCGCGGGCATCGGCGCGAGCCCTGGAATCTGGCGATTGCCCGTGGAGGGCGGCGAGGCCGAGCGGTTGACGCCCGAAGACCTGTACGTGGGGCTTTCGATCGTGGCCGACGTGCACTACGGCGGTTACGGCCGCGCGCTCCAGCCCGACGGTGCGGGAGGCTTCTGGTTCAGCGCCACCGGGGCGGGGGAGGGGCGTCTTTACCGCCTGCGAGCGGATGGGACCATCGAGGGCCCCCATGATCTTCCCGGCAGTCTCGCGGCCTTCGCGGTCGCGGACGGCGAGGTGCGCCACACCCTGCTCGAGGATTACGCGCGGCCCCCGGCGCTCTACCAGGGCTCCGAGCTGCACCACGACCCCAACGCCGACTTCCTGGCGGGCTGGCCGTGCCCCCGGGCTTTCCGCTGGCGCTCTCCCGAGGGCCACGACGTCCCCGGTTGGGTGCTCCTGCCCGAGGGTGAAGGGCCGCACCCGGCGGTTCTCTACGTCCACGGCGGCCCCCACGCCGCCTACGGCCGGGCGATGCTCTTCGAGTTCTACCTGCTGCGGGCTCGCGGTCTGGCGGTGGTCTACGCCAACCCCCGCGGCTCGGTGGGTTACGGCCAGGACTACTCCCGGATCAAAGGGCAATGGGGTGAGGCCGATGCCGCCGACGTGCTGGGCTTTCTCGATGCGGCCGTCGAGCGCTTCGGCCTCGACGCTGGCCGTCTGGGCGTGGCCGGCGGTTCCTACGGCGGCTTCATGACCAACTGGCTGACCGCCCGTCACCCCAAGAAGTTCAAGGCCGCGGCCACCCAGCGTTCGATCTGCAACTGGACGAGCTTCTGGGGAGCCTCGGACATCGGGATCCGCTTTTCTGAGCTCGAGCTGGGCGCGGGTCTGTGGGAAGCGCCGGAGCTCTACTGGCAGAAGAGCCCGCTGGCGCACGCTCATGCGATCGAGACTCCCACGCTGGTCGTCCACGCCGAGCAGGACCACCGCTGCCCCATCGACCAGGGCGAGACCTGGTTCGCCGCCCTGGTGAGCCGCGGCGTCCCCGCCCGCTTCCTGCGGGTGCCCGAAGAGGGTCACGAGCTCTCGCGCTCGGGACGTCCCGACCGGCGGGTGAAGCGGCTCGAGGAGATTGCGGATTGGCTCACTCAACATCTATTACCGTGAACTATCACAACAACCGCATGGTGTGATAGCCATGCGGTTGTTGTGATAGCTATTGAACTAACAGTTGGAGTTGCAATTCGTGTTGCAGCCGATGTTGGGTAGAAACCTCACGAAACCCTCTTCTTCCTCAAGCGCCTGGGCTTCAGCAAGCGCCTCGGCCAGATGAGGATCGTTGATCAAGAGCGTACCGTCGGGCTGGACGTGGATGACGTCGCTGTCGTTCTCGATGATAATTGTGCTTTCTTCCGGCATGCGCACTCCTCCTTTACAGGACGACCGGGCACAGAAAGTCCATGCTGGCGGGCTCCGCATTCTCGACACCGCCTTCCGCCGCGGAAAGACTTTCGGAAATGTACTTAGCCAGTTCTTCGTTGTGGATCAGAACCTTGCCGTCGCTGGTGACCGTGTAGTCCTCGGGCCTAATCTGGATGCGCTTCCTTTCCTCTTTTCCCATAAACAACCTCCACGCGTTCAGGTTAGTAGCCGCCAGGTTGTTTTGAGGCTGTAAGAAAAAGAGAGTGCACATAAACCCATGTTCAACGTCCGCGGCCCTAAAAGTGATGTATGAACGCGAGGCCCCAACCCTACCTGATCAAAGTTAAAGACATAGATGGCGGCGATCCGCGTTTCTTCGACACGTTGAAGGGGCGCTGGGTTGCCAGGGCGAACACCGGTGAAGTGGCTACGTTCGAGGTCGCGCTTCGGCAAGCGCGGCTGCAGCAACTGGCGCGCCATTTTCGCAACGACCACTTGCAACTCATCCTTTTTCCCACGGAGGACTGCAACTTCCGCTGCGTCTACTGCTACGAAGACTTTCGTTTTGGCCGCATGCGCCCTGGGGTTCAACAGGGTATTCGCAGCTTGGTCCAAAAACGTGCACCAGGTTTGAAAACGCTTGAAATCGGATGGTTTGGAGGAGAGCCGCTCACCGCTTACGACATCGTTCTTGATTTAACACGCTACTTCGTTCGCGCGGCCCAGGAGCATGATGTATTTCTCCTGCAGCACATGACCACCAACGGCTACCTCTTGACGCCCGATCGCTTCGGGGAGTTGCACGGTCTGGGTCTGCGCAACTACCAGGTCACACTGGACGGCAGCGAGGAGGAGCACGACGAAAAGAGGATCGGGAAGGGAGGGTTTCGCACGTTTGGGGTTATCTGGAACAATCTGGAGTCCATGAAGGACAGCCGTTTCGATTTTGTTGTTACCATTCGAGTAAATGTTGACCGGGAAAACCTTACACATATGCCGGCGTTCATAGAACGCTTAGCGACCACATTCGGTTCTGATCGGCGCTTCCGGCTCCATTTGCACAAGGTAGGGCGTTGGGGAGGTGCGAATGACGCCAGCCTGGAAACCATTGACGACGAACGGGCATTATTGCGCTTGTACCGCCTGGCGCGGGATGCGGGCGTGCAGCTTGACCTGAACATGAATCCGGGCAGTAAAGTCTGCTACGCGGCCCTGCCTTACTCTTTCGTCGTGCGCGCCGATGGGAGGATCAACAAGTGCACGGTAGCGCTCGAGGAAGCCGAGAACCAGGTGGGTAGAATCCTGGCCGACGGCTCCTTGTTGCTCAACAGCGAGCGTCTGCGCCCGTGGATACTGGACGGATCACTTACCGACCCGGTCTGTCAGACCTGTGCGATCCGGCCGCTGTGCGAGGGGAACGCATGTCCGTGGGTGCGTATCCGCGATGGCAAGCGACCGTGCCCGCCGCTGCGGGGGCAGGTGCAGGACTACCTTGAACTGCAGGCTTCGGTAACGAGGGTCTAGAGTTTTGTGGCGTAACGTTAAGGGGGTGTTGTAGTTATGAACAGGTCATGGCGGTGGGTATTCTTAGCAATTCTTATGCTGTTCGTTGGTGTTTTGGCTGAAGATCAGGATGATATGGAACTAGTCAATCCCATAGTCCCTTTGCAGGCGGCGCACCTGCGCTTCGGCGATGACCCTGCGCGAATCGCCGGGAAGCAGGCGATCGCGGGCGGCTTCCCATACTTCCAGGTCGTCGCCAAGGCGCTCGGCCAGGTTGAAGACCAGCGGGCCGTCTCCTTGGTCCAGCACCGCAGCCCTTAGGGTTTCTTCGATTATTGCCCGGTGTTCTTCGATACCCGGAGACGCGCTCCCTGGCAGCAAAGGTCCCTGGTACAGATCCAATGCTTGGGTCACCCTTCCGGAGCGCACTAGCTCCGCGAGGCGCACGAAGTCTGCGCTCCATTCGACGGCGATGCGGTAAGGCTTGGAAGCTAGCGGGACGATTTCGCGCAGCCGTGAAAGGGTCGACTTGACGGTGCTCGGGCTCACCGAATCACGGTAGTGCGCCGCCAGCTCGCCCAGGCTGAGGCCCTTCGGGTGCAAGGCCAGCAGCGCGAGCATTTCCGCATGGCTCAGGCGCAGCTCGAGGGGCGCGCCTTCCAGAGTGGCATGGCAGCCGCCCAGAAAGCTAAGGGACAACTTGCTGTCCCGGCCGAGCAGCGGCAGGGCCTCGGGCGGCAGGAAGAGCTGCAAAGCGCTGTCGTGCAACGCAGCCGCCAGCGGCGACACCTCGCGCAAGATGCCCTGCGCTTCCTCCCGCCGCCCCAGGGCGTGCAGGGCGGCGGCGAGGTAAAACTTGAGCTTGTACGGAGGCTCGACCGTCATCCCCAAGAAAACGCCGCGCGCCCCTTCCAGGTGCTCAAGTGACGCCTCTTCCTGTTTCCCAAACTGTGCAATGCCCAGGGCCGTCTCGGCCTGGGCGCGCGCGAACCCGCCACCTTCGCGCGAAAAGGTGAGGGCCTCGCGGGCCAGGTCCAAAGCCCGCCGGGGCTCGCCCCAGCTGCGCAGGGCGTGGGCGGCGAACGGTGCGAGTAGAGCACGGTCTTTTCTCAAAGTTTTGCTCCAAAGCTCATTCAGTTTTTTTCGCGCCTCTTCGAGATCGCCCTTTATCCACGCATACTCGATCAGCGTGGTCATGGCGGCGCGCCACCAGCCGCCCAGGGTGTGCTGGTTCACGAAAGCCGTCAGCTCTTCGTAAAGCCCCGGTTCGGGGTTTCCCAGCAGCAACCCCGAGTAAAGGTAGCTGTTCACCGTGGTGATGCGGGCGATCGGATCGATCAGGCGCTCGCTATGTAAGAGCGTGTAGGCGTAACGCTTGTAATGGTGGGCCTCCAACAAATGGCCTTTCCTGGAGAAGGCGATGCCAAGGGCTTTGGCATTGCGTATGGCGGCGTACGTGTCCCCGGCCTTTTCCGCCAGGCGCAGCGCCTCGAGGAGAAGGTCGGTGTCGCGCAGCTCGCTACCCAGGAAATAAAGCGTCAGCTCGTCTTCCCGCGCCGCCGCGGCCCGGCGCGCTTCTTGCGGCCTGAGCTCACGTGGCGCTAGCGAGCCCGCGTAAACCGCGCGCAGGCGGGGCGCCTCGTTTTCCGAAAGATAGGCTTCCACGGCGTCGCGCAGCCCTTCGTGCTTGCCCAGGCGCTGCGCGGCGCCTACGAGCCACAGCAGAACTTCTTCGTCGGCGTGTCCATGTTCGACCAGGTTCAGCAAGATTCTGTACAACCCCAGCGCGTCGCCGCGCCCGAGAAAGTAATAACCCGCGCCCGCGGCAAGCACCTCGCCTACACTTTCCTTGGTATGAGAGGCGGCCATCTCGAGCGCCTCCTTCCAAAACCCCTTCTCAACGAGGTGCGAAAGGGCCTTTTCTGGATTCAGGGCCACGGGTTCGGGGATCAGCAGCCTCGGCCCCCGCGGACTCGGGCGCGTGGGCTCGGGGACGGCGCCTGCCTGATGCAGCCGGATCAGGAAGCGTTCGAAAACACCTTGCGACTCCTCCAGCGCCCGAACCAGCGCCTCCTGGCCTACCTTTTCAATGAACGCCGGAGAAAAGTCTTCCTCGCTCAGGCGCAGATCGCTGACGTGAAGGGTGAGACCGGATCGCTGCGAATTGAACCCATCCAGGTTTTCGCCGGCCAGGAGCCAGCGGTCCTCAGCCGAAGCTTGGTTCATCAGTTGCATGACAAATTCGGGTGCCCGATCAGCGCCCGTGACCGCGATGGTCATCGGCTGAAAGAAGTGCGCCTGTTTGGACCAAAGCTCGGTTAAGACCCCCCACTCCATGCCTGAGGGAAGAACCAGTCCTAACGACGAATGCACGGCATCGGCAAAGGCGTTCCCGACGGCAACGGGGTGCGCCAAGGATTCCCTGCCAAGTTCGATCCAGACACGGTGGTGCCCTTCGGGAGCGCGCACGAGGAAGGCGTCGGCCAGATGGGCCGTGCCGTACTCTACGGGCGCTTCGACCCAGATACTGCGTGCTCCATCGAGCAGGTGCGTCTTGGGATGCTCCACGTTGGACTCATTATGTTCGATCCGGCAACCCCCGGTCAACCTTGTCCGTTGCAAGATAACCCTGTGGAACGGTACACGGCTGGATACCTCGGCAACGGGGTGGGTTACCTGTTCGCTCCCCGCACCCATGCGCACGTCACGCATGTGGACGTCTTCTTACGCGCCGGGCCGCGGTACGAAGGCGAGGCGAACAACGGCGTCACCCACTATCTTGAGCACCTGCTCATCAACCCGGCCTACTTTCGTGGTGCGGTAAAAAAGCTGTGGGGCGCACTGGAAACTCAGGGGGCAACTTTAGGCGCATGGACCGGCAAAGAGTTCTTGACGTTGAGAGTCGTGGCTCCTGCAGAAGCAGTTGAAAAAGCGTTGGACTTCGCCAGGGCGATGCTTGAGTCTGCACGTATACGGAAGGCCGACGTTGAAGCCGAACGTCCCGTGATCCTCGACGAGCTGATGCGGCGGCGGTACTCCGCGCAGCAGGTGTTCCTCATCGTCGAAGAGGCGCTGTTTCGCGGCGGCTACGGGCAGCCTGTTCTGGGTAAGGAGGCCACCATACGCGAACTGACCTATAAGGAAATCAAAGCCTGGGCCGAGCGCGCGACCGCCGCCGACTCCGTGCGCGTCGTCGTGTCGGGGAGGGTAGAGGAGGCCGCCATAGCCGGGGTCGAGCGCTTCGGAGACCTGGGAAAAGGAGAACCTTTGTACGACGAGGGATATGTGGAGATTGCGCCCAGGTTCGTTGCGATCCCGGGCGATTCTCCCAGGGTGCGGTTGCTTCTTGCTTTTCCCGGTCCCGGAATGAACCGGGAGGACCGCTTCGCCGGTGAAGTGCTCGCCTACCTGTCTGGCGCCGGACTTAGGTCACAAATATTCCAGGACTTGCGCCAAAGGAGCGGTTTGGCGTACGAGGCGTTCGGTGGATCCGTACACTACGAAAACGCCGGCATGCTGTTTTTCAATGTCGAGCTTGCCAGGGAACGTTTGCTTGATGGTTTTCGAGCTCTCATTGACAGCGTTCGCGCCATTGCCAGGTTGCGTTTAAGCAGCGAAGATACGACCCGCGCCATCGAAGGGCTCGTGATGAACCTTCTACAACAGACCGAATCTGCTCAGGTGTCGCGCAGGCTCGGGATGAACTGGTTGCAAGACAACTTATTTTTCCCGTCGCGTGAGGCCATGCGTTACCGGCGCGTTACGCCCTCCGATGTACGCGGCATTGCCGAAAAATATTTGAAAACCGAGGCAATGGCCATGGCGGCCGTCGGTGTGGGGGCAGATGAGCTTGCTGAAATGATGGAGGTGATGTAATGACGCACACCTTAGATGCGATCGGGAAGACGAGCTGGCCGGTGATCCGCGCTCTGTTGGAAACCCCTGCAACCGTGCGTGAACTTTCTACGCGTACGCGCCTGCCCATGGCGCTGATTCACGAGGAGCTCGCACATCTGCAGCGCCACGGCCTTCTCGAGGAAGCGGGGGTGCGCCACTTCGGCGGGTACCGCGAGCGCGTCTACAGGCTGGCCGACGAAGCCGCCTCCCTTTCCGCGACGGGATTGAAGGGGGCGCTGGAGACGGTCGAACAGGGCATGTTGAGGGTGGCGGCTACGAAAGGGCAGGGCTTCTTTACGCTGGTGATGAAGCGTACGAGCCGCGAGGTAGCCGACGAGGCGTACCGGAGCCTCGTGGACCTCCGCAGCCGCCTGAACAAGATCCCCGAAACTGAAGACAAAGAAGACGGCGTTCTGCTCTACGTAGCTTTGAGTCCCTGGGTGGAGGATTTGGAGGACGTTCGATGAACCATCCATTCAAGAACCCTAATTTTCGCACATACCTCATCGCTCGCCTGTTTGGTGCGCTGGGCTCGTACATGATGGAAGTGGCATTGATGTGGTGGGCTCTTGAAGCCACCGGCCGGAACGATTCGGTGGCTTGGGTAGCGCTTACCATGTCGATCGTCGGTATGGTGACATCTCCGTTTGGGGGAGTACTTGCCGACCGCAGTAACAAGGTGAGGCTGGCTTCGATGGGATATGCACTTGGTATGCTGGCTCCCGCCACTGCGGCGGCGCTGCTACTTTCCGGTCACCTTACTTTCGGTCTCATAGTGGCGATCGTGGCGGTGGATAATCTGATATCATCGTTCTTTGCTCCTGCCAACCATGCTCTAGGTCCGCTTCTGCTCACCAAAGAGCAGTACTCGCAGGGAACGGCGATGGCCCAGGGTATGTCCAAACTCTTGCGCATGGCATCTATGCCGCTCGGAGGGGTGCTGGTCGCTGTGCTGGGTGTGGCGGCGACGTTACTCATCACCGCGTCTGTCTACCTGATCGCTGCGTTGATCGTTCGCTTCGTCAAGGAACCCCGGGTGGGCCGCGAAGCTTCAGCTCCGACGCCTGCAAGCGAAGGGGATGCAGCCGGGGCGGCCGCGGAGCAACCGCATGCGTCGCTGCGACAGCGCTGGATTGACCCGTTGGTTGCGACGGTGAAGATGCTCTTCGGAGTACCGCTTCTTGCCGTGGCCCTGTTCATGGTGGGGTTGCTCAACTTCATCCTTTCGCCCATAGGCGTCATGATGGCGCCGTACGCCAAGTCGCTGGGGGGCGGGGCGGAAGGATACGGACTGCTCCTTGCCGGGGTTACCGCCGGTGAACTGCTGGGATACGCCGTGTTCACAACGTTTCGCAGCCCTCGATCGCTCCCGCTTATCTTGGGAGGCAGCATGATGATGGGTTTGTCCACCGGGGCGCTGGCGTGGGTAACGAACCTCTGGTTTGCCGTCATTGCACTGGCCATGGCGGGGTTTGGGGCGGTAGCCGTGGGTGTGCATCTTGATGCGCTCGCGATTAAATTAATACCCAGGGAGTTCATGGGGCGCGCGTTGAGCATGATCGGTGTCCTGCTAAATGGTCTGGGCCCGCTGGGGCTCGTCGCGGCGGGGCTCGCCCTCAAGACGCTGTCATTTGCTGTGATTTTCAAAGTCATTTCCGGGCTTCTCATCGCCGCTTCGCTGCTATGGCTGTGGCCCTCGATCGTGCGCGCAATTAGGGATGCCGAGTCGGAGTCGGCAGTGAGCGATGATGCTGCGGAAGCGACCGCTACGTAAACGGCTTAACGGTAGAGCTCGCGGCCGATGACGATCTTCTGGATCTCCGAGGTTCCCTCGTAGATCTCGGTGATCTTGGCGTCGCGGTAGTAGCGCTC
This sequence comes from Thermaceae bacterium, assembly GCA_027067955.1. Lineage (GTDB taxonomy): Bacteria > Deinococcota > Deinococci > Deinococcales > Marinithermaceae > Oceanithermus. The sequence goes on from JAMOUW010000089.1 coordinate 16,091, forward strand.
CACCCGGTAGTCGACTGCGTAGCCGTTGCCGCCGAGAATCTGCACTGCCTCGCGGGTCACGTCGACGGCAGTGCGGCTGGCCATCAGCTTGGCCATGCTGGCCTCGCGGGTGAAGCGCCCGCCCGCCTGCTTCTTCATAGCCCCGTTCAGTACCAGCAGCCGGCTGGCCTCGATGGCCGTGGCCATCTCCGCCAGCTTGAACGAGACCCCCTGGAACTCGCGGATCTTGCGCCCAAACTGCTCGCGCTGGTCCGCGTAATCGCGGGCGATCTCGAAGGCGGCGCGGGCGATGCCCACCGCCTGCGCGGCGATGCCCAGCCGCCCGGAGTCGAGTCCGGCGAGGGCGTGGTGGAGCCCTTTGCCCTCCTCGCCCAGGCGGTCCTCGTCGGGAACGAAGATGCCGTCCATGCGCACCTCGGTGGTGTGGGCGGCATGCAGGCCCATCTTCTCCTCGGGCTCGCCAAACGACAGCCCCTCGGCCCCGGCCGGCACCAGAAAGGCAGTGATGCCCCCGGGCGCGCGGGCCATGATCACGTAGAGCTGCGCCTGGCCGCCGGAGGTGATCCAGCTCTTCACGCCCGAGAGCCGGTAGCCGCCGTCCACCCGGTCGGCCGTGCTCTTGAGCCCCTTGGGGTCGGAGCCCGCCGAGGCTTCTGTGAGCGCAAAGGCGCCAATCCAGCGGCCCTCGGCCAGGGGGCGCAGATACTTTTCCTTTTGCTCGTCCGTGCCGAACTTGAGCAGCATGTACTGGGGCAGGCCCGAGGTAACCGAAAAAATCACGGCCACCGACGGGTCGGCGGCGGCGATCTCCTCCATGGTCAGGACCCAGGTGACCGCGTCCAGCCCGGTGCCGCCCCATCGTTCGGGTGTGTTCATCCCCAAAAGACCGAGTTCACCCATCTTGCGCAGCTGGGGCCAGGGGTATTCGCCGCGCTTGTCGTACTCGGGGGCCAGTTCCATGAGGTCTTCGCGGGCGAAGCGGCGCACCATCTCCAGCACCATTTTTTGTTCGTCGTTGAGGGCGATCATCATCGCCAGCGTATCACGGTTTTCCGGCGTGCCAGCGAAAAGGCGTGGGGATGGGTGCGGGTTTTGGCCGGGAGCGACGGAGGGAGTTCTGGAGCGTAGGTGGAACAACGTGGCCCGTGGCCTGCGAAAATCAGTGCACAGTATGTGATTGGTGGTGCGTCGTAGGGGCGGGCCCGTGTCCCGCCCGGCTTGTAGCCTGTAGCCCGTGGCCTGTGGTAGGGGTGTCAGCGGCAACGAAACATCGGCTCTGCGTATCGCATGGACCCTGAACCAAGCTCGGAGCAGGCCCCGGATCCCGGCGGCAAAATGCCGCCTCGTCCGGGGATGCGGATAAAAGCGGCTTGTGGTGGGTGGCTTGTAGCTTGTGGTGGGGCCGTTAACGGCAACGCAACCTTGGCTTGCCGCCCGGCATGCACCCCGGATCTCCCTCGGCTAATAGCCTCGGTCGCCCGGGGATACGAATAAAGGCGGCTTGTGGTGGGTGGCTTGTAGCCTGTGGTGGGGCCGTTAACAGCAACGAAACGCCGGCTTTCTGTACAGCATGGACCCTGAATCAAGTTCAGGGCAGGCTCCCGGGTCTCACCCGCTTCGCGGGTTCGCCCGGGGATACGTCTTCGGGCTGGAGAAAAAAAGAAGCATTTCGTGTCCCCGGCCAAGCGGGCGAAGCCCGCGCGAGCCGGGGCCCATGCCGCGCCCGGACCCCACGGTTAGGTCGTCGCGAATGAAGCGGTTCACAGTATGCAGTACCTAGTGCGTGGTAACAGCGCGGTTTATGGCCTGTGGCATGTAGCCTGTGGTAAGTAGCCTGTAGTAGGCCAGTCGGCAGCACCCCAATCTCGGCTTATCGCACAGCATGGACCCCGGATCCCGGCAACCTCCGGTTGCCTCGTCCGGGGATACGGCTTTTGTTACGGGAAAGAAAGTAGTTTGTGTCCCCGGCCAAGCGGGTCACTTTGACCCGCGCGAGCCGGGGCCCATGCCGCGCCCAAACTCCACGGTTGAGTTTGCGACTTCGGCACCAGCTTTTTATCAATTCATTACTTTATTGACGGCAACGAAATCTTGGCTTTCTGTACAGCATGGACCCCGGATCTCCCTCGGCAACCAGCCTCGGTCGCCCGGGGATACGAATAAAGGCGGCTTGTGGCGAGTAGTTGGTAGCTTGTGGTGGACCCGTTAAAGGCGTCTCCATCTCGGCGTTGTGTACAGCATGGACCCCGGATCCCGGCGGCAGGGTGCCGCCTCGTCCGGGGATACGAAAACCTAATGGCAAAACCCCCCTCCGGCTGCTTCGCAACCACCTCCCCGAGGGGAGTGTTATTAAAAGCCGCCAGACAAAAACAAAGCGCCCACCGGGCTTTATCTGGATCCCCCGCTTTCGCGCGCAGGGGGGTCCAGCTCGCGCAGGTCTACGACCTGCCTGGCTGGAATGACGAAAATGAATGGACCGGCGAGGTTGTTTAGTCATGCTGCTGGCAACAAGTTCGTCGGCTGCCAATAAGCGCTCACGGCGAGACTTCGTCACATCAACGAAAGCTGGGGTCCAGGCTGTGTCACCGAGCCGTGGCTGGTCTTTTGTTGTTCTGCTCCATCTCCTTCATCTTCCCTTAGGGCAGCTGCGCGAGCCAGACGGCCCGTGCCGATTCCAGATCGCCGGCTTCCCGTCTCCAGGAAGCTCGTAGCGGCGCCCGTTCCCGCAAGGCGAAACCCCCGCGCTTGGCGGGGGTTGGTGCCGGGAGCGGGACTCGAACCCGCACGGGGGAAACCCCCAACGGATTTTAAGTCCGTTGCGTCTACCGATTCCGCCATCCCGGCCCGGCGGGCTCTTTTA
>JAMOUW010000090.1 GCA_027067955.1 Thermaceae bacterium
GGCAATTCCCGGTGTGGGGCCTGTGCTCGCCAAGATCTTGCGCATTCTCGGCGGCAGGTTCGAGCACTGGCTGAACGAGCACGTGCCTAAGGCCGCCGAACAGGCCGTGCAGGCCGTCGAAGAGCGCTACCGCCGCGCCGAGGACCTTCCCCCGGAGGTTCGTGCCAAGCGGAAACTCGAGGACGCCCTTCGCATTCTCGACGAACTGGCGCCCGGATTAAAACGCGACACCGCGATCAAGATGATCGAGGCGGCGCTGACTCGCATTCGGCCTCAGTACGAGCAGAAGGCTTCGCTGACCCCAAAACCAAGCGCAAGAGGGGCCAACAGTGCCAAGTAAGGACCATCAAGGGGGGACCCGCATGTTCTGGCTCATTATCAGCGCGGCAATCAGCGCGGGCATTGCCTGGTGGATTGCAAGCTCGCTGCGCGAAAAAGACCACGTCTCTAAATCGCCCTCAGAAGCGAGCACCGCGTCTCAGACCGCACCCGTACGCACGTCGCAAGCGCCTAAAACACCGTCTCTTACGAAGCCGTCGCCCATCTCACCGATTCCAGTCCCGGATAAACATCGGCGCACGGAACCAGTGAAATCGGTTAAGCAGACTCCAAACCCCGCGGCGCGCCCGGCCCAAGTTTCTTCAAAACCCGGTCCGTCGAACCAGGATCCACCGGGTGAGCTGTCTGAAGGCAACTGTTGGCAACTCCTAATCTCCTCTTTACCGCTGAAATACGGCGGGAACCCTGGGACCTCGAAGCCGCGGGAGATTGTCAAGTTCTACATTCGAAAGCATTGCTGGAAAACCCGAAAGGGGCTTCAAGACGCCCTTGGGTTCGCGGATCGGGTATGCAAAACGTCCGGCGCGCAGAACCGGTTGATCGCAAATCTACTTTTGGACATGGAAAAAATTGACCGCAATGCCTACATGAACGGGGTCTTCGACGAGGTGCGCGCCATTCGGGGACGGCTCGTGCGGCTTCTGCCGCAGGCTCTCATGGATCAGCGCAGGGGTCGATCCATCGAGGGTTACGAACTTCAGGCCAAGCGCATCATCGAGGATGCTTTAAAAACCTATCCCCCCGAGATCTTCTACGGGCTTTACGCAGCAGGAAGCCATCCGGATGGCGCGGCCATGCTCGACCTTCTCGTGCAATGGTTGAACAAGTACTCGGGGTGGAAATACTCGAAGGACGAGGTGGCCATCAAAGACTGGAAGGCCACGCGACTGTGGACGATCCCGCTTAAAAAGTGGGCGGAGAGCAACTATAAAAAACTCCCCTGCGTCAATCGTTGAAAGGAGGCAGCATGCCAGGTTCGTCCGAACGTTCGCGGTTTCGCCCAAGCCGAGAGTTCAAGAGGGGTTTCTGGTGGACTTTTGGCGCCGTGACCGCGTACGCGGTGATCGGGGGCGGTTTGGCTTTGGCGCTTGCGTACATCCAGCGGCAGGAAGGCGCCGGAGCCGAGGTCGCGCCCCTCGGCGCCATCGAAACCTCCAAAGGGTGTAGCACCGGGGCCTGCGCCGAGGCCTGGGCGAGGTGAGCCATGTTTGGCTTTGATCTGAGCAAGCTTTCGAAGCTCTTAAACTCGCCGGAGGTCCGTAAGATCTTGTCTTGGCTGCAAGGAAAACTGGATCGCATCACCGATGCGTTGGCCGCGTTGGAGCGCATGCTGGCCTACGAGCACGGGCTTCCGGTGCGGGACGTGCCACCGCACGATCCCCGCAGGCTCCCCTTCGTGTACCGCGCCGAGGACACCTCCGGGGTGCGGCTCAACGTGGCTGCCGCCCTTGGGAAGCCCGCGACCCGGGGCGAGATCATGAACTACGGCGACACAAAGGCTCTGCTCGTCTTCATTCGCGCCGACGGACAGGCCGAGGAGCAGATCGAGTACCTACTTCCAAGCGGCACCACTTTGAGCCCCTCGTGGTTTTACGACGCCCTGGAGATCCGAGATGCCGGCGAGGGGCCGGTGAGCGTCCAGGTGCTCGCGCAATGAGGGGGTTTTCGTGAAGCGGCGCGAGTACGGCTGGCTTTTTTACCTAGGCTTTGCCGCCGGTGCCTTCTGGCTTGTGTTCAAGCTTGCCGAGACCGCCAAGAAGGCCTTCGAGAACCCGCGCTACCGCCGGGAGGTGCCCGCACCGTGAGGTTTGAGCCGCAGGTCAGCCGAAGGGGCAGGGGTTACTTCGCCGAGATCGCCCTGGCCCGGGGTCCCCGGGTCATGGCGGTTACCGGCGGCGGCACCTTCGAGGAGCTCTTCGGCTACGCCTGGCTCGCGCTCCTCGACCGGCGGGAGCGGCGTCTCCGGCTCTTCCAGGCCCAGGCGGGCGGCGCGCCCTGGGCGATCGGCGGCGATCCCGGGGCCGCCGAATGGGTCGAGATCCCCATACCCGACCTCGTGCACCCGGTAGAGGAGGTGCGCCACCTCGCCCTCGCCTTCGACCAGGCCGCCCGCCACGTGGTGGCCTACGAGCACGAAGGCGAGGTCTGGGTGCGCCAGTGGGACCCGGTCGGACAGCAGTACGTAATGCGCGGTCCCTGGCCCGGGGTGGACCCGGTCCTGGTAATGGACGCGACCGTGGGCAACCACGTGCCTGACTCCGATGTACTCCTCTTCCACCTCGCTCCGGACCGGAAAACGCTCGTCATGCGGGTGCAGCGGGAACTTTACGAGACCGTCCACACGGTCGAGACCTTCGCCGAAGAGGCGATCCTGGACCAGGGGGTGGTGCTCCCCTACCAGTTCGAGCTCCTGGGCTCGCTTGCGAGCGATCCGGACGGCACCGGGCTAGTCCTCCGCTCCGACCTTTACCCCGTCCGCGCCGAGGACGACCTCGGCACAGCAAGCCTCGCTGCCCCGACCTCGGGCATCTACTGGCCGGTCGTGGTGGTTCGCGACCTAGGGGCGGACTCGCTCGGGGTGGCCAACCTTTCCGCGCCGGCAGCCGGAACCTATTTACCCCTTGTGGCCGTCGAGGACCTTGGAACCGACGCTCTTGGAACGGCAGGCTTGGCAGCGCCTGCTTCGGGCGTCTATTACCCGGTGGTGGTCGCCCAGGGCCTGGGGACCGATGGTTTGGGAACGGCCCAGCTCGCTGCGCCTGACGCGGGCACGTACGCCTTGGTGGTCGTGGTGGTGAACCTCACGCAAAGCCCCTACGGTGTGGACTCGCTTGGAACGGCTCAACTCGGAGCCCCTTCTGGAGGAAGTTATGTCGATGCTTGAATTGCAGATAGGTGGGAAAAGTGTCGCGCTGGCCCGTATGGTGCTGCGGGAGCGGCGACCGCCACCCCCTAGGATTTCTCTGGACGTTAAGCCGCAGTATTTGCGATGGGAGATCGGCCACTACAAAGACAGGCTTTCTTTTGGGCCGGGCGGGCGCGGCCGGGCTCGACGCTGGATCCCTGACCGCGTGAGCGAGCAGCACAACCTCGTGTTGGACAACGCCTATGAGCTAACGGCTCGATACGGCTTTCTGGCTTTAAACAACTACGCAGCCGTGGGAACTGGAACCACCGCGCCTACCACCTCGGACAAAACCCTTGCCGCTGAGGTGGCCCGTACAAACGCGGTACCCGCGGGAGAGCAGGACGCACTTACTCGCGTATCGGACGGCGTTTACGACCAGCAGCGAGTGCGCGAGTTTTCGGCTACCCAGGTAGGCGGCCGGAATCTGGGGGAATGGGGTTTCAGTCCGGAAAGCGTCTCCGGGTCTCAACTGGCCGTGAAAGAGCTCTTTCGGGATGGAAGCGGGCAGCCGGTGGTTCTTACCCTGGACCAAGATCAGAGCTTAAGGCTCATCTATACGATTCGCATTCAGCTGGCCCCGGTTACCGCTCAGACCGTATCCATCGCGCTTACCAACCTGGGGACTTTGACGGGCAAATTCCTTCTCACACTGGGCAATCCAAGTTACGAGAAGGACGACATCCACTTTATCGATGAATTTGCGCGTGGCTATAGCACTATCTACAACTACGCCATCCTGCATGACATTGCGCTCTCTACCAGCTACGACGACAGCCAATACCAGAACTGGAAGGCTAGGGTGAGCTACACCTTCCAGGACTACGTTGCTGGAAGTCGGCAACGAAAAACGGACACCGTTGTCTTTGACCAGAGCATTGTCGGAGATTTTTTGACCTTTGGCCTCGGGTGGTACTACGGAACAAACAATTTAAAGAATCAGGCTCCTGCGCGAGTGGTCTTGGACAGTGCCCTAACTAAAGACAACCTCCACAAGCTCATCTTCGATCCCTGGACACTCGCGTGGTGAACCATGATTCCAGCGCTTAGAGTGCGCGACCGCGTCATCTCGCCGAATGAGATCGTTCCCCTGGTTGTGGGATTGATCTACCCGCAAGCATCGCGTAGCGCTCGGCACGTGGCTGGAGAGGTGAGGGGTAGTCAGCTCGCTTACGCCGACCTGCACGCCTTCGCCTGGTGGTACGGCGGCGGTTGGCTCACTTTGAACCGCGGTAAGAAAGGGCTCCGACGGATCCACCGCGGCGCCGAGGACGTGAGCCGGGTGCGGCGGTGAATGGGGAATGCATAAG